>QQVP01000087.1 GCA_003389215.1 Planctomycetota bacterium | reverse complement strand
GAGCGATGTTCCAGTAGGCGAAAGGCAGATCGAATGGCTGCGCCAGAGGCTACCCAATTGTCAGATTCGCCACCGTCCATTGGAAGACCGGAGCGAGTGATGCGCGAGTCTCGATGCGCGCAAATCGATCGACGTCGATGGAACACACGGCCCGGCGGTTACGTCTTACGCTTCCGCATCGGAATAGTCCGTGCGGGGGCTCCACGGACCACGGCCCAGGAATTGACCGACAAGATCGACGAGAGAGATGCCGCACGAGTCGATCAACGCGGCGTTTCCGGCGTCGGAGAATTCCGCCGAATTGAGAAAGTCCAGAACGCGGCGCGGATAATCGGACATCAAATTGCGAACCAGGACCACGGCCAGGTGGTAGCTCAGTTCCTGGCTCTCCGGCAGGTCAAAGGATTCGCCCGACCAAAACGAATCGATTTTATCTTGAGTCGTCGCGCGCTTCACCCAGGTTGGACGCTCCGAGCGCGGCGGTCGGAGCGTTCGCCGATCGACTCCGTCGCCGCCATCCAAGTGGCTTTCGTGGTGGCGCATCTCGGCGAGACGTCCTCTCGTCTGCGGAGCCTTCGCTTTCGGCGCAGCCTTCCGACTTCGGCACGTGCCCGTCGTCGCATCCAGGCCCTTTTATGGATCGTTGCGAGCCTATAAACTGCCGTTGCAGCGCTGGATGCGCCCGTTATCTTGGCAAGACGTGCGGATCGCCGGACACCGCGCGGCGGCTGCCTGTCCGTTTATTGATGGCTGCGTTGTTAATGAGCCCTTCGCGGCGGCGGTGATGGCTGGAACGCCGGCCTCCCGCTGGTCGGCCTGGTTCATTGGCTGCGCAGGGCTCAATAGGCGGGACGCTGGCTGGCAGGTTCAACGAGCCAACTTCACAAGGACACTACCCCATGATTCAAGCAAGCAACGAAAAGGTCCTTCCGGGTGGATTCCGGCCGAAGATGCGCTTGGGGATGCTCGGCACCGCCGCTCCTGTGTTTCCAGGTTTCGAAGTCGACATTTCCGATCGCGTGTCGGATGACGACAAGCCCGATGCCGTGTGGCATCGAGAACGCGCCCGGGCGATCCTGCGCGCCCATCCGGAAGTCAAGCAACTGTTCGGAAACCGTCCCTCCACCGCTCTCTGGTGCGTCTTGATGGCCGGAACTCAGATTGGCCTGGCCCTGGCCGTCAGCCACGCGCCGTGGTGGGTCATGCTGTTGACCGCGTACTTCGTGGGCAGCGTCATCAACATCGGCCTGTTTCAGTTGGGCCACGAGTGTACGCATGGCTTGGTGTTCAAGAAGCTCGCCTGGAACCGCTACTTGTTCACGTTGACCACGCTACCGATGTTCCTGTCGGGACACCACACGTGGTGGTTGGAGCACCTGGTGCATCATAACGACATGGGAGCCAAGAAGGACTTCATCACCCGGCGCCGTTCCTTTTTTCTGGTCACCCGCAACACGTCACCCCTGTTCGTGCCGTACTCGACCTTCATGATCGTCATGCAGGTGATCCGCAGTGTGGTGGGACTGATGATGTACTTGTTCGGCTCGTTGCTGCGGGGTCGCCTGCAGCCCGGCCGGCGAACCTTATCGGTGCTGGCCGACGAACACATGGTCAGCGGCTATGAGAAGGAAGGTCCCGGCTTCATGCGCTGGGCGGTCGTCTACCCGCTGTTCTCGCTGGCGATGTGTGTGGGGCTTTTTCTGTACGGAGGATGGGTGTCGGTCGTGTATCTGTTGGCCAGCCAGGCCTTCTTCACCGGCTGGCTCAACCCTTATTGCCTCGGCTGGGTGCTGGGCATCTCGCATTTCCACGGCCGCCGCACCTATCAGCCGAGCGCGTCGCATTATGGCCGGCTGGTCAACCTGGTGACCTTCAATGCGGGCCTGCACGTCGAGCACCACGACATCATGGGCATTCCCTGGTCGCGGCTGTGGCGGCTGAGGAAGATCGCAGCGGAGTTCTACGACGATCTGGAAACGATCCCGTCTTATACGCTGCTCGGCTTGAAGTTCGTCCTGGCCAGACCGCAAACCTTCGAAGAGAATTTCAACAACGAGTCCCACCGCAATCTGCGGCGTTTTCAGGAGACGGCCAAGACCTTGGGGACGTCGTGATCGACGGCAGCCCGGGCAGCTCGACCGCGAGTGGGACAATTTCTTTCCCTGCCATGGCGAAGCGGACGCGGCGCCGGCTGCCCAAAGCAGAGCGACCGATTCGCTCACGCCTGGTGACGGCAGCAAGGCCGCCTAGCCGCGAATCGAACCGGCGGCTCTGTGAGACGACCTGCCCCCACGCCTCTTTGCACCATTTTGTCTTGACGTCGATCGCCGGCGCGCGGTTGAATTGCGCATCGGTCGAGCGCGGCCAGCAGGAAACGAGCGTATCGGAGGGAACGATGGGAATCGTCAATATGGGAGTTCCGACGGGCATTGTGCTCGAGCTGGCCCGGCTCCACCGTGCCACGGCCTTTGTCGAGACCGGCACGTTCCACGGCACCACGACGAGATGGGCGTCCGATCACTTCGAGATCGTTCACACGATCGAGCGTGCCCAAGGACTCTACGATTTGCATAGCCAGGAGCTCGCCAAGATCGAGGGTGTGACACCTCACCTGGGAGATTCGCGAGACGTGCTGCCGCAGATTGTCCGCGAACTGGGCGACCGTCGTGCCGTCCATTGGCTGGACGGGCACTGGTCGGGTGGCGAAACGGCGGGCGAAAGTGACGAGTGTCCGCTGCTGGACGAGTTGCGTTGTCTTTCCGGCCGGGCGGACGACATCCTCCTGATCGACGATGCCCGGCTGTTCATGAGCGCTCCGCCACCACCGCACGAGCCGGCGCAATGGCCGACGACCGCGGAGATTTGCGACGCACTGCCGAGGGCGGCCAAACGACCGATCGTGCAAATCATCGACGACGTGATCTTCGTCGTTCCGGACGAAGAGGCGCTTCGTCATCGTCTGGTCACGTACGCCCAGGACCGTGCCAAGACCTTTTGGGAGGAGTTCGGAAGGCTCCAGCGGGGAAGGTCCTCGCCCGCGGCGCGATGGAACCGGCTGCTTACGAAAGTCAAACGTCGTATGGCGGCCGGTTAACGAATGGCGACGTGGTGGTGGCCGTCGCACGCACCGGCACCGGCGCCGGCACCACCTTGCACCAAGCGCACCGCTGTTTGCCTGCTTGGGTTACCCTTGCTCGAGTTGCCGAAACTCGAAGCTCTGGTACGTGCTCCAAGAATCGACAATCTCACGGCGCCTCGGCGCGCTGGCGAGATCCCCTTGACGCTTCGCTGCCGGACAACGGATCAGTTGCGCCCGGGGTGTTGTCCGCTTCCCGTCCTCCGATTGACCGCCATCGGGGCTTCGCGTAGGTTCTGGCGTGAGTTGGCAGTTCCCACCGCTGAGCCTCCGGCGGGGGCTTGGCTCGCACGGGCAACTTCCCAACCCACTCGCTTAGCAATGGAGTCGCTATGATTGCCGACGAACTTCTCAAGCTCGGCCTTTCTCGTTTCGCCAAACAGGTCCTCACCGAGGCCAAGAGCGTCCGCTTTTTTAACACTGCCGCCGAGTTGGCCGAGGCGGCCGTCCCCGAAGATCAGGTCGACGACCGCGGCTACTTCCACGTCGGCTACGACATCGACGGCGAGTATATCACGGAAGCGAAAGTGTGCCGCGTGCGCAACGGCATCAGCGCCAACTACCTCGAGCCGTACATGCGGCGTCGAGATCCGAACTGCATGGTGATCGCCGACGATCGCGCCACCGACAAGCAGACCTTCAAGAGCCGCTTTGGCGACGACTTCGAGACGTTGCGGCAGGAGACCTTCGAGTGGCTCAAGACGCAGGACGTCGCTTGCTTCTTCTTTGACGCAGGCCTGCCCGGCAAGGGCCTTCCCGCCATGGCGATTTGCCCAGCCAACGCGGCCTTCTTTGCCTTCGGGCTGGCCACGTTACAGGGGATCGTGCCCCTCGAGCAGATCAGCGCGATGGGCGAGGCGTATTACCACTCGGCCATCATCTACATTGCCCCGCCGTTTCGTCACACGCACTTCGACGGCCGGCAGGTTGTGGTGCACAACCGTCGCGAAGAGCTGCACGAGCTGTTCAGCTACAACCTGTACCCGGGCCCTTCCGCCAAGAAGGGCGTGTACGGCATGTTGCTGAACTATGGCGAGCGAGACGGCTGGACCACCGCGCACTGCTCGACGGTCCAGGTGCTCACTCCGTACGACAACACGATTACGATGATGCACGAGGGCGCCTCGGGCGGCGGCAAGAGCGAGATGCTCGAGCAGATGCACCGCGAGCTGGACGGCCGCCTGAAGCTGGGGACCAACATCGTCAACGGCGAAAAGCGATACGTGTCGATCCCCCGCGGTTGCGAGCTGCGGCCAGTCACCGACGACATGGCCCTGTGCCACCCCGAGCTGCAGGACAACAGCGCCCGGGAACAGAAGCTCTCGCTAACGGACGCCGAGCACGCCTGGTTCCTCCGCGTCAATCACATCACCGAATACGGGACCGACCCGCACCTCGAGGCACTCACCATGCGCCCGCGGGAACCACTTCTGTTTCTCAATATCGATGCCGTGCCCGGTTCGACGGCGCTCATCTGGGAGCCGATCGAGGACAAGCCAGGCGTCCCCTGTCCCAATCCGCGGTTGGTGTTTCCGCGGGCGAACTACCCCGGCATCGTCAACGAGCCGGTGACGGTCGACATTCGCAGCTTCGGTGTGCGTTGTCCTCCCTGCACCCGCGAGCGCCCCACGTATGGCATTCTGGGCCTGTTCCACCTGTTGCCGCCGTCGCTGGCGTGGCTTTGGCGTTTGGTCGCCCCGCGCGGCCACGGCAACCCGTCGATTGTGGAGACCGAAGGCATGAGCTCCGAGGGCGTCGGCTCGTATTGGCCGTTCGCGACGGGGCGGCGTGTCGACCAGGCGAACATCCTGTTTCGCCAGGTGATGGACACCCAGGACACGATGTTCATCCTGGTGCCCAATCAACACGTCGGCTGCTGGCAGGTCGGCTTTGCGCCGCAGTGGGTCGCGCGAGAATACCTGGCGCGTCGTGGCTCGGCCGCGTTCACCGAAGGTCGCCTGGTGGCCAGCCGTTGTCCGCTGCTGGGTCGCTCGCTGCGGACGATTCAAGTCGAGGGTCAGGTGATCGGTCACTGGTTCCTGCAGGTCGACACCCAACCCGAAGTTGGCGAAGAGGCCTACGACCGGGGCGCGGAGATTCTCACCGAGTTCTTCCACGAGCAGATCCGCCAGTTCCTCGACGAAGATCTCGACCCCAAAGCTCAAGAGATCATCCGTGCTTGTCTGGATGGCGCCACGGTCGCCGACTACGACCGGCTTTCGGCGTGCTAGGAGACCAACGGGCAGCACCTGCTCAGGCCCCACCGCAGCCGAGCTTCACCCCTCGCCAGCGACGAATCGCACCGGGCCCGCTATCGGTCGGCGGGGCGCTCCGGCGGGCCGTTCCATAGTTCGGCACGTTTCCAGAGCTGCCATCCCATCGCCATGGCGCCGACGGCGAGCAGAAAATCGGTGACGTGGAGGATCAGCGGCACTCCGCCCACACGGCCTACCGGAAACGTCAGCGCGCCGCTGAGAAACGTCACGGTGATCCAGGTCGGAAAGATCCGTTGCCAGAGGAGACCGCCGGCGAGCACGGCCAGGGCGGCGGGAAAGACGGGACCGAACAGATACGTGACGAACAGCACGTAGTTGAAGATGTCGCGGATCAGCTCGGGGTAGCTTTCCACCTTCTGATCGACCAGCGCGAACACCAGCTGAATCACCATGATGTTCGAGACGGCAATCGCCCCGAGCAGTGCAGCGGCACCGCCCAACAGACCGAGTCGGTCAGCGTCGGGCCGCAGCAGGTGGACGATGCCCAAGATGCCGGCGATCCAGAGGTAGAGTCCCAGGCAGGCCAGGGCGGCCGCCAGGACGGGTCGCGTGTCGACCTGGTGGTGGACGACCTCGCCCAGCATGAACAGCGGCGGCCCCAGCACCAGCCCCGCCGCCGCCAGGCGGCGGCGACGCTCGGCAGCTGGCGGTTCACTCGCGGTCATGGGTAGCGCCACCGGCAACGACTCCGAAGTAGCCTGTCCCCACGCGGCCTCGTGGGACGCGGTTTGATTGTAGCTGGATTCGGTGGCGACGGGGGCACATCCGCCAGTGCATGTGCGACAGTCCAAAGATAGCCCGAAACGTGACTGGGACTTTAACGACCAACGAAGACGTCCCTCGCTTACTCTACGCTAGAGTCCGTGCGGACAGCGCGCGACGAAGGGGTCCGGTCCAAGTTTTCGGTCAGTACACTTACCAGAGGAAGAATCGAGCGGCCGAAAATTGGACCAGACCCCGGGCGCCGGGTGGCACTCACCTGCTTGCCAGCCAGTGCCGGGATAGTTTCTGTCGTCGTATGTCGTCGTCCACGCATGGCCACGCGGGGCGTGGCCATGGCACCCAGCCAGTGCTGGAATAGTGTTCGCCGTCGCGCGGCGCCCCTACCGCAACTTCTCGTTCGCCTGGTGCCGCGCGGCGTCACGCTCGGCCTTGTGGGCCAGGTTGCGCTCCAGCGCCTCGGTCAGGTCGACGCCCGTCTGATTCGCCAGGCAGATCAGCACGAACAGTACGTCGGCCAACTCGTCGGCGAGCTCCCCGTCGGCTTCACCCGGCTTGAAACTCTGATCGCCGTAGGTCCGCGAGAGCAGACGGGCCAGTTCGCCGACCTCCTCGACAAGCTGCGCCAGGTTGGTCAGCTCGGAGAAGTAACGCACCCCGACGTCGCGTATCCAGGCGTCGACGCGCTCTTGGGCCGCGGCCAGCGTCAATTCGCCCGTGGCCTCGTCGCGGCGCGTGGTTGGCGGGTCGCTCATCGCGCTGGCGGGACAACCTTTCCGCTGTGCTGGGGGGCTGCTACGATAGAAGCTGTGAGTCTATCGCGGCTCACCGAGGTTTGCAAATTGTGCGTGGTTCGCGGCGCGCGTTTCGTCACGCGACGGCGCGGCCCCCTGTGTTTCTCTTGAGGATACGAGTCATGGGTCTTTCGATCATGCGGCGCATCAAGTTCTGCGCCGGACATCGACTGCACCAGCACGGTGGCAAGTGCGAGTTCTTTCACGGGCACAACTACGTGGCCGACTTCTACGTGACCGGCGAGTCGGTCGACTCGGTCGGACGCGTGATCGACTTTGCCGATCTGAAGGCCCGCTTCAAAGGCTGGCTCGACGAGCACTGGGACCATGGGTTCCTGCTCTTCGAGGGTGACGACAACGGCGTGAATGCGATCAAGCAGGTTGAGCCGTCAAAGTACTTCGTGCTGCCGTACAATCCCACGGCCGAGAACATGGCCCGCTATCTGCTCGACCACGTGGCGCCGCAGTTGCTGGTCGATACCGAGGTGATCGCCACCAAGGTCGTGGTCTGGGAAACCGAGGACTCGTTTGCCGAGGCGAGTCTCGATGTTGCCGGCGAGACGCGCAATGCAGAAGCCCTGGCCACGGATGTTGCCGCGAGTGCAAAGGATGCGAGTTGGTAAGTCGCGGTCCGCACGGGTCGCCCTGTCCCGTCGCCGCACGACGCCCGTTCCTTGGACCCGAGCAAGAACATCGTGGCCGACGAATCTTCCGCGACACCTTTCGGTCGCTATCCCACCACGCGATTGCGACGCAATCGCCACAGCGACTGGTCGCGTCGCCTGGTGGCCGAAGCGTCGCTGTCGGTCGACGACCTCATTTGGCCCGTCTTCATCTGCGAAGGCGCAGGCGCTGGCGAACCGATCGATTCGATGCCCGGCGTGGTCCGCTACTCGCTCGATCGGTTGGTCGAACGGGTGGCCGCGGCCCGCGACCTGGGCATTCCCGCAGTGGCTCTGTTTCCCGCCACCGACCCGGCCAAGAAGTCGCCCACCGGCGACGAGGCGACCAACCCCGATAATCTTATCTGCCGCGCCGTGCGGGCGGTGAAGAAGTCGGTCGACGGCATCGGCATTCTTTGCGACGTCGCGCTCGATCCGTATACCAGCCACGGACACGACGGCCTGCTCGAAGACGGCGTGATCCTGAACGACGAGACGATCGAGGTCCTCTGTCGCCAGGCAATTGTGCAGGCCGCGGCGGGCTGCGACGTCATCGCCCCTTCGGACATGATGGACGGCCGCGTGGGCGCGATTCGCCGCGCGCTCGACGAGGCGGGCTACACGCACGTGCAGATCATGGCCTATGCCGCCAAGTATGCCTCGGCCTTTTACGGGCCGTTTCGCGATGCGGTCGGCTCGGCCGCCAACCTGGGGCAAGGCGACAAGCGAACGTATCAGATGAACCCGGCCAACTCCGACGAGGCGCTTCGCGAAGTCGCGCTCGACATCGCCGAGGGGGCCGACATGGTGATGGTCAAACCGGGACTGCCCTACTTGGACATCGTCTCGCGGGTGGCGACCACCTTTGCCGTGCCGACCTTCGCCTATCAGGTCAGCGGCGAATATGCCATGTTGGCCGGTGCGGCCGAGCGCGGCTGGCTCGACCGCGAGCGGGTCGTGCTCGAGGGCCTGCTCGCCTTCAAGCGCGCCGGAGCTGCCGGCGTGTTGACCTATTTCGCCGTCGAGGCGGCGCGGCTGCTGCACGATCGTGCTTAGGTGTCGGCAGTGGCGGACGCACGCGCGGCTTCGATACCACGCCACACGCGAGCATCGCATGAATTGGGCCACCGCCGAAATCGCCATGATGGAGCGGGCATTGCAGCTCGCCGTCCGGGGCGAAGGCTCCGTCGAGCCGAACCCGATGGTCGGCTGCGTGCTGGCCCGCGAGGGTGAGATCGTCGGTGAAGGTTGGCACACGCACTTCGGCGGCCCGCACGCGGAAGTCGCGGCACTCGAGACGGCCGGCGAGGCGGCTCGCGGTGCGACGGCCTACGTCACGCTCGAACCGTGTTGTCATCAAGGCAAGACGCCGCCCTGCACCGAAGCACTCATTGCCGCCGGCGTGGTCCGTGTCGTGTATGCGCTCGCCGACCCGTCTCCGCACGTCGATGGGGGAGGAGCCGCGGCCCTGCGGGCGGCCGGCGTCGACGTCGCCAGCCGGCTCTTGGAGAAGGAGGCCCGCGAGTTGTGCGCGCCCTATCTGAAACGGGTGACCGACGGCCGCCCCTGGATCATCGCCAAGTGGGCCATGTCACTCGACGGGCGACTCGCCACGCGCGCCGGCGATAGCCAGTGGATCTCCGGCGAAGAGTCGCGGGCCGTCGTGCACGGGCTGCGCGGCCGGGTCGATGCCGTTATGGTCGGTCGTGGCACGGCGGTGACCGATGATCCGCTGCTCACCGCTCGTCCGCCGGGACCGCGGACCGCCACGCGGATCGTCGTCGACAGCACCGCCTCCTTGCCGCTCGAGAGTCAGCTTGTGCGCACCGCGAGCGAAGGGCCGGTGTTGGTGGCGACCGGTGCGACGGCCGACGAGGCGAAGGTCGCGGCCTTGGAGGCGGCGGGCTGCGAAGTGTTTTGCGCTGCGGGCGACGATCGCGCCGCGCGGTTCGCGTCGCTGCTGGACGAGCTAGGCCGGCGCGAAATGACCAACGTGCTCGTCGAAGGGGGCGCGGAACTGTTAGGCAGTCTCTTCGACGCGCGACTCGTGGACGAAGTGCACGCTTTCATCGCTCCCAAGATCATCGGCGGTGCCGAGGCGCCCGCCGCGGTGGGCGGACGTGGTGTCGATCTGATGTCGGCCGCCACGCAGGTGGTTCGACCGACGATCACCACGACCGGCGACGACGTCTATGTACGTGGCCGGGTGGTGCGGGCCTGAGCGACGCCTCGTGTCGGCCCGCTGCGTGATCGCTCGCATTGCCCCTCGCGCAGGCGGTCGCCGATTGGTGTGGATTTCCTGTCCGGCGAGCGCGGGGGCGAGCGCAAGCAGCGTATCTTCGCCTAGGCAGTGTCGCCTATCTTTCCGCCTTGTTGGCTGACCCGGCCGGCTCGTAAAATGAGCGATTCGGATTCGCCGCGTGCGCCGCCCCAGCGCGTCTGTGTCATGGCGAGCCCGTTGCCTCGCTTCGCCGTCCCCCGCCGTTCGCCTCCTTCGCCCGCCCGCCATGCCCGCTGCCGACATCGTCATCGAAGGCGCCCGCGAACATAATCTCTGTGGGGTCGACGTCACCCTGCCGCGCAACCAACTGATCTGTCTGACGGGGGTCTCCGGCTCGGGCAAGAGCTCGCTCGCTTTCGACACGCTCTTCGCCGAGGGGCAGCGTCGCTACGTCGAAAGCCTCTCCAGCTTCGCCCGCCAGTTCCTAGGTCAGATGCCCAAGCCCGAGGTCGAGCACATCTCGGGCCTCAGCCCCACGATCTCCATTTCGCAAAAGACCTCGGGCCAGAACCCCCGTTCGACCGTCGGCACGATCACCGAGATCTACGACTATCTGCGCGTGCTCTACGCCCGCGTGGGTCAGGGACATTGTCACCGCTGCGGCGAGCCAATCGAGGCCCAGTCGCGCGAGCAGATCATCGAGCGGATTCTGGATCAGCCGCAGGGCACGAAGTTCTACGTGCTCGCCCCGATCATCCGCGGCCAGAAGGGCGAGTATCGCGACCTGTTCGAGGACCTGTTGAAGCAGGGCTTCGTGCGGGCCCGCGTCAACGGCAGCGTCGTGCGTTTGACCGACGATCTGCAACTCGACCGGCAGATGCGGCACAACATCGAGGTCGTCGTCGACCGGCTCACTTGTCGCAAGGACGTCCGCACCCGCTTGAGCGAGGCGGTCGATCTGGCGCTGAAGCTGGGCGACGGCAATTTGATTTGTGCCCCCGAACTCGATGGCGCCGAGGCCGAGGGCAACGGCAAGGCCGCCACTCGTTCGGCGAAGGGGACTTCGCGGCGAGCCAAGAAGAACACCACCGCGCGCCGCACGGTCGAGGGCGATTTGCAGCTCTCGGCCCACTATGCCTGCGGCAAGTGCGGACTGAGCTTCGAGCCGCCTTCGCCGCAGCTGTTCAGCTTCAACAGTCCGCAGGGGATGTGCCTGGAGTGCGACGGGCTGGGCGAGTTCTTCAGCTTCGATCCCGAGCGGCTCGTGCCCGACGGCAGCAAGTCGTTCAAGCAGGGGGCGATCGAATTGGTCGGCGGCCATCGCGACTGGGGTCGTTGGAAACGGCATATCTTTAAAGGTGTCGCCGAGACAATGGAGCGGAAACTCGAATTGCCCGAGGGCACGCTGCTCGACACGCCCTGGGAAGAACTCGACGAGGAGTCGCAGTACATCTGGCTGTGGGGCACCGGCGAAGAGCACATTACCTTCACCTGGCGCAACGGGCCGCAGGGCCAGAAGTACGGCGGCACGTTCGAAGGCGTCATTCCCGAGTTGCTGTCGAAGTATCGCAACAGCCGCAGCAAACCGCAGATCCGCCAGCTCGAAAAGTACATGAGCCAGATTGGCTGCCCCGATTGCGGCGGGGCCCGGCTCAATCCGCAGGCCTGCGCGGCGAAGATCGAGTCGCGACATCCTCGTTTTGCCGAACAGCCGAAGCGTTCGTTGCCCGAGGTGTGCCAGTTGCCGGTGGTCGACGCGGTCGACTACTTCAGCGAGCTGGTGCTCGACAAGACGCAATCGCTGATCGCCACCGAGGCGCTCAAGGAAATTCGCGGCCGGCTCGGCTTCCTGATGAACGTGGGGCTCGACTACCTGAGTCTCGATCGCACGGCCCCGACTCTCTCTGGCGGCGAGTCGCAGCGCATTCGTCTGGCAGGGCAAATCGGCTGCGGACTGGTCGGCGTGCTCTACATTCTCGACGAGCCTTCGATCGGATTGCACCCGCGGGATAACGATCGTCTGCTGGAAACGCTCGCCCAGTTGCGCGACTTGGGCAATACGGTCGTCGTCGTCGAGCACGACGAGGCCACCATGCTGGCGGCCGATCACTTGATCGACTTTGGACCGGGGCCGGGCGTTCGCGGCGGCGAAGTCGTCGGGCTCGGCTCGGCCCGCGACCTGGCCCGCGCCAAGCGGAGCGTGACCGGTCAATTTCTCTCGGGCGAAGATTCGATCGCGATTCCGCCCCACCGCCGCGCCGTGGGCGAGCACAAGCTGCGGGTCGTGGGAGCCCGTCACAACAATCTGAAGAACGTCACGGCCGACATTCCGCTGGGCAACTTTGTCTGCGTGACGGGCGTTTCCGGTTCGGGCAAGAGCTCGCTCACCAACGACATTCTGATCGAGGCGCTGCGGCGCGATCTGAACGGCGGTGATGGCGACCCGGGCCGGCATCGCAAGATCGAGGGCCTCGATCATCTCGACAAGATGATCGCCATCGACCAGTCGCCCATTGGTCGCACGCCGCGGAGCAACCCGGCCACCTACATCAAGTTGTTCGACGAGATTCGCAAGCTCTACACGCAGTTGCCCGACGCCCGGCGCCGTGGCTATCCGCCTGGGCGTTTCAGCTTCAACGTGGACGGCGGTCGTTGCGAGGCATGCGAGGGCAACGGCTCGAACAAACTGGAGATGGATTTTCTGGCCGCCGTCTGGGTCACATGCCCCGTCTGTTCGGGCCATCGCTTCAATCGCGAGACGCTCCAGATCCGCTACAAGGGCAAGTCGATTGCCGACGTGCTCGAGATGGACGTGCAAGAGGCGCTCGAACACTTTGAGAACATTCCCAAGGTGCGGCAGAAGTTGCAGACGCTGCACGACGTGGGGCTCGACTACCTGAAGCTAGGGCAACCGTCGCCGACACTGTCCGGGGGCGAAGCCCAGCGGATCAAGCTGGCCCGCGAGCTTTCCAAGCGAAGTACCGGGCAGACGCTTTACATTCTGGACGAGCCGACCACGGGGCTGCACTTTGCCGACATCAAGCTGCTGCTCAAGGTGCTGCACGACTTCGTCGACGCTGGCAACACGGTACTGGTGGTCGAGCACAATCTGGACGTCGTGAAGACGGCCGACTGGGTGATCGACCTCGGTCCCGAAGGTGGAGCCGCCGGTGGCGAGATCGTCGCCGCCGCCACGCCCGAGGAGATCGCCAAGGTAGCCGCCTCGCACACAGGTCGCGCCCTGCGGCCCGTGCTGAAGGGGCACGCGCCGCTGAAGGCCAAGCCAGTCGCCCGCAAGTCGGGCGCCCGCTCGCAGAACATCAAGGTCCGCGGCGCGCGCGAGAACAACCTCAAGGGCATCGACGTCGAGGTGCCGCGCGATCAGATGACCGTCTGCTGCGGCATGAGCGGCTCCGGCAAGACATCGCTGGCCATGGACACGATCTATGCCGAGGGGCAGCGCCGCTACGTCGAGAGTCTCTCCAGCTATGCCCGGCAATTTGTGGCCCAGATGCAGAAGCCGCAACTGGAACACATCGAGGGTCTCTCACCGGCCATCGCCATCGAGCAGAAGCACATGGGTCACACGCCCCGCTCGACGGTCGGCACGGTGACCGAGATCTACGATTATTTTCGCATTCTGATGGCCCGGATCGGCACACCCTATTGTCCCGAGTGCGACGTGAAGATTGGCACGCAAACGGTCGACGAGATCGTCGACAAGATCATGGCCCTGCCGTCGGGGGCGAAACTCTACCTGATGTCGCCCTTGAGCGTCAGCGTCGGCGAGGACTACGCGCGGATTTGGGAAGACGTGCGGCGACGCGGCTACATGCGCATTCGCGTCGACGGCGAAACGCACTCGGTCGACGAACCTCCCACGATCGACCGTCGCCGTCGTCACACCGTCGAGGTGGTGATCGATCGCGTTACGGTCCGGCCCGCCTCCCGTTCGCGAATCGCGGAGAGCGTCGAGGCTTGTCTGACGCTGGGCGAAGGGGTGATGCACGTCGCCGTGGTCGACGAGAAGAAGCCCGAGCCGAAGTGGACCGTGCAGATTCACTCGCAGCACTACGCCTGCGACCAGTGTGGCGAGAGCTTTGAGCCGCTCACGCCGCACAGCTTCTCCTTCAACAGCTGGCTCGGCTGGTGCGCTGCCTGCGAGGGCCTGGGCACGGAGACGGGAGCCAACCTGCAGGCCTTGTTGCGTGACGAAAAGCTGACGCTGGCCGAAGGCGCGGTGGCGATGTGGCCCGGTGTCGACAACAAACTCTTCGCCGCGATGCTCAAGGCCCTGTCGGCCGAGACCGAGGTGCCGCTGGACGTGCCGCTGGAACAGCTCACCGCGCGGCAGCGACGCATCGTTTTGTACGGCGCCGGCGAACGCTGGATCGACGTGATGCCCGCCGGACGTCGCAAGGCCTCGCGACCTTTGTTCCGCTTTCAATACAAGGGGCTCTACCCCGCGCTCGAAGAAGCCTCGCGACTATCGCCTCGTTTTCGCGGCAAGCTCGAACACCTCATCGACGAGGTTCCCTGCTCGGCCTGTAGCGGTTCGCGATTGCGGGCCGATGCGGCGGCGGTGCGATTTAACGGACTCTCGATGCACGACATCGGTCGCCTGCCGCTGGGACAGTTGCAGGCCACGGCCGCCAAGTGGAAGCTCGACAGCCGCGAAAAGAAGATCGCCGGGCAGCTGCTTCGCGAAATCAACAATCGCGTCCGCTTCCTCTGCGATGTCGGTCTGGAATACCTCACGCTGGAGCGGCCCGCGCCCACGCTCTCCGGTGGCGAATCGCAGCGCATTCGTCTGGCCAGTCAGGTCGGTAGCGGGCTGTGCGGCGTGCTCTACGTGCTCGACGAGCCGACGATCGGTCTTCACCCGCGCGACAACAAGCGGCTGCTCTACGCCTTGGCGAAGCTCCGCGACCTGGGCAACACCCTGTTGCTGGTCGAGCACGATCGCGAAGTGGTCGAGTCGGCCGATCAACTGCTCGACTTCGGCCCTGCCGCCGGCGATCACGGCGGCGAGATCGTCGCCCGCGGCGCGCCGGACGTGGTGGCCAAGCGGAGAGCCTCGGTCACCGGACCGTACCTGTCGGGCAAGAAGGCGATCGGCGTGCCGAAGAATCGCCGCCCGGTCGGCGAGGACATGCACTGGCTCGAAGTGATCGGAGCCCGGCACAACAACTTGCGTAACGAGACGATTCGTTTTCCACTCGGCGTGCTCACGGCGGTCACCGGGGTGAGCGGCAGCGGCAAGAGTTCGCTGGTCGAAGACGTGCTCTACAGTGCCCTGGCCCGTCGGCTGCATCGGGCGGCGGCGGTCGTCGGTCAACACGACGAGATTCGCGGCGTCGAGCAGATCGACAAAGTGATTCGCGTCGATCAACAGGCCTTGGGCAATACGCCGACGTCGAACCCGGCGACCTACACCGGCCTGTTCGAGATGATTCGCACGCTCTACGCACAGTTGCCCGACGCCAAGGTCCGCGGCTATACCCCGCGGCGTTTCAGCTTCAACGTGGCGGGGGGGCGCTGCGACGAGTGCGAAGGTGCGGGCCAGATCTGCATCGAGATGCACTTCCTGCCCGACGTATGGGTCGAGTGCGACACCTGCCGCGGCAAGCGCTACAACCCCGAGACGCTGGCGGTTCGTTATCACGGGCAATCGATTGCCGACGTTTTGGAAATGTCGTGTGCCCAGGCGCTCGAGCTGTTCCAGAACATTCCCAAAATTCGCAAGGTGCTCCAGACGCTCTGCGACGTGGGACTCGACTACGTCAAACTCGGTCAGCCCGCTCCGACGCTTTCTGGTGGCGAGGCCCAACGGGTCAAGCTGGCGGCGGAGCTGGCCCGCCCCGACACGGGTCGCACGCTCTACTTGCTGGACGAGCCGACGACCGGTTTGCACTTCGAAGATCTCATCAAGCTGCTCGACGTGCTCAATCGCCTGGTCGACTTGGGCAACACGGTCGTGGTGATCGAACACAATCTTGACGTCATCAAGACGGCCGACTGGATTGTCGAGATGGGACCCGAGGCGGGCGACGAGGGGGGATACCACGTCGCCAGCGGAACGCCTGAGGAGATCGTCAAGCACGCAGGACAGGCCCGTCGCGGCGGCAAGGTCCGCGGCCGCAAGCGACTTCGCAGTCACACGGGCGAGGTGCTCGAGCCGGTGCTGGCCGCCGGTCCGCTCGTTGAGCGAAAGGTCTTCGATTTTGCCGCGGCCGCCGCCGAGCTGGAAGGCGATCAGAGCATCACCGACGTCGGCCGCGATACGAAGATGCCTTGGGAAATCGACGGTCGTCGCTGGCACACCCGCGACCGAGTCGGGCGAAACGGCGAGAAGTGCCGCTGGGATGGCCGTGTGCTGGCCCGCATTGTCGATCGAATTCAGAAGTCGGGCCACTTTGGCGATACGAACTGGAACGCCCGTAGCGTGGTCGAGATTGCCGCGGAGAAGAAGTCGGACGGCTGGTTCTTCCACGCCCTCACCGGAGAAGAGTGGCTCCTGAAGCTAAAGTTCCGAGTCGCCCGACGTTCCTTCGATCGCGAAGGCCTGGTGCGACGCATCGGCATGACGCCGCTCAACGATCTGCACGACTTGCCGGTCTACGGAACCGATCGCCGCGTGCGGGTGAAGAATCTTCGCGGGGCCTGGCAGGAAATCGAACTGAAGGTCCACTCGCTCGAAGAGATCGACTACGACGAATTCTGGAAGTTTGTCGACGAGGCGATCGAGGCCTTCGACACGCGGCTGGAAAAGAAGGAACAGAACGTCGAAGACTTCATGCCGTGGAAGGTGCTGGGCCAGAAATGGCACCTCTCGCGCAAGGGCTTCCCGGTCGGCAAGAAGATCCGCTGGGATACCGACGTGCTCGAGGAGGTTCTTGAACTGCTGACCGACATCTCGCCGGAAGGTCAATTCTTGTGGAACAATCAGCAGGTCGTCCACCTGTTTGTGCCCGAGCAGAAGGAGCCGTGGGCCAGCCTGCACACGAAGAAGTCGGACGCCCTGGAGCTCGTGATGACGGGACCGGCGGGCCACTTCGCCTTGGGCAGCGTGGCCCACCTGGGCCAGGATCGTGCCACCCAGGGCGCCGGTGACAGCCGCGAGCAGGTGCGCATCAAGCTGGTCGGTCGCGACGACTTGGAACGCCGCGACAACGAGCACGGCGATCTCGAGTTCTTCCTGCGGGAACACCGGGCCACCGTGAAACAGGAGGTGGTCCATGCCTAGCGAAGCGCCCGATCGTCTGTTGGCTGCGCCGATGCTGTTCCGTTTCGCGGTGCCTTGCCTGTACTGCAAAGGTCCGCTGTGGGGCAAGCGCGTGGCCGACCTGGGCGAAGAGTATCGCATCGCCAGCTTTGCCGAGCTCGACGACGTACCGAGTTGGGCCGATCTGCGGATCGGCTGGAACGAGCAGGGCCTGCTCTTGCGGCTCGACGTGGCAGGCAAGGACTCGGCTCCCTGGTGTCGCGAGAGCCGCCACGAAGATAGCGACGGCCTGACCGTCTGGATCGACACTCGCGACACGCAGACGGTTCACCGCGCCACGCGGTTCTGCAACAGCTTCTGTTTTCTGCCGGGCGGCACCGGGGCGAAGTTTGGCGAGCCGCTGGCGCTGCCGCTGAAGATCCATCGCGCCAAGGAAGACGCCCCGCTGGTCGGCATTCAAGAGCTGAAGGTCGCCTCGAAGCGCACCGCCGCCGGCTATCACCTGGCCGGCTTCATTCCGGCCGAGGCCCTGCACGGCTTCGACCCCGAAGAACATCCACGGCTGGGATTTGCCTACCTGGTGCGCGATCGCGAATTGGGCGAGCAGACGCTGTCGGTGGGCAGCGAGTTCCCGATCGCTTCGGACCCCAGTCTCTGGAGTTCGCTGGAACTGGTGCGCTAGCAGTCGCCGGGCAATTCGGACCCACGATGCGTGCGGATCTTAAGTGCGCGACAGTTGCACCGCGCTAACTTTCCGCCATTTCGCGGGCGTGGTAGCTGCTGCGGACGAACGGACCGCTGGCCACCTGGCGAAAGCCCATCCGTCGCGCCCGCTCGCCCAGTTCGTCGAACTCTTCGGGCGGCAGATAGCGCACCACGGGCAGATGTTCGCGGGTCGGCTGCAGATACTGACCCAGCGTGAGAAAATCGCAGCCAACCTCCAACAGATCGGCCAGCGTGTCGAGCACCTCGGTCGTCGTTTCGCCCAGCCCGAGCATCAGTCCGCTCTTGGTCTTGATGGCCGGATTCATCGCCTTGACGCGACGCAGCAGTTCGAGCGTCCAGCGATAGTCGCTCTTGCGGCCGCGAACCTCGCGATAGAGTCGCGGCACGGTTTCGGTGTTGTGGTTGAACACCTCGGGCACGGCCTCGACCACGCGGGCGACGGCCTCGCGGCAATGAATGAAGTCGGGCGTGAGCACCTCGACGCTCGCGCCGGTGCGCTCGCGCACCGCAAGTACGCAGTGATAGAAGTGATCGGCCCCGCCGTCGGGCAAGTCGTCGCGGGTGACCGACGTGATCACGACATGTTTCAGGTCCATCCGCGCGGCGGCCTCGGCCACCCGCGCGGGCTCGTCGGCCTCGAGGGCCTCGGTGCGACCCTTCTTCACGCTGCAAAAGCCGCAAGGTCGCGTGCAGACCTCGCCCATGATCATCAACGTGGCGGTCTTTTGCGACCAGCATTCGCTACGATTCGGACACTTGGCGCTCTCGCAAACGGTGGCCAGGTTCAAATCGGAGATCAGTTCCGCGGTGGCGTGCAGACCGAAGCCGCTCGGTACGTTGCGACGCAGCCAGGGGGGCAGGCGGCGCACCGGCGGTTCGGGTTCGCTCGGCGGCGCGGTGACAATCGGGAGATCGAGCATGGCAAGGGGGGCGACGCTGCGCTCCAAGGGGCGAAACGAACACCGTACGGGGATCGTGTGTCTGTCGCTATAATAGTCGATTCGGCGGCGAGCCGGCAGTCGGCAGGGTGGCCGCTGGCAACGGGCAAAATCGGCGAGGCATCCGCCCTGTGTGGACATGAGGCGTTGCGTCTTCCGGACCGCCGCGAGAGCGATCCCGTTCGATCCTGTTAATCCTGGTACGCAATCGACAAACTCCAGCGTAGCGCGCGTCGTTCGGATGGCCAAGAAATCGAAAAACGCGAAAGCTGCCGAGGACAAGAACTCGCAGCGAATCACCGACAATCGCAAGGCCCGCCACGATTACGAAATCCTCGACACGCTCGAGTGCGGCATCGTGTTGGTCGGTAGCGAGGTGAAGAGCCTGCGCAACGGCAAAGTCTCGCTTGACGAGGCCTACGGGCGGATCAAGGGCGACGAAGTCTGGCTGATGGGCTGCGACATTGCCGAGTATGTGCAGGCCAACACGTTGAATCACGAGCCGCGACGGCCGCGTAAGTTGCTGCTGCACCGTCGCGAGATCAAGAAGTTCGCCAGCAAGGCCTACGAGCGCGGCCTGACGCTGGTGCCGCTGAAGATGTACTTCAAGGAAGGCCGCGCGAAGGTGCTCATGGGCATTGGCCGCGGACGGCGCCAGTTCGACAAGCGCGAGAAGCTCAAGAAAGACAGCGTGAAGCGCGACATCCAGCGGGCCTTGCGCTCGCGGCGCTAGATGCATCGTGGGGGGCTTGCCCCTCGTGGGCCGCGGGCGGCGAACCGCGGCCAGGCCCGATTCCACTTGTCCGCGACAGGGCTGCACAAATATGATTGAACTGCCAGGGCCGCTTAGGGTAGGGCGGCGACCTGGCCTTGCCGCCCCGCCGATCGACTGATGTTACTCCTCCAAGACGTTTGCAAAACGTATCGGCAGCCCGACGGGGCCGAATTGCCGATCCTGAACATTCCCCGCTTCGAAGTGGCCCGCGGCGAACAGGTCGTGCTGACCGGCCGCAGTGGGGGCGGCAAGACGACGCTGCTGCACATCATTGCCGGTATCGCCCTGCCCGATCGTGGTAAGGTCGAGCTCGAAGGGGTCGACATCACGCAGCTTCCCGAGGCGGCCCGCGATCGCTTTCGCGCGGAGAAGATGGGCTACGTCTTTCAGACATTCAATCTGCTGCCCGCCTTTTCGGCTCTCGAGAACGTGCTGTTGGGCATGACGTTTGGCGGGCGCTCGGCTGATCGCGGACGGGCCGAGCAGTTGCTCGAGCGGGTCGGCCTGACCGGGCGACTGACGCACCGGCCCGCGGCGCTCTCGGTGGGCGAGCAGCAGCGGGTGGCGGTGGCCCGCGCGCTGGCCAATCATCCGGCCCTGCTCTTGGCCGATGAGCCGACGGCGAACATCGACGCCGGCCGTCAGCAACAGGTCGTCGAGCTGATTCGCGAGACGTGCCGCGAAGAGAACGTGGCCTTGCTGATGGTTACCCACACGGCCGAGGTCGCCGGGCAATTTGAGCGGGTCGAAGCGTTGGAGACCCTCAACCAAACGGCGGAGGTGGCATGAGTTTGCTGACGATTGCCTGGCGCAGCATTCAACAGCGCGCCCTGAGTTCCTGGCTGACCGGTATCTCGATGGCCTTGGGCGTGGCCCTGATCGTGATCGTGCTGGTGATCAACAGCCTGACGCAGCGCTTCTTCAACAACGCGGCCGAGGGCTTTCATCTGATCGTGGGGGCCAAGGGAGGCAAGATGCAGCTCGTGTTGAACACAGTGTTCCACATGAGCCAGCCGATCGAAAACGTGCCCTACGCCTACTATCAGGAGTTTGCTGCGGAGGACGGGGAGTTTGGCAAGATCGTCGACCTGGCGATTCCCTTCTGCCTCGGCGATACGTACAAGGGCTTTCGCGTGGTGGGGACGGTTCCCGAACTGTTCGATAAGAATCCGTACACGTGGCGGGGCGACGATCCGGTTTACTACGAATTTCGCGAGGGCGGGCGAAATCTGCGCGATGCCCGTGCGGCCAAGGACTTCGAGGTGGCGGCCTTCGAGGCGGTTGTCGGTTGGTCGGCGGCCCGCGAGACCGGGCTGGAGGTGGGCAGCAAGTTCGAGATCACCCACGGCGTCGAGGGCCACACCCACGAAGAGGATCAATTCACCGTGGTCGGGATCCTGGAGCCGACCGGCACGCCCAACGATCGGGCGGTGTTCGTGAACATGGAGGGCTTCTATCTGCTCAAGGGCCACGCGCTGACGGCCCCTGCGGGCGAGGACGATCACGACCACGAGGATCGTGACGGGCACGAAGGGCACGATCACGACGAACACGAAGACCACGACCACGACGAGCACGCGGACCACGATCAAGACGAGCATGACCACGAGGGGCACGAGGATCATGATCATGCCGAACACGAACATGAAGGGCACGATCACGAAGATCACGACGAGCACGCGGACCACGACCACGATCACGAAGGCCACGATCACGCCTCCGGTCCTCGCCAGCCCTTGCCTGAGAATCAGCGCGAGGTGACGGCCGTTTTGGTCCGGCTCGCGGCCCGCGACGATCTGTCCGCTGAGCTGGCGATTCCCAGCTTGATCAAGCAGATCAACAAGGGCCGTATCGCTCAGGCGGTGCTGCCGGTCGGCGAGGTCCAGCAGTTGCTCAACACCTTCGTCGCGCCGACGCGCTGGGTGTTGTTGGGCCTGACGGTGGCGATCGTCGTAGTGGCTTGCATCGGCGTGATGGTCAGCATCTACAACTCGATGGCCGAGCGGAGTCGCGAGATCGCCGTGATTCGCTCGCTCGGTGCCCGTCGCGAGACGGTGATGACCATCGTGATTCTCGAGTCGGTGATGCTCGCGCTGCTGGGCGGGCTCGGCGGCGTCGTGGCGGGGCACTTCCTGCTGGGACTGTTTGCCCCCGCGATTACGCAGCACGCCGGGGTGCCGATCGAATGGTGGCATCTCGACGTCGGTGAGCTAATCCTGGTGCCGCTGTTGATCGTGTTGGCGGCGTTGGCCGGTTTCCTGCCGGCGCTGACCGCCTATCGCACCGACGTGGCCAAGGCCCTGGGCAATTCACCCTAGTTCGACAACGCCACTTTGGTGAAATTCCGCGAGAATACAAGCACGACGCGCGAGCGAGTGTGTTGGAACGTAAATCATTCACTCGCTTGCGCTTCGTGCTTGTATGGCGACTGAAAGTGGCGCTGTCCAACTAGGCGTCAACAAGAATCGGCGTCGCCGCCATCGCCGCAAAGAAACCCGCTCGTCGCCGGCGCGCGATCGCGCGTCGGGGGACCATCGAGCGAAATAAACCCGTCGCGGTGAGACGAACGTGCTCGAGAGTCCCGTAAGCCACAAGTTCGTCGGGACGGCACGCTAACCGCGAATGCGGCGCGGAATCGAGAATGAGTAGAGCATTACCACAGCCCCGGCGGCAATCAGGCTGAACGGTGCCCAGCGGGGTGGTGCGAACTCGCGACGCGGTGCGAACACGGCATCGGAAAAGAAGTTGGCCGGCGTGACCATCGTTTCGCCTTCGAGATAGGCCTTGTCCACGATCAGGCATTCCAGCCCGACGAGAATCAAACAGACCCCGATGGCGATGAACACGGCGCGAATCATGACCCAATCCCTGCAGCGTGGCTCGGCGCTCCGATCGTGCGCGAAGGCGTGGCCGTCCGCCCAAACGCCGTGCCGACGACCGCCTGTTGTCACTATCGACCTTCCACCCGGCGGGACTATAGACCGCCCCCGCCGGACCCCTGCGGCGGTCTGCCGGATGCGCCGGTTAGAAGGCCCCGCATCATGGGGTTTGCGGGCCAGTACGATCTTGAGGGCGGTGGTCGCGGTTGCCGGCTGTGCCTTGCTGGTCGCGTGGTCGGAGGGGGCGGCCGCCGAAGACGGCCCGGCCGAGGCACGTCGCGTGCTCCGCGAGGCGGGGCTGCAAGAGGTCGAGGGGCGCTGGCTGCTGCCCGCCGAAAAAAGGCTCCTGGCGCGGTTTCGAGCCGCGGACGACTGGCTTCGCGACGCCCAAGAGGCGGATCGACAGCTGGCCGCGCGGGCCGAACCCCAGCGGCGAATACAAAATGAAAGGGAACGACTCACCGCCCG
The DNA here is from genome assembly GCA_003389215.1 of Planctomycetota bacterium. Classification (GTDB taxonomy): domain Bacteria; phylum Planctomycetota; class Planctomycetia; order Pirellulales; family UBA7805; genus MB-PLM-2. Next base: position 19,609 of record QQVP01000087.1, on the reverse strand, counting down.
CCGGCAGCAGCTTCAGGAAGCGCTGGCCGAGCGGAGTTCGGACGAACTCGAAAGACAATTGCGACAAGTCGAATCGCGACTCGAGGCCCTGGCCCGCGAGCAGATCTCACCGACCGCGCACGTTGAACTGCCCGAGGTCCGTGCGGCGACGATCCGCTCGATCGGCCACTGGCAGCGGCTGCTCGTGCTCAAGTCGACCGCGGGCCGGCGGACGCTCGAACTGCAACGCCGCTACGAGGCCCTGAGCGCCGACGAGCGCGTTCGCGCGGCCCTGCAGACGCTCGACGCCGGAGAACGACTTGGCAGCGGCGAGGCCTTCGATCGCTGGCGCGACAAGCTGGCCGGCATCGGGGCCGACCGCGACAAGCGCTGGCCGGTCTATCGCGAGAACGGCCGCTGGCGTTGCGGCCTGATCCTCTCCGAGAAATACGCCACGACGGTGACGATCTTTGCCGACGACGAGCAGCAACCCTATCCCCTCTGGCTGCCGGCCAGCGTGCTGCAGGCCGCCGACATCGAAATTCCCGCGGAAGCTCGCTACCTGACCTTGAACCTGCCCGACGGTCGTCGAGTGAGCACGCGGGTGCTGCGGTTCGGCTATCTGCGGCTGGGTCCGCACCAGGTGGGCGGCGCCGAGGTACTGGCTCTCTCGCCCGACGACGAGGATCTCGGCGGCCAGATTACCCTCGAATTCCTCAAGCGGAGTGGGTTGCGGCTGGACGTTTCGCACCTGCCGGCCATCGTGGCGCGATAACATCGAGCCGATCGCGGCGGCGACCCCGGGGCCGGGACCGCGACGGCGGCCCCCTCGAGCCGTGTCTGCACGGCCGCCGCCTGGTCTCCCAGCGCGGACCATGGCTGCTCAGGGGCCACCTGTAGCGGACCTAGCGAGCGTGGCGCGACGGGCGCGCCGAATCATGGCTCAGGCGGTCGACGAGGTGATGGGCGAGCCGCGCGACGACCGATGTAGACGAGGAGCCGTTGCGCCGCGGTGAAGGTGTTGTTTGCCCGGTTTGCCAGACTTATAATTCTTTGCGGCTTAGGTAGTTATCGAGAGCGTTGGAGCGCCAGAGGTTTGGCGGAACGACAGAAAATCTTGCTGGTTTCCGGGGGCGGAGATGGCGCAGCGCCCCTCAACGAAGCACTCCGCGAACGCTTCGAGATCATCGAGGCGGAGGACCTGCTCCGCGGGCTATCGCAGCTCTCGCAACAGCCGTTTGCGGGCGTCTTTCTGGCGGCCGCGCATCTGGACGAAGCGACCAAGATCGGGCAGCTGCTCGAGAATCAGCGCATTCTGCAGAACATGCCCGACGGGGTGGTCGTGCTCGATGCCGACAACCGCATCGTGCTGCACAACGCGAAGATGGCCCAATGGTGTCGGGCGGAGAACCTGGTCGGCGAGAATTTTTACAGCGTGCTGTCCGATCCGGAGATTCTAGGGCCCGACTACTGCCCCTTTCACACCGCTCTGTCCAGCGGCGCGGAGAGCACGTCGACTTTGCGGGTGGGCGAGAATCAGTATCTGCAACTGCACGTCGCGCCGATCCTCCCGGGAGACGGCGCGACGAAAGGTCCGTCTTCGCCGCGCCAATTGATCGTGGCCATTCGCGACGTGACCACCGAGTATTTGCAGCAACAGAAGCTGGCCGCGATTCATCGGGCCGGCATCGAGCTTTCGGACATGTCGCCCGAGGATCTGTTGAATATGTCGGTCGACGAGCGCGTCGAGCTGCTCAAGTCGAACATCCTCCACTTCACCAAGGATCTGCTGAATTTCGACGTCGTGGAGATTCGCATGCTCGACGTCGACACGGGGCGGCTCGATCCGCTGTTGACCGTCGGCATGGAGCCCGAAGCGGCCAATCGCGAGCTGTTCGCCAAGACGCAGGGCTACGGGGTGACCGGTTTCGTGGCCGCCACGGGCAAGAGCTACCTGTGTGAAGATACGGTCGAGGATCCGCTCTACCTGACCGGGGCCAGCGGAGCGAAGAGCTCGCTGACGGTGCCGCTGATCTTGCACGACGCGGTGGTCGGCACGTTCAACGTGGAAAGCACCGAGCCGCGGGCCTTTCGGGAGAGCGACCTGCAGTTTCTCGAGATCTTCAGCCGCGACGTGGCCGTGGCGCTGAACACGCTGGAACTGCTCAGTGCCGAGAAGGCGAGTACCACCGTACAGAGCATCGAGGCGATTCACACCGCGGTGGCGTTGCCCATCGACGACATTCTCAACGAAGCGGTCAGCGTCATGGAACGCTACATCGGCCACGAACCGAAAGTGGTCGAGCGACTCGAGCGGATCTTGCGGAACGCCCGCGACATCAAGCAGGTGATCCAAAAGGTCGGCCAGTCGATGACGCCCAGCGAAGCCGTGCCCGAGGGTCTGCAAACGCGTCAGCATTCGTTCCTGCTCTCGCGCCGGATTCTGGTCGTCGACGACGACGAGTCGGTGCGCAGCGCCGCCCACGCCTTGTTGGAGCGTTATGGCTGCATCGTCGAGACGGCGCACGACGGAGTCGAGGCGCTCTCCATGATTCGGGCCATCTCCTCGATGGGCACCTACGACGTGGTGATTGCCGACATTCGCCTGCCCGACATGAACGGCTACGAGCTGCTCTTGAAGCTGAAGGAAATGGACGAAATGCCGCCCTTGGTGTTGATGACCGGGTTCGGCTATGATCCGGGGCATTCGATCGTCAAGGCGCGCCAGGCCGGACTCAAGGAAGTGCTCTACAAGCCGTTCCGCCTCGATCAACTTCTGGAAACGGTCGAGCGCGTGCTCGCCAGCAGCGGCGCGGTCAAGCAGCCCTAGGGCGCCGTCAGAAGATCAGTAGAGTCGCCGGGGCCGCCATGGGTCGCCTGGTGCGTCCCGCGGGTCAGGATACGATGCCGAACTCGACGCTCTGGGAAACGCTGCTTGTTCTCTTGGCCCTCGTCGGCCATGCCGCGGTTTGGATCGGCATCTTCAACAATCTTCACGCGCGGAAGATGCCTTGCTGGTCGGTGCGGACCACGTCGGCAATCTGCTACTTGTCGCTGGTGCTGATCCCCGTGGCGTATGCCACCTGGTACGCGAGCGGTGGCGGGCCCCTGGCGACCCTGCTCGCCCGCCAGGGTGTTCACCTCGGCAGCGCGTACGTGGTGGTCTGTTGGGCCCTGGCCGGCTGGACCTTGGTCCGCCGCCTTGGCCGCTGGAACGACCGTCGCGACGAGGCCGTGCTGAGCAACCACACGACCCGCCACGACATGCTGGCCGAACTCGGACCCCGCTACGACGGGGCTGCCTGGGCGACGTGGCTGGCGCGTCTGCCCGGCAACCAGATTCTCGATCTGCACGTCCACGAGATGCAACTGAAGCTGCCGCGACTGCCGACCGCCCTCGACGGCCTCTCGATCGCCCACCTGACCGACTTCCACTTCACCGGGGCCATCGGCAAGAGCTACTTCGAGGAGATCGTCGAACGCACGCTCGCCTGCGAGCCTGATCTGATCCTGATCACGGGCGACCTCATCGACAAGAAGCCCTGCCTCGACTGGATCGACGATACGTTTGGTCGTCTGCGGGCCCCGGGCGGGGTCTACTACGTGCTGGGCAATCACGACGCCCGCGTGAATCTCGACGAGCTGCATCGTCGCATGGCGGACGGGGGACTCGTCCACGTGGGCGACCGCTGGTGCGAGGCGAGCGTTCGCGGAGAGACGGTGATCATCGCCGGCAACGAGCTACCGTGGTTCGCCCCGGCAGCCGATTTGGACACCGCCCCGGCGAAAGATGCCGAGGGCGCTCCGCCGCGGATCCTGCTGGCCCACACGCCCGATCAGTTCTATTGGGCCCAGTCGCACGACGTCGACCTGATGTTGGCCGGACACACGCACGGCGGTCAGTTCCGCTTGCCGTGGGTCGGGCCGATCGTCTCGCCCTGTCGCGAGGGCACGCGTTACGCCGCGAGCACCTATCAACGCGGCTCGACCGTGATGCACGTCGGACGCGGACTCTCGGGCACCGCCTTGCTGCGTGTGGGATGTCCGCCCGAGCTGGGCCTGATAACGCTGCGCTCGGCCGTTGCGGTGGCCGCCGCCGCGGAAGCGCGTCGCCCCGCAGCGGCGCTCTCTGGCGGTTAGTCGGGCGCGTCGAGCGGCGCGTCGACGGTCGCCGTACGCTTTTCCAGCTCGACGCAGATGCCGCCGGCCCGCAGCAGTTTGTGAATCGGCGTGAACCAGAGCTCCTGCAAGACATGCAAGTTCTGTGCGCGGCAGGTCTCCAGCAGTTCGCGGCGATTGTAGGTGCGGCAGCACCAGATGCGACTCGTCCAGGCTCCGCCGAAGCTGTCCTCGGTCGTGAACAGCAACATTCGTCCGCCCGGCCGCATGACCCGCGCGAGTTCCGAGAGTCCCGTGCTCGCCTCGGGCATGTGCTCGAGCACATAGCCGCAGGTCACGCAGTCGAACGACGCGTCGGCAAAGGGCAGGTTCGCCAGGTCGGCTGCCACCAGGTCGGGGCGATTCGACTTCAAGCGGCGACGGGCCCGCTGCAACATCGGCGTCGAGATGTCGATGCCCGTGATGTGGGCTTCCGCGTCGGCGTATTTGAGCAAGTGTCCGAGAATCTGCCCCGCGCCGCTGCCCACGTCGAGGATCTCGCGGCAACCGCGCAAGTCGAACTGGCGGCGGCGAAACATGCGTTCGCCCAGGGCGACGTGTCCCGAGAGCTGGCTGCACTTGGAGAGGATGGCCCCCTTGGGCCCCGCGTAGACCTCCTGCACCTTGCCGCGGTATTGATCGTAGCTGACGCGGCGAATCAGGTCGTTCTCGAGCAGCTCATTAACGACCTTCTTCGGTCGCGGTTTCCGCGCGGATGGCTCGGCAAGGTGCTTTGGCTTTGAGGCCGAGCCCGGAGAGTTACCGCGGGTTGCTCGCCGTCCGGAAGACTGCCGCGTATCGGAGCTCATGATATCTCGTGGCGTCGGGCGAAGGGAGACTACAGGTAGACGCGACGGTTGTAGATATACCACTCTGCCAACAGGACAACCAGTCCTAGTACGACGAGCCACTTCCAAATCTCGCGACGCGAAGGTTGCAGAGCCGACTGGGCGGCCAACTCTTCGTGACCGAGCCGCACACTTTCCTCGGGTCGGGTGCGATTATCGCTCTCCGGCTGACTGAACAGGTTTACGGCGAAGCGCGCGAGCAGGCGATCGTCGTCCCAGACTTCGTAGACACCGACCTGCTGGGTGTCGGCAAACTCGTACGTGTTCTGGCGATTTCGTCGCACGCGCTGCTTCTTCTTCGCCGGATCGACCACCGTCAGCTCGTCGCCCGCTGCTTCGTTCCGCAGGGCAAACGTGCCGCCCGGTCGCACGTTGGCAAAGTTCGTGTCGGTTTCGACGCCGGCCAGGTAGGTAAGCACCTCGCGGATGAAGACGGGAAAGCTGCGGGTCCGCGGCCAGTTGGTGTTGGGATAGAGTTCGCCGTTCTCTTCGACCGGCATCAGCGAAAAGCCGATCACCGCGTCTTCGTAGCCGTCGCGGGGGGCCACGGCGAAGATCGGTCCCCGCGACGAGTCGATCAAGTTCACTCCGCCCGAGGGCCGCTTCACGACAAAGCCCTGGTAGATCATCACGTCGCCCAGGTCGAGTAGCTTCATCAGCGGGTGGGTTCGTTCGGTGTCGATGATCTGGATGCCGGTGTCGAGCTCTTCCTGCTTCGTCCAACGCCCGTCGGGCGGCAGGGCGTTGATGAACAACGTGTTCGCAAACGGCAATTTCTCGGGCGCGCACTCGTCGTAGATGATCAGGTCGTAGCGACCGCTGGCGGCCTCGGCCTTGTACTCGGGCGAATTCAAATAGGGCGGCTCCGCCTGTTCCACCTGGGCCAGCTCGCGGGCCGCGTCGCTTTCGAGCGCCCGGCGCAAACCGGTGTTGCCCGGCGAGACAAACAGAATGCGTCGCCGCTGCGGCCGATTGATGACGGTCCAGGCACGATTGTCGACGGTTAGCGCGTCGGCGGCCGCAACGCGCAGCTCGAGCACGCCGGTCTCGACGTCTTCGCGAGTGAAGTCGAGCGTGACGAAGCCGCCGGCGCCGATCGCGACCTCCTTGGCGTCGATCAGGAAGTCGTCGAGCAGCAGCTCGGCCCGCACCGATTGCTCTTCCTCAGCGTAGTTTTGCAGCCGCGCGAAGATGTGGACCAACTCGGGCCGACTCTCGTGCCGGGCGGTCGAGAAATTGACGATGGCCAGGTTGCTCGTGTCGGCCGCCCCCAGCATCTCCAGCTTCGGTTCGAGATTTCCCAGAGCGAAGTCGGCCACCGGCGGAAAGCGAAAGTCGCTGAGCACGACCAGGTCGGCCGGCACCGCGTCGGCCGCCACGACGTCGCCTTCGTCGGTGTTCGAAGTCCGTCCCGGGTTGGCCAGGGCCGAGGCCAGCCGCAGGGCGTCGTCGATCGACGTCGGCCGGTTGGTGGGCCGAATGTTGGCCAGTTGCCGCCGCAGCTCGGGACGGTTGCCGGTGTATTGTTGCACGACCTGGGCCCGTTCGTTGAAACTGATGATCATGGCCACGTCGCCCGAGCGCATCTCGTCAATCCGCGCGGCGACCAATCGCTTGGCCTCGTCGAGGCGCGATCGGGCACCCTCGGCGATGTCCTTGGTCTGCATGCTGGCCGAGTTGTCGATCAGGTAGATCACCCGCCGCTCGGCAAAGGCGGACGATTGCCAACTGAAGTTCAACAGGGCCAACAGCAACAGCAGGAGCAACAGCAGTTGCAACAGCAACAGAATGCTGCGCCGTAGCCGCTGCCAGAGACTGTTGACGTGCAGATCCTCGATCGACTTCTTCCAAAGGTAGGTACTGGGCACCTCCAGGGGCGTCCGCTTGAGCTTGAGAAAGTAGAGGGCCACCACCGCCGGCGGCACCAGCGCCAGAATGACCCATTGCCACGGCGAAAGCAGACTGGTCATCTGAGGCCACATCAGCGCACCAATCCTTGCCGGCGAAGCAGGCTCAAGATCAGCTCGTCGACCGGCATCTGGTTTCGCACCAGGGCATACGACATGCCGCGCCGCGAGCAAAAGTCCTTTGCCCCGCCAATGAAGGCCGCCAGCGTCTGCTGATAGCGCTTCAACAGCGGCGCACTCACAGTCACCTCGGCCACGTCGTCGTCTTCACAGTCGACCAGCCGCAGGTCGCCCGTGATCTCGGGGTTGAGTTCTTCCTCGGAGAGCACGTGCAGCACGTAGGCGTCCATCTGCTGAGCCACCAGATAGCGCAGGGCCGCCTCGTACCCTTCCTTGTCCATCAGATCGGAAATCAGCACGACGATGCCCTTGCCGCTGTTGCGGAGGCAGAAGTTGCGCACGCCCTCGTGCAGCGAGACGTTCTCGCCTGGCTCGATCCCCTCGAGGTACTGCTGCATGCGCCACACGCTCGAGCGCCCGCGGAGCACCGGGCCCGGGGCTTGGGGCGCTTGTCCCAGGGTCTCGATCCGCACACGGTCGGAACGGATCAGGCCGATAAAGCCGAGCGCGGCCGCCAACTGTTTGGCGTAGGTCAGTTTGGAAGGATCGCCAAAGTCCATCGACAAGCTGGCGTCGATCAGCGCGTAGAAGTGCAGGTCCTCTTCTTCGAGAAACAGCTTGATGAACAGCTTGTCGAGCCGCGCGTAGGTGTTCCAGTCGATAAAGCGAATGTCGTCGCCGGGGACGTACGAGCGAAAGTCGGCGAACTCGACGCTTTGCCCTTTGCGGGGGCTGCGCCGCTCGCCCTTCATCTGGCCGCGATAGATCTTGCGACTGACCAACTCCATTCGCTCCAGCCGCGCGAGCAGCGCCGGGTTCAACAGCGGCGTTTCGACGCGCGACTTTGTGGAGGCGGCGGTGGAGGAGGAAGCCGAGGACATGTTCGATTGCGGAGCAAATCCGGTTGAAGGACACGAAGTTGAAGGACGGAAGAGCGAGGATCGCGGGCAGCACGCGGCGTGGGCGGCAAGCCTCACGCGGTGCGGCCACCGAGCACGGGCCTCAAACCGCCTCCACGGCCATGGCGCCCGCGTCGGCCTTTTCGGGAACCTTGTCGACGATTTCCTCGAGCACGCGGTCGGTCGAGACGCTTTCGGCCTGGGCCTCGAAATTCAGAATCACGCGGTGCCGCATCGCCGGCAAGTAGACGCGGCGGATGTCTTCGAAGCTTACGTTGTAGCGGCCCTCGAGCAGGGCCCTGACCTTGGCGGCCAGGGCCAGGGTCTGCGCCCCGCGGGGACTCGATCCCCAACGAAGATACTGATTCGTAATCTCGGGGGCGAACTCGCCTTCGGGATGCGTCGCCAACGTGAGCCGCACCGCGTAGTCCTGAACGTGCGACGCTAGAATCACTTCACGAATCAACTGTTGCCAGCGGACAATCTCTTCGCCGTCCATGACGGAGTCGACCTCGATCACCTCGCCCCGCGTCGTGCGATCGACGATCACCCCCAACTGCTCGCGCGTCGAGTAGCCGACCTGTAGCTTGAAGAAGAAGCGATCGAGTTGGGCCTCGGGCAGCGGATAGGTGCCTTCTTGTTCCAGCGGATTCTGCGTCGCCATCACGAAGAACGGCGCCTGCAGCTTGAAGACCTGTCCCGCCACGCTCACGCTCCGCTCCTGCATCGCCTCGAGCAGCGCGCTTTGTGTCTTCGGCGTGGCCCGGTTGATTTCGTCGGCCAGGCAGATCTGCGTGAAGATGGGCCCCTTTTGAAACTCGAAGACGCGGCGTCCGTCGGGCGTCTCCATCACCATGTTTGTGCCGAGGATGTCGGCCGGCATCAGGTCGGGCGTGAACTGGATGCGGGAGAAGTCCAAGTGCAGTGTCTCCGCCAAGGTCCGCACCAGCAGCGTCTTGCCCAAGCCGGGCACGCCCTCGAGCAGGCAGTGGCCGCCGACGAACAGACACGTCAACACGCCGTGCAGAATCTCGTCGTGACCGACAATGACGCGGGCCAGCTGGTCTTTGACCGCGTGGTAACGGGCCGCGAACTCTTCGGCTCGCTCTTGAATCGATTGGCCGATACTCATGAAGTTGGTTCCTCAGGCGGGTTGCCGGTGTGGAGAAATCTGGGGCCGGACAGCAGGCCGCGGCCGGTTCAATTCTGGCCGGGCGGAGTCTTCCCTTTCCAAACGTCTTTCTTGGCCTTCAACAAACGACTTGTGTAATCTTCTTCTTCGCTCTGCTCTTCGGGCGTGAGGGACCGCTTCTCGGGACTCTGCGGCTCCGCTCGCGGTGTACTCGTCTCGGTGGCCGAAAGGGTATCGAGATCGACCGGCTCGTCCGCCGCCGGCTCGAAGCGCGTCGTCGACTTGCGCTGCTCGATGTGGTCGGTGACCTCGGCCTTGCGCGAGCGCAGGCGGGCCATCGTTTCGCTGGCCTGGGGTGTCGGCTCGCGCCGCAGCACGAAGTCCCGCGCCCGGACCATCAGCGGGGTGAGCCAGCCGAAACCGACATGCACGCGGCGGATGAAGACGTCGCCGAAGAAGACGCAACTGCCGACGAACAGCAACAGGTGCCAGATTCCCTGGTTGCTGCGGGCTTTGGGCAGGTCGTGGCGAAAGACGTCGACTTCCAACAGCGATTCCATGCCGCCGCCGGTCGTGTCCTCGATGTAACGACCCGGCGCGCCCCCCTCGGGAACCCGCTCGGCCAGTTCCTTTAGCAGTGACAGATTCGATTCCCGCTCGCGATACTCCGACGAATAGGGCACGCTCACGCCCTTGCGAATGACGCCCCGCCCGTCGCCCGGGTTGATCGTGATGAAGTAGCCGCCGGCGTCGTCCGCGTCGAACTCGCCCTCGTAGCGGCCGGGGGCGGTCTGTTCGATCTTCAGGCCGCGCTCCTTCAGTTCCGGATCGACGACGCTACCCCCGAGATCGAGCGAGTTGGCAAACTGCTCGTCCTCGTCCCAGGCCGTGATTACGACTTTGACCTTGCCGTCCTCCACATCGGTCGACACCAGCATCGACTCCGATTCGTCGATCGGCCGCATCGACCAGCGAACGATCTGGCTGAACTGTTTTTGGTAGTCATCCCAGCCGGTCCACGAATTGGCCCAGCGCGCCCCGGCGTCGGTCGTCAAAGCCACCGTGCGGCCCAGGCCGTACGTCCAGCTCGCCAGCAGGGTCGTGTTCGACTCGTCGGCCGGCTTCGGCGAAACCATCGCGACGTCGACCAGGGGGCTCTCCTTGCGCTGGGTCAGGACAAAGCCCGTGATCGGCGGCGGCGCTTCGATGCCCCGCACGATTTCGTGATCGCTGACGATCTGCGGCTGCAGTCCCTTGGGTTCCAGGAATTCCAGCGACTTGGCCAGGCGGCGGACCTCGCGCTGGTAGATCCGCGGCAGGGCTTTGGCGTTCTTCACGTTGTAGTACTTGCCGCCGGTCGCCCTGGCGATCCGCGTGAGCTCGCGACTATCGGCCGGGCCGTGGGTGCCGACGCCCACGGTGGTAATCTTGACCTTGGCATTGGCCAGCTTCCGCAAAATCGCGCCGGAGGCCTGGGTTGGATCGCCGTCGCTGATGATGATCATGTGCTTGTGGGCCGGTTCGGTCAGCTTGGCGAATTCCTTGGCCGCCATTTGCAGTCCGGGATCGAACTCGGGCATGTCGCCCGGAGTCATTCGCCCGATGCGTCCCAACATCATCTGTCGACGACCACCGACCTTCAGCATGCCACGGCCGTTGCGGCTCCAGAGCCAGTCATTGCCGCGGTTCTTCTGGCCGCCGTCGTAGTGAATCAGGCCACAGTAGTCTTCGCGGCCGAGCGTCTCGATCGAGAGCTTCGCGATTCGCTCCTGCCAATAGTTTCCGTTGGCCATTTCGCCGGCGTGCATGATCAGACACAACGCGCCGACCAAAGCGATCTTGGTATTGGCAATGCGAAAGTCGACCGGCATCGCCTTTTCCAACTCGGTGTTCGCCCAGCCGCCCAAGCCAAAGGCACTGGGACCGCCGATCATCACCAGGCCTGCGCCCATTTGTTGCGTGTTGCGGACCAGCATGTCGATTTGCTCGTCGGTAAAGCTCTCCGTCGCGTTCTCGCTCACCCGTGGCACGTTGGCCAACACGACCGAGTCGTAGCGTTGCAGCTCGGCCAGGCTGGTAAATAGCTCCCGCGTCGATTTGACGTTGACCAGGATGTTCTCCTGCTTCAGCGCGTCGACCAGCGGCCCGAACTCGCCGGGATGATCGGCATCTTCGATCAGCAACACCTGACCGCGGCCCTTCACGTGCGTAAAGGTCTTCGCGCGGTTGTTGCGACTTTGCAGGTCGATACCGTCTTGATCGGCGCGAAAGATCGCCTCGTAGGTGTAGAAGTCGGGGTCGTCGATCCGCTCCGGCACATCGGGCGTGATGGCCGTCTTGCCCGGCGGCAGCTCGACCCGCGACTCGGCGATGACCTCGGCGTCGCCGCTGCCCTGTCGCGTGATTTGCAGGGTGCCGGTCACCGGCCCGCTGCCGGGCGGGGCGTTGTTGTTGAGCACCACCCGCAACTCGAAAGGCTGACCGCGGCGGACGTCGGCCGGAATCGTGACCTTCTCGACGGCCACGTCGACCTGCTGTTCGGTGAACACCGGCACGACATCGATGCTGACCCCCGCCGCGGCCAGCCGGGCGGCCTGTCGCCGGGCGTTGCCCATGTTTTCGTTGCCGTCGGTCAAAATCACGACCCGCTTGGCCGTGTCCTCGGGATAGAGGGCGATCGCCATCTTCATGGCGGCTTCGAGGTTCGTAAACTCGCCGCTGACGAAGGTCTCAATCGAACCGTACAGCGGCGGATCGTCCGCGATCGGGCCGATCTCGACGTCGGCATCGCGACCGAACACGACGACCGCCCCGCGATCGCCACGTTGCACGTCGCGATGTCGCTCCCAGGAACGCTTGACGTACTCGATCATTTGCTCGCGGGTGGCCACCGGAATGCTGTCCGACTGGTCGACCAGATAGATCACGGTCAGCCGATCGGTGGTGCGCACCAGCTGCGCATCCGCGAGCGCGGCGATCAGCACCAGCAACACGATGCTCCGCAGCAGCAGCGCCATGACGCGCCGCACGCGACCCAAGCCGGCCAGGCTGCGCAGGCTTGCCCACCAGAGCACCGGCACGACGGCCAGCAGCAACAGCCAGAGCGGACTCTCGAAGGTGAGGTTGTAGCCGAACATGCGCAAGGTCGTTCGTCAGAAGTGCACCCGATGAACGCGGTGATGATTCGTATCGATGACGTAAAGCCGCTGGCGGCTGTCGCGCACCAGGGCCCAAGGATTGTGGAGTTGATCGTTGCCGTGGCCCGCTTCGCCCCAGACGCCGAGCGACACACCGTCGTGGGTGAACTTCTGCACGCGATGATTGCCGAACTCGCAGACGTACACCGCCTCGTCGGTCACGACGAGATCGTAAGGGTACGAGAGCCGGCCCAAATCGGTGCCGTACGAGCCCCACATTTGCAGCAACTCACCCTCGCCGTCGAACACTTGAATGCGATGGTTGCAGGCATCGACGACCCAGATGCGATCCTGTTCGTCGATGGCCAGATTCTGTGGTCGGCGAAACTGGCCCGGCCCATCGCCGTGGCTGCCCCACTGCCTCAGAAATTCGCCCTGCGGCGAGAATTTCTGAATGCGATCGAGATCGCCGCGTTCGGCCACGTAGACGTTACCCGCCGAATCGACCACCGCGTCGGTCACCAGGCCAAATTCGCCCGGCCCTTGGCCGCGCGTGCCGCCGATCGTCCGTTCCGGCAGCAGCTCGCCCTCGGGCGAGTAGACCAGCACGCGGGCATAGTGCGTGTCGGCCACCAGCAGATGATCGTCCGGGCCGATCGACAATCCCGTCGGTTTGCCGTAGCGAAACTCCGGCGTGCGAACCGGCGGGCGGAGCAGTTTGCCGTTGCGATCGAAGACCTGCAGGCGGGCCGACATGTCGACCAGATGAATGCGATCGTGCGAGTCGACGGCCGCGGCCCGTGGCTTCTGCAAGCGTCCGTCTTCGAGCCCGCGATCGCCCCAGGTCTGCTCGAGGCGGCCTTCGCTGGGCGGCGTATTGCGGGCCCCGACGCGACCGATCCAGGCACCCAGGATGACGACGAACACGATGGCCCATAGGCATAGCGAACGGCTGACTCCACGCCGCGACGGCGCGCGGCCCAGGGGGTTCGCCCTCGGCTGCCCACGTCGGAGGCCCCAACTCCGCGAGTTCGCAAATCGCTCTCTCATGCCCGCATCTCTTCTGCTGACTTCTATCGTCGCGTATCTCTTCGACAAAGCAAGGCGAGACGCCCGATCGAGCGTCTGCCAAGGTGGAGCGCGCCGTCGGCGTCCACCGCGGTGCGCGGCTTGACGCTATCTCGTAAAGGCCCTTATAGTAACAAATTACGATCGATGGTGTGCGAGGAACCGGTGGTATGAACCCTGTTGTGATCGATATTCGCGCCGCTGAAGATGCGCGCGACGTGGTCCACAGGGCGGTGCAGACATTGGTCGAGGGGCGGCTGGTTGCCTTTCCCACCGAGACGGTCTACGGGCTGGCCGCGAGCGCGCTCTCGGCCGACGCAGTGTCCCGGTTGCTGGAGGCCAAAGGGCGTCGCGAGGGACATCCGCTGGCGTTGGCCGTGAAGAGCGCCGACGACGCCCTCGACTATGTGCCCGATTTGGGGACACTCGGCCGCCGGTTGGCCCGTCGCTGTTGGCCGGGGCCGGTCACGTTGGTGGCGGACAATTCGCATCCCGATAGCCTCATCCCCCGCTTGCCCGAGGCGGTGCAGCAGGCGATCGTGCCCTCCGGCACCGTCGGGTTGCGGGTTCCGGCCCACGATCTGATCTTGGAAGTGCTGCGGATGATGGCCGGGCCGATCGCGCTTTCCAGCGCCAATCTGACCGGCGGCGACGATCCGTTCACCGCCGAACAGGTCGTCGAACAACTGGGCGAACGCGTCGACCTCGTGCTCGACGACGGGCGAACGCGATTTGCCCAGGCCTCGACGGTGGTTCGCGTGCACGACCGCGAGTTTCAGATCCTCCGCGAAGGCGTCGTCAACGAAGCGACGCTCAAGCGGCTCTCCAGCCTGATGCTGCTGGTCGTCTGCACGGGTAATACCTGTCGTAGCCCGATGGCCGAGCGGCTGGCCCGCCAGCAAATTGCCGAGCGGCTCGGTTGCCGCCTCGAGGAGTTGGAAGACCGCTCGGTGATCGTGATGTCGGCCGGCATTGCCTCGGGACCGGGCGGGGCGCCGAGCCCGCACGCCGTGGAGGTGATGAAGTCGATGGGTCTCGACCTGTCGGATCATCGCTCTCAGCCGGTGCGCGAGCAGCTGGTGCGGCACGCCGACTTGATCCTCACGATGACGCGGGGTCATCACGAGGCGATCGTATCCAAATGGCCGGAGGCAGCCGGACGGACGCACCTGTTGTGTCGTGACGGCGGCGACGTCGCCGATCCGATCGGCGGCCCGGTGGAACTCTATCGCGCCTGCGCTCAGCAGATGGCAACCGAGTTGTCGCATTGGATCGACGAGCTGCCGCTTTAGCATCTGCCGCTGTAGCTTCGCGCGGTGGTCTGTCCTACTCGATGGAGTCGCGGTTGAGTCCAGGATCGCACGTCGTTGCCGGGCCCCACCGAAGACCGATTGGGCACGGTTTCCACGGTCTTGATAACAGGCGTGACACGCGTCGCGGGACTCGCTAAAATGGCGTGCCAGCAAGCACTTCTTTTCGTTTCTTTTCTTCGCAACCCCCCGTCGGACTATGCAGATTGCCATCGGTAGCGACCATCGCGGTATCGAGGTTAAGCGACAGGTGATTGAACACGTGCAGTCGCTCGGCCACGACGTGCAAAACGACGGCACCGACGACGTCGAAAGCGTCGACTATCCCGATATCGCCTCGGTGGTGGCCGAGAAGGTGAGCAAGGGCGAGGTCGACCGCGGCATCCTCATCTGCGGCACGGGCATCGGTATGGCGATCGCCGCCAATAAGTTTCCCGGTGTGCGGGCGGCCCCCTGCTACGACGACTTGACCGCGGAAATGAGCCGTCGTCACAACGACGTCAACGTGCTCTGTCTCTCGGCCGACATGCTCGGCGTGAAGCTGATCGATCGCATGGTCGAAATTTGGCTGAACACCGAGTTCGAGGGCGGCCGGCACGCCCGACGCGTGGAGAAGATCGGCGCGCTCGATCGCAAAGTCGAGCCTTGTTAGATCCACTGCGGCCTCGCCGCGCGGACGTTTTGCTAGCAGTCCTAGCGGTATCCTTTGAGAGGTTGCCGGTTATGCCGATTGTGTTGGCAATCTTTTTCCGTTGTAGCAGTGGTTTCTTTGCCGGCGTCAGGAGTTCTGCCGCGAATCGGCCGGCGCCTATTGAACGAAATTCGATCGTGGTTAGAGTCAATATTGATCCCTTTCTGGACGCCGTTGAGCGCTGTTCGGGAAGGGGCGATCGCGGAACTGCCTGGTGGCTCTCGCGATCGTCTGCCGCTCGCCTTGCGGCGCGCTCGGCGAGCATGGAGCCTCGACATACCTACCACGATTCATGTCCGAATACGAACCGCAAACCACCGACGAAGTCGATCACCTGCTCCGCAACGCTCAGCTGCGCGACGAGCTCGAACCCTATTTCGACGAGGCGATCGGACGCGTCAACGTCCACGTCTTTTCCACGCCCAAGGAGAACGAATTCCTGGCGGCGATGTTGGCTTGGGAGCGCGCCCCCGTGTTGCCGATTGCCGAGTGGTTCGATCCGCCGCTGGAGTTGCCGGCTCCCGACGAAATTCCGCTCGACGAAGCGGGCGAGTTGTTCCTGAGCGAGCAGCTCTGGGACGTCATTCACAAGCTCTTCGAGAAGCGGATCGTGCTGGCGTTCGCCGACCATCTCTCCGATCGGGAGCTCTACTGCCTGATCTATCGCGACATTCTGCCGAGCCAGGAGAAGCTCATCGACGCAGCCGGTGCCTATCTGCACTGGGACTGTTCCGACGCGACCGGCGACACCGAGCTGTGGCTGCGCTACTACGCCAGCGATCGCGAGCGTCAGAACTGGGCCGACGAGTTCGGCGAGACGCTGCCCGCTCGTGAAGATCCGCCCTATCCCCGTCGCGTGCCGCGACGTCCGCTGTAGGCGGAAGCGGCGTCCGCGAAATGGGCCGCCGGCGACTCGCCGCGCCCTTCGACTTCTCCCGCGTCACACGTCTGCTCGCCGTGCGCGCGCCGACCGGCCCGTTTCCCGGGTCGTTTGTCTGGCGTTTTTTCGAGCCGTCGTTAGAATGGGAGGCTTTGCCCCGCCCACTTTCTCTACTGCGTAGTCGCTCGTGTCGGATCGCCAGCGAAAGTCGAAGTCGCAGCGTCAATCGAAGCCTCGGGGTAGATCGAAGCCCCGGCGTCGTTCGACGTCCGGGCCGCGTGCGCGGACGCGTCAGCCCGTTTGGGCGTCGTGGTCGGACGAGAAGCTGCTCGATCTGCGGATGTGCGACTTGGGCGTCGAGTATCGGGGCACTCGCCTGGAACAGCGCGTCGAACGCCTCTATCGCGAGCTGGAACAACAGGGCCTCCGCTTTCGGCCGCACTGCTGGCTTTCCGAGGACTGGTTTTCGCCCGACGATGTGCCCGGCATCGCGATTCCCTTCTATCTGGCCCATCCGCGGCTGATGCGTCTGGAGAAGAACCAGTTGATGGAGGTCGAAGGCGGCACCGAGTCGTGGTGTCTGCGCATTCTGCGTCACGAGGCAGGTCACGCGCTCGACACGGCCTATCGATTGCATCGCCGCCGCAAGTGGCAGACCGTGTTTGGCAAGAACTCGGCTCCCTATCCCGAGTTCTATCAGCCGAAGCCGTACAGCCGCAACTTCGTCGTTCATCTCGATCAGTGGTACGCCCAGAGCCATCCGGCCGAGGACTTTGCCGAGACGTTCGCCGTGTGGCTCAAGCCGCGGAGCGCCTGGCGGAAACAATATGCCGGCTGGCCCGCCTTCAAGAAACTGCAATACGTCGATCAGCTGGTCGACGACATCCGCACACAACCGCCGCAGGTACGCTCGCGGCGCCACATCGATCCCCTGCGGTCGATTCGCAAGACCTTGCGGGAACACTACGAGACGAAGCGCGAACACTACGGCATCGGCGGCAAGAGTTACTACGACCGGGAGCTGCGGAAGTTGTTTGCCGAGCTGCCGCCGTCGCATCTGCGCAACGGTTCGCGACCGGCCACCGCCGCGTCCTTCCTACGGCGGGTGCGGCCCGAGCTGCGTCGCGTGGCCGCGGAATGGACGGGCGCCTATCCTTACACGGTCGACCAGGTCCTCCGCGAGATGATCGATCGCGCGCGCGAGCTGAAGTTGCGGCTCCGCCACAACGAGGCGGACACCCGACGCGACAGCCTGGCGATGCTTGTCGTCCAAACGATGAAACTCCTGCAACGAGGACGCCATCGGGTGGCCCTATGAAGAAGCTCCGCGTGCTCGCCCTGATGCATGAGGATCTGGTGCCGCCCGAGTCGCTTGAGGGCCACAGCGACAAGGAAATCGCCGAGTGGAAGGTCGAATTCGACGTCGTCGACGGGCTCCAACAGCTGGGCCACGAGGTGCGGCCGCTGGGGGTGACCGACGAACTGGGGCCGATTCGCCGCGCGGTGCTCGGCTGGAAGCCGCACGTCGTCTTCAACCTGCTCGAGGAATTCCACGGCGTCGGCGTCTACGATCAGCACGTGGTCGGTTACCTCGAATTGCTCAAACAGCCCTACACCGGCTGCAATCCGCGCGGCTTGATGCTCACCCACGACAAGCCGCTGATGAAGAAGATCCTCAGCTACCACCGCATTCCCACGCCCCGCTTCGGCACAATTCCGCTCGGTCGCAAGTTCCGCGGCACGCCGCGGCGATTGGAATATCCGCTGCTAATCAAGTCGACGATCGAAGACGCGTCGTTGGGCATCTCTCAGGCCTCGATCGTGCATAGCGACGACAAACTCTCTGAGCGGATCGCCTTCGTTCATGAAAAGGTCCAGTCGGACGCGCTGGTTGAAGAATTTATCGAAGGCCGCGAGCTCTACGTCGGGGTGTTGGGCAATCAGCGGCTGCAGACCTTTCCCATCTGGGAAATGGAATTCACGAAGATGCCTGACGACGTCGCCCGCATTGCCACCGCCAAAGTCAAGTGGGATCCGAAGTACCAAGAGAAGCATGGCATCATCACCCGCGCCGCCCAGGGTCTTTCCGAGGCCGTGCAGGCGCGCATCGTGAAGATCTGCAAGCGGGCCTATCGCGATCTCTCGCTGAGCGGCTACGCCCGCATGGACCTGCGGCTCACGGACGACGAGCGGATCTATCTGATCGAGGCGAACGCGAACCCGAATCTCGAGTTCGGCGAAGATTTTGCCGAATCGGCCGAGGCGGTCGGCATCGCCTATCCCGACTTGCTGCAGCGGATTCTGAACCTGGGGCTCCGCTATCGGGCCGCCTGGCGGGCCTGAGCGGTACGGGGCGAAGCCGCCGACTCACGAACCGCGGCCCACCCGGTGCCTTAGCTCTCGGTGCGATAGCTCTCCAGTGCGGTAACGGCCCGGTGCGGTAACGGCCCAGTGCGGTAACTCACAGAACCGAGGCACCTCGAAATCCGGTTCCGCTAACGACGCCCGGCAAGTTCGCGTCGTCACCGTTGGCCTGGCCGTCTATAATTGCTCAGCGTTCCGCGGGCGACGTGCGAAGGTGTGCTGGCGATGTGCCGAGCGGGCGAGTCGCCGCCTAGGAATCATCACGACCTGCCGAGGATTACGGTCATGCAGCTGGTCACTTCGGGACGACTCACTCTGTTCGCCTTGCTGCTACTGGCGGCGACGGTCGGGGTCTATAATTTGAACGAAGCCGACGAAGTGGCCGAGCCCGGCGAGTCCCGCGCGACCGACGTCGACGAGCGGCTTGCCCTGACTGTGGAAACCGCGGCCGCCGACCTCACGTCCGCTCCGAAACGGAGACGCATTATGAAGTCCGACCAAGAGTGGCGCGAGCAACTCACGCCCGAGCAATACTACGTGACCCGGCAGAAAGGCACGGAGCGGGCCGGCACGGGCGAGTACGCCTATCACAAGGGCGATGGCGTCTATGCCTGCGTCTGTTGCGGACAGTCGCTGTTCGATTCGCAGACGAAGTACGAGTCGGGCACCGGTTGGCCCAGCTTCTACGACGTGGTTGCCGGCGAGAACGTGGCCGAGAAGTCCGACCGCTCGTTCTGGATGACACGCACGGAGGTGCTTTGCAGCGCCTGCGACGCGCACCTGGGCCACGTCTTTCCCGACGGTCCGCAGCCGACCGGACTGCGCTATTGCATCAACTCGGCCGCCTTGAAGTTCGTCGACCGGGAAGCGGCGCCGGCATCCGACAACGCCGCGGACGTGCCGAGCGAGGAACGCCCCACGCCCGACGCGTCGGAGTAGTGCCGCCGCAGCGATGCTCCCGCCGGTCGACTAGAGCGCGTTTAGTCTATCTCTAGCGTCTTGGCTAGCTGCGGCTGTGCTTGGCTACGTCGAGGGTGCATCGACGAATCTACCAATTCGTCTGCTTCGGTCTGGTGGCCAAACTTGCCTCGCCGGCGCCAACGACGCTACACCTAT
>QQVP01000116.1 GCA_003389215.1 Planctomycetota bacterium | reverse complement strand
ACCACCCAGCTCTCTGCCCACTTTGGGTGTAACTGAGCGTCTACGTCCCCACAGCGCATTGGCACACTGCTTGCAATCCCTATGCCTGGGTAAAAAAAGCGCACCGACACCGACACCGACACCGACAATGAGGAGAGGATCATGCTCATCGCGGCTTCCGCAACTTTTGGCAGTAAGGTGATCGGAGTCGACGGTCAGGTCGGCACGCTCAAGGATCTGAGTTTCCACGATCCATCGTGGAAGATTCGTTATCTCGTCGTGGATTCCGGTACCTGGCTACCTGGCCGCCAAGTGCTGTTGTCACCGAAGGATGTGGCAGATAGGGATTGGAACCATCACTTCGTGATCGTACCCCACACGCAACAGGCAATCGAAGACAGCCCGCCGATTTACTCCGATCAGCCTGTTTCTCTGGAAATGGAGAAAGAGTTGGAACGCTACTTCAATTGGCACTCGCCCTTGATGGGCAATCCAGCCGCAGGGCCGGTCACGGTTGGCTCCGATGTCTATCTCGATGCGGAATCCGAGCATCCCGATCCGGAAAAGCAGAATGCCGTGCTGCGCAGCGCGAAAGAAGTGATCAGTTACAGCATTACCGCCAAAGATGGCGGCATAGGACATGTCGAGGATCTCATCGTGGACGATGAACACTGGGCAATCCGCTACTTCATCGTCGACACGCGTAACTGGTTGCCCGGCAAGAAGGTAATCGTCTCACCCGCCTGGATCGATTCAATTTACTGGGTCGAGCAAGCAGTCCACGTCAACGTCGATCGAGAAGCCATCAAGAACAGTCCCGAGTTTGATCCCTCGACGCCAATCAATCGGGAATACGAAGAGCATCTTTACGACTATTACGGCCGAGACAAATACTGGTCGTAATTCAGCTCGCAGGAGTGTTCCCAAGAGTGCTGGATACTTGGAGTATGGGTAAGGCGAAGTCGGTTCTTGAGCGGTTCCAGCTCGCTTGAATTCTTGTGACGTTCAATGAGCCATTGCTAATCATTCTCGTCTCGATATCGTCGTCGATGGCGAGCGATGCACATTCACATTTACCGTCGTCATAGAATCTTGCGGTGCCTTCACTTCTTCTCGTCGTCGGAGTTACCTTCGTTTGACGTCTTGGTTTCCGGGCTCGTGCGTTGGCCGTTTTTTCTCTCCTTTGAAGCTGCATCCGGGACGTTGACTTCTTGCGTCGTGGTGCCATCGTCTGCCACTGACGTGTCCGTGGCCGACACGTCCGGGGCGACGGTCGGCGAGCCGTTGTCCAGCGTGGAGCCCGTTATGTGCTCGCGGGCGCTGGTCGCCGATTCTTCTAACTGCGTCACGGCAGTATCGACCGCAGCCCGAAGATTCTTCCATGCCTCCTCGGTGTCGGCACGATCGACGACCATTCGGTTGCGCGCGTCTCCCAGCTGCGCTTCCATCCTCTGAAAGAGAGCTTGAATTTCAGTGTCAATTGCTGGTGGTCTGTTCTCTACCAAGTCACGCAGCTCGTCAATTTGCTTCTGAATCTTGGCGACGCGATCCTGAACTTGCCGGCGATACTGCTCTCGTTGCTGCTCCGCATATTGCTGCGCGGTCTCCATCACAGCTTCAATCTCCGCGGTCACATCCTGTAGGGTCAACGGATCAGGACGGGTCAAAGCGGCGCCTTCGTCGGCCGCCTCGTCAACATGCGTCAGCACGTCGACAGTTGTCGACGATTGTCCGCAACCGTACGCCAGGCACGCCAAGAGTGCAATGCACGAGAGTAGTTGGTACCGCACTAGATTTCGTTCCTTTCAGCTACCGATGGATTAGCGGCCTGCGCATGGCGAGCAACCAACATTGACACGCCCGTAAGAATCATCTCGAGCCCGACGAAAATTCCGATCACGGCGAGGCTGGCGGACGGCCAGTTCAAGACGATCAGGGCGCCGATCAGCAGATCGATGAAGCCCGTGCCGATCAACCAGTGTTTGAAACCGCCGCTATGTTGACCGGCCAAGACGAAACGCAGGACTCCTTCAACGATGAAGAAAGCGGCAAGCAGCAGTGTCAAACCGACAGCGCCATCGACGGGATCGAAAATCATCAGACCACCCACGACTGTAAACAGTCCACCCGCCGCTAGATTCAACCAAAACCCAGCCCGATCTAACGATCTCAACGTGTCGAAAATGTAGGCAAGGCCTCCCAGGGTCAGAAGCACTCCAAGCACGATGACCGTCGTCAGCGTGGCGAGGACTGAGGCGAATATCGCGACGAGACCTAACGCGCTCGTGAGGATGGCCAATCCGGTGTACCATGTGAACCGTTTGGCGATTGTCCGGGTCACTGGTATTTCCACCACGGGACCCACGTGCCGTGAGCGCTCGAGGATCATGAGATCGGCTCGCTGACTGCCGGTTTGATGTACTGGAACTTCGAACAATAGAGATTCGATGCAGCCAGATGCAACCAGCGTGCCGACGCTGGTCGAGCGGTTTAATCATCAGACTTGTCCCGAAGTTCATCGGGGACTGCGACATGGTGTCCATGAAGCACGACAAACTGTCGTGACGAAGAGATCGCGGGCCACGCCCCGATCATTGTGAGAGTGGCGACTTATCTAGGCGGACGCTGAAGCAAGTCCTTACGCATCGGGAATCCCATTCGTCGTTGCTTGCATTCTTGCCAGACGGCTAATGGCCAAGGGATAACACACGTTTTCCCGGTCATCGATACCGACTTTCTGACGAATGCGCAGAACTGCGTGCGGATCTTCCGATTCAATACAGATCGACTTCACGGTCTTGTCTTCGATGTCAACGTCATCGATTTCCGTTAAACACCCTTCGATATCGAATCGGTATCGGCGCTTCGACACGTTCGCGATCCACAATTCGTCATGTGCTTCAATAACCGCGAGGAACGAATCTCTAGAAAGAGACGTGTTCGCCACGTCGATAACTAAACCTGGCCAAACCTCTGAGCAGATTAGCTCCGAACGAATGGGGAAGTGCAGCTCCCCAGCTGGTTTCCATTGCTGCAGGTCATCGTGGTGGCCGATCAGCTTTTTGACGTCGAGGCGGTCGTCACGAACCTTCACATTTCGATCGACCCCACCACGACGTAGCACGTATACCTCATTACTCTCACGGATGTCTGAGCAAGCAGCCAGCGCGCGAATTCGCTCTTCCGCTTTCCCGAGATCGTTGTCGAAAACTCGAAATTCATATCATGGCAGAACTTCATTCACAACGTGTTCTCCTCCTGTCGGCGTGGTCATACATCTGGTCGACGACTGTCGCTTGCTGCAGCACGACCACTAGATCCGACTTCGTTCGAGACAACAGTGCAATTGGCATGCCGATTGCACATCATCGAGCCGCAGGAGTTATTAATCGATACGTCGAGGACAACGATGTCGTTGCTGACATGCCTAGCCTATGAAGTCGAGTTTATCGGCGGACCTGAAGACGGGCGGGTGCGACGAATTGACGGGGAACTTACGCCATTCGTTGGGATTAGGATCGCTGAGTCCATCGACTCCAAGTCAATCTACGTGTTGGTGCGAAGCTGGATACGTCGGCTTCGGCATCGGAAGGATCGCATTGCAATTTATCAGTTTGGTCGACGTGTCGGTCAGCTGCAGTATCGCTATGTCGGTACCCAGATGATTGGCAGCGGGGCACTGAGCGACAGTCATTGCCTGACGACTTTGGACCAGGTTGTGTACGACTGAATCTCGGCCCTAACCATTCCCTAGCATGTAGACAGACGGTGCAATCTGTGACGAGTATTATCTAACGGATGAGATTGGTCGGAGAGATTCACGCGGGCAAGAGTACGGGAGTAACATGATGGCACACATGGAATTGAACCAAGAAGCCATGGGCAGAATTCAAAAACTGATCGAGGCCAATTTCACCGGTCGCGACGAACTCTACGCAGCGGCTCAGTCGCTCGATGATGAAGCGCGCCGTCGCGTCTGCCGACGACTGGCGGACCACCTCGCTGGTCACGCTGCGGAATTGCAGCAGATTGTCACCGCCTGCGGTGTTCCACCGGCCGAACCGCTGGACACCGAATCGATGGCACACGCTCTCTTCGAATTGGCGAAGATGAATCATGGCGAGCAGGGTGTGCTCGACGCAGCTGCGCATGGCGAGCAGAACTTGAAAGACGAGTACGAGCGGGCAATCGACGCGACGTCGGATCGTCGCACCGAGAGCGTGCTCCACCGCCAGAAGAAGGATGTCACTCTTGGCGAAGAGGTACTGCGTGGCATGATCGGAGCGGACGAAGAAACTCTCACCGGCACACAAGGCCAAGAGCCTGCGAAGGACGAGAACAAGCCAGACGAGTTTCGACGAGCGTGATCAGTATGCAGACGATGGTTTGCGTCGTCATTCATCAGGCGAGAACTGTCCAAAGCTGCTAGAGCGTGTTTAGTTTATCTCTAGCGTCTTGGCTAGCTGCGGCTGTGCTTGGCCACGTCGACCTGCATCGACGAATCTCCTGGATTCGCCTGCTTCGGTCTCCTTGCCAAACTTGCCTCGCCCACGCCAACGACGCTACACCTATCCCAAACACGCACTAGCCGAGATAATTCTGCAGATCCTGCTCGTCCTCGTCGACCGGCCGCTCACCGCGCGACTCATGCATGGTCTTGTTGGGCCAGATCACGCCACGATCCACGGGCTCTTGTCCCTCTCCTTTTCCTTCTTGATTGCAGGGGACACCGGCCCGTACCACAACCACTGGGCAAGGCCCCTGGCGCAGGACGCTCTCGGCTACGCTGCCCATCAGCAGCCGGGACATTCCGGTCCGACCATGGGTGCTCATCACGATAAAATCGACGCTTCGTGACTTGGCCAGCTCGACAATCGCCTCACCAGGGTTACCATCGAGCATGTGGTGTTCGTGCTCCACGGCTGGATCGGGAGGGCGGACCTCGGTTAGCTCCCGGAGTTGCTCGTCCCTCGAACGATCAATTGGCACCCCCGAATGGGAGACCATCGCCGCGGTAGGCTCCGGTGGTTGGTAGACGTGACAGACGAGCAACTTCGCAGCATAATCGCGTGCCAACGATGTGGCCAACACGAGTGCCTCCTTGCTGGCCGAGGAGAAGTCGGTCGGGCAAAGTATGGTCTTGATGTTCATGATTGCGCTCCTTGTGAGTCACGTGATCTCGCGTTCAAGAGTCGGTGAAACCGTCTGTGCGTATTCCGCAAGAGGCATTTTCGTCACAATGTTGCAGTCGCAGTCCGCTCGCCCGTCTCCGCTGACGCTCCCTCGGCAGGATCAAGTTCATCGCTTGTCTCGACGAGTCGGCGATGGAGCATCTTCAGAAGTGCATAGAAGAAGGCCGCCGAGATAGGGCCGACAAAGATTCCCCAAAGACCGACCAGTTGTATCGCACCGAGCACCGTAACCAGGGCGATCAAGGGATGCATTTGCGCGCGGTCGTGAATTAGATAGGCCCTGATGAGGTTGTCCGATCCAGAAATCACGATCGTGCCATAGACGCCCAAGAAGACGGCGGCTCCATACCGTTGTTCAAGGATCAGGGCAACCGTGACAACACTCCACACGGCCGCCGCGCCGAGAAAAGGGATGAAGGAGAAGAACATCGTCAACACCGCAAGCAGCCAGATACGTTCGACTCCAATGAGCGCCATTCCAATGGCAGCCAGCAGACCTTGAACAAGCGCGGCAACGACGGTTCCCAAAACGACGCCGCGACAGATGCGTTCGAAATGGTGGAACAGGTCGTGCTCGTCACTGTCCTGTAGCGGCGACAGTCGCTGAACCTCGGCGAGTAGCGCTTCACCGTCGGCCAGGAAGTAGTACAAAGCCAGAATCATCACCACCAGACCGATCGCGGACGCAATGAGGTCGCCGGCCAAGGTCATCGTTTTCTCGTAGAGGGTCTTTGTTACGCCGAGCAAGGCACTCGCGGAGAACTCGCGTACCTGTTTCGCCGTCCCCTCTGTGAGGCGGCCTTCGATCCATCGGACAGCGGATGCCAGACGCGAATTCTGCTGCGCATCGAGAAGTTCGCCAGCCTGCTGCTGGGCGTTCTCCGGCAATTCAATCGTGGATACCAGTCCTTGCCCCGCCTGGAGTAGTTGCATTCCAGCTAGCGTGAGCACACCCGCCAGTGGTATCAGGACGGCAGCCAGGATGCCGAGGGTGACCAACGCGGCCGCAAGTCGACGGCGGCCAGCAAACATCCGCGTCGCCCACAGATGGACTGGTCGAAACAGCACGGCCAGGACACCGGCTAACAGAAGCGGCAAGAGGAACGGCCGCACCACACGAAAGAAAAGCATGCCGATGGCGACAACCGTACCGAGCAGAATCAGTAGCGACACTTTGCGAGACAAGATCCCTATCCTCGAACGCTGCTTAGCCTCGCAAAACAGCGAGAGCGGACCACTAGTGTGATGCGTCGCCGCAACGACACCCTATGGGCATGCGCGACTGACACTGACGCCGATAACAAATGCAAAGGGTGCGCCGATGAGCAGACGAGTGTCGGCAGCATCCGTCGATGGGCGCGCAAGTTGTCTCGTATCGCAAAAAACCGCCAACCTGCCGCGACAAAATGGCGTTGAACGCGACAGTCTGACGCATCCGCCTTTGGCTTCTCACTGGAACTGTGGTCGAACTCTCGGGCTTGTTTGAAAGAAAGGCCGGTTCTGTACGAGCATCGGCACACACCGCGAGGATTGGCATCGTGATTGCGGCATGACCGCCTAATGACGCTGTTACCTTGTCACCTACTTCTATTGCCTCTTTACGCTTCTTTACGGAGAAAAGTGATGACCGACACGAAGGACCAACAAGCAATCGATCAACTGCCGGACTTGATACGCGATCTTCCAGTGGCCATGCTTGTCACATGCACTCCACAAGGAACGCTGCGTGGCCGCCCGATGGTGAACATCAATACGCACTTTCAGGGCGATCTGTGGTTCTTAACGCACGAGGACGATCCCAAGGTTGCGGAGGTGCGAGAGAATCCACAAGTCAACGTCAGCTTTGCGTCAGCTAATGACCGTCGCTACGTTTCGGTTTCCGGCAAGGCATCCGTCGTCCAGGATCACAACCGCGTGGCTTTGCTCTGGACCGACGCCTGCGAGAAATGGTTTCCCGGTGGACGTCAGGATCCCAAGCTGGCGTTGCTGCATATCGAGGTCGAGTACGCGGAGTACTGGGATGAACAGACAGGCGTCATGACCGAGTTGTCCGGCCTGGTGAAGCAAGTGTTTCAGGGCGAAGCAGAAGAGCAAAGTGCCGTCGAGCACGAAAAGCTCGACCTGCAGAAAACGAAGTAAGATGGCGTGGGGTGCGCTCACAAGCGGATCTAGATGTCATGAGAGTTTCAACTGCCTTGGAAGGCAAGGAGACTCTCGATGAAACGGAAGGGACACACGCCGGAACAGTTCATCCTCGGCCTCGCCGCTCGCATCCGGCTGCTCGGGCAACACGTCACGTTGACCTGTCGTTTGTTCAGCGCTACTAGGGCGACTACCGAAATGCTGCAACTTTTTTGACTTGGATCGAGACCGTCAGTAGACTGAAAGCGTCGAAGCTGTCCATTCGGATGGTGAGATTGCTGTTGCGACCGGGTGGCGAACGGTCCTTATCTCTCGGAGGTGTGCAATGCACAATTCAGACCGTCCCAAGCGAATTCTCGTGGTGGATGATGAGGCGGCACAGCGCGAAATGATGTCCAAGGTGCTAACGGCGCATGGCTATGACGTTGATGTCGCGGACAGCGGTAAGAATGCGTTGGAGCTGGCGAACGAAAAGGAATTCGACGTCGCCGTGTTGGATTATCGAATGGAAGGAATGAACGGTGTCGAACTGTTCACGAAACTTCACGAGATCCGTCCTCAGACAATTGGAATCTTTTTGACCGGATACCCAACGATCGACACGGTGTTTCCCGCCATCAACGTCGGTGTGACGCGGGTGTTTGCGAAGCCGGTTGACGCCGTAGAGATGATCGACTTCATCGAACATTCCGTAAGTCAATCATCGTGATTCTCCCGTCAATCGCTGTCGCGCTGCCGCGGATGAGCTAGCTTCGAATGTCGAAAGACATTTTGAAGATCCGATTCGCCGGCTGGCTTGACAAGATGCATGTCGAAACCAGCCTCACTGGATCGATGTCGGTCCGCCTCTTGACCGTAGCCGGTGAGCGCGACCAGCAAGGCCGACTTGGTTCTGGATGCGTCGCGAAGCTGGCGGGCCAACTCGTAACCGCTGATATCGGGCATGCCGATATCCAAGAAAACGACGTCCGGCGCGTGCTCGTTCGCCAGCTTCAAGGCCTCGGTCGCATCGAACGCAATTTGTATGTCGTGGCCCCAACTGCGTAGCAGCAGCCCCAGCGATCGTGCGGCGCTCTCGTTGTCGTCAACGACAAGGACGCGGCGGGGCGGAGGAATCCTCAGGTCGTCATCAGCTGCTGATTGCGTACTTGACGGGTCACCTGGTGGCTCTTCGAGGATCGGAAGCTCGATCGTGAATTCCGTGCCCTCGCCAAGTCCCTTGCTGGCAACCGACACCCGACCACCGTGCAATTCCACCAGACGCTTCACGAGCGTTAAACCGATTCCGAGTCCGCCCGGTGTGCGCGCGATTGAGGTGTGGGCCTGCGTGAAAATGTCGAATATGCCACCCACGTCTTCCGGCGCGATGCCTGTTCCGTTGTCACGGATTCGTACGATCACCGCGTTGCCATTGACTTCGGCGCTTAACCAAACGTTGCCATCGGTTTCCGTATACTTTGCAGCGTTGTCGAGGAGATTCGAAAATACCTGGGCCAGTCGGACAGGGTCCGCATTTAACCACACTGTCCGTTCCGGAAGCTCGACGTCCAGCTGATGGTTCTTGTCTCGTAACTGTGGTCGCACTTCATCTAAGGCTCGTCCGATGATTGACGATAGTTCAACGTCTTCCCGATGAAGACTGATCTTTCCTCGAACGATTCGCGATACATCCAATAGATCATCAATAAGCCGGACCATGTGCGACACTTGTTCCCTCATGGTAGCCCGCGCCCAGACAGCTGTGTCGTCGTCAATGCTCGGCATATCGAGCAATTCTAATCCGCTACGGATAGGAGCGAGCGGATTTCTCAGTTCATGGGCCAACATCGCCAGAAACTCGTCCTTCCGGCGGTCCGCCTCTCTCAGGCGGTCGTACAGTCGTACGTTTTCTAAGGCGACAACGACCCTTTCCGCAAGCTCCTGGGCAACGCGTACGTCGGCCGCCGTGAAGCATGGCTTGTCCGCAGCGGAGCCGAATTCCAAAACGCCCTGACAGCGATTGCGCCGCAATAGGGGAACACACAATATCGAGCCAAGTCCGTACTCGCTTAGAGACCGCTGTCGCAACTCAAATGATTGATCCGTCTGCGAAGTCGCATGCTGTGCGGTGTCGAGTGTCAGAATAACGCGCCGACTTTGTATCGTCTCATGGACTTCTGGCAACGCATCTGCCGCGGGCAGCCGGGCCGCTGCCGACCTACGTGTTGATTCACTTCCATTAGGATCTGTGCTATTGGCCAACCGCACCCACTGTTTTCGTGCGTCGACGATTTCTACGGCGCACGCGTCTGCGAACTCGGGTAACGCAAGGCGAGCAACTTTCCTAAGCGTCGATCTTTCGTCATCGACGGTCGCTAACGCAGCACTCGCGTGGGCCAGGAAGCGGGCCGATTTTTCCGCGCGCTTGCGCTCGGTTATGTCGCGTGCAATCGCCGCTGCGCCGATGATCTCATCGTTGCCAACGAGAATAGGAGAAATTGTTAGCGAGATGTCGATCAGCCGCCCATCCTTGCGCCGTCGCACCGTCTCGATGTTCTTCACCCTTTCACCACGGCGCAGTTGTTCATGAATTCTAAGGACCTCTTCTTTTCGTTCGGACGGAACCAGCGTTAGTATCGACTTACCGATCATTTCTTCCGCTGTATAGCCATAGAGATGCGTAGCGCCGCGGTTCCAATTCGTAATCGTGCCCTCTAGTGTCTTGCCGATGATCGCATCGTCCGATGATTCAACGATGGCCGCCAAGCGCGTGGTTACTTCCTCAGCTCGCTTCCGATCGCTGATATCTCGCACGATTCCAATGAAACATCGTTGGCCTTCCCAAGAATATTCACTCACAGCGAGATCCATCGGGAATTCCGCCCCATTCTTGCGAAGCCCAACGACCTCCCGTCCAATTCCGATGATTTTGGGTTCATGCGAGGTCACATAATTGGTCAAGTACTTATCATGGCTGCCATGGAAAGGCTCGGGCATCAACATCTTCACATTCTTCCCGATGACTTCGTCCTCGGAGTATTCGAAGATGGACTCTGCCGCCTGATTATAGGACTGCACAATCCCGCCTTCGTTGATCGTAATAATTCCATCCAACACGTTATTGACCACGGCTCGCAATCGCTTTTCAGCGTCATCCAAAGATTCCATACGGCTGCGCAGCTCGCTTTCGACTTCATGGCGCTTGGAAATTTCTGCTTCAAGTTGCTGATTGGCTTGCTGTAACGCGCGCGTGCGCAGGTCAATCTCGTACTCGAATTGCTCCGGTGTGCGCATCCGGAGTGCGCGCGGGACAATCGGGATCAACGCGACCACCGTAACGAGGGATGCCAAGGCTGTCGTGGCTTTCGCAACTCCCGACAAGCGGTACCAAGGCCACCAGAAGATGGTCGCCTCGATCAAATGGACAGTGCCACAGGCGAAAACAAACACGCAGAAAAGCCAGAATATTCGCGGAAACGGCAGGTCGCGGCGGCGGATCACAAAGTAAGCAAGCACGCAGGGAATCGCCGTATATGCCGCGAACGTTGCCAGGTCGGAAACGATGTGTAGGTAACCGTGCCCCGCAGACCAGTTGCCACAATTCCACCGATTCGGAAAATCCGAAGTGTCGAACAGATTCGTAATGAAATCCCACATCGATGCGTTCCTCGTCCGGGGTGACACGGTGCCCGAAATCACTGGCCGACAGACAATCCCTTGAGGACAGGCACAACACGGCAGTCGCAGTGACGACGCTCGACCGTTCAGGAACTCGCCCGCCGGCCTCCATAAATTGTTTCACGCAGCGATATGCTTGGCTAGGCCGTTGGCTAACTGCGTGTTGCCACAACAACGGCGGTAATCGGCCTAGCCGCCGTTAACCTACTCGAATCTCGATCAGCAACGCGCTAGCCAGTTTCCGATTCACGACGAATCCCCCACCATTACCGATAACATTGGTAAGACCGCTCGTTTCCCGTTAGATGAGAAGGAGGGGCGTACCGCTTGGGCAACGGGCGATAGCGATCGCTTCCGGATCGCTTCATCATCGGCTTCGAGTCACCAGCCCCTTTGACGAACGCGTTGACGAATCCCGCCGTGATGTAGGCCGAGCAGATTGCAGAGTCGAGTAGGTTTGTGCCGCGGCTTGCGTGATCCTTCCTTGGCCCGTCGGAAGGGGGGCTAGCCGGAAAGGTCACCTCGGGTGTCGACATTGAGGTGTCGACATTGAAGACTGAATTGAAGTCTGAAGAGTCTCCCCGTCTACGTTGGGCGCCTCGTGAAGTTATGCACCTCGTAATGTCCCCAAGTTCCGCTAGCGATTTTCCCCATCCGCTTCGAGGACCGTCAGGGTGTCCGACGTCGCTGTCACCGAGAACTCACCATAGATTCCCGACACGTCGGTTGGCCATGAAAGGGTCACGTGCAGCGTGTACTCGCCCGGTTCTGTCCAATACCAGCGATCCGACTTGCCGCGAAATCCGTATTCGAGCGATTCAATCGGTATGGAGTACTCCTCGCCTGGCTCAATGGTAACGAGCGAACCCAAGTTGAGGTCAGCTGCGAACGGCCGTCTTATTCTGATGTGCTCGGCCCCTTCGCCGGCGAGCACGAATTCAAATCCACCCGAGTCGTGACCGAGACGTACTTTCACCGGTTCATCGCCGGCATTCTGCAGTTTGAAAGTCAGATCGACCTTGGGTGCCGGTGGCAAGTGCCCGTAATTGAAGCCCTTTCTAGCCGCCCGAAGTGCCTGACGGAATTTGTCACCCGACTGCGCCGCATCGAGTTCGTACGTATCTTGTTCAACGATCAGTGTGGCGGTTAGACCCGCGGGGGCGACCCGTCCGTTGCGGACACGCAGTTGATCGACAACTCGCCGCGCTCCGCCTTGCCGCGCGTGCCGCGTTGCCGCCTCGCGCTCCTGTGGCGTATCGACGACGCCTTCGAGGGTCACCAGCCCGTCATCTACCGAGACCTTGATTCGGTCCGCATCCAAAAGCGGGCTCCAACGCAACCTTCGACGCACATCCTCTACGATCTCGGCGTCGAGTTTTGGTTGCCAGGTGGACTCGACCTCAATTCCATTGTACAGATCCAGCGCACCCGGAATATTGGCGATCAGCTCTGCTGCGCGATCCTTCGCGTAAACCGAGTTGACCTTGCCACTCAGGAAAACCTTTCCGAAACGAGTCGTTACTTGAACGTCAAACTCCGACAAAACGGCGTCGCGCAAAAGTACTTTGTTGGCCCATTCCGTGATGGCCACGTCGTCCAAGAACTCCGTCGGTTCGACCTTCAAGTGATTTCGCACCCGCCGCACGCCAAGCGTGTTTTTGGCATCCTGCTCGGCCGCGCGTTTCGCGCTCAGCGTTCGCACCGTCCCGAACAGCGAAACGGCACCATATCGTACGTGAACCGCAATCTGGGCATGTCTAACACGAGGATCGTACAACAGACTGTCCTCCACGGCCCGTTTCAGCTGCGTGTCGTTGCGCATCACGACAAGACTATCGCGGCGGTGAGGCTGGTCACGCCATTGAGCCACTTCAAGTTGCCTGTTGTCGACTGTGCGCACGCCTGTTACCCAGGACAACACCCGCGCCAACGATTTCTCCTGAACACTTCCCACCACTCCTGTTAGTGTCACGCTTCCATTCTCTACGTTGACGTTGATCGAATCCGACGTCAACCAAGGGCTGCTAGCCAATCGGCGCTCGATTTCGGGCAAGATTTCCGCGTCCGAACGAGACTGCGTTTGATTCACGGTAATCCGGTTGTCGATGTCGACGACGCCGCGTACGCCCGCCACGGCGTGGTCGGTCAATTCGCGTTCTGCAAAAGAGTCCACGACGCCGGATAACGTCGCCACCCCGTCTTGGAGTTCGAGCTTCAACTCGGCAAGGTCGGCCACCTGATCGTCGCGCAAAACGTCCTTTACGTCGCTGAGAATTTCTCCGTCGGTCCTATTCGTGCGGGGCACGGTCACTCGATTGACCACGCCTCGAACGCCCCGCAAGCTTTCAATGAGACGCTGCGCACGCCGTTTGCCAAGCAAAGTATTCGACGTGCCGGAGAGCGTCACGATCCCACCACGAACTTCGACGTAGATCTGGTGCTCCGGTACGGCATTATCGGTACGCAGGTCCTCTTCAACAGCCTCCAAGATGTCGTTGTCATCGATCCGGCCGAGAGTTTCCTTCGCGTCGCTCGCCCTCGCACCAATGAATAATCCCACAAGCATCAGCAGGGCTGTGAAAGCCCCCTCATATACGGAATTCCGCTTCCAATAACGACGATTCATGAGGTTAACGCTCCTTGGTGATTGCCCTTGGTGATAGCCAGACGGCTCCAACTCACCGTTCTGCCGTCAAGGTGCAAGCTTCCAGCATCCGACCGATCGAAGTGCTCTTCGGCTTCATGGGATCCGGAGTGTCGGGCCTAGGCTCGGTGGGAGGCGGGTCGCCAGGTCGCGGCACGCCCGGCGGATCGCCTGGCTTGGGAACTCCCGGTCCGGGTGGCTGCAACGGGGGAACGTCTGGAGGTGAGTCGGGGTGATAAGGCTTCTGGGGTGGGTCGCTCATTATTCGCATCGTATGCCTCGTTATTGTGGTTGCTATATGACAATCGTTATTTGCGGGCGTTATTGCGGGCAGGGTCAGCACGAACATCCTCCCAGTCAGCCCGCTGATGCTTGCAGCGGCTCCCCACAGCAAGAGAACTGGGGCTGGCCCTGCGCACACTTGCAGTCGGAGAGCACCTCGATCTCCATGCCGCATTGCTGACACTTGAAGCGTTCGCCTGCCTTGGGCCGCTGTTCCGGTTGGGTCGGGTTGGGTGAGGTAGTCATACGTGTTTCCCTTTGTTCTTCGTACTTCTTGCTCGTCATCGATTGAAGCAGGATTACTCTCCGTACCAATGACAGTGTGAACCATGCCAGTCGCGCGACGGCTCATCGGCAAATACTCCTGGGCAAAGAACATGCCATCGGGCGCGGCTCATGATCACGGCCTGTATTCGGAAGGGATTCAGACCAGCGACGTACCCTTTGCAGGAGAAACGCGTCGAAATGTCGCACCGTCGTACCAACTTGTCGTAGTCTTCTGGACGGAACAGTTCGTCGATTTGTTTTGGTTCAACGACTTGGCGGCCTTGTCTTTGTTTGGCTCGAGAGTTGCAAGACTGGATGTGACATGTAAAACGCGTCAATCACACTCATCAAGAGGAGCTTGAGAATGAATTGGGACCAAGTGCAAGGCAATTGGGACGAATTGAAGGGCAAAGTTCGACAGAAATGGGGCAAGCTAACCGACGACGACCTTGACCAGATCGCCGGAAAGAAGGATGAGCTGGTCGGGCGATTGCAGAAGCATTACGGCTACGCCAAAGAAAAAGCAGAGGAAGAGCTACAGAAGTTCTGCGCGAGCTGTTGAAGCGAAGCGCCTTTTTTGCGCCGATGCACCTACGCGGCGGCGACACCGTTTTGAAAAGGATCTTGCGACCGCAATTTCCGTGTAGATTTATTCATTCATTGGGAGGACAGCACCATGCTTCGTTGGGCAATCACGTTCTTGATCATTGCGCTGATTGCGGCTGCGTTGGGATTTGGTGGATTAGCCGGTACGGCAGCTTGGATCGCCAGAGTTCTGTTCGTCGTATTCTTGGTCCTTTTTGTCATCGGCCTCGTCCTCGGACGTCGATCGCCTGAGGTGTGACATCGACCAGCACAGCAGGCAAGCTGATTTCGACGGATGAGTGCCGCCCTGTCTGGGCCTTTCGTGGTGCCAGGGCGGTGTTCGACGACCCCGAGAAGAAGATCCAGCTCCACTCTCGAACGTCAAATCGATTCGAACTGAATCTAGAGCGCGTTTAGTTTATCTCTAGCGTCTTGGCTAGCTACGGCTGTGCTTGGCTACGTCGACCTGCATCGACGAAGCCACCAATTCGTCTGCTTCGGTCTGGTGGCCAAACTTGCCTCGCTGGCGCCAACGACGTGACACCTATCCTAAACACGCTCTAGCCAAACAAGAGAATCGGGTCTGCAGGCTCCAGCGAGTACATCCAGAATGAGGTGTCAGATGCGTATCGTCTGCTTCACGTTCCTGACGGTCGTCCTCATCGCATGCGGGTGCGATCGTCAGCTCTCGCCAACCGACCCAGAGGCTTACACCGTCGAAGGACGCGTGACCTTCGACGACGGGACACCGATACCAGGGGTGCTCGTTTCGTTTGACAAGCTCGAGGGCACTGCCAACAAATGGGCTTGGACCGACGACGACGGACGCTACCGCATAGGTAACGATGAGGGCGAGGGTTTACCGCTCGGGGAGTATCGTGTCGTCGTCGCCCCGCCACTCGAAAAGCCCGACAACGCGTCGTACCGCGCTATACACGAACAACTCGACTCCAGGTATGCGAACAAGAAAACGTCGGGGTTGCACATGACCATCCAACCGCTTCCGAATCACTTTGACATTGAACTGAGGCGGAGAGAGGTGGGTGCGCCCAGTCCTGCAGGTTCGAACAGACCGTCACGACTCGTGAGGTGATTCTACGCTCCTATCAGCGTAGAGCATGGTGTCTAGCATCAATGGAATAGAACCGTGGCGCATAAATCTCAGGCGCTCAGATGCTGGAGATTGAGGGTAGCACGGATGAATGGCGCAGGAGGCCTTCGCGACACGAAGCGGGGCATGCCATCGATAACGCGCATCGGCTATACGACCTGCTTATTGATGGCTGCGTTGTTAATGAGCCCTTCGCGGCGGCGGTGATGGCCCGAATGCCGGCCTCCCGCTGGTCGGCCTGGTTCATTGGCTGCGCAGGGCTCAATAGGCAGGCCGTTTCGTGGAGCACAAGACGATCATCCCGCTACCGACTTTGTCATCACGCGGCAGATGCACTCGTGCGGCTGATAGCCCAACTTTTCCCAAAAGCCGTGCGAGCCTTGCAGAGGCCAGACGTTTACCGCCAGCGCATTCCACCGAAAAACAAGTGCCTCGGCCGCTCGGACCAGTTGTCGGCCGATGCCCTGCTGTCGAAATTCCGGACTGACGAATAGGTCTTCGATCCAGGCCGTGTCCTCGTTTTCGGGGACCGCCAAGTGGATCCGGGCTCGCTCAATTCCCTCACCCACCAATGCCGCTTCGTACGCGACACGGGTATGACCAGCTTGACTTTCTACAAGGGCCGAGTCCTGCGTGATCGATTTGGGTAGAAACGATCGAAACGTGGCCTCGACACTCTCCGTCATCGCTGCGTACATCGTCAGAGCTGTGCCGCTCCCTCGCGCCTGGGAACATAGCAATAAGCAATCCACTCCCGCTCGGCCTCGAGCCAAAATCGGAGGGCCGCGTCTGGGGGACGGCCGGCGCGCTCCCATTTCAGATACGCAAGACGCTCGATCTCTTCCTTGGCTGCCTGCTGCGCCTCCGCAGTGAGCAGCAGCGATTCCAATCGCGGCTGGATCGACGTGTCCCGTTTTCGATTTCCCATTGTCCACGGTTGCCGCCACGACTGTCTGACGGCGCATCTGCAGCGATTACACGCTTTACACGCTACCCAAGGAATCGATTAACTCGCCATCCAGGTCTTTAAGTTTTTTGGCGATGACGGCCACGTAGTAAAGTGGCTCGCCCGCAATCGAGATGCGATGCTGATAGCGTCGATAACAGAGCGTGAGAATGAAACCGTCTCGATTGAGCCTGCGAATCAATCGACTGAATCCGCTCGTCTCCTGCTCACGAAGAAAATCTTCCTTCAAGTTGAATGCGAGCCATCCAGGAGTGGAGATCAGGTCGAGCGCCTTGGCAAAGGCACGTGGCGGGATGTCTCCATAACCCAGCGCCGCGACCGTTGTCAGACAATTCGCGTCCGCACGTCGCAACCGCTCCTCCTCTACCTCGGCCAGATCGCTCAGGTCCGCCACACGAAAGTCATCGTAAAGGTTGGGTCGATCGCGACCGGTAGCCTCCTTGGCAGCGGGGATGATGTCGATACCGACGACCGATTGCACGCCAAGACGGCTAAGCTCGTCGCCGACCATGCCGTTACCGGCCCCGACGTCGAGCACGCGAAATTCCTGCGGGCTCTCTCCGTACTCTCGAACCACACTATCGAGAAGATTCGAGATGTAGCTGGGACTGCAACACCCCAATCGCTCGTAGAACAGCTCCTCATACAATCCAGGAACTTGAAATAGGTCTTCGTAATCGTGAAAACGGATGCGCCGGCGCTCACCGGAGACGACGACCTCGCACCACTCCTCATCCTGATCGACGTCGATCTCTCGCTCGGGCAACTCGATTGCTTCGACCTTTGAATCGATGTCAGCGAGTCGCTCTGGCCATACGGGTGTCACTTCCTGCTGTCGTGTCATACTAGTCCTGCCTGATGCAATTGGTGCAACTTCTTTTAGAGCGGAGGGTTAGGGCTGCGGTGTGCACCGTCTTCACGGCCGCATATCCATGCCCGCATATCCATAGTGAACGAATGATCGTCGCCGCACAACGTGGCCCATATTACCCGATTTCCATTCGTACACAAGGGGAACTTGACCTGCATGCTTTGGCTGGATGTCGAGTTAACTGGTGTCTCAAAAGCAGTTTAAGTGCATTATGGCTCGATTGCCGCACTGTACTTGATGGAACTTGATTCTTATGCGAAAATTTTGAATTGAATTTAATCTAACCTTTCGTTGTCCTGGCCACAGGTTCGTTGTCCTGGCCACAGGGGGGAGCACGCGTGAGTAAGTCGTTGACCCTGGAGGAACAGATCCTTGTAGCACTGCGGCGGATCACACGCGCGATCGACCTGCGATCGCGCTCGTTGCTCCAGGATTACGGGCTGACCGCCCCCCAACTCGCAGCGTTGCAGGCGATTCCTCGCCTCAACCCGGCAACGTCCGGATCGCTCGCCAAGGAGATTCATCTGGGCCAGCCAACGGTTACCGGCATTCTCAATCGTCTCGAAAGTCGGGGCATGATCGAGCGGGTTCGCAGTGATGAGGATCGGCGCACGGTCCGCGTGAGCCTCACCGCCGAAGGCGAACGCGTCTTGAGCGACGCCCCTTCACTGTTGCAAGACCAATTCCAAGAGGAGTTGGGAGAGCTGCAGGAATGGGAGCGCACGCAAATCTTGGCGACGCTGCAGCGGATCGCCGACATGATGGACGCCGGTGGGATCGAAGCAGCCCCCGTGCTTTCCAGCGAGCTGGCGGACGTGACGACTTCCGAGTCGGCACTTCACATCGAGGATTCCAAGGCGGAGCCGGAAGATGAAGCATGGCAGATGAAAGACGCTGTTTCTGACGAAACGGCGGAAGGAAAAGGCAGGGGGCGGACCGCCAATCGTCTCAAGACCACGGGCAACGGCACTTCTCCTGCCAGGGCCAGGTAGCATACCAACCACATGAAGCAAGCAGATTTCAAGTACAAGTAAAGGATTGGCAAGACCACAGGACCAATGGTCTCTATCGCGGGACAGCGCGAGGCGTCAGATTCGCAAGTCGCGCATATCACGGAAGCGACGATCTCGAAAATGACGCTCCTGCTCCGGTCCCGCGTTTCGCCAGGAGAGCGCAGTTTCCGGGTATCTGCGGCCGGAGCCCGCACGGTGATCGATCTCGACGTAGCTCGCCAAGGCGATGCACTTCTGGAGATTGACGTCCAGATTTTGCCGGCGATGGATCGATCTTCCGCCGCGACCTACTTGGGCCGGGCATTGCCTTGGGACGCCGAGCAATGGGAGTCTTGCTGGCTCCATGGGCACGACCAATGCATGTGCGCGAACGCGTTGAAGTTTGACAGGGTTAAGAGAGAACAACGGAGAGTTTGAAATGGCACCCAAGAAAATTCAAGCTGTCTCTGTCGGAAACTGGGTCAAGATCCACGATCTCGACGATGACGAGGAAGAAGTCTTCTATCTCGTTGAGGAGGCGGCAGCTGAACCCGCCCGCAGTCGCATCTCGACACACAGCCCGTTCGCCCAGGCGGTCATGGGCTCGAAGCCAGGGCAAGTCGTCTCGTTCCCGACTCCGGGCGGCAAATCGACAGTCAAGATTGTCGACACCGGCAAGGAGCAGCCCCGCTAAGAAACCGGAACGCCGCTTCGGCCAAATCGAAAAAACAGAGCTTACAAGACACCCATTGGCATCGGGTTTGCAGGGCTGTGGGATCCGCGGCAACGAAACAGCTAGTCAACTGCCTATCATACGCACGTACTTAAAAAAGGAGGACTCCAGTGGACGCCACCCAGGATCGGCGAATCATGATGATATCAACGCATGGATATGTTTCGGCCAACCCCGAATTCGGCAAGCCGGATACGGGGGGGCAGGTCGTGTACATCTTGGAGTTGGCCAAGTGTTTGGGCCGTCTCGGTTTCGACGTCGATATCTACACGCGGCAATTCGAGGATCAACCGCAGCGGGAAGTGGTTGAGGATCGCGTGCAGGTTGTGCGAATTCCCTGTGGTGGCCGTGACTTCATTCCCAAAGAAACGCTCTGCGATCACATCCCGCAGTGGGTCGAAAACGCACACGAGTACATCAAGAAAAACGAGTTCGAGTACGCCTTTATTAATAGCCACTATTGGGATGCCGGGCTTGCTGGGCAATCGTTGTCCAATATCTTGGGCATCGCACACATGCACACGCCGCATTCTATTGGGGCTTGGAAACGCGACAACATGGACGGCGATCCTCAGGACTTGGAGGGGAAGTACAACTTCGCCCGTCGGATTCGCGAAGAAAAGGTGATTTACGACGAATGCGACGTGCTGATTGCCACGACTCCGCAACAACGCGACATTCTCAAGAACGGCGACTACGATGTTCCTTCGGACAAGATTCGCGTCATTCCCCCCGGCTACGATGACACACGGTTTTTTCCCGTTTCCACGGCATCGCGACAAACCCTCAAGCAACAGTTGGATGCAGAAGGACCGATCGTCTTGGCCCTCGGTCGCATGGCGCACAACAAGGGCTATGACTTGCTCATTCGGTCGATGCCCTATGTACTTCAGCGGGTGCCCGAAGCCCGTCTCATTCTGGCCGTCGGGTCGACCGAGCCGAGTGCGCGCGAGACGGAACAAATTGACGAGCTCCGCGAACTTACACGCGAGCTAGAGATCGGCGAGTCTGTTCTGTTCCGCGACTACATACCCGACGATCTCCTCCCGGACTACTATCGTGTTGCCGATGTGTTTGCGCTGAGCAGCCGATACGAGCCATTCGGCATGACCGGTGTCGAGGCGATGGCCTGTGGGACTCCGACGGTGATCACCACCGAAGGGGGATTGTGGGAACAAGTGATGTGGGGCATGGAAGCGATCTACGCCAATCCTTTCGATCCGAATGCGTTCGGAGATGCCATCGCCACTGTCTTGCAGTATCCGCAGATCGCGGCCCAACTCGCGAAATACGGGACGCAAAAAGCTCGCGCCCGATTTACCTGGACCGGTATCGCCCAACAATTGCTACGCGTTCTGGAATCGGTCGAGCCGCGAGTTCGCCTGGAGCAAAGTGAAGAGCCGCAGGTCGGTCCACGGGCGGCCTGGGCCGTCGATCCGGCAGAGGAGGAGCTATGGAAGACCGCCATTTCCTGATCAGTGATGTCGACAACACGCTATTGGGCGACGACGATGCGCTGGTGCAGTTTGCTGCTTGGTACGAAAATTTGGACGAGCGGCCGCACCTGGCATACTGCTCGGGCCGTTTCTACGCCTCGGTGTGCCGATCGATTGAAACGACGGCTCTACCGGTGCCCGATGTGATCATTGGCGGGGTGGGCACGGAAATCCATCTCGTGGAAAGCGGTACGCGGGTGGCCGGCTGGCCGGAGAACGCCGCCAGTTGGGAACGTGACGCGATTGAAGCGGTGCTCGTCGGGCACAAGGAGCTCGAACGGCAGCCAGACGAGCTTCAATCGGATTTCAAGCTCAGTTTCTACGGGCGTGACCTGGAGCCGGCGTTTCTTGCGCACCTGGAGCGGCAGCTTACCGCTCTCGGGCATCGCGTCGAAATTGTTTACAGCTCGAATCGAGACCTGGATGTGCTGCCGCCCAAAACCAACAAGGGATATGCCGCCGCCTTCTTGGCGCGGTGTTGCAAGGCGGAGCCACACCAAGTGATTGTCTGTGGCGATTCGGGCAACGATCTATCGATGTTCCAGCAGGGCTTTCGCGGGGTCGTCGTCGGCAATGCCCATCAGGAGCTTCGAGCGCTTTCTGAAGAAAACATCTATCACTCGGTCCACCACTTCGCGGCGGGCGTGCTCGACGGCGTCCAATACTGGCTAAATGGCGACTCTCGCGGAGGATCTGAATCCGGTGCGATGATCGACTCACGCTCATTGGATGGGTGACGAAATCTCCTAGCGGAAGGCCGACACGATGAAGCCGACATCCGCGCGGCTGTCTCTGGAGGAGGGCAAGCTCATCGCCCGGGTGGGTCGCAAACGGCACAAATTGAGCTACGAAACGCATGACGAACCGTCCACTCGTGATTGGTGCCGGTGAGCTGCTGTGGGATTGCTTTCCCGACGGCCGGCGTCCTGGCGGCGCCCCGGCCAACGTCGCCTTTCACGCCCAGCAGCTTGGCCTTCAAGGTGTCATCTACTCACGCGTGGGGCGCGATCAGTGGGGCAACGAACTTTCGGCCTTTCTTGGCGAACGCGGCTTGACGACACAATACATCCAGCGCGACGCCGAGCACGAAACGGGACGAGTTACGGTCGACCTGTCCGATCGCGATCATCCGGCATTCACGATCCACGAAGATGGCGCTTGGGATTATCTCGCGCTTGATGAGCCCACGCGACAGCTTGCCGGCAAGGCAGCGGCGATCTGCTTCGGTACACTGGCCCAACGCAACAAGCCGTCCAGAGAGGCGTTGCATGGGCTGCTCCGTGCCGCACCGCCGGAATGTCGCATCGTTTACGACGTCAATTTTCGCCCGCCGTGGTTGAATCGGGATTGGCTCGAAAAGTCACTTCGTGCTGCTGATGTCGTGAAGCTCAATGACGACGAAGCAGGCCTCGTCTCGGCGTTACTCGAACTCGGCGTCGCGGAGCTTGCCGCCCTTGCTCGTAGACTCATCGACGACTTCGACGTCGCGTTGGTTTGCGTTACACGCGGCGAGAACGGCTGTCTGTTGGTAAGCAAGACGGAACAGGTAGTCGCTGCTGGTATTCCAGTCCGATGTGTCGATCCCGTCGGCGCCGGCGACGCCTTTACAGCGGCACTGATCTTCGCACAGCTACGAAAATGGCCCTTGCGTTCGACGGCCGAATTTGCGAATCAAGTCGGCGCGCTGGTGGCCACCCATCAGGGAGCCATGCCGAAGCTCTCCTCGGAGTTTTCGGGCCTTATCAAGCAGTTCGAATAGCGATCCAGGATGCCAGCCCCTCGGATCGCGAACGCCGGGCCTCCCTAAATATGCTCGATCGAATCCGGGTCCAAGTGCAGATCGTGGCAGGCCTTGATGAAGCTGGCAGCGCTCCACGTCTGAAACGCCTTGCCCATCGGTCGGCCGGTGATGCCATGGTGCCACTCATTGAACTCCCATTCCTGGCTCACTCCGTGGGAGCAGAGTCGCGCAAGGTTTACGAGTTCCCGGCGGGCCAAGTCGGTCATCCCCAGTTTGTGAACGTATCGAACCCACAGGCCGCCGATAAACGGCCAAATGCCGCCGTTGTGATAGTGATGCGGCAGGTTCAAGAGATTGACGGTGAAGTAGTCCTTCCACTCCGGGTCGCCTGCGTGGATGGGCGGATAGGCGTTCTTCACCGGGCCCGGATCATTGACGCCGACGCCCCACAGAAAACGGAACGTCATCAACGCCTTATTCTTGTCGACCAGGTTCGTCAGATAGGCGAGCAGGT
Source organism: Planctomycetota bacterium (assembly GCA_003389215.1). Lineage (GTDB taxonomy): Bacteria > Planctomycetota > Planctomycetia > Pirellulales > UBA7805 > MB-PLM-2. The sequence goes on along the minus strand of QQVP01000116.1, from coordinate 19,863 downwards.
TTCCATAGACGTCGCATCGCCAGCTGTAATTGAAGGGCGAAATCTGCGCCACCAGATAACGTGCGTCACCCATCGCAAACTGGACGTCGCTGAAGCTGGGCCCAGCCTCCGTTTCATCCAGTGCTGTGGACGGCCAGAAACTCTTCAACACGACCTTGCCGACGTGGTCCGCCCAAGTCTCATAGTCCACGGCCCGCTCGTCGTTGCCTAGCTGTCGAAGAATGTGGCTGTAGCAGATCAAGCAGCGATGCCAGAGCACCTCGTCATAGAGCACATGGTAACTTCGTGCGAATAGGTCGGTCCAATCGCCGGCCTCAGGAATCTCCAGCATGCCACAGTTATTCGCGTCCAATGCGCTGAGCCAATCGATCGTCCGCTGCAAGGTGTCGGCGTACTCCTCGATAATCGACCAGTCCCTCGTGTGGTGACAGAATCGCCAGGCTGCAATCACGATCCACAACGCGCTATCGATCGAGGTGATCCCGCCCACGCCACCGTACTCGGGCACATCGGTGTCGAGGTGAACATGCGCCGGAAGTTGGCCCGCCGGTGCCTGGTGCTTGAGAATGGTGCGCAGCGTCGCCGCCTGGCACTCCACGATGTCGTCATCCTCAAGATCGAGTGTCCACGATATCGATTTGGCCCCATCGCGGGCCCATACTGCCCGATAGTTGGCGTCCGTCCCATGCGATTCGTTGTCCGCCAGCGAGCAGGCGGAAAAACCCTTCGGGGTAATATTGCGGCGCAGAGCCTCAATCGCCTTCTGGTATCCGAGCTGCAAGAGCGCCTGATCTTCGAAGTTCAGCTCCCGGTACTCGCTCGGGTCGAAGAGAATGCGTTTGGTCATGCTAGTTCGTCGCGCTCAAGATCACGCCTATCAACCTACTTCTTGGACTGGTCAAAGAACAATGCCACTCGGGCGGAAGGAGTCGAATTCGTCCTTCATGCTGGGCATCGCGACTGCAGCGATCCCGCTCGTTATTGATTATACATCAGATATTGAAGCACCAAGGTCGGTTCGAATCGCATGGAGTATGCTGCCGCTGTATTCGAATGGGAATCGCACTCGGATGGATACGTGCAATCACTCGCGCTACATGGCAGACGCGATCTGCTCATTGGTGCAACGCCTCCACGGCATGACTGACACTCCTCCTCAGCGTGCAAGATAGCGAATATGTCGAATCGAAGACGGACGAAGTAACGACGGGACGTCATCCTTGACCCACGCACCAACGGCCAGGACAACCATAGCGGCCTAAGTTGCATTATTGATGGCTGCGTTGTTATTGAGCCCTACGCCGCGGCGGTGATAGCTGGAATGCCGGCCTCCCGCTGGTCGGCCTGGTTCATTGGCTGCGCAGGGCTCAATGGGCATGGTCCGACAAGTTTAGGTTGCGTCAAATCTTGTTTCAAACGACAATGGTGCATTGGTGCTCGAAGAGGTCTCAACCGCAGTTTCGCCTTCTTGCAATGAGGTTTTGCCATGATCAACCCGCCTGTCCGATGTCGGCTGCTCGCAGTGCTGTTCGTCGGCGGTAGCTTTCTGCTGTTCGCCGAGTCGTCGATTGCACAAACGCCGGAGCCAGCTCTCGTGGTGAAGGAAACCGAAGTGTGGGATCACGATGGGAATGTCGTTGGCAAGGCGGCCAAGGGTGATGTACTGGAAGTGCTGATAGGCGGCAACAAGGGTCTGATCACCGCGGGCGGACCTAGAGAAGCCGTCTCCATATCCAGTGAGCATCTCGTTCATCCAAGAGGAGCTGCCGGAAAGGCGTTGCTCGACGAGTTGATTGTTGCCGGATCCACGAATCCAGAGCACTATCACTTGCGAGCGGATAATCGCATGTCTTCCAAGGACTACGAGGGCATGGTCGCCGACCTGACTCGCGCGATCGAACTGGCTCCCCAGGACACGCGAGGTTATCTAAGTAGGGCGCAAGCGTGGATGCGAGTGAAGAAGTATGACGCTGCACTCGCGGATCTTCAGGAAGTAAGTTGCATCGATCCAGAGCAACGACCGAAGACATTTAACGGACTCCTCAGGGCATATGCCGCTCAAGAAGACTGGCAGCGAGTTGTTGAGGTTTATACGGAAAAGTTGGAAGAAGGGAAGCGGTACGGCGACGGTTTTCGGTCCCACAATCTCGCGGGACGAGCAGCGGCCTACGAGGCTTTGGAGCAGTATGAAATGGCCAAGGCCGATTACACCTCGGCTCTAGAGAGTAACCCTCGCAATCGCGAAGCCGCTGCTGGGTTGAAGCGGATAGACGAGAAGAAATGAAGCAGCGCCAACTGAGAATCACCACGCTTAGCGAAACGACGCTCGGAGAGAAACAGCGCTGGAAAGGAAACCGCGCTAGCTGGCCGGACGTCGCGCGGCCATGACCACCGACTGCCCGACGAACGGGCCGGTAAGCCGATCGAGACGGCGAATCCAGGGCATCAGCCGCACGATGCGGTCGAGCTGCTTCTGCGTGAAGGTGCGGGAGAAGTTCGCCGGCTTCTTGAGCACGCGACTCTTAATGAAGTACGGCACCACGCCCGCGATATTCATGTATCGCAGCGAAAGCACTTCCAGGCCCACCGCCTCGGCCCGTTGGCGAAGCATTGGCCGGTTGTAGCGGCGATAGTGGTCCGAGGCGACGTCCACGCTGCCGAAGAGCCACTGGCAGGCCGGCACCTTGATCAGCACGTGTCCCCCCGGTTTGACGATGCGGGCCAGACTGCTGAGCAACGTCGAATCGTCCTCGATGTGCTCCAGCACGTCGAGACAGACGACCGTGTCGAATTCCTTCGCCGCCAGCAGATCCACATGTTCGTCGAGATCGATCTGCTGGGCCTCGACGTTCGGACGCTCGGCGAAATGCCGATTGAGGATTTCCAAGTTGAGCGGACTGAGGTCGACACCCAGCACATACTCGCAACGATCGGCCACCTGATTGATGAAGTTCCCCACCCCACAGCCCGCATCCAGAATCCGCTGGCCAATCCAGGGCTCGAACTGATCGCGGACCCAGGCGTAGTAGGGGGCCATGCCGGCCATTCGCCGCAGGGCCTCGAGGTGTTCCTCCTCGTGCGGCAGTTTGCGGGCGACGTGATCCTGATCGAGCTCTTCGGGCGATATCGATACGGGGGGATTCGTGCTCATGGCAGTCTCGGGGGCGGGAAGGGAACTGCACGCGTGGCGACCGCATCCGGATCGGCGCGGTCCGGCCTTAATTCGCGGCAAACTCCATTGTAGCAAACGGCTCGGCCACCTCGACTGGCGTGCCGAAAACGGGCCCGCGGCGAAAATGGGCCCGCGGGCGCATGCCGGCCAACGTTCGTCGGTTGGAGGGCGGTCACGCTCGCCCGCGGTCCGCAGGCGAAGCTCCCCGGGGACTCCTAGCGGATCTCATCGGCTCCGCTGGCGAGCGGCACCGCCTCTTCGTCCGCGGCCGCCGGGGCGACGGCCGGCCGATCCCGCTTGATGCGAAACACGATGACCTTGAAGTACAGGTATTTGACCACGAACGACGTCGGCAAGACGACAATCATCACGCCGAAGTACCACAAGCCAAAATAGGTGACCAGCAGACTGTAGGTCAGGTATTCGGCGACGCGGAAGCCGATCGCGGAGATGGAAAAGCGAATGAACTGGCCGACGATCGAGTCGTGGGGATTCCGATAGATGAAGTACCGGCAAGCCAGAAAATTCAGAAAGAAGACAATCACCAGCGGAATCAGAAAGCCCAGGTTCTCGCCCAGGTCGACGATCTCGACAAACAGCGTCGTCAGCCCCAAGACCAAGAAGAAGCTCAGCCCGCTGAAGGCGATGTAGGTCGCAAAAGGGCTCAGCAGAAACTCCTTGAGCCGGGCGGTGTTCGACGAGGGAGTCATGCGTGGTGCGGTGAGAGGGTTCAGGTAGCGGCCAGCGCGCGGCTCACGGGGGCACGATCCATGCGGCCAGGACGGGACGGGCCGTTGCCGCATTCGTCTTCGTTGCGGCCGGCGTCGGCTGCGGATTCCGGCGGCGGGGCAGCCAGCTTCCGAAGGAGAGGCCCTCGGTTTCAATCTAGTTCATTGCCCCAAATCGGGCAACAACGGCGGCGACGTGGAGCGTGCGATTGCCCGTGCCGCGCAGGCACCAACTAGGCCGGTTCCGCCTCGAGCTGCGAAGTGCAATTCGGGCAGCGGGTCGCCTTGATCGGAATGCGGGCACAGCAGAAGGGGCAGTCCTTCTCGGTCGGTGCGGGCGGGGCCTCTTCTTCCTTGCGCTTGGCGACGTTGATCGCCTTGACCAGCAGGAAGACGGCAAAGGCCACGATCAGAAAGCTGATCACGTTGTTGATGAAGTTGCCGTAGTTGATGCTCACGGCCTCCTCGACAATCTTGCCCCCCTCTTCCTTGGCCGGCTGAATCACGAAGGCCAGCTTCGAGAAGTCGATGCCACCGAGCAGCAGCCCGATCGGCGGCATGATGACGTCGGCGACCAGCGACTTGACGATCGAGCCAAACGCCCCGCCGATAATGATGCCGACTGCCATGTCGACGACGTTGCCCTTGACGGCAAACTCCCTAAACTCCTTCATCATGCCCATGGTTCAGCCTCCGCCGTGGCGGGTGATCGGGATCCCGTGGAAAACGCAAAGGGAAGAGAGCGGCGAAGCGACCCGATCGGTCGGTTCGATTTCCAGGCTAGCTGGGCCTGCGCAGAGGGTCAATCGAGATACAGTGCCATCCACGTGCGCGGCTCGGCGCGGGTCGTCTCGAAAACGAGGTTGCGGGCCGTGCAGATTCAAGAATCTAGGAGCCTTCAACATCGAGCAGATGCAAGTCAGCGACGAGCAAGTAAAGACGCGCAGGGATGCCTTGAGATGTGCACGATCGCCCGCTTTCCCCAATGATGAGGCAACTCGTCACCGCCCGCCCCACGCCCCGCAGACGACAAACTCTTGTCCACGAAGACCCGCAGCGACTAGAATCGGGGAGCCCGATAGCACACCCCGCAAAGGTGGCCGCTGCCGCGACCGGCGCCGCGCCTGCGACCGATCGCCCGCGCCGTCGTTATGAAAGACGATTCGCCCATCTTCGTCGAAGTCGAATCGCCGTCGCCGCCGATTCAGGGGCTGGCCGATCCCCTCGCGGACGACGCCCCCCTCGTGACCCGACTCCGCGACCGCTGGGCCAACGACGTCTCGCCGTTCGATCTTCCGCGACCTCCGCATGCGCTGCCTAACTTCGCGGCCGGCGCAGCCACCGCCGAAGGCGAAGACCCGGTGCCCCGCCGCGACGCCGGAGTCGCATCGCGTCTGTTGCGTCGCGCGGGCAACCTGGCCGCGCCCTGGGCCGCTTCGACGGGGGTGCATGCGCTGCTGATGTTGGCCTTCTCGCTTATCCTGATCCCGCTCCTGCAGCCCAAGGACGATCAACGCGCGATCACGGTCGCCATGCCCGACGAAGAGCTGCCGGACCAGGACCGAAACGAGGCGCTGCTCGCCCTGGCGCCGGATCCCGATTCGGAATCGTCGGTCCGCGAGGCGGTCATCATCGACCCGATCGTCAAGGAAGTCGACTTCTCGCCGCCCGATCCGACCGCTGTGCCCGACGACGAAGAAAGCGATCTGCTCTCCATCGAGGATTTAAGGACGCTGGACGTAAGCCGCAAGCTTCCCTTCACGGGGATACGTCGGCGGTTTTCCAAGCGTAACCGCGGCAAGGCGGGTCCGCAGGTCGGCGATCTCACCCTGCGGAACGCCCTGTCGGCGGACGAAGCGGTCGACGGGGTGTTCGGCGAGCTGCGCAGCCAGCTTGTCGATGGCGATCTGATGGTGGTGTGGCTCTTCGACTCGTCGATCAGTCTGGTGAACGACCGACAGCGCGTCGCCAAGCGGCTTACCAAACTGTTCGCCGACCTGGAGGAGTCCGACGCCAAGGACGAGGCCGAGGCGAAAGACGTTCATCGCCTGCGGAACGTGGCCGTCGCCTTCGGCCGCGGCGTGAAGGAAATCGCCAAGCCGACCGAGCGGACAAAAAAGATCATCGAGGCAGTCCAGAACATTCCGCTCGACAACAGCGGTCGGGAAAACGTCTTTCGCGCGGTCCAGTGGTGTGTGCGTCGCTATCGGGAAAAGGCCCGCGACCAGTTGACCGTCGTCGTCTGGACCGACGAAGCGGGCGACGACCTCGATCGACTGGAGCAGACCGTGGCCGTTTGTCGCGAAGCGAACGTACAGGTCTCCGTCGTCGGTCCTTCCGCGGTCCTCGGCAGATCGCTCGGCACCCACGTCTGGACCCATAAGCCGACGAAGGACGAGTATTGGCTGCCCGTGGCCAAGGGCCCCGACGCGGCGCTGCGCGAGCGGCTCAAGCTACCCTATTGGTTCGAGGCCGATTTGCCGGAATGGACGACCTATGAACCCGAGGTGATCGGCGATCTGCCGCCCTGGTTTGGCGGACCGCAGCTCGAGCGAATCTCTTCTGGCTTCGGCCCCTATGCCATGACGCGGCTCGCCGCGGCCACCGGCGGAAGCTACACCATTTTCGACCGCCCGGCCGATCGTGGTCCGTTCGTGCTCGACGACATCCGAGCCTATCGGCCCGACTATCGCTCGCGCGAGGAGATCACCCGTGAGTTGGAAGAGCATCCCTTGCGGGCGGCGGTGGTCCGCGCGGTGAGTCTTACCTATCGCGGCAAGGTCGCCGAGGAGCCGCCGCGGACGACGTTCTTCAACGTGCGACGCGAGACCCGCGATCGCTTGATCAACGGCGATCGCACCGTACGGGTCTACTACGCCGCGGCGACCTTTCGACGGCGGCTGCGCGCCGAGCTAGAAGACGAGCAGGCGAAGATGAAGCCGACCGTGGCGGCCATCGAGAAGGCGATTGCGGTGTTCCAAGGGGGTATGGAGAGCGAGTACAAAACCGAGTCGTCGCAGCGCTGGCGTGCCTGGTACGACCTGACTTTGGGTCGGCTGCTGGCGGCCAGCGTGCGCTACGAGGAGTATCGAATCTTCTGCCTGCGGGTCGAGGAGGGGGCGAAGCAGCAGGCGTTTCGACCCGAGACGAACCACATCGAGTGTGAGGCCGTCGAGGTGCTGCGCGGCGATACGCGAACGCGCAAGCGAGCCGACGAGGCGGAGCGTCTCCTGACGCGCTGCCTGGAAGAGAATCCCAATACGCCGTGGGCCTATCTGGCCCAGCGCGAGTTGGATCATCCCTTCGGGATCGACTTTCGTCAGGTCGTGATTCCGGAGCCACGTCCTGCGGGCGGCGGGTCTTCGGGCTCGGGACCAAGGCCGGGGCCGCCTTCGCTCCCGAACTTGTAGTCGCTGACGGATCTCTTGCGGGGCGCTGCTCGCGCGACTTCGCGAATCCGTCTCGGTCGCGACCCGGCTGCCACGGGCGCACCCCAGGGCGACCCGACTACAACGACTTCTTCTCGAACTCGATGTAGTCGACGTCCATCACCCAGCCCGTCTCTCCGTCGGCGTCCATGACCATCTTCATCAGGTACTCGCCCGCTTCCAGCTCGACCCCTTCCTTCTTGATCGTCTTGAGGGTGTGAAAGCTGCCGGTGTCGGGAACCTCAATCGGTCCGGTCACGTCCTGGCCGTCGAATTCCAGATGAAAGGTCCCGCCCGGACCGCCCGATCCGACGGGAAACGAGACGTCGTAGGTTCCGGACTCCTGGACGACCACGCTGTACGTGACCCACTCGCCTGCCTTGGTCCAGCCGATTCCATGGTTTCCCGAGGCGTCCGTGCGCGGTTCGATGTCGACCTGGGTGACGCCCCGGTAATCGGCGCCGTGGTTCTTTTCGTCGAGGTCGTGATAGGCGACGCCGGGCTCACCCTCGTCGTAGTTCTCGGCCTCGATCCTGCCGGGAATCGCGTGTCGCTTGCCGCCGAAGGCGGTCGTCGTCGCCGCGGCCGCCTCTGCGGAATCGGCGGCGGCTTCTTCCGGGTCCGCGCCGGTCGACGCCGTCTCGACCGCGTCATTCTGGCAAGCGGTCAAACCAATCAGATACAACAAGGACAGCGCGAGCGCGAAGAGACGTCGGTTCATCGTCATGGATCCTGCAAGGCTCCGAGGAAAAGAACTAGAGCGTGTCTCGTTTATCTCTAGCGTCTTGGCGGGCTACGACTGCGTTTGACGTCGTCGACCTGCATCGACGAATCTACCAATTCGTCTGCTTCGGTCTGGTGGCCAAACTTGCCTCGCCCACGCCAACGACGCTACACCTATCCTAGACGCGCTCTAGCGAACAACGATCGGGGGCATCGTACCGGATCGACCCACGCGCCGCGAGAGGGCGGGCGTCGCAGGCGGCTCCACTCGGCGAGACACCCTAGCTTCAGGCCAGAATCGGCTCGAGCACGTGACCGTGGACGTCGGTGAGCCGCATATCGCGACCGCCAAAGCGGTAGGTGAGCTTCCGGTGATCGAGCCCCAAGAGGTGCAGCATCGTGGCGTGAAGATCGTAGACCGTCACCGGGTTGTCGATCACCTTGTAGCCGAACTCATCCGTCGCGCCGTAGACCACACCGCCGCGGATTCCGCCGCCGGCCATCCAGAGCGAGAATCCATACTCGTTGTGGTCGCGACCGTCTTTGCCTTGGGCAAATGGGGTGCGTCCGAACTCGCCCGACCAAAGCACGAGCGTCTCGTCCAGCAGTCCCCGCTGCTTCAGATCGGAAATCAACGCGGCGATCGGCTGGTCGACCGTCAGCGCGTTGGCCCGGTGGTCCTTGCGAAAGTTGCTGTGCTGATCCCAGCGCGTCCCCGCGGGCATAAGGAGCTCGACGAACCGCACCCCGCGCTCGACCATGCGACGTGCCAAAAGACACTCGGTGGCAAACAGCCGCGTCGGCTCGTGGGCCGCGTCGAGTCCGTACAGCCGCTTCGTCATCGCCGTCTCGCCGCGAAGGTCGGCCAGGTCGGGCACGGCCGTCTGCATGCGATAGGCCAATTCGAAATTCGCGATGGCCGACTCCAGCTGATCGTCGCGCCCGTACTCGGCCAGCCCGAGTTCGTCGATGTCGCGAACCAGGTTCAACTTGTTCCGCTGAAGTTCCGGGCGTACCTCGGCAGGCGCGATATTCGGAACGGGCGTCGCGGCCGCGCGGAACATCGATCCCTGATAGCTGGCAGGCAGAAAACCCGCGCCAAAGTTGTCGGGCCCTCCGGGCGGGAGGAAACTGTTCGACTCGATGACAACATAGCCGGGCAGATTCTGATTTTCGGAACCGAGTCCGTAGGTCACCCAGGCTCCGGCCGAAGGAAGACCCTGTCGCCCGCTGCCGGTGTGAAAGTGATAGTTGGCGTTCGTGTGTTCGGCAAACTCGCTGACCGCCGAGCGGACCACGGCGAGTTCGTCGACGACCTGGCCGACGTGAGGAAACAACTCGCTCACCGGGATCCCGCACTCGCCATAGGGGCGAAACCTCCACGGGCTGGCAAACGTGTTGCCGACTTCGTTGAATTGCGTCGGCTCGATGTCGCTGGGGAAGGGCTGACCGTCGAGTTTCTGCAACAGCGGCTTGGGATCGAACGAGTCGACCTGCGAGACGCCCCCTTCCATGAACAGAAAGATGACGTTGCGGGCCCGGGCCGGAAAATGGGGCGGACGCGCGGCCAGCGGTTCGTGCCGAGACGGGGCGGCGCGGGCCGATTCTTCAGCCAGCAACGACGCCAGCGCCGTGCTGCCGAAACCCAGCCCGCAGCGCGCGAGCATCTCGCGTCGGGTGAGCGTGCCAGAACATGTTCTTCGGCAAAGGTTCACGTCGATTGCTTTCCCATCCGGCGGCAGGCGGTCGCGGTCCCTAGCGGATGAAGACAAACTCCTTGACGCCAAACAAGGCGTGTGCCAGGTCAGTCCAAAGTGGTAGATGATCGCCCATCTCTTCGGGCGAGACTCCATACGCGGTCGCTTGCTGTTGCAAGAACTCTTGGGCGCGGGCTGCCTCGTCGGGTCGCGGCGGGCGAGCCAACGCTTCGAGATAGAACTGCTCGATTCGGGCGCTCGGCTCCGAAGTCTCTTCGACAACGCGCTCGGCCCAGGCGCGGGCTTGCTGCGCGACAAACGGGTCGTTCATCAAGATGAGTGCCTGGGCAGGTACGTTGGAATTGCTCCGCCGGGCGACGCACGTGGCCGGCAGCGGCATGTCGAACGTCACGAACATGGGCGGCAAGAAGTTGCGGCGCACCTCCAGGTAGATGCTCCTGCGGCCGTGGCCGTCGAGCGGACCGCTCTTCTCCGGCCGGCTGAGCCCCTGCATGAAGGGTGTCAGATGGACCGGCACCGCGGGACCAAACCGGCTCGGATTGAGCTGCCCCGATACCGACAGCATCGCATCGCGAATCGCTTCGCCCTCGAGCCGGCGAATCCGCATCCGATGCAGCAGTCGATTGTCGGGATCGAGGCGCTGAGCGGACTCACTTTGTGGCCGGGTGCTCATGCGATAGGTCCGCGACAGAACGATTTCGCGAATCAGTCGCTTGACTGACCAGCCGAACCCCGGCGAGCCGGACGTCGATTCGTCCGTAGGCATGCGAAAGCGATCGGCAAGATAGTCGAGCAGCGCCGGATGCGACGGTCGCTCGCCCAGGACGCCGAAATTGTCGACCGAAGGCACGATGCCACGGCCGAACAGGTGATGCCACACCCAGTTCACGCGCACGCGGGCCAGCAACGGGTTCGCGGGATCGAGCAGTTGCTCGGCAAGCATCCGACGACCGCTGCCGTCGGTCGGCGTCTTGGCACGTGCAGCACGCCCTCGAATCACCTCGGGCAAACCGCGTGGGACCTGCGCGCCGAGCTGTCGCACATCGCCGCGGATCTTCACACGCGCGTCGATGGCATTTCCGTCGGACATCGCCAAGGCACGCTTGGGCAAGGGCAGGCCACGGTCAAGCTCCGCCATGCGCCCGGCAATTTCCGCCAAGCGGGCATCGAGCGCCGCGGTGCCCTGCGACGGACCTCGGATTGCCTGTACGTGCTGGGGGGGTGGCCCTTTGGCGAATCGAATCTCGTCGACCATCAGGGTGCCATCGCTGTTGTCGACGATTTCCAGGTAGGCCGTATGTCCCAGGTAGAGACTCAACTCGCCCGCCAGCTCGACCCACCGCAGTTCGTCTTCGGGAATGTCCAACTTGATTTGCGTGCCACGAAACAGTTGATCCTTGTATCGCTGCATCATGTAGCCGTTGATGACGATACGAATCGTCCCCTTGCCGGCCACGCGGAGCCAAATGTGCGGATGCGTAATCGTGAACTCCGGCGACTCCAGCGTGCCCTGCAACTTTCCCGCCAGCATGCCGCTGTGGGCCAGGGCAGGGCGGATCGACACCGCCGCACCGCTCGCGCGGTCCCACTGTCGCGGCTGGGTGGGGGCCGCGCCGAATGCCTGACCGGAAACGAACCAATCGCCATACGTCGCGCCCGTAAAGTCGGCAAACAGGACCGTCCCCGCAAGTTGTTCCGACTCTTCGCCAGCCTCAACGTCGCGCCCGATCGCTGCCTCGCCGGACGCTGTCTCATAGCGAGCATCGGCCTCGTGTCCGGCCAACAGCGCGTCTGCTTCGCGGCGTAGCACCGTGAGTTTCGCAACGGATTCGGCAATCCCGCCGTGCGGATCGAGATATGCCTCCTGCCGGCGCGAGCTCCGCAGCAGACCGAGCAGGCCGTAGTAGTCCTTCGTGCTGATCGGGTCGAACTTGTGGTCGTGGCACCGCGCACAGGCCACGGTCAGGCCCAGCATCGCACGCGAAAAGACATCGATCTGGTTGTCAAATCGATCCGCCTCGTGTTTCCGCACGTCGACCGGCTGGCTCATCTGTCCGTGCAGATACCAGAATCCGGTCCCGATGATCGATTCGCGATATCCCTCGATCGCGTGCCGGCGGGGGTTCTCCAGCAGGTCGCCCGCGATGTGTTCCCGCACGATCTGATCGTAGGGCACGTCCGCGTTGAACATGCGAATCACGTAGTCGCGATAGCGCCAGGCCAGCGGAATCGGCCAATCGTGTTCGTAACCGTAGGTCTCGGCGTAACGAACCAGGTCCAGCCAATGTCGTCCCCAGCGCTCGCCAAAGTGCGGCGAAGCCAAGAGTCGGTCGACGACCTTCTCGTACGCCCGCGGCGACGTGTCGGAGACGAATGCCTCGACCTCCGCCACGGTGGGTGCCAACCCGATCAGGTCGAACGTGAGTCGCCGAATCAGGACGCGACGATCGGCCGCGGACGCCGGCGCGAGACCTTGGGCTTCCAGTCGGGCCAGCACAAATCGATCGACGTCCCCCACGGGCCACGACGTGCTTTCGACGTCGGGCACGCGCGGTCGGCGAATTTCGCGAAAGGCCCAATGCCGCTGATACTCCGCCCCCTGGACAATCCAGCGCTGCAACCGCTCTGTTTCCTCCTGAGACAGCGCGACGCCCGAATCGATCGGCGGCATGCGCTCGCTCTCGTCGTCGCTGGTGATTCGCCGAATCACGCCACTCTGCTGGGGCCGGCCGGCAACGACCGCGGCCCCGTCGTCGCGAGGTGCCTTCGCACTCGATTCAAGATCGAGCCGCAAATCGGCCTGACGGGCCGAGGAATCGGGTCCGTGACAAAGCAGGCATTTCTGTGCCAGGAGGGGACGGATGTCCCGATCGAATTCGACCCGCGCTTCTTCGCCCGCGGCCGACGCGGCCCCAGACAACAGAAGGATCAAGAGCGCGGCCGCGCACCGCGTCGAGAGCGCGCTTCGACTTCGCCTGGAGGAATAGAACGACATACCGGGCACACACGACGTTCGTGGAGCGAGAAGAACCAAGCCATAGTGTGAATGGTTCACGCCCGCGCGTCAAAGACGTACATTTGCCAATGCGGGCGAAGAGCGGAAACCTTGCAGAAACCGCGGCGTCCCTCGGCAGGGCGTCCTGAATCCTGCGCTCGATGCCCTCCGGCCGCGTGCGAATTCATACGCACCGGCCAGCAACACGTTCATTGAAAATGCAGGGATCAATAACGGGTGCGGATTCGCAAATTCACAAATGGCTGCCTGAGGCAGAAGGCAGCGGCTATTTCTGTTCTTCCCGATATGGCTTGCCGTCTTGGTAGAGAACAAGCCGAGAGCGGAAGGTTTCCTTGTTAGCGGCCGACGTTAGCTCAACGCCTTCTCTTGCGTCTCCACCGCCTTGTCATACTGACCATTCTCGGCATAGGCAGCGGCGAGCGTGTCAAGTGGATAAGCCTCCTTGTACCCCGTCAGGTCGCACGCCTTCTCGCCGTAGCGAATCGCCTCCGCTCCATCTCGGTAGCGACCGTCAGAACACGTTGGCCGTAGCCAGGCGATGCCGTTGTAGACGTTCGCATACTTCGGATCGAGGCGGATCGCCTCGCTGTAGTCGGCTAGCGCCTGGTCGTAGTCGCCTTGGTTGCTCCAGGTGTTGCCACGGTTGTTGTGATAAGCAGCACTATCCGGACTTAAACGAATGAGTGCCGTGTAATCGGCAATCGCAATATCGAGTTCGCCCTTACGCATCCATACCGCTGCCCGCCCCGCACGCCACTGTTCGTCACTTGGATACCGCTCCACCATGCGAGTCAGGTAATCAATCGCTTGGTCAAACGGGACGACATGATCCCGCTCGATCCAGCTCCGCCGTTTGTAGTTCACATCGAGCCGCTTGCCGTTCACATCCCGCACGGTGAGCGTGAGGCCGGGCCCGCCCTCGGAGACAACCTCTCGACCTTTCTTGATGGGGGGCATCCTTGCGAATGACCACGACCTGATCGCCTTTCTCGTAGGTTTGGGCGAAAGACGAAGAGGCAAGAACGAGAAGTGTGAAGGCGAGCAGGTAGTGAGCTACGTTCCGCGGCGGTGGCCCATCCGTTTCATCTGAAAGGTGGTTCAGGATCGCAATCTCCGTTTCCGTGAAAACTGCATCGGCCGGTGTTTTGTTGACCCCGGGCAGTGAAAGAGCCTGTTTGCCGTCGTCGTTGAGCGGTTTGCAAGCAGGTTGGGAGCAGCGTATCGTTTCTTGGTGGTTGCCCGAGAGCGTCTGACCAGCTCGGCAACTTCGAGACAGGACTTGCCCTTCGCGAGCAACTCCACCGCCCAACGATGGCGAAAGAACTTCGAGAAAGCCCCACAAAGCGTCTTTGGAAAATGGCGGAAGTGTATGGGAATCGAACCCACTGGACGCCAGGTTGACCGACGTCCCAACGGCTTTGAAGACCGCGGCCCGCACCAGCGGTGCAAACACTTCCTCATAGGGGCTTGGGGCGGCAACGCCGTCCACCACCCCCGATCGACGCTCCCTTCATGTGTAGCTGGGCGAGCAAGCGGTGACAAGCGGCGACGCGGCACGTTGATTTGACGCCACGCGCGGAACCTGTGACCGCCCTGCGGGGTATCAATAGATGAACGGCCGCGGGGCGGATCCTCGCCTTCTGCCGGCTGCGGTTCGGCGGCCATAATGCCCATTGAGCCCTGCGCAGCCAATGAACCAGGCCGACCAGCGGGAGGCCGGCATTCCAGCTGTCACCGCCGCGGCGAAGGGCTCATTAACAACGCAGCCATCAATGAAATTAGGCGATTGTCGCACTTGTCGCTCGATGAGGAATCTGCTCATGGCCTCGCCTACGAAGATCGGTCGCACTCGCCCCCATCGGGCAATCGGCTGCCTGGCCGCGCTGGTGGCCTTACTCGGTCTCGAAATCCAAACGGCGCTGGCCGATACGAGTCCATCCCCGCGCCCTTCCAGCGCAAACGTCACCAGCCGTGACATCGCCGCCGAGGTCGACCGCCGACTGTTCGCCGACATTGCCGCCGCCCGCGAGGCCTCGACCGACGATGCCGCGATCTTCCGCGTCGGCGAGCTGACCGACGACGTGACGTTTTTGCGACGCGTCTATCTCGACGCCCTCGGTCGCCCGCCGCGACCCACCGAGATTCGCGGGTTCCTTAACGAACCGTCGCCCAAGAAACGCATCGAACTGGTCGAGCGACTCGTCGAGGATCCACGGTTCGGGGCAAACTGGGCCAACTACTGGCGCGATGTCATCCTCGCCCGCCGCACCGACAATCGGGCTCTCGTGCTGGTCAATCGAAGCGTGCAGAAGTATTTTACGACGGCCATCAACGAGAATCACGGCTGGGACGACATCGCCCGCGCCGTCATCACGGCCACCGGCAACGTCCGCGAGCACGGCGAGGTGGCCCTGATTCTCGCCCAGCAGGGCAAGGCGGCCGAGACCGCCTCGGAGGTGTCGCGGGTGTTCCTCGGCATTCAGATTTCCTGTGCCCAATGTCACGACCATCCCACCGACCCGTGGAAGCGCGAGCAGTTTCACGAGCTGGCCGCCTTCTTTCCGCGGGTCCGCGTGCGACCCGAGTTCGTCGACGGCCAGCGCAGCTTCAAGCTCGTCGGTCGGGACTTTGGACCGCGACGGCCGCGGGTAAACAAGAAAGGCCGCAAACGGCCGCCGATCGAACATTACATGCCCGCCCTCGAAGATCCGGCGGCCGACGGCACCCGCGTCGGTCCGCGGTTCTTCCTCACCGGCAGCACGCTGCCGCTCGGCACCCCCGATGCCGAGCGCCGCGGCCAGCTGGCCGACTGGATCATCACCCCGTCGAATCGCTGGTTCGCCCGGGCGTATGTGAATCGCATGTGGGCGGAGCTGGTCGGCTGGGGTTTCTACGAACCGGTCGACGATCTGGGACCGGGCCGCGATGCCGACGCGCTGGCGACGCTCGACTACCTGTCGGCCGAGTTCGTCTCCAGCGGCCACGACATGAAATGGCTCTTCCGCACGATCGCCTCGACCGAGGCCTACGGTCGCGAGAGCCGCTCACGCGATCCGGCCGGTCGCAAACAGCTCGGCTTCAACAGCGTCCAGCCGCTGCGTGGCGACGTGCTGTTCGACGCGCTGGTGGTCGCGCTCAACCTACCCGACGAGTTAGCCGCCCGCGGAACCGGTCTGGCGAGTCTAACCGACAAGAAAGACGCCGGCGAGGCGGCCGATGAAATGGAAATGATGGAAACGCAGATGAACGAGCGGCAGCGCCGCAGGCGGCGTCTGCTGGGCGGACCGCGGGGTGCGTTTCAACTCGCCTTCGGCTACGACCCGAGTCTGCCGCGCGAAGACGTGAAGGCCTCGATTCCCCAGGCCCTGGCCATGATGAATGCCCCGCAGATCAATCGCCAGCTGCGGGCCCACCGCCGCAACAGCCTATTGCGCGAGATCACCGCGACCGTGGCGAGCGAGGGCGAAGTCATCACCGAGCTCTATCTCCGCTGCCTGTCGCGGGCCCCGACGGTCGAGGAACTCGACATCTGTGTCGACTATGTCGACAAGGCGGCGACGCCCGCCGAGGCCTTCGAAGACCTGCAATGGTCGCTGATCAATTCGACCGAATTTCGCTATCGCAAGTAGCCGCGCCGATCGCCTTCCTCCGGAGTCGCCGAAAATGTTCAATCCTTGGATTCATCAGATCGACGTGGCCTATTCGCGCCGCGGCCACCTCCGCGGCCGTCGCGACTTTCTCCGCAATCTTGCCGTCGGTTCGCTAGCCGCCGGAACGCTCAGCTTTGGCGATCTGCTGCGGCTCGAAGCGGCCGAGATGAAGCGCAACAACATGGCCTGCATCCTCCTCTGGATGCAGGGCGGGCCGAGTCAGTTCGAAACCTTCACCCCGCTGGTCGGACACGCAAATGGCGGCGAGACCAAGGCCATCGCGACCAACGTGCCGGGCATTGAGATCGCGGAGAATTTGCCCGAGATCGCCCAGGTGATGGACCGGCTAGCCGTGATCCGCTCGATGACCAGCCGCGAGGGAAATCACCAACGGGCGACGTCGCTGCTGCACACCGGTTACCTGCCGACACCGACCGTACGCTATCCGACATTCGGTTCGCACGTGGCCCATCAGCTGGCCCCCGACGACGTGGAGCTGCCCTCGTTTGTCCGCGTCGGCAATGTCCGCTCGGGCGAGGCGGGCGGACTGCTGGGCGTCGAGTACGACCCGTTTGTCGTCCAGAATGCGGAACGACCGCCGCGGAACTCGGAGCCCACGACCAGCGACGATCGTTACCGTCGCCGCGTGGTCTTGATGGAGCGACTCGAGCAGGGCTATGCCCGACGCGGTGCGGCGCGGGAAGTGGAAGATCACCAGAAGCTCTACCGCAAAGCCTCGCGGATGATCCTCAGTGAGGACATGCGGGCCTTCGATTTGACGCGGGAATCGGAAGCCGTGCGGGCGGCCTATGGCGAAGGCCAGTTTGCGGCCGGCTGCCTGTTAGCCCGACGTCTGATCGAGTCGGGCGTGACCTTCGTCGAGGTCGTCGCCAGCGGCTGGGACACCCACGCCGACAACTTTCGGCGGACGCGCGAGCTCTGTGCGGGGATCGACCGGCCCACCGCGGCGTTGCTTCGCGACCTGGAAGATCGTGGCCGGCTGGACAACACCCTGGTGATCTGGATGGGCGAGTTCGGCCGAACTCCCAAAATCAACGGCCGCGGCGGACGCGATCACTTTCCGCGGGCCTTCAACGTCGCCCTGGCAGGGGCGGGCGTACAGGGGGGCCGCATCGTCGGCAAGGTCAGTCCCAACGGCGGACAAGTGGCCGAGCGCCCGGTGAGCGTCCCCGATCTGTTCCGCACCTTTTGCGAGGCGCTAACGATCGATCCCGACCACGAAGACATGAGCCCGATCGGGCGGCCGATCACGATTGCCGACGAGGGCGAGGCGGTCGCCGAACTGTTTGCTTAGTCAGCATGGCGGCCCAAGAGAAGAACAACGCCGGGCACTAGCCGGGCACTAGAAGTGCCGGGCTCTCGCGAGAACGTCAACTGTGTGCGTTGCCGACGGGGTCGGAGCCGTCCGGCAACCAATCGGGATAGGGGGGAGCCTTGCGGCTCCCGCCCTCCCACACCACCGGGCATACGGGTCCGTACCACGGCGGTTCGGCTGGTTAAACTTTCACTTCGGGTTGGTGGAGCAGAGGAAGTCCCAGTTCGACCAAGTACGCTCGCGAAAGCGTCATGTTCAGAGCCGGGCTGCGGCTGAGGTGCCAGAAGCCTTGGCGACTTCCGGCGGTTTGGGCGGCAAGGTCTTTGCCGCTGCCCAGTCGCCGCAACTCCGCGAACCGGCGTTGGCCGGTCTTCCACTGCTTCCAGGCATAACACCTCAATCGGCGGTGAATCCAGCTATCGAAGTCCCGCAGCACCGACGGGGTTTGGCAGAAGCCAAAGTAGCCTCGCCAACCCAACAGGTAACTGCGAAGTTCGCTGACCACGCGCTGCAAGGACGAACCCCGGTTACGCTTGGTCAGTTGGCGGATTCGCTTCTTGAATTTCGCCCTGGACGCCGGAGCGATGCTCCGCTTGCGCTGCACGGTGAACGTAAACCCCAGGAACTTGCGGTTCCAAGGCCGGTCCACGGCACTCTTGGACTGATTGACCTTCAGCCGTAGCTGCTTCGCCAACCAGTTCGTTACGCTTTGCAAAACACGCTCGCCCGCCCGCTTGCTTTTGACGTAAATGTTACCGTCATCCGCATAACGGGCGAACCGCAGACCACGAGATTCAAGCTCGCGATCCAACTCGTCCAACAACACATTCGAGAGCAACGGCGATAGCGGGCCGCCTTGCGGCGTACCTTCCGGTGTCGCCTCCGCCAGCCCGTCGATCATCACGCCCGAGTTCAAGAAGGCTCGGATCAGTTTCAGCAGCCGCTTGTCTTCAACGCGACGAGCCACGCGGCTCATCAGCACGTCGTGATTGACGCGGTCGAAGAACTTTTCCAGGTCCATGTCGACCACCCAGGTGTAGCCCTCCTCCAGGTACTGCTGGGCTTGGGCCACGGCCTGATGGGCCGACCGTCCGGGACGAAAGCCGAAACTGTTTTCCGAGAACGTCGCGTCCCACTGCGGCGAGAGTACCTGGAGAATCGCCTGCTGGATCACCCGATCCACCGCCGTCGGAATGCCAAGCTTCCGCACTCCTCCGTCGGGCTTGGGAATCTCCACACGCTTCACCGGCTGGGGCCGATACGTTCCTGTCAATAGCTCCCCGACGATCCGGTCGCGGTGACGCTCGAAATACTTTTCGAGTTGGGTCACCCGCATCCCGTCCACACCGGGGGCTCCGCCGTTGGCGATGACTTTCGCCGTTGCCACACTGAGGTTATCCGGGTCACAGATGGACTCCATCAACCTGTCGCTACTTGTCGGGCTTTCGGTTCGCGAGTCCGCCGCGAGCGGTACGGTCCCTTCGGCGCGGGCCATCGGAGATTCACTCCTATTCTCCCGTGCAAAGGTGAACAGTTGTTGCTGCTCGTTTTTCTGCCGTTTGCCGCGCATGAGTTCTCGCTGCCTACTTGCCACTCCATTTACCCCGCTTAGCACGGGGGACCGTTCGGGCCTTCGTCGTGCCGCTTCGATCGTGTGAGCCCCGGCTGTTTCTGCCCTTTCGGGTCAGTGTCCCGCTCAAGCGGATCGGTTCGACGCGCCTACTATGCCCTCTGCTGACTTCTGGCGTGCGGTCACCGCTCCTTGCAAAGCGATCAGTCCGGGTCGTTGCAGCAAGGCAATTCCTCCCGGACACACGCCAGACCTCCCAGGTTAAGTTTGACAACCTTCGCCGCACGCCCGCCGGATTTACAGCACTGGCCTTTGATGGATGGAGGACTTTGTGGTGCTATGGCCACTCGTCCCACCAACACTGCCTACCATCCGATTCCTGTACGTCAGGCCGCGGCTTTGCTCCACGCTGCCTTCAGACGCCACGTCGCCATGACGCCCTTGCGCTTCGCTAATCCTTCACCTCCATCAAGTTGGATAAGGGACTTCCACCCTCAAGTTGGCAAACATGCCTGGCAAACA
>QQVP01000048.1 GCA_003389215.1 Planctomycetota bacterium | reverse complement strand
CCGCCCCGGCGCGTAGTCGTCGCAGGGCGGCACTTCGCCAGTGCAGGGGCTGTGGTTGCTCTCGCACGCGCATGGCCACGCGAGCGTGAACCATGGCACCCGGCTCGGCTCGGCGGGAGCCTCGCCCTCCCGGGTGAATCACTGGCTCCGCCGGTGCCGCAAACCTGCCCTGTTCACGCGCGCGGACGTGGCACTCGCCCTGCTTCAGAACAGGGTCCGTCTTTGTCTTCGCTCGCGCAGCAAGCGCCGGGCCAGCTGTTGCCGGGGTCGCGCGCGACGATGTCGGGACAACTGCGTCGCGAAATCGGCGGATGTCCGCGGCGTCGTCAAGTACGACCAAATGATCCACATCGGCAGGTACCCGAGCGACGAGAACACGATCAACGCCCGCACTTCCGCGGTTGCCGTGCGGAGAACGCCAAACGCGAGGCTGCAGACGAACATCAACAGCAGCAGGTGACGCAGATCGAACTGCGCTCTTGGCACATTCGATCCGGTTCGCTCGTTCGCTCGTCGTCTGTCAGTCGTTCGCATCTTCATCGGCAACGGGTTTCTTGGCGTCGCCCTCGCCGTGGCGCACCACCAGCGGCGGCACCGGCACGCGAATGACGAGATCGCGCTCGTCGATAGATGGCTCGTCGGCGTCGAGGGGATCAGCGACCCACTCACCGGCGACGACCTGACCACTTTCGTCGTGGCCGCCGTGGTCGATGCCGTCGCGGCCGACACTGTAGAGTAGATAGCCATCGCCGCGCCGCTCGTACTTGAGCCCCTCGCCGGAGAACAGGTCGACCGGCAGCTCGTTGAGCAGCTCCGGCACCAGGGCGTCGAGCGTCTCGGGATATTCGCCCTCGTCGGCGCGGTAGAGGGCCAAGGCGAAGGCGACCTTGAGACGGCGAAACTCAACCTCCATGCGCGCGTCTACGTCAATCATCCCGTTGACGGCCGGCACCATCATCAATTTAAGCAGGTAACTGAACCCCTCCGACCGGGATTGTTGGCTGACCAAGGAACGACGAACGCGCGTCGAGATATCCTTGCGTGGTGCCTCGAACACCGCGTCTTCAAGCTGCGCAGCCAAGCGGATCTTTGTGTCCCGATCTTCGGTGCGTGCGATCTGCACCATCTGGTCGCAGATCGCATTGAGATCACGCAGGACGTAGTTCGCGTCGATCGAGGATAGGCCCGCGAACTGACCAGCAAGGCTCCGCGGGCTCACATTGAACATGGCTTCCAAGAACTCAGGGTCCCGAACGGCAGCAAGCGCCGTGTCAAGCATCAAGAATCGCTCGTACTCGTCAAGAGCATGGGCGAACGCACTGACAGGCTTCAGGCTTTCCAGAGCCTGCAGGGATTCGAGCGCGATCTGTGGCGGACAGTCCGGGCGGGATACCAACGCCATGTGTGCATCGCACGCCAATTTGGCAAGGCTGCGCGAGATGACAAGGTCGATCAGGGTATTCGGCGGTTGATCCAAAAGCCGCGCCAGCCGATGCAGCGCCAGGATGTCCCGCTGGGCCTCCGGGAAGCGGCCCTCGCCTACGTGCCCCATCGCGCGGACGGCGAGACACCGTGCCGCCAGAAGGAGCCTGTCGTTAATGGCCAGCAAAGCCTCAAGCATCTGCCCACGTCCCGAGGATCGTGGCACCATCGGATCGTAGAACCGCGCACGCTGCGACGCCGCGACGACCAGGTCGAGCTGCGGCTGACTTCGCTCGAGCCACTCGGCCAAGGGCGGCACCTCGGCCGGCGTCCAAGGCTGTTTCATGGCGGCCTGCACGATAGCTTCGTAACGCCGCTCGAAGTTGCCCGCGGCGTCGAGGGCAACGGCTTCGTCGTCATTCTCGTCGAGCGTGGCAAGAAACTGGTCGGTACACCAATAGGCGCCGCTCTGTAGATACTCTCCATCATTCGGCTCGACCAGGTAGTCGCCACCCTCCGGCAGCGGATCGCTGCCGAGCTCGGCGAACCACGCTTCGCGATCTTCCGGCGCCAACTCTGGCGGCCCGACCGCCTGGACGATCAGGACCGCCGCGTTGTTTTCGGGCGTCACGCCCTCGCGATTCCGTTCGCGCAGATAGGCGTAGTAGTCGGGCCCGCCGTCGTCGAGAAGATGGGTGGTCAGGTAGGTCGTATCGCGGGCCACGACCAGTGGCGGACTGGGCCGCCACCGCAGCCAGGCGAACGTGCCCCCCAGGACCACCAACAACAACAATGGAACGAGGTATCGTATTCGCGCGCGGATCATGACGACTTCTTGATTCCGTCCAGTTCACCCTCTCCGCGGCGCTCGCCCGACATGGGACGGTATCGCGACTCACGCAGCCCGACCTGCACGTCGCGTCGAGAGAATGCCCACGGCCCCATTGTAGCCCTCACAGCGGCGGCCGGTCCAGCAACGCCGCGGACGCGACGCCTTTGAGCGTCGGCGTTAGCCGAGGATCATTCTTGCGAAGACCAACGCGAACACGGCCAGCAGAATGCACAGCAACACGATGAGCACGCGCGAGGTGCGGTGGCGAATGTGCGGCGTCAGCGCGATCACCCGCTTGTACTCCGCGCTGAAGACCTGGCCACCTTTGGCGCCGAGCAACAGGTAGATGACGTAGCCCCCGATGATCGTGCCGATCGGAAAGGAGAACAACGACATCCCGGCCAACACGGCGCCAGCGATGCGCGACCAGGGTTGGAGCCGGCGGAGCGCCACGCCGACCCAGATTTGAAACGCTCCCAACATGACGATGACGGCCAGGATCCCAAGTTCGAAGGACCCGGGCAATCCGCCCGGAATTCCCGCTGCTCCCTGCGGTGTGAAGAAGAGCATCGCCGCGACGGCAAAAATTCCCAAGCCCCCGCCGAGCCAGAAGAGCACACCGACCGACTTGATCGACGCCTCGTGCGAAATCAACCGCCGCCGTACCTCTTCCGCAGCGCTCTCGGTCTGGCCACTGTGCGGCGCGACTTGTTCGACGTCGAGTGCCGGTGCTTCGTAGGGATTTTCGCTCATGGCTGGAGATTCATCACAAGGAATTAAGACTGTGGAACAGGCAAGCGGACGCCCGCGGCAACCTACCCCGTCAACTGCTTCATCACGCCGACCGTCGACTCGTGGATCATCTCTTCCACCTCCGGCCGCAGGGCCAGGCGGTGCTTGCTTTGCAAGGCATGCCCGTGGGGCGAGGCCTCGTAACCGCCGCGAAGGCCGAGCTCGTAGGCGCTGCGGGTGGCGATGTACTGCTCGACCCCGTGCACGTAGCCGAACACGAGCGTGTGCTTGAAGGGGGATTTTTCCACCGCGAAGAGCTGATACTCGCAAAACGGTTCGTGGGCCAACGTGACGATACACAGCTCGTCGCCCATCGAGATCGCCCGAATCGGATAGCGGAGCGTGCCGACGCGGCCGCGCTTGGCAATCTCGAGTACCTCGCGATGGGGCAGCGATTCGGGGAACTTGTCGACCCACTTCTGGCACTCGGCCACCGAGGGCGGATCTTGAAACGGCAACTCGAGCTCGGTCGAAGCCACCCGCACCGGGCCGCTGGGCAGATCGGCCAACTGCGTGCGCGAGACGGCCCAGGCCAGCTCGCCGCCCACCACGCTGCAGGCGTCGATGCCGCCGCGGAGCGGATGGCCGTTGATGTTGCCGCCGCAGCCCTGGGCGAACATGAACACGCCGTCGAGTTCGCCCGTGCCGCCGGAAAAGCGATGACGCAGCCGCTTGATGGCCAGACCGGGAAAGTCGCCGCTGACCAGGGTGCTGGTGCCGTGAATGATCACCGGATGTGCGGCGTAGGAAAACAACACGGCGATCCGTTTGCCGTCACTCTTGGCATACGCGCCCAGCGTGTCGACCCAAGGCACGATCGCCCCGTGGGGATTGGGGGTCATCGTCACGTGCGTGCGGGTCATGTAGCGGCGGTTCATGCCGATCTGCGTCGTCTCGCGACCGGCGCGGAGTTGGGCCGGCTGCAGATCGTCGACGGCCGCCTTGGCCGAGGCGGCAATCTGTTCGGGCAGCCACTTGGAATACTCCGTGTCGCGCCAGCTCTCGGGTCGCTCTTGCGCGGCGGCGACGAGTCGGGGAATGGGAGCGCTGTGCGTGTGCTGGGTGTTGATCACGACGTGCTCGGCCGGGATTCCCGTCGCGCGGCTCGCCGCGGCCACCAGCTCGTCGTTGTAGTGCATGTGCACGACCAAGAGATCCGTCGTGACGATCGCCACCCGGGTCGAACCATATTCAAGGACCAACGTGCGGGCAAAGAGCGGGTCGTTCACGCCGGTCGCCATCTTGTTCGGGCCGACGAGGAAGAGTTCGCTCACCTCGGGCGGCGTAATGCTCACCTCGCCGGCACCGGCGCGAAGCTCGGGTTCCGTCGCCGCGCGGGCCACGGCGGGTGCGAGTCCGACCGCGGCGGCCATGCCGGCCGTGGCGGCAGTCGTGGTGAACGTGCGCCGC
The DNA here is from genome assembly GCA_003389215.1 of Planctomycetota bacterium. GTDB lineage: Bacteria > Planctomycetota > Planctomycetia > Pirellulales > UBA7805 > MB-PLM-2. The sequence goes on along the minus strand of QQVP01000048.1, from coordinate 39,217 downwards.
GAGATTCTGGGAACGCGAGCGTCGGCTTCGGGTTGTGCTGAGTGCGACATGTTCGGCTCTCCGCGCGGGCAATCGTGGGGGCCGCCGCCAGGCGATGGCCCCGTTTCCTCTTCCGGCGCATTCTCTCGCCCGGCTCGAGGCATTGCAAGTTCCGCGCGGGCGGACGCGAAATGTTAGCGGCCGCGTTGTCGTTCGCGACGATGTCGCTCTGCCTCGCGGGCCTCGGTGGCCCGGCCTTCGTCGCCGGTCGCCTTCATCCAGGCGGCCAGTCGCGCGCGGTACTCGGCGATGCGGCCGGCGTGTTCGGGTCGCTCGATAAGGTTGTCCAGCTCGTCGGGATCGGCCTCGAGATCGTAAAACTCTTCGGCCGGATGGTTCTCGATCGCATCGATGAGCCGGGCCGCCGTGGCGTCGGTCTTGGCCCGGTCGAGCCAGGTGGCGTAGACGTCGCGATGGCTGAGCGGGATGCCGTCGAGCTCGGTGAAGTGAGTCTTCCATTTCACGTCGGGCCGCAGGTTCAAGATGTACTTGTAACGCTCGCCGCGAACCGAACGCTGGGGAAACAGGTTCATGCGGCCGTCGCCGGTGTGGGTGCCGTAAACGAATTCGCGAAACGTGTCCTGTTCACCGCGAAGCACTGCGAGAAAGCTACGACCGGCGAAGGGGTCGGCCCGATCGCCGACAACTACGTCGCCGTCAGCTACGTCGCCGTCGCGAGCGTCGCCATCGCGGGCGTCGCCAGGATCGGTGCCGCCAGGGGTTGCGTCGATTTGAGCCGCATCGCCCCCGGCCGCTTCCACCAGCGTGGGCAGCACATCGACGAACGAGACCAAGGCATTCGTGGTACGGCCTGCGGGAATCTTCTCCGGCCAGACGGCGAGGAACGGCACGCGCAGCCCCGCGTCGTAGACCGTCCACTTGCTCTTGGGCCACTCGGAACCTTGATCGGAGGTGTAGAGGAACAGCGTGTTTTGGGCGTAGCCGTGCCGATCGAGCGCGGCACGCAGCCGACCGATTCGCGCGTCGAGCGTGGTGATGTCCTGGTAGTAGTTGGCCAGGGCCGCGCGGGTCTTGGGCGTGTCGACCATCCGCGGCGAGAGCGGCAGCCGGGCGGGCTCGTAGATCTTGTTCTTCTCCCAGACGACGTGCGGATTGTCGTCGGCCAGAATCAGGCACAGCGGCTGATTCGGGCTGCTGGCTCGATGCTCGCCGAGGAACTGCTCGACCACGCCGATATCGAGACCGGGCGAGCGAAAGCGGGGCGGACCGTCGGGTCCCGGCGGCAGCTGTGCCCGCAAGAGCTCGAAGTCGAACACGCGGCGCGGGGCGACGTGGGTCTTGCCGACGAGCACGACGCGATAGCCGAGCGGCCGCAGGTAGGCGGGCAGCGCGCGGACGTCGTCGCGACAGCTGGTGTGATTCGCCAGCGACCCGTTCTCCGCCGGATAGAGCCCCGTGTAGAGCACGCTCCGCGAAGGCGTGCAGGTCGAGGTGACCGCAAAGGCGCGGTTCAGGCGGATGCCGTCCCGGGCCAGCGCGTCGAGGTGCGGGGTGCGAATCGCCTCGTTGCCGTAGCAGCCGAGAAACTCCTGGCCGTGATCGTCGCCGAGATAGATGACGATATGCGGACGTGACGGCTCGTCATGGGCACGACCCTCGGTCACACCCGTCGCCGCCGTACCCAAAAACGAAATGGCAGCCACGAGCCGCAGGACGCGACTCGCCGCGGCGGTCCGGTCTGGCCCGCGCTGGGCGTCACGCGGCGGAGCTGGCGGCCGCATTTACGATACCCCCGGCGATTCCTCGAGCACGCTGATCGGCAATTCGACCCACACGTGAGTACCCTGGCCGGGCGTGCTTTCCACGGCGCCGGTACCGCCGAACAAACGAGCCCGTTCGCGGATGCCGCGAATCCCGAAGCGATCGGTTGGCACGGCGGCGCGATCGAAGCCGCGACCGTCGTCGATGATCTCCAGTCGCAGCCGGTCGTCGTGCTGTGTCAAGCGTACCTGGACGTTGGTCGCATGGCTGTGACGACGGACGTTGGTCAACGCCTCCTGCACGATGCGATAGATCGTGCCTTCGAGCAGGGCCGGCAAGCGGTCGAACTCGGTGCGGTGCTCGAACTCGACGTTGAATCCTTCTTTGCGCCCCTCCTCGACCAGATAGCTGATCGACTCGATGACGCCTTGCTCATCGAGAATCAGGGGTCGCAGCTGACTGATGAGGCGGCGACCCTCGTCGATGGCGCCGGCCAACAGACCGCGAGCGGCCTCGAGCTGATCGGCCCGCTCGTCCCCTTCGCCGTGCTGACCGTTTCCGTCGGCAGGAACTTCCTTTTCGTGGACGCGCTCGATCATCATCTGGGCGCCGACGACGTCCTGAATCAGGCCGTCGTGAATCTCGTAGGCAATCAGGCGGCGCTCCTGCTCTTGCACCGCGAGCAGCTTGCGGAGCAACACCTGCTCGTTCTTCGTCGCCGCCTCGGCACGAATGCGCTCGGTGATGTCGGTGGAAATACCGCACATGGCGTAGATCTTTCCGGTGGCATCCCGGAGCGGCAGCTTGATGGAAATGTAGTTGTGCGGCCCGTCGTCGTGGGGTGCGACTTCGTCGAACTTCAGCGGAATGCCCGCCTCGATCACTTCGCGATCGTTCTTCCGGAACTTGATCGCGAACTCTTCGTCGAAGACATCGAGATCGGTCTTGCCAATGACGTTGTCGAGCTTCAGGTGGAAGAGATCGAGAAACTGCCGATTCACCAGCAAGTAGCGGCCTTCCAGGTCTTTCATGTAAACGACCGCGGTCGTGTTGTCGACAATGTCCTGCATCATCGACTCGCTGGCCGCCAAATCGCGCTGCAAGGCCTCGTAACCGGTTTGCAGCTCTTCGCGGGCGCGTCGCTGCTCGGTCACGTCGGCCAGGTAGCCGACCAACAGCGACGAATCTTGCTCGGGATTCAGGGCGACCCCGCGCTCCTCGATCCAGCGGTACTGACCCGACTTGTGACGAATGCGATAATTCAAGTGAAACGCGCTGTGCTCGGCAATGGCCTGGTCCACCCGTCGCTCGATTTCCGCGGCGTCGTCCGGGTGAAACAAATCGACGAAGCTGACCTCTCCCGACAAGAAGTCCTCCTTGGCGTAGCCCGTCACTTCCTCGACCGGATCGTTCAGGTAGAGCATCGAATAGGTTTCGTCGTTGCGACAAAGGTAAACGACGCCCGGCATATTCTCGGCCAGCAGTCGAAAGCGTTCTTCGCTGCGGCGCAGGTCGGCCTCGATCTCACGCTGGCCCGTCAGATCGAAGCACATCAGCACCGCCCCCACGATCTGGCCGTCGACGCGAATCGGCCCCAATCGCGAGTCGAACAGGAGACGCTTGCCATCGGGATCGTAAACGGCAAACTCTTCGCGGTGGACCTGGCCTGTTTCGAAACAGGCCCGCACCAAATCACGAGTCTTCTCGATATCGGACTCGTCGATCCAATCGTAAATCCGACGCCCGATGACATCCTCTTTGCTCAGCTGAGGAAAGGTGCGATTGACGTCGTGGATACGACCCTCGGAATCGATCTCCAGCACATAGTCGGGGCTCCCCACCGTCATGCCCAACAGCTCGCGTTCGGTGTCGCGAAACGCCCGTTCCATGCGCCGCCGCAAGGTAATGTCGAGTGCCAGACCAATCACGCCGGTGACTTCGCCGGCGGTAGTTCGCAGCGGGCTGACGGTAACATCGTAGTCGCGTTGGCCGAAGTGGTCCTCCATGCGGACCATCTCGCCGGCCAAGGCCTGGCGATGGGCGAGAATGGCCGGGTGATTGGCTTCGTCGGTGCCCAGAAACTCGAACAGCGTGCGGCCGACGACCTCGTTCTGCTGGAGTCCCAGGCCAGCGAGCGCGCGGCCCCGCGAAGACGTGAACCGCCATTCGGCATCCATGGTCCACAGAATGGCGGGTAGCTGCGAAAGGACATCGTCCGCGACACCCGAATCAACGGCGGCCGCCAGCGGCTGGGTGACAGGACTCTCGATGTTGGACGACACCGGCTTTTGCATCTGCGTCGGAAAGCTCCCCGCGGAACCGCAAACGGGTCTCCTGAACCTCTCTATATTATTGGACCGATCGAGGTCGACCACAACCAGAAACGGCCGTGGCCTTCCCGCTAGCGGGACGCGGCACGCTGCCGCTGCGCCTCGTAGGCCAACACCGCGGCCGTGGTAGAGACGTTTAGGCTATCGACGCGCCCCCGCATCGGCAGATGAATGGGCGTCACATCGTCGGCCATCCACTTGCTCGTCAGGCCGGCCTCTTCACTGCCCAGCACGATCGCCGCCGGACCGGTGAAGTCGATGCCGGTATAAGGCACGCTGCCGTCGACCCGCGCCGCGAAGATTTGCAGCGACTGTTCGCGCAGCCAGTCGAGCACCTCTTCGCTGGTCGCTTCGGCCACGGCGAGGCAGAAGACCGCGCCCAGGCTGGCCCGAATCGCGGCCGGATTGTAAAGATCGGTTTGTCCGTCGGCCAATACGACCGCGGCACATCCCGTGGCCTCGGCGCTGCGCAGCACGGCGCCCAAGTTGCCGGGCTTTTCCACCGCCTCGAGCACCAGGACGAGCGGCCGCTCTGGCAGCTCAATTGCGTCGAGCGACCGTTGCGGCGTACGGGCCACGGCCAGCACGCCTTCGGTCCGCTCGCCGAAGGCCAGCTTCTCGAACAGAGGTCGCGTGACGCGATAGCGAATGGCCGGCAGTTGTTCCAACCGCTCGAGCAGCTCGGTCGCGGCGTCCGTTCGGCAGAGCGGTGGAAAGAGGAAGACTTCGTCGATCTCGACGCCCGCGTCCAGTGCGGTCGCAATCTCGCGGACGCCGTCGATGAGGGTGCGGTCTTGTTGCTTGCGGTGTTTGCGCCGCCGCAATTGGCTGGCCGCCTTGACGCGGTCGTTGCGGGCGCTGGTCAAGTCGATGACAGACATCGTCGAACCGGAGTGGAGGGCGACGGCTACGCGAGTCGAACCATGCGCGAACGACGACCGTCGCCGTCGCGAGCCTAGCGGTTCACGGCCCACCGCGTGGCGATGCCGGCAGGCATTTGCCGTCCGTCGATCGTCTGCAATGCCAACCCGCCCGACTCCATGACGCCGTTTCGCAAACCGCCCATGGAATCGCGGAGCATCCGTTCCAGATCGGCTGGCTCGATGCCGGTCGTGTGGCACGAGAGCAACACAAAGCGACGATCGGCGACGGTCAATTCGGCACACATCTCCAAGAGCGAGGGCAGGTGTTCGTCGAGCTTCCAGACCTCGCCCTTGGGTCCGTGACCATAACTGGGCGGATCGAGCACCACGCCGTGATACTTGTTGCCGCGGCGAATTTCCCGCTGCACGAACTTGCGGACGTCTTCGGTAATCCAGCGAATCGGGGCGTTCGCCATATCCGAAGCCTGCGTATTGCGACGCGCCCACAGCACGGCGTTCTGCGCCGCGTCGACGTGGACCACCTCGGCCCCGCCGGCCACGGCCGCAATCGTCGCCCCGCCGGTATAGGCGAATAGATTCAGGACCTTGAGCGTCTGACCCGCCGAGCGGACCTGATGGGTAATCCAATCCCAGTTGACCGCGTGCTCGGGAAACAAGCCGACGTGGCCAAAGTCGGTCAGCTTCAACTCGAACGTCGACCCGTTATGGGCAATCGTCCAGGACAGCGGCAGCCCGGCACTACTGCGCCAGTTACCCTCGCCGGAGTTCGCTCCGGTATAGACCGCATCGGCATCGGTCCAGGCGGCGTCGTTCCCGCGGGGCAATCCCTTGGCGACCTGGCAGGGGCGATCGAGAACGTAGGAGCCAAAGCGATCTAATCGTCGCCCTTGGCCAAAGTCGATCAGTTCGTACTGAGATTTGTCAAACATTGATGGAATAAACGGCGGCAGGAAAACGCCACGCGGGGCGCCGCGGCCGGTCCCGCAGGAGTCAACCTCGACGACAGGAATCAAAATCGGGATCGGCGGCGGGACGTGGCGGACAAGTTCTCGTGAAGATCGACGACCTGGCCACCGCCTGGTGGGCTGGGAAAGCCCTGTATTATAGAGTGTCTTTCGCCAGCCTTTCAAGCAGCTATCGTCCCTCGCCGGTGTGCCATCCTATAATGACGGCAATGTGGCAAGCCGCCGCAGCCAGGCAAGCTGTCGCGATTGTGCGAGGTCGACACGATGATCCCCATTAGCCGGACCTTGCGGCAGGGAACGCCGCTGGTGATGGCCATCTTGCTGGCAAGCTGTAGCGGTGCGGAGGACGCGCGCGAACCGACGGTGGCGCTGCCGTCGTCGGCCACCGTGGTCGAAGGTGTCGGCGATCGTTCGGCAGCCGCGACCGGCGACGCAACCCCGACTGTGGCCGCCCAGCGGCCTCCCGCGAGTTCGGATTCGGCGGCGGTGACGATGGTCTCTCAGCCGGCCGTCGCGGCCAACCCGCTGGATGCTCAGCGGGCCTATGCTTACCTGCAGCAGATCTGCGATTTGGGTCCCCGCCCCACCGGCTCGGCGGCGATGCAGGCCCAGCGGGAGTTGCTCACCAAGCACTTCGAGGCCCTGGGGGCCCAGGTCGACTTCCAGCGGTTCGAGATCCGCCACCCGCGTACCGGCGAGGTGACGCCGGTGGTCAATACGATCGTCCAGTGGCACCCCGACCGCGCGGAGCGGATTCTGCTCTGTGCTCACTACGACACGCGTCCCCAGCCCGACAATCCCAGGGTGCCCGCTCGCAGTCGCGGCACCGTCTTCATCGGCGCCAACGACGGCGGCAGTGGCACGGCCTTGCTGATGGAGCTGGGCCACCATATTCCCACGCTGCAGAATACGGCTCTGGGCGTCGATTTCGTCTTCTTCGACGCCGAAGAATTCGTCTTCAACCTCGGCACGCGCGTCGACCGCTACTTCGTCGGATCGGAACACTTCGCCCGCCTGTATGCAAACGAGCCGCGGTCGTTTCGCTACCGCTGGGGGGTGCTGTTCGACATGGTGGGCGACCGGCAGCTCACAATTTACCAGGAGAAGAACAGCTGGTGGTGGCGCGATACGCGGCCCCTGGTCGAGGACATTTGGGAAACCGCCCGCGAGCTCGGGGTCCGCGAGTTCATTGCCCGACGTAAACACAACGTTCGCGACGACCATCTGCCGCTGCGAAACATCGGCAAGATTCCCTGCTGCAACCTGATCGATTTCGACTATCCCAGTGCTCCCCGCAATCGTTACTGGCACACCGACGCCGACACGATCGACAAGTGCTCGGGCGAGTCGCTCGCCAAAGTCGGCTACGTCGTGCTCAGTTGGTTGGAGAAGTTGCCGCCGGCCGATTCCGAGTAAGTCTGGAACCAAGGCCCCCGCGTTCTCGTCCCCTCGGTCGCCTCCCGTCGCCCGCCCCACACCTTGCCATGTCCGCAACGCAGCTCTTCTCGATCGGGTTACTTGCGATCGCCCTGACGATGCTGCTCTGGCATCACCGCAGCTGGCTCGCCAAACGTGATGTCGCCGAGGGGCGAGAGAGGAGCTTTCTGGCCCGCCAATATCGTCGCCGCCTGCAGGTGGGCGTCATGCTGGCCTTGGTCGCGCTGGCGATCGGGGCCGGACCGTGGCTCGAGCGGCTACGCGAACAGCGGCCCGGGCTCTACCTGGCCTATTGGCTGCTCGTGTTGGTGGTCGTGCTGTGGACGCTGCTCCTGGCGCTGGCCGACTATGTCGATTCCCGGCAGCACTTCGCTCACGAGGGACGCCAGCAGACCGCCGAGCGGGCGCGGCTGCAGGCGGAACTGCAGCAGCTCCACGCGGAGCGCGATGAGGAACAGGGCGGGCAGCCGCCAACCGCGGACGACGGTCCTTCGCAGGCCGATCGGTAGCGATGCGGACCGCCAACGCGGCCACGCGTTGCACTCGCGTGGGGAAGCGAGCTTGCATTGTCGTCCTTTATCTCGTCGGCCTTTGCATTGTCGCCCGTTACGTTGTCGGGCGGCGACGTCTCTCGTAGAATGAGCGCGCCGCGGCGAAACGGCAGCCATACAGCCATGCCGTAGACAGCAGCCCGAACTGATTGCGACGCGGCGGCGATGCCGATCTGCTTCGCCCGACTTCCGCCGTTCCCACAACGCCTGCGATTCGATGAGCACTCTCCATCTGGCGATCGCGCTGGGACCCCTGGCCGTCTACTGTCTGACGCTGGGCCTGATCAATCGGGTCGGGCGACCCGTGATAACCAACGGCACCCGGGAGATCTACGCGGTCGGGTTGGCCGTTTCGGGCCTCGTCTTTCTCGGTCCGCTGACCCTCTTCGTGCCCGAGGCGGTCGCCGAGAACATCGGCGTGACGCATTTCAATACGATCGTCGGTTGGGGTTTCATGGTGCTGACCTATCTGCTGGGGCTGACGCTGTTCGTGCTCCTCTCGCGTCAGCGCCTGGTCGTCTACAATGTCAGCGTCGATCAGGTGCGCATGGCCCTGGACAGCTTGCTGCGACGACACAATCTCGAACACGAATGGGCCGGCGACGCCCTGGCGATCGCACCCCTGGGCGTGCAATTGCAGGTCGACAGTGTGCCGCGACTGCGGAATGTCTCGCTGGTCGCCACCACGGGCAGGCAGAACTATCTCGGCTGGCGCCATCTCGAGCGAGAGCTGGCCCTGGAGCTAACCCAGTTCGAGTCGGCACCGGGCCTGGCCGGAGTTGTGTTCTTGAGCGTCGGGGTCGCCACGCTCGTCGCGCTCGCATTTGGCCTCGTCGCACAGGACCCGAGTGAGCTGTCGGCCGCGCTCCAGGAGATCCTGCTCCCCTAAGGACACGTCGGAGGGCGGCGGGCGATCGTGTCTGGCGGCCACCCTATCCCACCATGCTGCTCTTCAAGAAGAGGTTCCTGGAAGCGATTCGCCGCGGCGAAAAGACGCTGACCGAGGAAGATGTCCGTCGCGACGACTTCGCCACGGCCGCCGCGCTGCGTCAGGAAATTGACGCCATCTATGAGCAGGCGCCGCCGGGCGAGGAGCGGACCGCCTATCGCGTGCAGTTTTCGACTGCTCGACGAACCCAACGCTTAGATCCTGCCTCGAGCGTCTTTCCGGCGACGGTCAGGGGACCGGCGACTCGACGGTGCGACGCAGGTGCTCGAGCCGGGCCCGGGCTTGTCGCAACTCGGGTCGAATCTCGAGGGCCCTCGCGTAGTAAGGGATGGCCTCGGCCGGGCGCCCCTGGCGATCGAGCGCGATGGCCAGGTTCAAGCTCGCCGAAGGATGATCCGGTTCAATCTCGAGTGCCCGCCGGTAAAGGGCGATGGCGTCGTCCGCGCGGCTCGCTTCCTGACAGATGTTGGCCAGGCTGTTGAGTGCCTTGGCATCGCCCGGATTGAGCTCCGCGGCGCGCCGCAAGTGGTGTTCGGCGGCCGCCAGTTCCCGCAGGTCCTTGTAGACGAGCCCCAGGTCGAAGTGAACCTGCTGATAGGCGGGCTCGATGGCGAGCGCCCGGCGATAACTGGCCGCGGCCTCGTCGAGCCGATGGGCGTTGTGCAGTTCGAAACCGAGATTGCGATGGGCCCGCGGATTGCTCTCTCGGGCGGCGACCGCGGTTTGCCAGATCGTGACCGTATCGTGGTAGTCGCGGTTACGACTGCGCGTGACGGGGACGAGGACCGCCAGCAGGATCAACAGGGCCAGGCCGCCGACGATCAACTCCCGCGGCGGGGTTGCCTGACCGTCGGCGCGGGCCTTCGCCTTGCGAGGTGCCGCCGGCGCGACCGATCGCGCGAAGAACTTGGTGAGCAACCGCCAGCCGCCGACGACCAGCAACACGACCGGGGCCGCGAGGGACAGATACACGCGGCGCTCCGCACCGACTTCGGTGAGAATCGGCAGGATGCTCGACGTCGGTGCCAGGATCAAGAAGAACCAGGCCCCCAGGAAGCCGAGCGGCGGCCGTTTCCACAGCGCCACCGCCGTGACCAGCAGGAGGGCCACGACAAAGCCGCCCGGCAACGCCACTTCGCCGAGTTCGCGCGGCACGGCACGACCATAGTCGAGATTCAGCGGATGCGGCCAGAACACCAGCCGCAGGTATTCGACGACCATCTCACCCTGATTCAGGGCATAGTCCCAGGGGCTCAGGCCGAGACCGAACCCGGCGGTGCGGCCGTGCGGACGATCGCCAACCAGCCAGGCCAGCAGTCCCCAAGTCGCGGCCAGACCCAGATAGAGTCGCCACCGGCCGGCGAACTGCTGCCGCCACGTTCCGCTGGCGAATACCGCGTCGTAGAGCACGACGATCAGCGGCGCCGTGACCATCACCTCCTTGGTCGCCATGCCGGCCGCACAGGCGCCGATCGCCAGCAGCTCCCAGCGCATCCGCCCCGACGGCTCGCGGGCGCGGATCGCCGCGTAGAGCGTCAATAAGAAGAACGTGGCCATCAACATCTCGCTCCGCTGCGTGATGTAGTTGACGCACTCCGACTGCAGCGGGTGAACGAGCCAGATGGCCGCACAGGCCAGGGCGAGCGGATTGGCCGCCGCGCCGAATTGCTCGCCGAGCCGCTCCCCACGCAACGTCAGCCGCACGACGGCGAAGAGCAGCAGCGAGGCAACGATGTGGACGCCGATGTTGACCAGGTGGTAGCCGCGCACCTCGAGTCCGCCCCAGGCGTAGTTGAGGGCCAGCGTCAGATTGGCCAGCGGCCGCGAGGGATGGACGGTTCGCATGGCGGCCACCAGCTGGTCGGCCGGCCAGAGCTGCCGCAGTCCCGGGTTTTCCACGATCGTGGACTGATCATCGTAGATGAACGGGCCGTGAAGATTGTTGCCATAGGTGATCGCGCCGAGTACAACCAGGATCAGTCCGCAGAGCCAGGCGGGCGGGAGCCAGCGGCGTACTTCGTCGGTGCTCATCGAATCGGCGTTGGGCAAACGAATGGGCGATCACGGCTGATCGCAGAGAAATCGCGAGCGAACCACCCGCTATTCTAACCGCCCGTCGGCATCGACGTGTTTGCGGATCGACATCCCGCCGCGACTGGCTCCGTCGCACGCGACTGGCCCTTTGACAGAAGCTGCCAGGTCGACGCAGCGGACGCCCTAGTCGAAGTGCTTGAGAAAGTCGTCAAGGTCTTCGTCCTCGTCGCTGGCGGAGACCGCCTTCGACTTCGGCGCCTTGGCGCGGGGCCGTTTCTTGCGGGCTTCGATCGTGGGAAACTCGCTCTCGGCTCCCGCTTCTTCGGTCGCGGCGTCGCCGTCTTCGTCGAACGACTCGAAGGCCGATTCGTCGAGTTCCGTGATTTCCGGATCGACCGTCTCGGCCTCGGCACCCGCGGCCGCCGGCTCCCCGTCTTCGGTGTCGAGGACGACTTCGAAGATCGCGGCGCCGACCGTGAGTCGATCGCCGGATGCGAGCGGTTGCTCGTCGACACGCTCTTCGCCCACGAAGGTGCCGTTGAGCGATTCCAGATCGCGGACACAGAGACGCCCGCCCGACTCGTAGAGTTCGCAGTGGCGGCGGCTCACCAGCGGACTGGCCAACGTCACGTCGACCTCGCGGCCACGGCCGAACACCAGCGGGAGCTTGTCCAAAGGCACAATCGTGTCTTCGCGACCCTCGGTGCGGAGGATCAGGTGGGCACCCATGCTTGCTTCTCCAACTGTCCGCCAGCGACCGCGCGGCCGCCGATCGCGGCAAGCGACGGAACCATCCCGCAGGGGGAAGATTCCCGCTCGCCCCAGGCGACGTGCCGACATTTCGCGGCAATCGTTGATATTAACTGGGCTTGCGGGGCATCACAATGGCCTCGCGCGGCGTCGATCCGCGGCGGGTCCACCGCAAACCGCCACCAAACCGTCGCCGCGGCCCGCGTCGCCCGTCGTCCGCAGGCCCCGAGGGACCCGCAGGCATCGCTGTTACTGCCTGCGCCCCTTGACTGCGCCGCCAGCGCCAACTTACCCTTCCTGGATGCGGCCGACCGGTTTTCCTTGGGGGAGAACTGGTCTTGTGGCACCGATTGGCGAGCCTATAATCCGCGGGCTTCGACTTCGGCCGCGGCCTGCGGATTCGTAGTTTCGGAGTGTCCCTTCGAAAAAGCGGGTGTAGCTCAGTTGGCAGAGCACAACGTTGCCAACGTTGTTGTCGTGGGTTCGAATCCCATCACCCGCTCTCATCTTTTGGTTCTGACTGGTTCGACTTGTTGATCACGCGTGGCAAGGCCACGGTTTGGTAGTGCGCCATGGCTCAAGACCTGGAAGCAACCGCCGCCGATGAAGCGGACGACGATGCCCCGGAACAAGGTGCCCCGGAACAAATGGACCTGGAGGTTTCCATCTCCAGTCCGAGTGCCTGCCAGCGCCACGTCGAGGTCACCATTCCTCGACCCATCGTCGATCGTTATCTCGACAACGCCTTTGGCGAGATGATGGACACCGCCCAGGTGCCCGGTTTTCGCGTGGGGCATGCGCCGCGAAAGTTGATCGAGGTGCGCTTCCGAAAGGAAGTTGCCGAACAGGTCAAAGGCACCCTGCTCATGGATGCCATGGCCCAGGTCAACGAGGATCACGATCTGACCGCGATCAGCGAGCCCGATCTCGATCTCGACGCCGTGACCGTGCCCGACGACGGGCCGATGCAGTTTGCCTTCGATCTCGAAGTTCGTCCCGAGTTCGAGATGCCGAACTGGAAGGGCCTGAAGATCGAGCGACCGACCGCCGATTTCGGCGACGACGAAGTCGATCGCCAGTTGCGGTCCGTGCTTGCCCGCTACGGCCGGCTCACTCCCTCCGAGGAGCCCGCCGCGGCCGACGACTTTGTCGTCGTCAATGTCCGTGCCACCCACGACGGCAAGACCCTGGCCGACGCCAACGAACAGTCGCTCCGCGTGCGACCGACGCTCAGCTTCTTCGACGGCAAGCTGGAGAAGTTCGACCAGTTGATGATCGGCGCCAAGCCGGGAGACAAGAAGACCGGCAAGGTCGAGCTGAGCAAAGACGCCGCCAGCGAGGAGCTCAAGGGCAAGTCGGTCGACGTCGAGTTCGAGGTGCTCGAGATCAAGAAGCTCGAACTGCCCGAGCTGAACGAGGCTTTCTTGCAGCAGATGGGCAACTTCGAGACCGAGGCCGATCTGCGGGACGCGATCAAGGACAACCTCGAGCGGCAGCTCGAGTATCGTCGCCAGCAGAGTGCCCGTCAGCAAATCACGCAGCTGTTGACCGAGGCGGCCGAATGGGAATTGCCGCCGGAATTGTTGCGGCGTCAGAGCGAACGCGAGCTGCAGCGGAGCGTGCTCGAACTGCAGCGCAGTGGTTTCAGCGACGAAGACATTCGGGCTCACGAGAACGAGTTGCGGCAGAATTCGGCCACGGCCACCGCCCGGGCCCTCCGCGAGCATTTCATCCTGGAGCGCATCGCCGAGGACCAAGACGTCGAGGCGGAGCCGGGCGATTACGACCGCGAAGTGGCGCTGATCGCCATGCAGAGCGGCGAGAGCCCCCGCCGGGTACGAGCCCAGCTGGAAAAACGCGGCATGATGGACAGCCTTCGCAACCAGATCATCGAGCGGAAGGTGATCGAGTTGGTCGAGGCCGAGGCAAAGTTCAAGGACGTACCGCTGGAAGAGGACTCGGGCGAGGTCGAGACAATCGCCCTGGCCGCCGGCGGCAGCCAGCAAGAGATTCCCGAGGCGACCAAGCCGGACGAGCCCAAGGAGCTTGCCGCTCCGAAGGAACACGACTGAGTCGACCGACCGACAAGGCAACACGACGCAGGAATCTGGCAACCAATTAAGGATATCGACGGCGACGCGAGACTCCCCGCTCGCCAATTTGCACATCCGAGACGCGATCCCGATCGACAACGGAACGGATTGTCAGTCAACGGCAGAAGGACCTCGCATGGGCGACCATTTCGAATCTCCCGATTTGCACGCGGCTTCGCTCGACCGACGCGTCGGTCCGATCGACCCGCAGGCGAACTACCGCGACTATCAGCGTCAGCGGCAGATGACCCTGGGCGATCTGCTGCTGGAGAACCGCATCATTCTTCTGCAGGGAGCCATTCACGACGGCAACGCCAACGAGATCGTGATGAAGCTGCTTTACCTGCAGAGCGAGCATCGCCGCAAGGACGTGCACTTCTACATCAACTCGCCGGGCGGCAGCGTCAGCGCGACGTTGGCCGTCTACGACACGATGCAGATCCTCAGTTGCCCGGTGGCCACCTATTGTGTGGGCCTGGCGGCCAGCGGAGGCGCGGTCCTGTTGGCGGGCGGCCACAAGGGCAAGCGATTCATCCTGCCGCACGCCAAGGTGATGATTCACCAGCCCTACGGACAGGTCGGCGGACAGGTGTCCGACATCGAGATTCAGGCCGACGAAATTCTCAAGACCCGCGAAACGCTCAACAAGATCCTGGCCAGCCATACCGAACAGTCGATCGAACAGGTGGCCAAAGACACCGATCGCGACTTTTACATGAACGCCGGCGAGGCCAAGGAATACGGCATCGTCGACGAAGTGCTCACGAAGCCGCCCAAATCGGAAGACGAGGAAGACGACGACGAAGACTAACGACGCGCCGGCGGCGGTCGGAACGCCGCCCCGATGCCGCTTCGTTTTCCCCTCCAGCAAGATCGATCGCCCCCAGAAGTCGAACAGGTTAGCCCGATGCCCTTGGTTCCTTACGTCATCGAGAAGAGCGGCCGCGAAGAGCGGGCGATGGACATTTACAGCCGCCTGCTCAAGGATCGCATCGTCTTCTTGGGAAGCGGCGTGAACGACGAGGTGGCCAACGCGATCGTCGCCCAGCTGCTGTTTCTGCAGTCGGACGACCCCAAGTCCGACATTCACCTCTACATCAACTCGCCCGGCGGCAGCGTCAGTGCCGGCCTGGCCATTTACGATACGATGCAGCTGGTCACCTGCGACGTGGCGACCTATTGCGTGGGCATGTGTGCCTCGATGGGAGCGATTCTGCTGACCGCCGGCGCGGCCAACAAACGCTTCGCCCTGCCCAACGCCCGCATCATGATTCACCAGCCGCTGGCCGGGGCCGAAGGCACGGCCGAAGACATCATGATCCACGCCAAGGAGTTCAAGAAAACCAAGGTCAAGCTGAACAACATCCTGCTCAAGCATACCGGGCAGCCACTCGAGAAGATCGAGGAGGATACCGATCGCGACCGCTTCATGGACCCCGAAGAGGCGATCGAGTACAAGCTGATCGATCGGGTGATCGAACACATGGAAGGTTAAGCGGACACGGGAAGTTTTCACGGGGCAGACGCGGACAGGAAGTCGCGGCACGTGCGAGAACGGAAGTCCAGGAAAGAACACGTACAGGAAGTAGCGTAGAGAGGCGTCCCCCGTGGCTGTTCGTGCCGCGGCAAGACAGAGTTGCTCGGCCCCCGTCCTTTGTTGCCGAGCCGGTCGTCGCCCCGACCTCCCGCGGTCGCAGGCGTCGCGCCAAGTGAACTCGGAACAACTCAACGAAAACCTTGCCATCGTCGCGGCCAGGCGCAAAGCGCGGCCGCGGCCGTGCCAATATCAGCGTGCGCCGTTGCGTACATGGTGACCGATACCTGCAAGAAGACATGAAGTCCCCCACGCTCATCCTGATCGCCGTCGTTTGCCTCGGGCTACTGCCTGGATGTCGCGGTTCGCAGCAGCAAATCGCGGCCCTCGAGCGCGAGAATCGTTTCCAGGAACAGAAGATCTGGAAGTACATCGGCTACATCGAGGAGTACGAACGCCTGCTCGAAGAGTGTCGCCAGGAGAATGCGGGCCTTCGCGGCGAAGAAGACGGCGACAGCGGCGGTCGGCCGAGCCTCTTGCGTCGCCGCCGCGACGACCAGCGCGACAACCGCCAGGAGTTCCGGGTCCCCGAAATCGAGATCCCGACGGGCGAAATGGACGAGGGCGAGTTGCTCGACGAGCAACCGAGCGAGTCGGAGCCGCTCGAAGAGGGACCTGCGCTCTCGGCGACGGCAACTCCGACTCGCGCGCGCGGCGGCGATGCCTACGAGAACCGCGAGTCGGCCACGGAAGACAGCTACGCGGCGGAGACGATCGACGGTCCCCCGGACGAGGTGGCCTCGATCACGCTCGACAAGATCCACACCGGCGGAGCCAACACCGACGGGGTACCCGGCGACGAAGGGATCTCGCTGCTGGTCGAAACTCGCAACGCGGCGGGCGAGGTAATCGAGCCCGAGGGCAAGCTGGACGTTTCGTTGATCGACCCGGCGGCTTCGAGCGAAGCGGAAGCCCGCGTGGGCCTGTGGCGGCTTTCGCCGGCCCAAGTGCGACGTCGCTTCAGCGAGACGGCCCTGCGCCGCGGCGTGCTGCTGGAATTGCCTTGGCAACGATCGGCACCACGACGAGAACGGCTGCGACTGTTTGTCCGTTTGACGCGTCCCGACGGCGAGCAGCTGCAAACCGATCGCGAATTGGAAATCGAGCTGCCCGGTCGCGAGGCGGCCCTACGTCGCCGTCGTCGCCGCGCGTTCACGGCGCTGGCCGAACGCCGTCGTCGCGCGGCGGAGCAGGCCAACGAGCCGTCCTCTTCGGCAAGCTCTTCAGCTCCGTTGTGGCAGTCTTCTGAAACCGAACCCCGCAGCGGCAGCGACGCGAGCGGCTGGTCGCGGCGACAGCCGACGATCGCCACCCGACCGACCCCGGCACCCTCATCCAGGGGCAGTCTGCTGGGCGTGCCCGAACGATCGACGCCGGCGGAACCGCCTTTGGCGGCCGAACCGAAGCCACGTCGCGAGGTGCTGACCACGCGACCCTACGTCCGCTCACGGAACCAGCAACCGGTGAGCCCCTCGCCCACCGCGGCAGATTCCGACGCCGAAGCCCGCGAACCCCGCGTCGTCATCGAAGAACCGACGACCGCGTCGGACGGCGATTCCGCAGGATCCACGCCGGCTCCGGCGCCGCGTCGCACGTCGCAGCAGCCGCGACCCTGGTCGCCCTATCGTTAGATCTCGTTAGATCGCGCCCCGCGGCTGCCGCCCTCTCGCGTGAGCCCCGCGTTGATACCGTCGCTTACCCCTGCCGCAGTGCCGGCACAATCTCGGCGCGGGCCGCCGCCCGCGCTGGTGCCAGGCCCGCCAACAGTCCGACCACCAGGGCCACGGCCAGGCCGGTCAGCATCATCGTCAGCGACGGACGAAAGGCGACCGACACCGCCTCGGTGTAGACCGTCAAATCGCTCCCCCACAGTACGATGGTCGCCGCCCCCACGCCCACCAGGCCTCCGATGGCGCTCAAGATCAAGCTCTCCATCAGCACCAGGCCGAAGACCCGCCCGCCGGTGAAGCCGATCGTCTGCAACACGGCATGTTCCTTCACGCGATCCTGCACGGCCATCAGCGTCGTGGTGCCGACCAAAGCCAGCACCAGGCCGACACAGGCAAAGGCCAGCAAGTGCGAGAGGTCGATCAGCTGCTTCAGGTCGCCAAGGTTGCGGGCCTGAAACACGCCCTTCGGTCGCGTGTCGGTGGCGACCGTGCCGCCGAGAAGCATCTCGTCGATCGTGCTGCCGACCGCCTCGGCATCGGCCCCGTCGGCGAGCAGCGTCTCGAATTGCGTCACCGTGCCCACCTGATTCTGGCCCTTGTGGCGTTGCAGAAAGTCGAGGTGCGTATAGATGTAGTTTTCCTCGGCCGGATCGCTGCTTTCGTACACGCCCGCCACGTGGACGGTCAATTCGCCGAGCCGGAACGAATCGCCCCGCTGCCGACCCCGGCGCGCTGCCACCGCGCGCCCGACCAGGGCCGCGTCTTGACGGGTTTCGAAGTCGGCCCAGTCACCTTCGATCAGCCGAAAATTGCGAATCGCCTGCAACTTCTCTGCCGGCAAGCCGTAGAAGACCACCGCGTCGAGTGTGGCCCGGCAGTTGTTGGTGAAGACCTGAATTGGCACGACATCGCGCACGCCATCGACCTGGCGAATCTTGGCGTCGTAGTCTTGCGGCAGCCGACTCGTGGCGGGGCAAAATTTGTTCGTTTGAAACGTGATCAGCGACTGTCGGGCTTCGCGGCGATGGGTCAAATCGCTCATGCCCTCCTGCACCGCTCCCACGAAGCAAAACACGAACATCGCGACCGCCGTGCCGCTGACGGTGAGAATCGTTCGGGCGCGGTGTCGCCAGATGGTTTTCAGCAGATAGGGGATGAATCGCAGCATCACTTGACTCCCGCGGCCAGTCGTACCTGCGCGTCGCGCTCAATCAGCTTGCCATGGTCCAGTTCGAAGCGTCGCTCGGCGCGGCCGGCCGCCGCCGCGTCGTGGGTCACCATGAACAGCGTAATGCCGAGCTCCTTGTTCACCCGCTCCAACAGGGCCAGCACCTGCTCCGACGTATCGGCGTCGAGGTCGCCGGTCGGTTCGTCGGCGACTAGCACCTTGGGATGGGCCACGATGGCCCGTCCGATGCCGACGCGTTGTTCCTGCCCGCCGGAAAGCTGGCGAGGATAGTGTTCGGCTCGGTCGACCAGCCCGACCGCTTCCAGCGCGGTGTCGACCCGTCGGCGTCGCTCGGCACGCGACATGGGGAGCAGCAACAACGGCAGCTCGATGTTCTCGTAGGCAGTGAGCACCGGAATGAGATTGTGCGATTGAAAGATGTAGCCGATGTTGGCCGCCCGCCAGGCCGCCTGTTGCGATCGCTTCATCGCTACGATGTCGACGCCGTCGATCACGATGCTGCCTTCGTCGGGATGATCGATGCTGGCCACCAGGTTCAGCAGCGTCGACTTGCCGGTGCCGCTGGCTCCCATCAGCGAAACGAACTCGCCCTCCTCGACGTCGAGCGAGACATCGTCGAGCGGGACGATCGTCTCGCTCCCCTTGTGATAGCGCTTCGTCAGGTGGCGGATTTCCACAAGTGCCATGTTCATTGCTCCTGCTGCGGCATTGCGGCCGCCAGTGGGTTGGACGCGGAAACGAACTCTTCGTTCGACTCGCCGATAATGCGAATCGAACGCCCGTCGCGCAGCTCAGCGGGCGGGGTGGTGATCAGCCGGCTCGCGACCGTCAGTCCCGTGGTGACTTCGACGAGTTCGCCCGCCCGGACACCCGTCTCGACCGGCGTCCGCCGGGCGACGCCGTCGGAAACGTCGGCCACCCAGACGATCGTCTCGCCGCCCTCCTGGCGAATCAGCCTTCGCGGCACGTAGATCCGCATCGCCTGCTCGCTGGCGGACAGTCCGGCCGGCCGCGTCACGGGCGGTGCCAGGAACGTCACGTCGACCAGCATCTCCGGCTTGAAGACGCTGGGCGGGTCCTCGATATCGACCTTCACCTCGAGCGTGTTCTTCTGAATGTCGGCCCGCGAGCTGATGAACAACACGCGACCCGACAGCGGCGCGGCCACCGCGGGGCTCTCGATCGTTACCGGCTGTTCGACCTGCACCCGCGGTAGATCCTCGAACCGCACGTCGACCCGCACCTGCAGGCTCTGCGGACGATACATTGTGACCACGGTCGTGTCGTCGGTGTGGCTCGATTTGACCGCGCCCGAGGCGACCCGCGTGCCGGGCGTGGCATTGAGCGCCAACACACGACCATCGGTCGGCGCGCGAATCGTCATCCGCGAGAGCCGCAGTTCGGCCTCGTCCACCGCGACGCGGGCCTGTTCGGCCAAGGCCTGGTTGGCCGCCAGCTGAGCCTTGGCTTCGTCGACGGCCTGTTTCTCGTCGGGCTTCATGTCGAGAAGGTCTTCCAGCGCCTCGACCCGCGTTTCCAGAGCCTGCTTTTCCTGCAGCAGCGAGGCCTCGCGGGCACGCAACTCGGCCACCAACGCCAGCGACGAATCGAACAGGCTCTTGGCCTGATCGAGTTCGCGGGCGGCCACGGCGGTGCCGGCCTGCTTCTTGCTCTCGTAGTTGTTGCGGTTGTAAACCAGGTCGGCCTCGGCACGCTTTCGCTGATGCGGCAGATTGGCCAGGTCGGTTTCGATCTTCGCCCATTGGGCCTTGGCCGCGGCCAGGGGGGCCTCCAGGTGCGACGGCACTTCGTAACGGGTTTCAGCCGCCGCCAAACGGGCCGCCGCGATCTTCACATTCGCCGTACGCAGATCGTACGCAGCTCTGGCGTGCTGCAGCCGCAACTCGGAGTCTTCCTTAATCAGCTCGGCGATCGGCTGGCCGGCGGTTACCGCTTGATCCTCGACAACGAGCAGGTCTTCGACGACACCCGGGGCCAGGGCCGCCACGCGAATGGCCGTGGGGCGGGGCTCGATCCAACCGGCCGCCTTGAAGAGCGGGGTGCCCACCGGCTGCACCTCGGCGCGATCCTCCATGACCTTGATCACCTCCACTTCCAGCGGCGGACGAAGTACATCGCGCAGCGACCAGACGACCAGCGCGGCGAAGCCGAGCAGCAGCGCCAGGGGCAACACGTACCGCGTCATCAGATGCGGGCGAGGGCGAGCCGGGGCGGGTGGCTCGGCCCGTTCGATCGCCAGTTCGGAAAGATCGACGTTCGCGTTCATCGTACGTTCTCCAAAGTTGTCGCACGCGGATCGGGGCGGCCGCGCGTGACGTTCAGCCCTTCACAAAGATGCCCGTCGCCAGAATGGTCAGGTTGCCTTTGTCGTCGCGCTCGGCCGAACCACGGACGACGACCGTTTGAAGTTCCTTCAGCCCGAGCAGCTCTCGGGCACCCTTGTCGACGACCTGGCCGTTCTCGTCGACGACGGTGACCAGCACCTGGCCTTTGGTGCCGGGCGAATCACAGCAGTAGTCCCAGGGCGTCGGACACTCATCGCCCTCGATGTCGCTACAGGCCCGATACGAGTTGTCGACCAGGTAAAAGGCGGCCAGATCTTCGTTCAGCGGCTTCATGCGTCCGCCGATGCGACCGACCACGACGATCTCGTCCTCGTCCTTCACGGTCTCGCGGGCGGCAAGCACTTCCAGCGCGCCGGCGGGGGCGGCGTCGAGAAGATACTGCTGGCCGGCCGGATCGTTTGACGCGGCCGTGTCCCCCTGGGTGCAGCCGGCGAGCGCGAGTAGTAACGTTGCCAACGCGACGGCGGCCGTCATTTCCTTCTTCATCTTCGTTTCTCCTAAGGAACGGTTACTCATGTTCTCGAGCGAGACTCATACGGTTTTCAGGCCTTCAACGACGGGCAGCCGCACCGCGCGGAATGCCGGAGGCAGCGATCCCAGGCAGCCGAGCATCAGCCCGGTCGCGCAGCCAATCAGGATGGCCACGTTGTCGATGTTCAGTTCGATGGCCCCCATCGTGAAGCGGATCGCGACCCCGTTGACGATGACCATGGCGAGTGCGATGGCGATCAGGCTGGCCGCGGCGGCCAGCAACACCCCTTCTTGAATCAGACTCAGCACGATCGCCCGTCGTAAGAAACCGAGCGTCTGCAGCGTGGCGATTTCCGTGGTGCGCCCCACCACGGCACCGTACATCGTGTTCAGGCCCGCAAAGACGCCGGCTCCGGCGACCAGCAGCACGACGAGCCAGGCCAGACCGCGGACGTGACGATAGTCGTCGAGCAGGCTCGCGTAGTAGTCCGACTCGCGCAGCGCTTGCAGTTCCAGATCGGTCGTCCGTTTGCCAAGCAAGAGCTGCAGGTGGGCGAAGCTCTTTTCTTCGTCCAGGGTGATCGCCACCAGGCTGAGGTCCTGTCGCTGCAGCGCCTGTTGCAAATCGTCCAAGCGACACCACAGTTCCGATTCGAAGACAGAGCCCCCCGCGCTGAAGACTCCGCTGACGGTCCAGGTGCGGCCCTCGAACGTCAGTTGCCGGCCGACTTCCAAGTCCTCGGCGGCCAGGCCCAGCTTGGTCGCCGCCAGGCGGCCAACCAGCACCTCGTCGCTACGTGGCCAGCGACCCCGCTCGATCTCGACCTGCCCACGCGTCCGCAGGGCCCCGCGGGTTACGCCGCGGATCAATCCGAACCCGGGCGTCGACCGGTCGGCCAGGTCGATCGCCGTGCCCAAGAAAAGCTCCGGCGAGACGTACTTCTGGCCGTAACGCTGCCGGACGCCGTCGAAGCTGGCGGGCACCTCGTCGGCCTTGCTCATCTCAATTGACGAATACTCCAGGTTCTCGCCCATACCCATGGCGAACACGAGCGCAACCCGCGGATCGCCACTGGCCGAGAGCGAACGCTCGAGTCCGCGGATGAAGCCGACCACGACGAGCACCAGCACAATCACCGTCGTCAGACCGGCAAGTGTGAGCAAAGTGCGCACGCGGCGGCGAAACAGGTTGCGAACCGCGTACTCCCAGGGAAGTGGCCGAAAGCCGAACAAGGTCGTGCCCTAAGTCGGGAAGGAAAGAAAACGTGCCAGATGCGAAGCGAGCGCATCGCGGGATGTCCAAGGACCCGCAGCGCGCACCAGCGATCGCGATAATCGCGGTGCGGGGGCACGACGTTAGAGCAACCAAGAAGCGCACCGGATGCGCAGGGAGCGACCGTCGGTCGCCAGGCCGGGCGGCGCGGAGGCCTCGGCGAAACAGGAAGAGCACCGACCCAGGAGGTCGACTGCCTGAGTGTCGTCGCCGGCCACGGCGAGCAAGTTCAAAGGCGGCTGCCAGGCGGCGACCTCGGAATCGCCTACCAGAGCTCCAGAGCAGATGCAGGTCCCGTGCATCGTGCAGGGCGAGGGATGGGTCGGCGCCGTGGGTGCTTCTGAGACGGGTGCCTGCGAAGCGGCCGTGTCTCGGTGGCACGCTTCGCGATGGCAGCAACTGTGGCCGTCATTGGCGACGACGGCGACAACCGCTTGGCCAGCGACCTCACAAAAACTCGGCCGGTGACACTCGCCCGCGCAGAGATGCGGGCAGGCGACCAGCAGGAGAGCGAGAAACGAGCGTAGCGATAAAGCAAACATAAGCGCAATCTTTAGGACCCTTTATTGAGCCCTGCGCAGCCAATGAACCAGGCCGACCAGCGGGAGGCCGGCATTCCAGCCATCACCGCCGCCGCGAAGGGCTCATTGACAACGCAGCCATCAATAAATCATAGGTCGGACCGGGCGGATACGTCAATCGAAAGTGAACCACCGGGACGAAGGTGCTGCGGCGAAAGGACTAGGAATCCTCGAGCGGCGGAAAGCCGCGGCGCTCTTCATCGAGTTCCTCGCGATCGGGCCCGCCGTCGAGATCGTCCTCGGCCTCGTCGTCGGCTGCCCCCGCCCGCCCGTTTCCGTCGGCTTCGGGCGGCTCGGGCACGATGTTGTCGATGAGTAGATAGCCGCTCCAGAAATAGGGATGCCGACCGGTGACCTGGTCTTCGGCACGATCGCCGCGGAGCCGGGGTTCGCGGCGCGGGTCGAGCGGCATCGCGCGCGCGATTTCCACGCTCCGCTGCCAGGCGTCGCTGGCAGATAGATGTGGCAACTCCTGCAGGTACTCACGCATCAGATCCTGGGCGAGTTGACCGCCGGTGCGCCAACGGCTGATCAACAGGCTGCGGGTGCCGGCCGACATCATGCCGCAGATGCTCATGAATAAGTCGTCGCCGGCACGCGTGCGGAGTTTGTTCTTCAGACCGTTCTCGGCAGGCGTGCGGAAGCCGGGCCAGACAACCAGCTCGGGCGCCCCCAGGGGCGCGGACATCCACTCGGCCAACCGCGAACCGGCCCGACCCTCATCGATTTGCCACGGCACGATCCGGTAGGGGTCGTCGCTGGCCTCGACCGCGTCGAGCACCACCAGGGCGTCGATTGTCTTGGCCAACATGCTGGCCGGGCTCTCGGGTCGCTCCGAGATCTTCTCGGCGCGGGGAAGCAGCTCCAAAAGGCGATCGGCGGCCCGCTCGACCACGAGTTCGTCGTCGGCCGGCAGGATCCGACCGAGCACGACCGCCGAACGCCGGTCGCGGCGCAGCGGTCGCGAGCTGCCCACGGCGAGCGCCACCGTCGGTGCATACCGCAGTCGCACTACGGTCGAGAGCGACGCGCGGCGATTCTGGGGTCCGACCTGCAATAGTTCGAAGGGGGCATACCAAAGCAGTCCGTCAGGCACGACGATCAGCTCGTCGATATTCTGATCGAGACTGACCCGCGAGTCCTTCATCAAGGCCTCGGTTAGCTTCTCGGCATCCTCGAGCCAGTCGATGTCTTCGAGGTGATCGAGCTCGAATTGGACGTTGGGACTCACGTTGCCCAGACTGCGGTGCAGACCGAGCAGCGCCTTGCGCATCGCGCGGACGGACCCCAGGCGCCAGTGACGGTGCTGCTTCTTCATGATCAAAAAGCCGTGCCACTGCCGGTCGCGTTCGAAGAACATCAAGATCGCCTGCCGCTCGCCGAGTTGCTCGCGAATCGTGTCCAGGACCAGCGGCGGCGGGAAGATCATTTCGATGGGCTCGCGACGCAGCGTAACGTCGTGCATCACCGCGTCCTGGGCCCTGCCATTGGCCGCCATCTTCTCCAGCAGGTCGCGCTGGCGAAGCTGTTCGGTCGGCTCGCGCGGGGCGATCGGCAGCTTCTCCACATCGCGCGCCAGCTCCGCCGCCTCTTGGCCAAGCTCCCGCAGCCGCGGATAGCGCTCGAGCAGGTCGGCCCGCTGCAACAGGGCGGCCTGCGTCAGATCGGCTTCGCGGGCGGCCAACACCCAACGCAAACCGAGCTGACGTCCCCGCTCGGGCAGCGTGTCGTGAAATCGCCAACGCCGGACCTGATCGGCAATCTCGATGGCCCGCGTCATGTCGTCGCGATCTTGGCCGAGTTGGATCGCCAGGTCGTACCAGCTGCCGAGGGCCTCGTAGTTGCGAAAGGTCAGCATCGCCTGGGCTTCAAGCGGCTCGTGGCGCCAGAGAACCGCCGGCGGATCGCGCAGCACCCGGGCGTAGAGATCGAGAGCCTCGCGAGGGCGTACCTTTTGATTGAGGTGGAAATCGTGCGCGATCGCGGTTTGCAGCACCCGTTTCGAACCGCGACGCATGAACTCCATGGCCGCATTCAGCGCCGCGCGGGCGTCTTCCTCGTTGCCTCGACTGCGGTCGAAGACGGCCTTCACGTAGTTGTAATGAGCACCGACGCGCGAGAGTTCGATCCGATTTCGACGGGCTGCTTTGGCGGCACGGGCGAGGGTTTTCTGGACGACCCGGTCCCGTTGCCCGGTGAGCAAGGCATGTTCCGCGGCGAGGACCGCCAGCGTGGCCTCCAAGACGCGATATCGCTTCATCCGCGCCCAGCTGAGGGCCTGTTCCAGCGGCCGATAGGGGCCTGCCTTGTTGGCCAGCACATGGGTCAGATAGCCGTGCCGCAGGGCCTCTTCGATAATCATCGGGTTGTCGAAGTAGAAGGCCGAGTAGCTCGCCTCGAGAAAGAGCTCGCCCGCCCCTTCATAGTTCCCGTCGGCAAAGGCGAGTTTGCCCAACTCCAACAGCCCCACGCAGGTCAGCGGATGGTCGAACTGCCCGCCCGCCACTAGCGACCTCTGGATAAAGCTCCGCCCGTTGCGTGCTCGGCCGGCCGCCACCATGGCCAGACCTTGCTGCAAGTCGATCCAGGCAGAGCTCCAGTGATTCACGGGACCTGCCCGTTCGGTAGTCCGGGCCAGCACCAGCGAGGTGAGTTTGTCTTTCGACGACACCGGGCCGAGCAACTCGTGGCGGCGACGAATGGCCAGGACGGTGCAGCGTACCAACTCGTCGACGTGCAGGGGCCAGAGGGTCGTTTGCTGGGTGACGGCGGCCTGCCCGTCGACGGCAGCTACGCCCAGCTGCGTCCGTTCGATGCCGAACCGACCGGGATAGTTCGCCAGACGAAACGCCCGCTTGCTTTGACCCCAGGGGGGAGTCTGGAGGACGCCGACGTCGGCCTGCAGCGGGGTGAACTCGACAAACAGCATCCAGTTGTAGAAACGCTCGTAGAGTCGAATGGCGGCGTTGAAGTGCTTCAGCGCCTCCACGTTCGCGCCGGTCCGATAGGCCACCTCGCCGGCCATCGCGTAGTAGCAGATCGAATCGATCCACCGCGACTCCGTCGTCTTGATCCCGCGGCTCAGCGACTGCTCGAAGCCGCGCTCGGCGGTGCGATAGTCTCCCCGCAAGAGTGACGGGAAGGTGGCGAAATAACCCGGCTTGATGATGTCCGATTGCCCGCGCAGACCCTGAGCCCGAACCGGCTCGATGCAGCACACCATGCAAAACAAGACTGCTAGCATCGCGCGCAGCCAGACTCTTGCCGCCCCGACGGCCGGTCGGGAGGAGTCGACCTGATTGCCGTCGCAACCCGCCCCGATCCCCCTGGCTGCCCCTGTGCTCGCTACTTGAGTCGCGGTGTTCATCGTCTGCCGTTCGCTGGAGAGGGGATCGCTCGGCTCACCCCGAGACGTCGCCCGGTGCCCCGGCACCACGCGGCATCTTCCATCATACCCGGTGCCCGTCGCGGGACGCGAAGAAAACGCTAGCGGGGCGGTCTCCCGGTGCCAGCACCGCCCGCATCAGCGCCCGGCAAATTGATCCATTTCGAGTGAATCTTGGCAGTCCAGGTCGACGATAACGGTGGTAACGATTCTAGGACGTCGTCTGCCGCGCGAACGAAGGCTCGGGACTTACCGCCGGCGCGGACACTCCGACATCCAGACATAGCCACGCGTCGCCAAGATGCGACGGGGAGTAGGGTCCGATGAAGCAGGAAACGACCAAGCGGAACAAATTCGGCGGCACGAGCTTTGCGGCCCTGGCCCTGGCGACGCTGGCCCTGACGGGCTGCCAGGTCAATGTCGGTGGTCAGACGCTGCCGAGCCCCTATTACCTCTCCGACGACATTCAATTCTTCCCCTCCGGCAGCGAATTTCCGCTCGAGCGCGAGGCGGCCGCCATTCAACAGGCCCGCCAGAACGCCGCGGAACTGGAAGCTCTGCAGCAGTAGCGCTCCGGCACCGTCCCGAGATTCTTCGCCCGATCGTCTCTGTGCCAACCGCCGCGCCGTTTGATGCGCGTCTTCCGGAAGCGTCGTTGCGACGCCTTACGTCGCCGGCCCGACGGCTCAGCGAGCCTTCGACAGAGATGCCGTCGGCAACCGGTTCGCCAGGCGAGCCGGCTTGAGCCAGCTGCGAACTTGTCGACCGAATCGCACCGTTTGTGCCTTCCAAGCCAAAGCGGGGTAGTGCGTGTAACGGCGGGTCGTGACCAGACGATTCCACCAGCGTCGCTTCGGGCCCAAGTAGCTCGGTCCCAGGTCGAACAGCGCGTCACCCCGCTCGAAGCCGTCGCGGATCGAACGGTGCATCAGCGTCGTGCCGAGCCCGTCGATTTCCAGCTCGGCATCGAAACCCATCCGCAGTCCAAACACGTTTCCGTGCAGGTGATAGTTGTAGGTAAAGGCGACTGGCCGCCCGTCGAGGTAGAGCAGGTTGATGTCGACCGCCCCTTGCCGTACGGCCGCGGCGTGCACATCGCGGAGGAAGTCGCAAACCGACTCGTGTGCCATCGTCGTGCCGAAGGAAGCCTGATGCTGCCAGCTGCGCTCCGAGAGCTCGACGCAGATGTCGAACAGATCCCAACGCGGGTCGTCGTCGCCACAGGCCGAACCCTCGGGCCGATAGCGAACGTATTCCACCTGGCCCAGTTCCGCGAGCTTTCGCTCGGTGCGGCGGACGTTGTTGCGATGCTTGCCGGTTCGCGAAGCCCAGTAGGCTTCCCAGCCGACGCGGCAATCGATCTGGGCCGCCTGATCGTGAACTTGATCGACCGCCGTCAAATTGACCTGTTCCAGTGCCCGAGGCGTCCGCCCGCGATCGAGGTGCTCCTCCTCAACCGAGGCGAACTCGAGCACGTCCCAGTCGCGGGGCGTTTCCTGGATGTGTCGCAGTGCGACCAGCAGCGTCGCCGTGGGGTTCGGGCCCAGCGGGCCGTAGGACGTACCCCAGTCGTGCAGCGGATAGGCCAGCGTGCGGACGGTTCGCCATTCGCGAAAGCCGATCAGCTTCGACTCGCGTCGCACCACCAGCGGCAGAATCCCGATCGGCTTCTCGGGACCGTGGACGATGAGCACCCGCAGCTTCTCGACGTCGCCGCTGCCCTGCGGGCCGAAGTGTTTCCAGTAGAGTTCGAGCCAGTCGAGGGACTGAAAGAAGGTAGCCCCCTCGGTCTCGCCGAGCATGGAGTGCCACAACAGCCGGTAGGCGGCCAGCGACTCGAGATCGTTGATTTCCAGGACGTGGCTCATGATCCGACGAAACTGCAAGTCGGGTGCCGCTCCCGGCCGCAGCGCGCTTGAAAATGCGCAGCGTCAACCCAGGTACCGACTTGCGCTCGCGACCGCGGCGCGCTACGGCAGCGCCGAACGGACGATGTTCAGTTTTGTTGACATGCCATGTTGTCCGCGGGCAACCGCGCGTGGCGAAACCACCACGCCCGTCGAGGATCGACGACGCCGAGCGGGCCCTACGGCGATCGGCCCGTCGCCGCGGGTAGTCATTCGCGAAACACCGATTCAGAATGACGCTTTGATGCGCCGTCGACCAGTGCCCAACGGCCCTGGTTGCAAGCGGCGTGCCAAGCCGATGGCCCGTCTCGCTGGAAGGGGCGCGCACCGCACATGTCAGCGCGTCCCAACCTTCCAGGAGTCCGGTCCAGGTCCATGCACTGCCAGCAGTTACCGTCGTTCTCTTCCCGCAAGCGTTGAGGGGCACCCGCCGTGGCCCATGTTCAGTTGCAGAATCTGACCAAGTCCTTCGGACCGGTCGAGGCCGTCGCCGATCTCTCGCTCGAGGTGCCCGACGGCGAGTTGCTGGTCGTTGTCGGTCCGTCGGGATGCGGCAAGACGACCCTGCTGCGGCTCATCGCGGGTCTGGAAACCCCGACCGCGGGCCGGGTCCACATCGGCGCGGCCGACGTCACCGACGCCCCGCCGGCCTCGCGCAACGTGGCCATGGCCTTTCAGGATCACGCCCTCTATCCGCACCTGACCGTTTACGACAACCTGGCCTTCGCACTGCGGCTTCGCGGTGGCAGGCGTGCCGAGTTCGACGGGAACATTCGCGAGATGCTTGCGCGGCTCCATCTCGCCGAGCTGGCCGAGCGGCATCCCGACGAGCTCTCCGCCGGCCAGCGGCAACGGGTTGCGCTGGGTCGAGCCCTGGTACGTCGCCCGAGCTGCTGCCTGCTCGACGAACCGTTGGGCAGCCTCGACGAGGCACTCCGCGCGGAACTCCGCGAGCTGATTCGGGACCTGCACCGAGAATTGCGCACGACGATGATCTTCGTCACCCACGACCAGCAGGAGGCGATGCTGTTGGGGGAACGCATTGCTGTGCTGGATGCCGGCCGGTTGCTGCAGTGCGACGAGCCGGAGCGGGTTTATCGCGGTCCGGCGACCGCCCGAGTGGCCGCCTTGGTCGGAGCGCCGCCGATGAACCTCATCGCGGGACGACTCGCCGAGGTCGATGGTGGTTGGCAATTCCAGGCCGGCGACTGGCAGCTTCCGTTGCCGCGCGACGTGGTCGCATTGCGGAACGCAGACGAATTGTCGGGCTCGCGGGAGGTGGTGCTGGGCATCCGGCCGCCGGCGCTGCGGTTGACGACGGGCGATGCCCCCGCGCCGCCCGACGACTCGGCGACGCCGACGAACCCGGCCCGGGCGGACCAAGCCGTTGCGACGGACGAGGTGACGATTCCCGTGCGGCTGCGCAGCGCGAAGTTGCTCGGTGCCGTCCGCCAGTTCGAGGTCGAGCTCCCCTGTGGCGATGCGGTGCTGGCGCAGCAAGAGGCGGCGACCGACCCGTCCTCGCTCGCCGCGGGTGACGCGTGCCAGGTCCGCGTGGCGGCGAGCGAACTGCACCTGTTCGACGCCGGTTCGGGCAGGCGGCTGCTGGCTCGTGGACCGAGCGGCGCGCGTCCCCCCAAGGCCCCGGAACCCTAGGAATTGTCCCTGGCATTCGACTATCATTGGTAGTGTATCGAACCTGGGGGCACCGGTCGGTTGCGCGTCATCCGCCTCTGGGCGAGCCGGTCGCGCGACACCACGCAGAGGATCTCGTTGCCGCCGAAATTCGCCCCCATCCCCCGCTCCCTTCTTACGACCGACGAGTTCGAACCATGGCACTGCCACAAGTTGTCATCGTCGGTCGCCCCAACACGGGCAAGTCGAGTCTGTTCAATTGGCTCGTCGGCAAGCGACTGGCGATCGTCGACCCCACGGCCGGCGTAACTCGCGACCGCATGTCGTATCTGCTCTGTCACGAAGGCCGCTATTTCGAATTGGTCGACACCGGCGGCATGGGCATCAATGACGTCGACGATCTGACGGCCGAGATCGAAGAGCAGATCGACCACGCCATCGAGTCGGCCGACGTCGTTCTGTTCGTCGTCGACGCCCAGGCGGGACTGATGTCGCACGATGCCGAAGTCGCCCAGCGGCTGCGTTATATTCAACAACCGATCATCTGCGTGGCCAACAAGGCGGACGTGCAATCGATGGACGCCGCGGCGGCCGAGTTCTATCGCCTCGGTCGCGGCAAGCTCATCTGCACGAGCACGAAGCAGAATCGCAACCGCACGGGCTTGCTGGACATGATCGTCGACCGGCTGCCGGCCGAAGTCGACCCCGAAGACGAACCGGCCGAGGCGATCTTGCCCGAGATGCGGGTGGCCCTGGTCGGACGCCGCAACACGGGCAAGAGCACCTTCATCAACACGCTGGTCAACGCCGAACGGATGATCGTCAGCGAGGTGCCCGGCACCACGCGCGACAGCGTCGACGTCCGCTTCGAGCTCGATGGCAAGGCCTTCATCGCGATCGACACCCCCGGCGTAAAGCGGGGCAAGGCGATCAAGACCGATCTCGATTTCTACAGTTTGCATCGCGCCCAGCGCAGCATCCGCCGGGCCGACGTGGTGCTGATCTTCTTCGACCCCACGCAGCGAATCAGCAAGGTCGACCGCCAGCTCTGCGACTACGTCACCGATCAGTACAAGCCGTGCATCTTCGTCGTGAACAAGTGGGACTTGATGGCCGACTCGATGCCGACCGAGAAGTGGGTGACCTACCTGCACGACACCTTCCGCACGATGCAGTACGCGCCGATCGCCTTCATCACCGGACAGACGGGAAAGAACGTCAAGGCGTTGTTGAATCACGGACAGATGCTCTTCAAACAGACTCGCGAACGGGTGACCACGGGGCGGCTGAATCGGCTGGTCGCGGCGGCCGTGGCCAAGAATCCGCCGCCGATTCACAAGGGCCGTCCGGCGAAGGTCTACTACGCCACCCAGGTCGGCGTGCAGCCACCCACGCTGGTCCTCTTCTGCAACAACCCGTCTGCCTTTTCGCAGCCCTATCGGCGATACCTGCTCAAGGTGTTTCGCGACAACCTGCCCTTCGCCGAAGTGCCGATCAAGCTCTATCTGCGGAAACGCGAACCGGGCGATAGCCGCGACGAGATCGTCGCCTCGCCGGCCGCCGAGTCGGTCGCAGAAAACGACGTCGCTCCGAGTTGATGCGGATCGCCCGGCGCCGCGGCGACGGCGGGTGTGAGACGACGCCGCCACTGGGACGGGGAACTTCAGGACAGGAAGCACAGGATCCACGGGATCTTGTCGATGCCAGGCACGGGCGTGGTTTTCATTGGCACGCGAGGGGCTCAGCAGGCTTCGGTCGTGAGCTCCGCCGAGCGGTGCTTCGCCCGCCCATTTCCAAGGTGGCCGAGCCTCTTGAAGAAGGCCGAGCCTCTCTGGCGAAGAGGAGACAGGCCCGTCGCTCCATCGACCTCCGAGAGGCATAGTTTCGATCCTCGCCATCCTGTTATCCTGTCAGAGATAAACGATTTGCCGGGTTCGATCGCGCGTTCTTCGCAAGCGACGTCCCGCTCATGCGAAAGGATGCTCAACCGTGATCGTCGGAGTTCCCCGCGAGATTAAGCGCGACGAGTATCGTGTCGCCATGTTGCCGGTGGGTGTCGAGGAAATGGTCCGCGCCGGCCACCAGGTTCTCATCGAACAAGGCGCCGGTCTCGGTTCGGGATTGCCCGACCACGAATATCTCGAACAGGGGGCCGAGCTGGTGGCCACCGCCGACGAGATCTTCGAGCGGGCCGAACTGATCGTAAAGGTCAAAGAGCCGCAGGCGGAGGAATGGCCGCGGTTGCGCCCCGGGCAGACGCTCTTCACCTACTTCCACTTTGCGGCCGATCGCGCGCTCGTTGATGCCATGCTCGAGCGCGGCATTACCGCCGCGGCCTACGAGACCCTGCGGCTCGACAGCGGGGCCTTGCCGTTGCTGACGCCGATGAGCGAAGTCGCCGGACGCATGAGCATTCAGGAAGGGGCCAAGTTTCTCGAACGGCCGCAAATGGGGCGCGGCATTCTGCTCGGCGGGGTTCCCGGCGTGGCTCCGGCCAACATCTGCGTGCTCGGCGGCGGAGTCGTGGGGGCCAACGCCGCCAAGGTGGCCGCGGGCTTCGGCGCCGACGTGCGCCTGCTCGACATCAATATGGAACGGCTCCGCTATCTCGACGACATCATGCCGGCCAACGTCGACGTCCTGTTCAGCGACCGCCACACGATTCGCGAACAACTCGCCCAGGCCGATCTGGTGATCGGCGCGGTGCTGATTCCCGGGGCCAAGGCCCCGCGACTGATCGAGGAGGAAGACCTCAAGTTGATGAAGCCGGGCAGCGTGATCATCGACGTGGCCATCGACCAGGGGGGCTGCGTCGGCACCAGTCGCCCCACCACGCACAGCGACCCGACCTTCGTCGTGCATGACGTGGTGCACTACTGCGTCACCAACATGCCGGGCGCGGTCGGCCGCACGAGTACGTTTGCCCTCTGCAACGTGACCTTGCCCTGGGCCTTGGAGATCGCTCGCGAGGGGATCGAAGCGGCCGCGGCAGCCCGCGCGCCGATCGCCCGGGCGATCAACATTCACGCGGGCGAGATCACCAATCGCGCGGTTGCCGAGTCGTTCGATCTCGCCTGCAACGACCGGTTCGAGGTGTAGGGCGGGTGGCACGGGCTCTGCCCGTGTGTGTAACGAAGGGTTGTGGGTGGCACGGGCTCCGCCAGTGCTGCGACCAAGCATATGCACACACGAGCCAAGCATGTCCACACAAGCGTGAACATGGCACCCCGTCCTCTCCCATAGAGCGCGCCTAGTTTATCTCTAGCGTCTTGGCTAGCTACGGCTGTGCTTGGCGACGTCGACCTGCATCGACGAATCCACCAATTCGTCTGCTTCGGCCTCCTTGCCAAACTTGCCTCGCCGGCGCCAACGACGCTACACCTATCCTAAACACGCTCTAATCCACCAGCCCGTGTTGCACCGCGTAGAGCACGATGCCGGCCGTGCCGCCGGCGCCGATCTTCTTGCGAATGTTCTGCCGGTGCGTCTCCACCGTCGAACCGGCCAGCTTCAAGGCCGCCGCGATCTCCGAGTTGCTCTTGTCCTGGCAGATCAGCCGCACGATCTGCTGCTCGCGCTGGCTTAGGTCGATGTCGCCCGGCAACTGACATGCCACGGCGATCGCCACCACCTCGTCGTCGCTGTGAAAGGCCCGGTCGCGCCGCTGCACCACCTTCTCGAAGCGGCATTGAATCACGCCGCTCACGTCGTCTGTGATCACGCACTCCTGCGGATCGCCCGTCAGCACGCACTCGGAAAACGTCGAGCGCAGTCGGCGGGCGTCGTCGTCGGTGCGGGCCCGCGAGCCGAGCTGCCGCCCGATCATCTCTGCGGGATCGGCGGCCAGGTCGATCGAATCGCAGCAGAAGTAGTGGACGAAGCGGGCCTCTTGGTCGAGACCGGCCACGAAGTGGACATGTCGCATAGCCGCCTCCGATTGCGGTAGCGGAAACCGCCAGAAAGAACGCGAAAAAAGCCGCGTCGCGTAGCGGAAGTTGAGGATACCACACCCAAAACGCGGCGTATAGAAATCCTTGTCCGCGCAGCAGCGATTCCCCCCCTCCCATCCTGCGTGGACGAAGGCGAAGAAGGCTTGGGCTTCTCGTTACTTCGAGCAGAGTAGCGACTGCGTGGCCCGTCGGCGCATGGGGACTCCGCCCTTGGAGTTCCCTCACGTCGATGCCCAAGCCGCGTCGGCGGGCCACCTATGTTTGTCACCGGCGGCCGGGGATTTGCTGGCCGCTCGCGGACCCAATCCAGCAGCGAGGCGCGGATGAGCGAACGAAGCGAGGAGCTGGATGAAGATGTCGTGGGCGGCGACGTGGATCGCGACGGCGAACCGCTGACAGGTTTCTGCCGCGACAACGACCTGCAAGAGATCCGCCACGCCAACTACGGCATGGCCGATCTGGTCGACCGGCTGCGGGAGCGATTCGGCTGGGATGAGGAACTGGTCGACGTGATGAGCGACGAGCAGTTGGAACTGCTGGCATTCACCGTCTACGAAGATCGCCGCTAACGCGGGCCGAGGACCTCGACCGCGGAAGGCCGGCCAGGCGGGGGCGATCTTGAAGGTCCGTGTATATCCTCGCCGACGCGAATTCGTTCGGCCTGCCCCGACCCCGCCGCCTGGTCCCCTTAAACTGATGACGGGCGGGGGCGCGAACCTGAAGACCTTGATCGTGTCTTAACATTCACTGGCGTCCCGGCTTAGGCGTTGCTATTGCCGGGCGCTTCCATTTTGACAATCATAGACATACCGGTTCGTGCTTACGCGGCACGAAGGACTATTCCGCCCGCGGTGGACGTGGATGCTGGAAATCCGCAAGGTTCCCGCGGCAAACCGTGTAAGAAAGGAGGTGGTCCATTGTTATCTGAATGTACAAGCCAGCGAGGTGGCTGCGGCTAACGACAGCCGGCGGGCTGCCGGAACCAGGCAGCCACCATCTCGTAGGGATCACCTCAATTTGATCCTGACTACGAGTCACAGGGCTCGGTCGCGCCCCAGGGCAGGCCGGGCCCTGGCTTTTTCTGGGGCCCTCGCCAGCGGCGCTTGGCCGCCGTCTTCGGGTCACGGTTCGTGCGGGCAGGCCAATCGACCGTCTTTTTGATGGCTGCGTTGTTAATGAGCCCTTCGCGGCGGCGGTGATGGCGGAAATGCCGGCCTCCCGCTGGTCGGCCTGGTTCATTGGCTGCGCAGGGCTCAATAATTCGAGTTCTCAAATCGGTGTCTCCCGGCTGAAGCTTGGAAATTGCCGCGGGGTTACTTGCGGGTACCCGCCATTTTGGGGCTAACTACTTGGCTGGGTTCCCGAAGCTGACATAATGAGGTTTTCGTTGAAGCAGGCGTGGCGCGCCGGTGCCGCGCGATCGTTGAACTTCTCGCACGAAAGGGCAGCCCGATGAAGCGCGGTTTTCGAGACGCAGGTGTGGCGTTCTTCTCTCTTCTAGTTTTCTCTCTGGCGTCCGGGGTCTTCGCCGATGATGCCGGTACCGCGCCCGCCACCACCGCGCCAGCCACCGCGGAGCCGGCCGCAGACGGGGCGGCCAGTGAGGGGGCAGCGGCCGCTGCCCAGCAGGACGCGGATCAGGACAAAAACAAGAAGTCGCGACGGGCGGAGCCGCGGGGGCGGTTGCCGAACTATTACGGCCGTGTCGTCGACGAAGAGCAGCGGGAAACGATCTACGCGATTCAGCGCCGCTACAAGGACGAACTGGCGGCCTTCGAAGCTCAGATTCGCGAGCTCCGCAAGAAGATGAACGAACTCCGCTCGCAACGGGCCGATGAAGTGGCCGCCGTGCTGACTGCCGAGCAGTTGGCCGAGGTGAATCGTTTGCGAGAAGCCTCGCGGCAGCGAAGAGCCCAGTCGCGTAGCGCCGAGCCGTCGCGGGCAAGCGAGGATTCGCGCTGACGCCAGGCCACAAGGTGATGCAGTCGGGGTGAGGGGCCAGGTGTGGACGGGCAAGCGGCGGTGGAGGTGATTTCGTCTGCGAAACGGACAGCGCCCCTCCACCGCCGGTCCACGCACTGTCGTGAACCTCGGGGGCAAATCGAACGGCAGCGACGCCGCTGACAGCCGCTCTGACCATCCGCGCAACGCCCTGCCCAGCGACCGTTCCGCGTGTTACGATGGCCGCTTTGGCGACGGGTAGCCGAGGAACTTCTCCCTCATGCGTCGACGGCGGCAATTCACGATCGGCTCCGCACTGCTCGGCGGTCTGGCCGTTTTTGGCGCCGCCTGCTTCGGGCCGACGCGTGCCGTGGCCGAGGACCCGACAGCCGAGGACTCGACAGCTGAGGACTCGACGGGTGAGGACTCGACGATGGAAGCCTTCGAAGAGCGCACGTTCTCGTTCACGAGCGCCGACGGCAAGGTCCGCGACTTTCGCTATCGACTGCTGCGGCCGCAGGCGGTCGAGCCGGGTCGGAAGTATCCGGTCATCCTGTTTCTGCACGGTGCTGGGGAGCGCGGCGACGACAATCGCAAGCAGCTCTTGTACCTGCCCGAAAGCATGGCCACGGCGGAGCGGCGGGCAAAGTACCCCTGCTTTCTAATCGCTCCGCAGTGTCCGGCGGAGGAGCGCTGGGCGGACGTCGACTGGTCGGCCGCCGAGGCGGAGCCCCTCAGCGATGCGCCGGCTCCACCTCTCCGCGCGGCGCTCGGCATGTTGCAGGAAGTGATGCGCGACGAGGCGGTCGATGCGAACCGCGTCTATCTGACGGGGCTGTCCATGGGAGGCTACGGCAGCTGGGACCTGGCGGTGCGTCATCCGGAACTCTTCGCGGCCGTGGCCCCGATTTGTGGTGGCGGGGACGAGTCGCAGGCGGCCCGCCTGGTTGGCATTCCCGTCTGGGCGTTTCATGGGGATGAGGACGCCGCGGTGCCGGTGGCGCGTTCGCGGAACATGATCACCGCGATCAAGGCGGCCGGAGGCACGCCGAAGTACACGGAGTATCCCGGTTTCGGCCATCACAGTTGGGTACCGGCCTATGCCGACGATTCGGGCCTGTTGGACTGGATGTTCGCGCAGCGGCGGGAATCGTAACGGCGACGCCGCGGCGCGTGTCAGAGCACAGCACGCACCGGAAGAACGAGACGACCGAGGAAACCGACGGGAAGAAGGATCCGCATGGCCAACAACTTGGACAAGATGATCGACGAGGACGAGCTGACCCGTCTGGCGGAGCAATACGGCGACTTCACCCGTCGGCACGTGACGATCGAGATGCAGTCCACCTCGGTGCGGCATTACAAGCGCGTCAACGAGAGTCGCCGCGGCGAGATCGTCTTCGCATTGACGCGACCCGATGGCGCCGTGCTGCTGCACACGAAGTACTCGTATCCCAACGGTCTCTATCGACTTCCCACCGGAGGCATCGACTGGGGTGAACCGGTCGCCAAAACGTTTCATCGCGAGGTGCAGGAAGAGACGCAGTTGCCCGTTCGCGACGAGCGATTCCTGGGCGTGTTGTCGTACGAGTTCACCGACGGGCAGCGGGCGGTGCCGTTCGTCTCCTACCTGTTTCACGCCGGTGGCGTCGAAGGGGAACCGGTACCGGAAGACGATAGCGAAGGCATCGAGGACTTCTGCTGGATTCCGCAACACGAGCTGGCCGACGTGGCCACGACGCTGCGAAGTCTCGACGAAGACGAAGAGGGACGTCACGACTGGGGTGTCTTCCGCGCCGTGTCGCACGAACTGCTGCTCGGTCTGTTGCGCTAAGTCGCTGCCCGTCACGTCGTTGGCCTGCACCGCGATTTCCCCCTCACCCCGCTCGCCTCGTACGCCGTTCGGCGTCTGCCCGCGACGCCTTGCCTATTCTTCTGCCGGCCGCAACACGCCACAGCGCTCGGCCCAGGCCTGCCAGCGGGCCACCATCGCCTCGACCCGTTCGGGATGTTCCGCAGCGACGTTGTTCAGTTCCGACTGATCGACCCTCAAATCATAAAGCTCCCAAGCCGATTTCTCAGCAGCGACCAACTTCCAATCGCCCTCACGCATCGCCCGCTCGTCATAGTGTTCGAAGTAGAGGGCCGCGTGTCCGGCGCGCTCGCGACCCTCGAGAATCGGCAGCAAGCTGCGGCCTTCGAGCGGCGTGATCGCGTGGCCGTCGTACTCTTCGGGATAGTCGAGTCCGGCCACCTCCAAACAGGTTGCCATCACGTCGATCAGGTGCCCCGGCTGGTGCGTGATCGAATTCGCCTTGGCGGTCAAACCGGCCGGCCAATGGGCGATCATCGGCGTGCGAATGCCGCCTTCGAAGTGGCTCCCTTTCCAATAGCGAAACGGCGTGTTGCTCACGTTGGCCCACATCGGTCCGATGCCGGCCACGGTCGTCTCGTCGCCCGGCAGCCGGTCCCGCGGCATGTCGGGGCCGAAGTATTGCACGGGCCGACCGTCGCGAGTTTCCGAAACGCGGTCGAAGCCCGGCACGCCCGGCCGTTCGGGACTTGCCCCGTTGTCGGAGAGGAACAGGATCAGCGTGTTGTCGAACATCTGCTTTTCTTTCAGCTTGGCGATCACGCGGCCCAAACCCTGATCGACGCGATCGATCATCGCCGCGTGCACGGCCATCGCCCGTGCATCCCAGTCGCGATGTTCGTTGGTCGCCCAGTTCGCTTCGGCCGGATGCCGGGGGCTGAGGCGGCAGGTCTGCGGATCGATCAATCCCATCTCGACCTGGCGACGATAGCGGGCGTCGCGAACCGGTCGCCAGCCTGCGGTATACGTGTCCTGGTACTTTTCGATGTCCTCAGGCAGCGCGTGCAACGGCCAGTGCGGCGCAGTGTGGGCCAGATAGAGAAAGATCGGCCCGCTCTCCGGATCGTGCTCTTCCAGACAGCGCACCGCGTAATCGTTCAGAGCGTCGGTGATGTAGTAGTCCTCAGGCACGCTCCGTACCGGTTCCAGATCGTTGACCAGCGTGAAGGGATCGAAGAAGTTGACCACGCCCCAAATGATGCCGTAGTGGCGATCGAAGCCGCGGCTCACCGGATAGGTCTCGACGTCCGAGAACGTCGGCCGGATCAGCTGGTTGTTCAGGTGCCGCATGTGGCGCGGCAACATCTCGGTAACCGAAAGGTGCCACTTGCCGGCCATCGCGGTGTGATAGCCCGCGTCCCGCAGCACTTCGGCAATCGTGACGCAGTTGCGCATCAGTCGTCCGCGATAGCCCGGCAGCTTCTCGTCGCGGGTCATGCGCCCCACGCCCGTCTGATGGGCATACAGACCGGTCAACAGCGACGCCCGTGTGGGGCAGCAGCGGCCGGCATTGTAGAAGGTGCTGAACCGCAGTCCGCCGCGGGCCAGGGCGTCGATGTGGGGCGTTTGAATCTCGCCGCCGTAGCACCCCAGGTCGCTGTAGCCCATGTCGTCGACGAGGATGAGGA
>QQVP01000075.1 GCA_003389215.1 Planctomycetota bacterium | reverse complement strand
TGCCGTAGGGCATCAGTCCCGAGAGCGAACCGCGGCCCGCCATGCGATAGCGACCCGAGTTGTAGATCACGATCAGGTCGATGCCGCCGACCTCTTCGAACTTGGCCGAGATACCCGTACCCGCCCCGCCGCCGATGACCGGTTCGCCACGGGCAATCTGTTCGCGAAGCCGCTTGAGAATGCCTAGCCGACTATTGTCTACCTCGCTCATGAATCGCTGCTGCTCCTGGATCGGGTGGGGAAAGACCGGTCGTGCGACGTCGCACCGGCCTACGTTTTTTCGGTTGACCGCAAGCCGTTGTTATAAACTGTAGCCGGTCGCGCGAAAACGCCCCGCCGCGCGATCGGAAGCCCCCATGGCCCGAGGAACCACGTCGTGATCCGCTCTCTCTTGCTCTCGATAATCGCTGCTCTGTGTCTCATCGCGTGTCTCATCACCTCGCCGGATCGGGCACGGGGGGATGCGACCAATCCCGCGCCGCGGAACGTCATTCTCTACGTCACCGACGATCTCTCGCCCGACGCCGGCTGCTACGGCAATGCCGTCATCAAGACGCCGCACATCGACCGACTCGCCCGAGAGGGCACGCTCTTCACCCGCGCCTTTGCCACCACGGCCAGCTGCAGCGCGTCGCGCTCGGTAATCTTGAGCGGGCTGCACAACCACGCCACCTGGCAATACGGCCACGAACACGCGCCGAATCACTTTCGCACCCGCGAGGACCTGGCCACACTGCCCGTTCTACTTTCCGAGGCCGGCTATGAGACCGTCCGCGTCGGCAAGTTTCACGTCGCGCCCGCCTCGACCTACAAGTTCGATCGGGCGATCGGCGTCCATCCGCGGAGCACCGTGGAAATGGCCGAGGCCGTGCGCGGGCTACTCGACGGCCCGCGCGAGCGGCCGCTGCTCCTGTTCATGTGCACCTCCGATCCTCATCGTGGCGGCGGCGTGGCGGAAGAACTTCCGGAGAAGCCAGATCGCTTTGGCAACCTGCCGGCAGGCCAGTCCTACCCGGGCGTGAGCGAAGTGACGTACGACGCGGCCGACGTAATCGTGCCGTCATTTCTGCCCGATACACCGGCCTGTCGCGCGGAGCTGGCTCAATACTACCAATCGGTCTCGCGGGTCGACGCCGGCCTGGGTCGGCTGCTCGACATTCTCAGCGAGACGGGCCACGACGACGACACGCTGGTGATCTTCACGTCCGATCATGGCATCGCCATGCCCGGCGCGAAGACAACGGTCTACGAGCCGGGGCTGCGAGTGCCGCTGGTGGTCCGTCATCCCCGGGCCACGCAGCGCGGGGCGCGCAGCGAGGCCCTGATCAGTCACGTCGATCTGGTGCCGACGATTCTCGATTTCGCCGGCGCGTATGACGCCACACAGGATGCCCAGCGGTTTCACGGGCAATCGTTTCTGGCGGCGACTCGCAGCGAGGAATACGAAGGCCCGGCCGAGATCTACGCCTCGCACACGTTCCACGAGATTCAGATGTACTACCCGATGCGGGTTGTACGAACGCGGCAATACAAGTTGATCTGGAACATCGCCCATCCGCTCCCCTTTCCCTTTGCCAGCGACCTGTGGCGGGCGCCCACCTGGCAGGCCCAGTATGGCCAGGGGCCGAGCGCCGCGTATGGAAAGCGAACGGTTGCCGCCTACATCCAGCGGCCGGAGTTCGAGCTCTACGATCTGGCAACCGACGCAGACGAGACACGAAATCTGGCGGCCGAGCCGGAACACGCCGCACGGCTCGAAGAGCTGAAGCAGAAACTCAAAGGGTTTCAACAGCGGACCGGCGATCGCTGGGTGCGCAAGTGGGTGTACGAGTAGCGGCCGTCAGGATTGTTACAGCGGCTGTCCCAGCGCGTCGGTGGCGCCGTGAATCGTCACCTTCACCCCGGCGGCACGAATCGCCGCGACCAGGTCGGGAAGGTCGTAGTGCGCCAGAGCTCCATGCACGTGGTTGACGAGTTGGCGATAGCTCACTCGCTGCTCGATGAGCTTCGCCCACGACACGAGACCCCCGTGCAACTCGACCTCCGTAAACAGCTGCGGCTCGACGGCCGCCGCGTGCAGGGCGGGCACGGTGACGTGCCCATGGGCCACCAGGCGAACCGGCTGCATCGCACCATCGCGGCGGCGATTCAGCTCCTGCGCACAGACGAGGATGTCCTCGGCCCGCATGCCGACGTACGACTTGCCCAACAAGTAGGCCATGATCACGTCGAGTCCGTCGGATCCGAATCGTCGGGCGTAGAAAAAGCCGTTCTTCTGCAACGTCTCGCCGGTGCCGCGCAGGTCGACCGCCATCACGTCGTGGCCGCTCTGATAGATACGGCGGATCGCCTCCAGGTCGGCCGACTTGCCATCCTGATGAACGAAGAGGACCCGCGTGGCGTCTTCGGCGGGAGACCCCGGGGCGCGGATGACCTTGAGGTCGCTCGGTCCCGGAAACGTAGTGAGCATCGGCAGCTGAATTCCCTTCTCGGTGGCAAACGTCCTCGGACGGAGCGTTAGTCCATCGCGCTCGAAGGCCAGATGCCGCATCCCGTCGCCCTGGGTCAGCAAGCGCAGCCGCCGAATGCCGGCCAGCGCCCGCACGCGTCCGGCGTCGAACTCGC
Source organism: Planctomycetota bacterium (assembly GCA_003389215.1). Taxonomy (GTDB): domain Bacteria; phylum Planctomycetota; class Planctomycetia; order Pirellulales; family UBA7805; genus MB-PLM-2. Next base: position 42,005 of record QQVP01000075.1, on the reverse strand, counting down.
CGCGGGCCTTCTCCAGACGCGCGAGTCGCTCGTCGTTCAGGTCGTAGACCGATCGCTCGCCGGCGAGCAGCATCACCTGGCCGCGCGCGGTCACCTGAATCTCCTCGGGCGTGAGCACCTCGATCTCCGGCTCGACAATCGCGCGATCCTCGCCCAACAGCCAGCGGGCCATCCAGCGAGCCGAGGCCTCGCGCAGTGGCTTCGCATAGCCGTGCGGCCCGTCGTGCTCGACGATGGCAATCCGTTCGGCGTGTCCGAGCCGGGAGTAGAGCCGCTTCGCCTGGCGGAACGAGTCCCAGGTGCCGCGGATGTCGAAGAAATCGCCCGTCGCCGCGCAGACCAATTGCGGCGTGGGCACGCGCATTGTCAGGTAGTCGGCATGATCCATACCCCAGGCCAGCTGGGCATAGATCGTCTGTTCCGAGTCTTGACCGCCGCGACTCTTCAAGAGCCGTGGAAAGCTGGTGATGTAGCAGCTCGGGGCGGCCGCCTTGATCCGATCGTCGAGGGCCGCCAGATAGGCGGTTTGCGTGCCACCGCCGCTGTTGCCCATGCAGCCGATCCGCTCGGGATCGATCTCGGGCCTCGATTGCAGGTAATCGATGGCCCGCATCCCGTCGTGAATCATGAACTCGGCCGTGTTGCTGCCGAGCAGAATGCAACCGATGCCGACCGTGAGGTGCCCCTTGGTGCCCCAGAACTCGTAGTTGCCGTCTCTGTCGATCAGCTGCATTCGCTCTCCCTGATCGATTGGATCGAAAACGAGCGCCGCCATGCCGTTGAGCGCCAACAGCGCGGCCGCCCGCTGATACTTCGGATCCGCCTTGGCCAACTCGGCGTGACCGCAGGGTATCAACACGCCGGGAATTCGACGCTTGGAATCTTCCGCATCCGGCTCCGCGGAGCTCTCCGGCAGGAACAGCGCCGCGGTGACGTGATGGTTCGGCCGACTCTCGAACAGAATCTTCTCGACCACAAACCCGTCGCGACGCACGGTGCCGGTCACCTGTGCGTTCAGAGGCGTCCGCGGCGTCAGGCCGCCGATCGCGTCGACGAAGCGCCTCCGCAGGTCCGCGTGATGGGCGTCGATCGCCACGCGCGCGGTGCGCTCCTTGAAGGCCTTGTCGCGACGTCCGCTCGCCCGATCGAGTTCGGCGAACAGATAGCGCTGCATCATCTGGCCGTGACCGTCGCCCTTGAGGACGCGGATCTCGGCGTCGGGCGGCTGTCCATCTTGCGGATCGTCGTCCGCCTGTGACGACGTCGCCACGGCGAACGCCAGCGCCGTCAGGAGAAATCCTGCCAGCGTCGTGCCCGCCACATTGAATCGCTGCCTGCCGCTCATGCCAGAACCTCAGCGCTCGCTGTGACCTTTGAAAATGCGCCGGCCTCGCCGCCTTCAACGGGCACAATCTCGTGGACGCTCTCCATCTGGCCCTCGGCGTGGACATGAAAGGGCAGCCACACGATGGCGATCCGCTCGATCTCGATGTCCGACTTGCGCGGTCGCAAGACGAGCGGCTCGACCGCCAAGGCGTCGGGGTGATAGGCGGCGTCGATCCGCTTGGTTTCCCTTTCGATCCGTTTCTTCAATTCGCGATAGCTCTTCTTTTCGGCCGACAACTTCGCCTTGGCCGCCCGGACGTCGCCATGCTGTTTGTACGCCTCGCTCGCATCGCGGGCGGCGCGACTTCCGCTGCGCGCGGTGGCGCGGCTCCGCGTCTTGCGTCCGAACAGGACCTCCATGATCGTGCTGCCAAACGACCAGGCGGTCTTGGTATAGGCGCGACCGCGCTGGGCCTCTTCGCGGGCCACGCGGGCTTCGGCCTTGGAGATGTTCTCTTCGCTGCGGGCGACGCGACGAGCGTACTTGTTTCGCAGCTTCTCGACTTCCACGTCACGACGCTCGCGAGCCAGGTGACGCAGACGCGCGCGAAACTCGCCTTCGCTCTCGCCCGGCTGCGAGTACGACTTCAGCTCGGCACAGCGATAGAGCTGCATCGGCCGCGTCTGGTAGCAGAACGTCTCGCACTGCTTCTTCCAGCGCGTGTAGTTGGCCCACTTGCCGAGCAGTTCGGCATCGGCAAGGTACGTCGCCTCCGCTTCGGGCTCTTTGTCGAGCGCCAAGTCGGTCGGCTCGACCTGCAGCGTCTCGTCCGTCCACGGCGACTTTTTCACCCGCTCGGGCAGCCGCACCAGCAGCGAGAAATCTTCCCAGAGGTCGATCTTGTAGCTCGCCCGCGCGTAGTGCAAATGAACCTTGGCCAGCAGGGCCGGTCGGTACGCGAGTGTGACATCCTCGTCCGACGGCACCAGCGGCGCGAGAAAACGCTCGCGGACGCGGCGGGGAAGTTTGGGACGCGCAGTGCTGGCAGCGGAGTCAGCAACCTCCACTTCCGGCGCGGTCGTCGCGCCTGGCCCGCCAGCCGTCTTTCGCCCCGCGACGCTACCCTTGTCCATCTTCGCCGTCTCGCTCGCCCCAGGGTTCGTCGCAGTCGGCTCCGCTTCGCCCTGCGGGCGACGGGGGTCCATGAGCTTCTTGATCTGCGTCCGTGTCAGCGGTCCTCGCAAATACGACATCGCCCAGCGGGTGTGGAACGTGACCGGCCCGTCTTCGTGAACGTTGTTCATCAGGAACACACGTTTTCCGAGCGCCGCCAAGGCCTGATCCATTTTGGCCCGATCGAACTGGCTGCCGGTCTGTGCTGCGGCTCCTTCCAGACCTTCCAGCACGCGCTGCTTGTCGCGGGCCGTTTGCAGCCGGCCCAGGAACCAGGTCCCGATGTTCGAAAGACCTTTGTAGTCGAGGTCGACCGGGTTCTGCGTGGCCAGGACGACGCCCAGCCCGTGCGCGCGGGCTTGTTTGAGCAGCGTGAGCATTGGCGTCTTCGACGGCGGATTCGAGATGGGCGGGAAGAAGCCGAACACCTCGTCCATGTAGAGCAACGCCCTGAGGCTGGAAGTTCCGGGCTGCGAACGCATCCAGCCGATCACCTCGTTCAGCAAGATGGTGACGAAGAACATCCGCTCGGGATCGGAGAGGTGGGCAATCGAAATAATCGCCAGCCGTGGTTTGCCCTCGCGCGTGTAGAGCAAGCGACTGACGTCGAGTGGCTCGCCTTCCATCCAGCCGGCAAACGAAGGCGACGCCAGCAGATTGTTCAACCGCATGGCCAATTGGTTGCGATCCTTGTCGGGATAAAAGCTGTCGAGCGGCACGACTCCGATCGTGGCCAAGGGCGGATCCTGAATCTGGCGGATCAGCTCGGCCACGTCGACGTTCTTGCCGGCGCGCCAGGCATGATCGAGCAGCGTGGCGATCAGGATATGCTCGCGATCTTGAACCGGGTCGGCGTCGATTCCCAACAACGCCAACAGCCCACTGGCCGCCGCCGTGACGTGCGCGCGATAGGCGTCGTTGTCGGCAATCAGTTCCGGCTTCGGCGCGTTGAACGAACGCAGCACTGTCAACGGCAGTCCCGAATTGCTGCCCGGCGTGTAGATGGGAATGTCGACCGACGCGCAATAGTTCTTGATCCGCGCGGGCCCCTGCCCCCACTCGGCCAACCCTTTCCTCCAACGGGCGGCCACCGTGGCGGCATACTGTTCGACGGTGGCACCCTCGCGAGTCGCTTCGCCTTCGTCGATCCAAGGCCGAAAGCTCTCCGGGTCGAGCTTCTCGAAGGCCAGGGCCAGGTTGGGCAAGTCACCCTTGGGATCGATGATGATCGCCGGCACGCCGTCGATGGCCGCTTCTTCGAGCAGCGTCAGGCACAGGCCCGTCTTGCCGCTGCCGGTCATGCCGACACAGATCGCGTGCGTGGTGAGATCCTTCGAGTCGTAAAGGATCAGATCGTCTTCCAGTTCGCGATCGCCCAGATCGTAGCGCTTGCCGAGGTAGAACGCGCCGAGCTTTTCGAAATCTTTCAACGGCTCGACTCCTCGGTTGCTTGGCAGGGCAAGTGTGAGCGTTTTCGCCCATTATGAACGCGTCGCGAGGCCTTTTCTACCAGACGTTTACGACGACGCGCGGGGTCGACTCGGATTTGCGAAAAACGCCCACGGAAGCTATTATTAGAGGACCATCCACGACGAGGTGCCGATGGCATTTGCGCCGCGTTCGTGACTTCCCGCCTCCCTTGCCATCGCATGCGGAAGATCGCCGATCGCGACGTCGGTGGACGGTTCTTGGTGCCTGGGATCTTCGCGCTACGGAAGGACAGCTGCCCGTCATGAGGTTTCGCCTTCACTCACGATGTTTCGCCTGGTCGCTGCTCTTCGCGGTCGCGGCCGTGTTGCTGTTGCCCGCCGCCGGAGCGCAAGCGGCGCGACCCCACGACATCGACTTCAACCGCGACATCCGTCCGCTGCTCTCCGACAATTGCTACGCCTGTCACGGGCCGGATGAGCACCATCGGGAAGCGGGCTTGCGGCTCGACGTGAAGGACAGCTCCTTCGGCGAACTCGACTCGGGCGAGACGGCCATCGTGCCGGGTGACGTCGAGGCGAGCGCCCTCTATCAGCGGCTCATCACCGAAGACGAAAGCGAGCGGATGCCGCCGACCGATCACGGCAAATCGCTCGATGCCCAGCAAATCGCCCTGGTGCGTGACTGGATCGAACAGGGGGCGCCGTGGCAGGGCCACTGGGCCTTCGTCGCCCCGCAGCGTCCCGAACGTCCGGCGCTCGGCCAGCTGAAGTCTTGGGTGCGCGAGGAACTCGACTACTTCGTGGCGGCCCGGCTCGAGGAGGAAGGTCTCCGTCCCGCGACCGAGGCCGACAAGGTGACTCTGCTGCGGCGAGTGACACTCGATCTGACCGGCCTGCCACCAACGTCGGCCGAAATCGAGGCCTTCCTGGCCGACGACTCGGACGGTGCTTACGAGAAAGTCGTCGACCGGCTGCTCGACTCGCCTCGCTACGGCGAGCATCTGGCCCATTACTGGCTCGATGCGGCCCGCTACGCCGACACCCATGGACTGCACATCGACAATCGCCGCGCGATTTGGCCCTATCGCGACTGGGTGATTCGGGCCTTCAACGCCAACCTGCCGTTCGATCAGTTTACGATCGAGCAACTGGCCGGCGATCTGCTACCCGATCCGACCCGCGACCAGCTGGTGGCTACGGGTTTCAATCGCTGCCACGTGACGACCAATGAAGGCGGCGTCATCAAGGAAGAGTTCTACGTGCGAAACACCGTCGATCGGGTCGAGACAACCGCCACGGTGTGGATGGGCCTGACGGCCGGTTGCGCGGTGTGCCACGACCACAAGTTCGATCCGCTGACGAAGAAGGAGTTCTATCAGCTGTTCGCCTTTTTCAACTCGACGGCCGAAGACGCCCTAGACGGCAATCGGGCCTATTACCCCCCGATGCTGCATCTGACCACGCCCGAGCAGGAAACGGAATTGGCCGCCCTGGCCGAAAAGATGCAAACGCTCGAGGCGGACATCACGGCCGAAGAGTCGCGACTGGAAGCAGCGGCCGAACAGGCCGCCGCTGCACAACAGGCCGCCGAGCCGGACGAGAACGTGGAGACGAACGCGACGGCCGAGTCCGAGCAGAAGCAAGCGCAACCGGAACAACAGGCGGCCGCCCAAGAAAAAAACGCCGAGAAAGAGAACGCCGAAAAGCAGAACGCCGAGCCGCCGACCTCGCCGCGGCTTGCAGCGCTGCGGACGGAACTGGCCGAGGCCCGCCAGCGGAAAGACGCCATCGACAAGGCGGTCCCCGTGACGATGATCACCAAGGAACTGGCGAAGCCGCGCACGGCCTACGATTTGGAACGAGGCGAGTACGACAAGAAGGGCGCCGAGGTGCGTCGCGACGTGCCGGCGTTCTTGCCGCCGTTGCCCTCGGGCGAGACTTCGGTCGATCGCCTCGCGCTGGCTCGCTGGCTGGTCGACGGCAAGCATCCCTTGACCGCCCGCGTGACCGTGAACCGATTCTGGCAGCAACTCTTCGGCGTCGGCATCGTGAAGACCTCCGAGGACTTTGGGGCCCAAGGCGAATGGCCTTCGCACCCGCAGCTGCTCGACTACCTGGCGGTCGACTTCGTCGACAGTGGCTGGAACGTCAAGCGAACGCTCAAGAAGCTGGTCATGTCGGCGACCTATCGGCAATCGTCCGCGGCCGATCGCGAGGCCTATCAGGCCGATCCCGAGAATCGGCTGCTTGCCCGCGGCCCGCGATTCCGCATGGACGCCGAAGTGATTCGCGATTCGATCCTTGCCGCAAGCGGGCTGCTGGTGGAGCGGTTCGGGGGCGAAGGAGTGCGACCGTATCAACCCGACGGGATTTGGTTCGCGGTCGCCTACACCTCGAGCGACACGGCTCACTACAAACGCGACCAAGACGACGGACTTTATCGCCGCAGCCTTTACACCTTCTGGAAGCGGACCGCCCCGCCGCCGGCGATGGTCGCGCTGGACGCCCCCTCGCGTGAGACATGCCGAGTGCGTCGCCCGCGTACCAACACCCCGGGCAGCGCCCTGTTGCTGATGAACGACGAACAGTACGTCGAAGCGGCACGGAATTTGGCACAGCGGATGATGCTCGAGGCGGGCGCAAGCGAGACGGAACGCATCGACTTTGCCATCCGACAAGCGCTCGCCCGCGAGGCGACCACGATCGATCGCCGGGTGCTCGCTCGCGTTTATCGCGCTCAGCTCGCCGAATTCGAGAACGACGAAGCCGCGGCCCGGGCTTTGCTTGCGGTCGGCGATTCGCCCTTTGACGAGTCGCTCGACGTGCAACAACTGGCCGCCTGGACGATCGTGGCCAATTTGATTTTGAACCTGGACGAAATGGTCACCAAGGGTTGATTTCCACCACGACCAAGGATTGAACGACATGCATCCCGTCCAAGAACATCAGCTTCGCCAGACGCGGCGTTACTTCCTGGGACGAACCGCCGCCGGTATGGGGGCGGCTGCCCTGGCTACGCTCGGCGGCGAGCCGATTGCCCAGGCCGCAACCACCAGCGACCAGGTGCCCGACTATCTGGCCCGCCTGGCCCCGAAGGCGAAGCGCGTGATCTACCTGTTCATGGCCGGCGCGCCGTCGCAGATGGACACGCTCGATTACAAGCCAGCGATGGACGAGATGTTCGACAAGGACCTGCCCGAGTCGGTCATCCAGGGTCAGCGGTTCACCACGATGACCTCGGGGCAGAAGCGATTTCCGGTGGCCCCGTCGATGTACAAGTTCGCTCAGTACGGCCAGCACGGGGCCTGGGTCAGCGAGCTGTTGCCGCACACGGCGAAGATCGTCGACGAGATTTCAATCCTGCGTTCGGTCCACACGGAGGCGATCAATCACGATCCGGCCATCACCTTCATTCAGACGGGCAGCCAGTTGCCCGGTCGCCCCAGCCTGGGGGCCTGGCTCTCCTACGGCCTCGGCTCGCTCAACGCGAATCTCCCATCCTTCGTCGTGATGACCCCGACCTGGTCGGCCAAGCGCGACGCCCAGGCCCTCTTCTCGCGGCTGTGGGGTTCCGGCTTTCTGCCGTCGAAGCACCAGGGCGTGAGTTTGCGGGCCCAGGGCGATCCGGTGCTCTACCTGTCCGATCCGCCGGGCGTGAGTCGCGAGGCGCGTCGTCGCATGCTCGACGGCCTGGCGGAACTGAATGGACAACAGCTCTCGCTGGTCGGCGATCCCGAGATTGAAACCCGCACGGCCCAATACGAGATGGCCTTCCGCATGCAGACCTCGGTGCCGGAGTTGGTCGACTTCAGCGACGAACCGCAGCACATCATGGACATGTACGGACCCGACGTGCAAAAGCCCGGCACGTTCGCCGCCAGCTGCCTGCTGGCCCGCCGGATGGCGGAGCGTGATGTCCGCTTCGTACAGATCTTTCATCGCGGCTGGGATCATCACGGATCGCTACCGCGCGATCTGCCGCTGCAATGTCGCGACGTCGATCAGCCGTCGGCCGCCTTGGTCAACGACCTGAAACAGCGCGGCATGCTCGACGATACGCTGGTCGTGTGGGGTGGCGAATTCGGACGCACGATCTACTGTCAGGGTCGCCTGACGCGCACCAACTACGGGCGCGATCATCACCCCCGTTGTTTCTCCATCTGGATGGCCGGCGGCGGGGCCCGCACCGGCGTGGTCCACGGCGAGACGGACGATTTCAGCTACAACATCGTCAGCGATCCGGTCCACATCAACGATCTGAACGCGACGATCTTGCACTGTCTGGGCATCGATCACGAGAAGCTGACGTTCAAGTTCCAGGGCCTCGACGTACGACTAACCGGGGTCGAGCCGGCCCGCGTCGTCTCGGAAGTGCTGCGCTAGGCTTCGCGGTTGTCGCCCGCGCAAGGATCGGCTTCACTCACCCCGTTCCCTAGGGAGGCGTCTATGGACGTGGCGACGTTTGCTTTCATCATCGGGGTGTACGAAATTCTCATCGGCGTTCCCATGCTGGTCGCCCCGCGCGACACGTTTCGCTGGATCATCCACGGCCAACAGAATCACGACGTACTGGTTCGTGCGGTGGCCGCGCTGTTCTTGATCATGGCGGCGCTCGTGCTTTGGCGCGGGGCAGCGATCACGGCGAGCGTCGACGGCGTCATTCGCCTGTTGGCTTGGGTGACGGTGATCAAGTGCCTGGGACTCTGCTGGTTCGCGCCATTGATGTTGCGAGTGAGGCGGCCCTTCGTGAACCTCTCGCCGATCACCCAGCGAGTCATGAGCGTCTTCGTCATCGCCCTGGGAGTCTATCTTCTGTGGGCCAGCTGCCATCTGGGCGGCTGCTGCCAGAATGGTGCCTAGAACCCATTCCGGATGCTGCGAGGAAAGCGGGCACCACGGACGGCGCGACGCGCAACGCGGCTCCGCCTAGCTGGCCTGGATCTCGGCCAGCGAACGCTTCGACTGGATGTACCGCCAGTGTGCCCGCACGTAGCAGTCTTCGACCAGCTGATCGATGGACTCCGGCGAAAGAAACTCATCGCCAAAGCCAGGCACGAAGGGATCGATCGCCAGGCGGGCCGACTCGATGAAGTGGACCACCAGGTCTTTGGGATCCTCGTCTCCTACGGCGAAGCGAATCGTGGTGGGATGGATGCCGCCCTCGAGCTGGGCCGCTTCGTTCAACTCCGAGTGAGTGGTGAAGGCCGGGCAACTGACGATCGTATTCGACTGCCCGAGGCTGATCATGTGACCGAACGTCGGGGCCAGCGAATCGAAGAAACGTTGGAAAGCCTCGCGCGGCACCGCGTCCATGTCGATCGTAAACAGCGGGGCCGGCAACCCCAGGAACGATTGCTGCTGTCGCAACTCGCTGTTGGCATTGTCTTCCAGCACATTGCAGTGGACCGTGATCTGCGGATGGGCGTCGAACAGCCGGGCCAGAATCTCCGTGTTGATGCACTTGGTCAGCATCCGCACCTCGAGCGTCCGCATACCCTGCATCACCTCGTAGGCCCCGTCCGCGCCCAGGAACGCCCCCTTCACGTAGTAGACGTTCCAGAACATCGTGTCGCTCCAGAGCACGCCGCCCGACTGCTCTCCCTTGGGCACGAACATGTCTTCGTTCCGCCCGATGACCACGCCGGCAATCGTCGATCCCGCACCCGACAGATCCTTCGTGTAGCTGTGAATGACGAAGTCGGGCCGGCAATCGGGGTCCTCGTGCTGAAGCGGTCGTGACAAGAACGGCGTGCCGACGGTCGCGTCGAGCATCACCCGCAGGCCGTTGCGATGAGCCAGCTCGCAGATACCGGGCACATCGAGCACGTAGCCGTGCGGATTGCAGGGCGACTCGATGTAGACGTAGGCCCGACGACCGGCGTCGAAGCGGTCGGCGTAGGTCTTCTTGACACGTTCGAGGCAGAGCGCGAAATCGGCAGCCTGATAGCCGTCGAACGTCTCCACGGCAATTTCCAAGTTACCGGGCTTGGCATACCAATCGTGAATCAGCTGATGCGCCCCACCGTAGAGATTGCGACTCGTGATCAGGACATCGTCGCGTCCGAGAATGTGCGAAAGCGCCCCGTCGATGGCCGCCATGCCGCTGTTGAAGTTCCAGGCGAAGTACTGCGAGCTGTACGGGCCGGCCTCCAGGTCGACGACGAAATTGGCCAGCGACACCGAGGTCGGGTTCAGCAGCCGCGAGTAGATCTCGAGCAGCAGTTCCTTGCCGAGGAAGGCGTCGCCGATCCACTCGGCACAGGCGTAGATGTACGTCGCCGTGCGAGCAATCACCGGAGTGGCCGAAAAGATGGCCGTCACATTGTCAAAGACCGGATAAGGACCCTTGGCTGTCTGCGTCGAGTTGCTGTAACCGAGCGACTGGTAGCTCTGCCGAAACGGATTCTGCCACGTGTCGAGCAGCTTGGCGAGCTGAAAGGAAAGAAACTTCTGGGCGTTGAAGAAGGCGATTCGATCGCCGCGGGGCAGCTCGTGAATCGACTGGAGCGTCTCCTGCCAGAGTTGCTCGACGTCCGCCTGCGACTCGTAGAGTCGCTCGGTGGTGCGCAACAAGGTTTCGCCAAAGGGCGTCGTCGGCTCGATGCCGAAGTGGGCCAGCTGCTCCGAGGCCAGCGAAAGGGCGTCCTCCGCCTCGGTACTGTTGCGTCGCGGAGAGAGCTTCCGCATGGCGTCGCTTCGCGTTGGATCCCCCACAGACACTTGCTGGGTCCCTCCCTGTTGGACCGGAAGAAAGATGCACCGCAGACAGGCGGGCCGCTCTTCAGCGTTTGCTCGTCACCATCGCCTCGGTCGATCCGTCTCCTCGCCAGGCGACTCGCTCGACAGGTGGCCTCGTCCACCGGTGATTGTAGTTCCACGGCAGCGGGGCGACAATATTTGTCGAACAGCACGATTTGCCGAGCAGCGTGCCACTTCATATCCAGCAACGCCTTTCCCTCTGCCAAGTTCGCCGCGTTCGCGGCCGCGACCGATGCAACCACTCGATCTCTCACCGCTTGGCGTTACCAGTGGCGAGCTCGGCGTGGTCGTCGTCGATCATGGCTCCCGCCGCGCGGAGGCGAACGAGATGTTGTTGGCCGTCGTCGATCTGCTCCAGAGAGAAACCGGCCTGGCGATCGTCGAGCCGGCGCACATGGAACTGGCCGAACCGACGATTGCCATGGCGGTCGATCGCTGTGTCGCGCGGGGCGCTCGCTTGATCGCGGTGTTGCCCTTCTTTCTCGCGCCGGGACGCCACTGGGACGAGGACATTCCCCGCCTGACCGAAGCGGCCGTCACGCGTCATGCCGACGTTCGCTACCTGGTCACCGCACCGCTCGGTGCCCACACGCTGATGGCGCAGCTCATGCAGACTCGCCTCGCGCAATGTCTCGGTCGCGCTGGTGGTAGCCCAAAAGGCAGCGCGATCGACTGCGAGTTCTGCGACCAGACGCCGAAGTGTCGGGTGCTGCCGGAAACCGACGCCGGTGATTCAGCGCAGCCCGACGCGTGAGTGTGAGGCGACTCCGCAACGCTGGCATGCTGTCATTGCTCGCGGCCTTCGGCAATTCGTTCAAGTGTGAATCGTTTTGCACCGAATGAAACGTCTGACGCGGTGCCGCGCGCGAACCGACCACGGATCGCACACCCGAAAGACGAACGCCTGTCAATCGTCTCGGCGCCATCCACGGACCTTTCGGCGACGAACGCCTCCTTTGCCAGGACGCCCCCCAGAACCAACGACCGCGGCTCAGGATGCACTCCTGGTCGACTTCAGCGGCCTGCTCGAGGCCGCGGCCGCCCAGCTGCGCGCCGGACGTGAACCGGCTCTGCGGGCCGCCGGACTGGGCGACGCCGAGTTCCGTCTGCTCTGTCAGCTCCGCGAGGCGGCCGGCACGGTGGGCGTCAGCCAGATCGAGCTGGCCCGCGAGATCGGCATCTCCACCGCTCAGACGAGCACGCTCGTCGAGAAGCTGCGGCGGGCAGGACTCGTCGAGGGTCATCGGCCCGCGCACGACCGACGCCGCCAGGTCTGGCAGCTGACCGAACGGGGCCGGACCGTGCTGGCCGATCTCGAGCAGCCGCTGGGAGCCGTATCGTCGCAGTTTGTCGACGATCACCGCCCGACGCTCATCGCGCTGCAGCAGCAGCTGAGCCAACTGCTGGCCGAAGAAGTCGCGGCACCCGGTATTCTGAGCGCCGCCAAAACCGCAGCCGCACCTCCTCTCAAGCGAGGTGCCGCATGATCCAACCCCCAGCCAACGCGCTGCGTCGCCAGGCGTTTGCCTCTCTTGGGCTGGTCATCCTGGTCGCCGTGATGCTGCTTTCCGGCTGTCAGCCGAAGAAGTATCGCCTCCGCGCGGACAACGAGGTGCGACACCTGGTGCAGTCGAACGTGCGCGACCCCGAATCGCCGCTGAACGACTTCAACATCTACGCCAATCCCAACTCGCGACTGTTCGATCCCAATCCGCCCGACTTCGAACCAATGCCGCCGGACGATCCCCGCGCGGCCACATTCATGGACGTCGTCGACCACAAGCGCGGCTACGCGGGCTGGGAGAAGAACGGCCTGACGCCGTTCGTCGAGAATCCGAATTGGGCGTTCTACCTCTGCCCCGATGAGGACGGCACGATTCCCATCGACATGCGGGCGGCCGTGGCCCTCTCGCTCGACCATTCGCGTCGCTACCAATCGCGACTCGAAGACCTTTACCTGGCGGCACTCGACGTCTCGTTCGAGCGATTCCGCTTCGATACCCAGTTCTTCGGGGGCTACGAGATCTTCTTCACCGCCGACGGCCCCGATCGTTCAACCGGCCGCTCGAGCAATCTCAGCCTGGCCACGCGCGATGTGCGGCTGACGAAGCTCTACGCGACCGGGGGCGAACTGGTCGTGGGGCTGGCGAATCGTCTGATGTGGGAATTCTCCGGGGCCGACGATTTCACCGGCACCACGCTGCTCGACTTCTCGCTCATTCAGCCGTTGCTGAAGCGTCGGGGCCGCCTTCGCGTGCTCGAAGAACTGACCGACGCCGAGCGGGCGCTGCTGGCCGAAGTTCGCGAGCTCGAACGATTCCGACGCGGCTTCTATGCCAACATCGTCACCGGCCTCAACCCCGATCTATTGAACGGCGGCAACGTCGCGATCGGGGCCTCCGCGGCCGGTGGTTTTCTGGGACTGCTGCAGGACACCCAAGAGATTCGCAATCAACAGGCCAGCGTGACGGGGTTGCGGGACAGTCTCGACCAGCTGCAGGCGGCCTTCGAAGCCGATCGCATCGACCGCTTCCAGGTCGACCTGGCCCGCCAGGCGTTGTTCGCGGCACAGAGCGGGCTGATCAGTCTGAAGGCGGTCTACCAGGCCCGCCTCGATGCCTACAAGTTGACGCTCGGTTTGCCGCCGGAAGCCCCGCTCACGATCGACGACCCGCTGCTGAATCGCTTCAACCTGCTCGATCCTCCCTTGCTCGAGCTCCAGGAAGACGTCGCCGCGGTGATTCAGCGACTCCGCAATCGCGAGGCTCCACCACCGGAGGCCCCGTGGCAAGAAGTCGTCACCGAAGTCCGCGAACTCCTGGAGCGTTCGATCGCTCATGTCGAGATCGTGGAGGAAGACGTCCGGCTGCTCATGGAGGCCCTCCCCACCCGCCGCAAAAATCTGCGCCGGCTCGCCTCGCGGGTGGCCGAGGCCGGCAGCGACGTCGATGCGACCGCCTACAGTCCCGACGACCTCGACCGCCGCGTCGCTCAGGTGCAGGCCGAACGAGACCGCTTCTACGCCCGCGTCCGGAATCTGTTTCCTCGTCTACCCGAGATCGAGCGGCCCGACCAATACCGAGAGATGCTCAATTGGCTGGTTGCCCTCTCGGGCGAACTGCAAGAGCTGATGCTGATTCAAGCCGGAGCCCGGCTCGACACGGTCACGCTCCGCCCGATCGAAATCGACTCCTACCAGGCCCTGCAGATCGCCCGCTGCAACCGACGCGATCTGCAGAACGCCCGGGCCGATTTGGTCGACGCCTGGCGGCAGGTCGAGTTTACCAAGGCCGATCTGGCGGGCTTCTTGAACGTGGTCTTCGAAGGCGACATCAGCAACGTGGGCGACAATCCAATTCGTCTGCGCGGCACCACCGGACGTCTCCGCGTCGGTGCCGAGTTCGACGCCCCGCTAACCCGACTCGTCGAACGCAACGTGTATCGTGCCGCCCAGATCGGCTATCAGCGGGCGCGTCGCGACTACTACGAGTTCGAAGACACGATCAGCCTCGGCTTGCGAAATACGCTGCGGAACGCGGAGTTGAATCAGCTCGATTTCGAATTGACGCGAGCCGCCGTGCAGGTCGCCATCTCGCAGGTCGCCCTGACGCGACTTCGCCTCAGCGAGCCGCCGCGGGTGGGCGCCACGGAGACTTTCGACAGCAACACGGTGCGCGACCTGGTAACCGCGATCGACTCGCTGCTGGGCGCTCAGAACGACATCCTCGGCGTGTGGATCAATTACCAGGTGCTCCGCCTCGGTCTCGACTTCAACCTGGGCACGATGCGGCTCGACGAGCAAGGCATGTGGATCGACCCCGGCGTCTTCTCGGTCGAGACGCTGCCGCCGTGCGAAGACTGCGTGCCGGGGGCGCCGCGGGCCTTCGATGCGCCCGAGTATGCGGTCCGCAGCCCCGTCGCACCGGAAAACCCGGGCGAGGAAACGATCGAGCCCGGGCCGCTGCAGCCGGCCCCGCTCGAGCTGGAAGCGCCGGAGCAAGACGAACTCCGCTTGCCAGTGCCCGAAGGCGAGTCGGTGTTGCGCGCAGCACCGCAGAAGGTCGAGGCGGCGCACTTCCTGTCGACTTCGCCACGACCGCCGCAAGTGGTCGCCGCACCCCACGTGAGCACCGCGAACGACGCCTATCCGGTCACGCCCGCCACGGCCATCTCGCCGGTGCGAACGGCTGGTCCGACTTCGCCGCCAGCCGCCGCGTCGACCGACCCGCCGCCGCGCGGCGACCAGCAGAGCACCATGATTCGTCTCCGTTTGGTGCCCGAACCCCGCATCGTCCCGCCGGACCCCCACATCGTCCCACCGGACAACGATCGGCGAATCCGCCGGGACCACCCGCCACGATAAGCACGAGGGATAGCGAGCGATGCGTTGTAGCCGGTTTGTCGACCACTGGGGTATAATACGGAAACGGCCCCCCACAATTTCTGCCGGTCGCGCCCCCCACGAAGGCGTTCGGCCTGTCGGCGTCGCGCGCCGTCTGCAGACTTCCCGCCGGGGCACGGCCGCGCGAATCGGAACCGCTATGCTTCGCCCCGCCTACTTCCGCCTGCCCTCACGGCTCGCCTCGGCACGCCATCGCCGCGGCGGCACGATGATTTGGATGCCCGTCGGCATCGTCGTCGTGCTGGGAGTCCTGGCCGGCACGGGGATGCTGATCTTCGGCATGCCCGCCTTCGACGAGATGACCTCGGACGGTCCGCAGGTTCGCACCTCGAAGCGCGGACAGTTCGTTCACCGCGTGACCGAGACGGGCGATATCGAGAGCTCGGCCAACGTGGAGATTCGTTGCGAAGTCAAAGCCCGCGGCACCATGGGCACGCAGATCATCGACGTCGCACCCGAGGGAGCGATCGTCGAAGAGGGCGAGGTGCTGGTGCAGCTCGACGCGACCGCCTTCGAAACCGAGCTCACCTCGCAGCAGATGGCCGTCAGCCAGGCCGAAGCCAGCATGATTCAGGCCGAGAACGAATACCGCACCGCCGTCATCGCGCTCGACGAATACACCGAGGGAACCTTTAAGCAAGAAGAATTGCTGATTCAGAGCGAGATTTCCGTGGCCGAAGAGAATCTTCGCCGTGCCCAGCAGTACTTGGAATACAGCCAAAAGTTGGCCACCAAGGGTTACGTGACGCCGCTGCAGCTCGAAGCGGATCAGTTCGCCGTCGAGAAGGCGGAAGCGGAGCGCGGGATCGCCGTCAACAAGTTGGAGGTGCTGCGCGTACACACCCGCAAGAAAATGGTCACCGAGCTGGAGAACACAATTCGCACCACCGAAGCAAAGTGGGTCGCCGAACGGAGAAGTCACGAACTGGAAATGCGCAAGCTCGACGACATCAAGACGCAAATCGCCAAGTGTACCGTGCGGGCGCCGGCCCCCGGTCAGGTCGTCCACGCCAACCAGCGTAGTCGTCGCGGGGGCAACGACGTGGTGATCGAGCCGGGCGTCTTGATCCGCGAAAATCAGGTGATGATTCGCCTGCCCGATCCGCGTCAGATGCAGGTCAAAGCCAAGATCAACGAAGCGCGCGTCGACCTGGTCAAGCCGGGCATGGCGGCCACGATTCAGGTCGGGGCCTTTCCCGACATGAAGTTGACCGGCAAGGTCGAGCGGGTGAATCGCTACGCCGAGCCCGGCAGCTTCTTCAGTACGAACGTGAAGACCTATGCCACCTACATCCGCATCGACGGCAGCAACGAAAAGCTCCGTCCCGGCCTGACGGCCGAAGTGCAGATCGAGGTGGCTCGACTCGACGATGCCCTGATGCTGCCGATTACCTGCGTGCTCGAACACGGCGGCAAGCACTACTGCATGGTGCGTCGGGGCAACGGTTGGGAGCCGCAACCGCGAGAGTTGAAGATCGGTCCCAGCAACGAGACGACCGTCGTCATCGAGCAAGGTCTCGAGGAGGGTGAGGTCGTGGCCGCCAACCCCCAGCGACATCGCGAGGAGGTTCGCTGGCCGAAGATCGATCCAAAACAACAGGAAGAGGCCGACTCGTCGGCACCGACCCAGCCGACCGCTCCGCCAACCGGCGGCGGCCTGATGGCCATGTTCCAAGCGGCGGACACCAACGGCGACGGCAAGCTCACGGCCGAAGAAGTCGGTGCCGAACGCTGGGGATTCGTCTCGCGAGCCGACAAAAATGGCGACGGGGCGGTCGATCGGGCCGAGCTTCGCACCGTGCAGCGAGCCATGAAGGCCGCCGGGGGACCGCCTGTCGGCGCGGCGGGAGCCTTGCCATGAGCTGGGCGGCGCGGGTCACCCATCTGCGCAAGGACTACATCCTCGGCACGGTAACCGTCGAGGCCCTGCGCGGCGTCTCGCTCGACGTTCCCGTCGGCGACCTGATCTCGATCATGGGGGCGTCGGGGTCGGGCAAGAGTACCTTGCTCAACCTGCTCGGCTGTCTCGATCGGGCCACGTCGGGCGAAATCTGGCTCGGCGATCAGAATGTGTCCGACCTGAGCGACGACGAGCTGTCCGAAATTCGCGCCTCGGAGATCGGCCTGATCTTCCAGTCCTACAACCTGATTTCGCAATTGACCGTGCTCGAGAACATCGAGGTGCCGCTCTACTATCAAGGCACCCTCGGCCGCGAGAGTCGCGAGTATTGTCGGCACCTGGCCGAACTGGTCGGCCTGGGCGATCGCCTCAAGCATCGGCCCTACCAACTCTCCGGCGGCCAGCAGCAACGCGTGGCCGTCGCCCGCAGCCTGGCCAACCGGCCGCAGTTCATCTTGGCCGACGAACCGACGGGCAACCTCGACTCGGCCACCACCAAGGAGATTCTGGATCTGCTGGTCCGACTAAACGAAGGGGGGACGACCGTGATCATCGTCACCCACGAGCAGGAAGTCGCCGACATCACACGGCGGCAGATTCACCTGACCGACGGGCTGATCGATCGCGACGTCCGTAACGAGCCCGCGGTCTTGGTCACGTAAAGGGTCGGCGGCGACGATGATCAACTGGCTGCGAACGTGGAAGATCGGCGTCAAGAGCTTGCTCTTGCACCCCATGCGTTCGCTGCTCACGGTGCTGGGCATCTTCATCGGCACCGCCAGCGTGATCTGGCTGTTGGCCATCGGCGAGGGCATCAGCAGCCGCGCGCAACAGCAGATCGAGCAGCTCGGGGCGCAAAACATCATCGTCAAATCGAAGAAGCCGGTCGTCTCCGATTCCACGGCCCGGCGGCTCACGCCCTACGGCATTACGCGGGAAGACTATGTCCGCCTCAGCGACCCGGAGCTGCTGCCCACGGTCCAGCGGGCGATTCGCATTCGGGAAATTCGCCGTACCTTTCGCTTTGCCGACAACACGATTGACGGGCGGCTCGTCGGTTGCACGCCTGAGTATGCCGAAGTCATGCGGCTCACGCTCGACCGCGGACGCTTTCTGGGCCATGCCGACCTGGAAGCCGAGAATAACTTCTGTGTGCTGGCGGCCGAAGTTGCTCAGGCCCTGTTCCCGCTCGAAGATCCCCTCGGGCAGTACGTCCGCGTCGAACACGACAGCACCGATCACGAGCCGTACGTCGTGGTCGGTGTGATGCAGCCGCGGGCGTCGACCTCCGCGATTGGCAGCTCGCTGGAAGGCCAAGACTTTTCGGGCGACGTCTACATTCCTATCACGTCGTTCTGGCGGCGATTGGGCGATCGCATCATCTCGGCCAGCAGCGGCACCTTCGAAGGTGAAATCGTCGAGCTCAACCAGGTCACGCTCCAGGTGAGCAACGTCGACGAGGTCGTGGAAACGGCCGATCTCGTCGAGACGACCATGAACCTCACCCACAAGGAGAAAGAGGATTTCGAGATCATCGTGCCGCTCGAACTGCTGGAACAGGTGCGCACGATGCGGATCATGTTCATGGTGTTCATGGGGACGATTGCCGCCATCTCGCTCGTCGTCGGTGGCATCGGCATCATGAACATCATGCTGGCCACGGTGACCGAGCGAACCCGTGAAATCGGCATTCGCCGCGCCCTGGGTGCCAAACGCGGCGACATCACACGTCAGTTTCTTGCCGAGACGATCGTGCTCACGGTCGTCGGCGGCAGCTGCGGAGTTTTGGGCGGATTGCTCTGCGGTCCCGCCATCGGATTGCTCCGCAACGGCATGGAGCGATTGATTCCCGCAACCATGGCCGAGATGCCCGAGGTGATTCGCAACCTCGACCCGGTGATGGTCGGCTGGTCGATCCCGCTGGCCTTCAGCATCTCCGTCGGCGTCGGCCTGATCTTCGGACTCTATCCGGCCATGCGGGCGGCGGCGATGGATCCGATCGAGGCCCTGCGGCACGAGTAGCGAGGCGCCAGGTTTGAAGCACCTGGCGGAAGTGCGACACGCCGGCCAACGTTCAATCGACCGACGCTCTAGCGCGCGACAACCTGCAGCTCGCGGAAGGCCTCGACCAGCTCGGCGAGCATCTCGGAAGTGTGATCCCAGCGGAGACTGAGCCGCAACAGGGCCTCGCCGGGCGGAACCGACGGAGGTCGAATCGCCGGCACCAAGAATCCCCGCTCGGCCAGGTGGGCGGCAGCCGCCAAGGCGGCGTCGGCCTCGCCCAAGTAGATCGGCACGATCTGGCTCTCGCTCTTGCCGATCTGCCAGCCTTGTTCGAAAAGATGCGTCCGCAAGTTGGCCGCCGCTTCCAGCAGCTCGCAGCGCCGCTGCGGCTGCTCCTCGACGATTCTCAAGGCGGCCAGGGCAGCCGCTGCCATCGCGGGCGGCGCCGCTGTCGAGAAGACGTAGGGACGATCGCGATTCGCGAGCCAAGCGACGAGCGCCTGCGAGCCCGCCACGAAACCGCCGGCGACGCCCAAGGCCTTGCTGAGCGTGCCGACCTTGACATCGACGCGGTCCTCGACGCCGAGGTGCTCCGCCACACCGCGCCCCTGCCGGCCGAAAACACCGGTCGCGTGAGCCTCGTCGACCAGCAACATCGCGTCGCACTGCTCCGCCAAATCGGCCAGCTGCGTCAGCGGGGCCAAGTCGCCGTCCATGCTGAACAGGCTATCGGTCACGATCAGTCGCCGCCGCGCGGTGGAACTCCCGGCCAGCAACTCCCGCAAGTGATCGACGTCGCCGTGACGGTAAATGTGCACTTCGGCCCGCGAGAGTCGGCAGCCGTCGACGAGACTGGCGTGGTTCTTGGCGTCGGAGAAGATCGCATCGCCAGGTCCCGCCAGTGCCGGAATCGTTCCGCTGTTGGCCGCGAACCCCGAGGGAAACAGCAACGCCGCCTCGGATCCTTCGAACTCCGCCAGGGCCGTTTCCAGCCGCGCGTGGGCTTCGCTGCGACCGACGATCAGGGGACTCGCCCCGCTGCCCACGCCCTCGCGCTCGAGCACCTGCAGCGCAGCGCGGCGAACCACGGGCTCATCGGCCAGGGCCAGGTAGTCGTTCGACGCGAAGTTGATCAGCCGTCGCCCATCGACATCGCGCCCGTCGACATCGAGCCCGTCGACATCGATCGTCGCCCCCTGGGCGCCATAACGAGTGCGCAACTGGCGGCGAAGCTGTTGCAAATCGAGTTCGGCCAGGGCGTCATCGAGCCAGGCCAGGGCTTGCGAAGGTGAGGACATCGGAAATCGCTCGCAGAACGTCGTCCAGGAGCCGTCGAGTATCCGCGCGACTACTCGTCCGCCGCCCGCTCGCTCTCGTCGGCGGCCGGCGGCTGGTAATTGGGATCGGGCCGCACCAGCTTCGCCTCGGAGCTGATCAACCACTTGGAGAGCATCAAGTCGAGGTCCTTGGCCTTCTCGGGCTCTTGCTCGGCCAGGTCGGTCGTCTCGGATGGGTCCTCGCGCAAGTTGTAGAGCTGCGTCGATCCGTCTTCATACAGGCGCATCAGTTTGTAGTCGCCTGCCCGGACGACTCCGTACGGATCGGCATCCGTGCCGCGATAGTGGGGAAAGTGCCAATAGATGGCCGCCCGATCCAACGCCTCTTCATCGGCCAGGATCGGCACCAGGCTGACTCCGTCGACGCGATCGTCGGCATCACGCTCGACGCCGGCAATGTCCAGCAGTGTGGGAAAAACGTCGATCCCGAGGACCGGCTCGTCCTGCGTCGAACCGGGTTCGGTCACCCGGGGCCAGTACACGATGAACGGCACGCGCAAGCCGCCTTCGTACATCATGCCTTTGCCACCACGCAGCGGGGCGTTGCTCGTCACCGGCAGGTAGCCGCCGTTATCCGAGGTGAAAATCAGCACGGTGTTCTCGGCCAATCCCGCTTGGGCCAGCTGGGCACGAATTGCACCGACGGCCTCGTCGACACTCTGAATCATCCCCGCATAGGCGGCATTCTTCTGACCGGCTTTCGGCTTCGCCGCGTACTTGGCCGCCAGCGCCGGCTTGGTCTGAATCGGCGTGTGCACCGCATAGGGGGCGAAGTAGAGAAAGAACCGCTGCTCGCGATGGGCGTCGATGAACTTCACCGCCTCGGCGGCGAGCCGATCGGTCAAGAAGTCGCCTTCCTTACCACCGAGTAAGTTCGGCATCCGCTCGTGGTTCTTGTCCGACCAGGGAAAGAAATAGGTCGGCGGCATGCCATAGTCGCAGCCCGCGATGTTGATGTCGAAACCCTGTCGCTCGGGATAGTAGTCGTCGGGGCCCAGGTGCCACTTGCCGATGTGGCAAGTCTGGTAGCCCGCCTCGCCCAGCACCTCGGCTAGCGTTACGTGCCGATGCTCGAGATAGAACCGATTCCGCGGCGTCTCGATCGGCTTGCCGACCGATTCGTAATCGGACGGGTCGTCGAAACCTGGCGGAGGTTGCCCGCGATAGCGATAGCGAATCCAGTCGGTAATGCCGATCCGCGCCGGGTAGTTGCCGGTCAACAGGGCCGCGCGGCTCGGCGAACAGACGGCACAGGCCGCGTACCCGTCCGTAAATCGCACCCCGTCTTGCGCCAGGCGATCGATGTGGGGCGTCTCGTAGTATTGGCTGCCATAGCAGCCCAGATCGGTCCAACCGAGGTCGTCGACCAGGATCACGACGAAGTTCGGCTGCTCCGCGGTGGCGGGGTCGGCTGCAACCGGCTCGACGAGCGTTCCTTGCACGAGCGCCACCACGATCCAAATCGTCCAGCGTCGCGGCATCTCTTGTTGCTGTCGTCTCGGCAACATCTTCGACCGTTATTCGCTCTTCTCAATCACCTTGGGTCGGCCTGCGTCGTCGATGCGGACAAAGGTAAACGTCCCTTCGGTGACCTGTTCTCGCGGCCCCGACTCCGGGTTTCGCCGATAGGCGGTCACGTGCACCGTCATCGACGTTCTCCCCACGCCGGTCACCTCACTATAACAGCTGACTTCGTCGCCGACGAACACGGGACGGTGGAAGCTCATCGCGTTCACCGCCACGGTCACACAACGTCCGCCCGCTCGCTCACGGGCCACCACGCTGCCGGCCAGGTCCATCTGGGAGAGCAACCAACCGCCGAAGATGTCGCCATTCGGATTTGTATCCTTCGGCATCGCGATGGTGCGCAAGGCGGCTTCATGCGCTTCGTGCGGCTCGCGGTCGTTGTCGCTGGCATTGGTCATGACACGTAGTATCGCCTTCGTCGCGGTCGTTGGCAACGCGCGACCGCGATCGACGTCGCATGGGAGGCGACCGCCTGACGTCGCTGCGACCGCTATGGTACGATGGTGGCTTGCCCATTCGATTCTGCTAGCGCGAAGAGCTTGCCCATGTCCGCGGACGACTTTGCCCGCATCGACGACGAACTGACGAGCTCCGGCATCGCGGGTGCCATCGCGGTGCTCTGCGAGCAGCTCAAGGCCGAGGGCAAGTACCACGAACTCTTCGACGCCCGACTGATGCAGTGTCGGCAGCGTGCCGGGGCCCCGCTGGCGCGCGAGGCGCGGCTCGAAGAATTGTCCGACGCCACGCGTGACGAGGTCGAAGCCGGCTACGTCGAAGCCTGCCGCGAAGTGGGAAACCTGCTGCTCGCCGCGGGCGATTTGCGAGCGGCCTGGATGTACCTGCGACCCGCCGGCGACGAGGCGACGATGCGCGAGGCGCTGGCGGCCGCCGAGCCCGACGAGAGCAATCTCGACCAGATCGTCGAGCTGTCGTTGCACGAGGGCCTCGACGTCGACCGGGGCTTCTCGATCGTCCTCGATCACTACGGCATCTGCAACGCGATCACGACCTACGACTCGGCCATGTACACGCGAAGTATCCCCGAGAAACAGGTTGCCGTGGGTCAGTTGGTGCGGCGGTTGCACGCCGAGCTGCTCGAGAATCTGGGGATCGAGTCGCCTGCCGATTCGGGCGCCGGCGGTGCCTCGGGCTTGCTCGAATTTCTCGAGCAGAAGCGCGACGCCTTCGGCGAGCATACCTATCACGTCGATATTTCGCATCTCTCGTCGGTGGTGCGGATGTCCCGCATCGTCGAGGACACCGCGGCTCTGCGGCTGGCATGGGAGCTGACGGAGTACGGTCGGGCGCTGCACGAGTCGTTGCAGCCGCCGGGAGATCCGCCCTTCGAGGACGCCTTTGCCGTCAGCGGCCTGTTCTTCGCGGCCCAACTGGGCGAGCAAGTCGATAAGGCTCTCGAGTACTTCCGTCAGCGGGCCGAGCAGGCCAACGTCTACGAAGAAGGGAGCGCCGTGGTCGAGGTCTATGTGGCTCTCCTGGCGCGACTCGGCCGCTTCGAGGAGGCGATCGCCATGACGCTCGACAAACTGCCGCACGGCACGCCGACGACCGGCTTCGCCCCGTCACTGCTGGAATTGTCGCGCCGCGGCGGCGACTACGAGCGTTTGCTGGCCGAATGTCGCCAGCGTGGCGACCTGCTGGGATATGCGATCGGGCGGATCGAGGCCGAGTCGGCGGCCGAGTAAGGCGCGGCTGCCACGTCGGGTTCACCCTGGCGAACCCGCTGGGGGCGCGCTGCCACTCTCATTCCCGCAACACGACTCCCGCGCAAAATGAAACCGGCCTGCCCAGGAGCTCCCAGGCAGGCCGGTCATTGTCGCAAATACGATGCGTGGGTTCGTTGGCCTAGTTGACCAGCGAGCTCACGTGGATGGCGCGACGGCCCGTGCCAGCCGAATGATCTTGCTTCGGCGTGGGCGGCATCGGGATGTAGTCGGCCGGGGCGGCTTCGCCGCTGTCGCCATGTCCGTGGCAACCAGCGTCGGCACAACCAGCGGCTTCGCAACCGCAGGCAGCTTCGCAACCGCACTTGGCGGCACAACCGTTGTCGCAACCGCAGCTCGACTTGCAGCAACCACGGCAGCAGGGGAAGAGGTCACGCAGCGAGAAGCAACGGCAACGCGACTTGCAGCAGCGGCTCTTGCAGCAGCCGGTGTCGCAACCGCACTTGGCTTCGCAACCGCAGGCAGCTTCGCAGCCGCACTTAGCTTCGCAGCCGCACTTGGCAGCGCAGCCATTGTTGCAGCAACGGCTCTTGCAGCAACGCGACTTGCAGCAACGCGACTTGCAGCAACCGCTGTCGCAACCGCACTTGGCTTCGCAACCGCAGGCAGCTTCCGCACCACACTTGGCTTCGCAGCCAGCCGCTTCGCAACCGCACTTGGCGGCGCAACCACCGTTGCAGCAACCACGCGACTTGCAGCAGCGGCTCTTGCAGCAACGCTTCTTGCAGCAACGCGACTTGCAGCAGCCGGTATCGCAACCGCACTTGGCTTCGCAACCGCACTTGGCTTCGCAACCGCACTTGGCTTCACAACCGCACTTGGCTTCACAACCACAGGCCGACTCGCAGCCGCAGCTGCTCGCACAGCCACATCCGCCGCCCAGCAGCGTGTCCAGCAGTTCGAAACCGTAACTCTGCTGGCTGCCCATCAGGCAAATGCCCAAGACGAGCGCGCCAATAAACATGCTCGACTTCATAGAACTACGTCTCCTTTACGATCCGAACCGCGAGCAGCGCAGCTCCATTCCGAACATCGCTTCTTCTAACCGGGTAGTCATGTCGGCCGGGATGGGGAATCGCGGCCGAGGTGACCAGAGCTCGTGGATCGAGTCGGTCAGATAACCTGAGGGTGGGTAGCGTTGCCGGGAGGGATGGCTGGGTAGGAACCCGCAGTTCTATTGGTTTGTGCGTCGGAGCTGTCCCAGCCATTCCTTGACCAGGACTATCCACAGCGCCTCGACGCATGGGGTATGTGCCGCCTCACGACACATGAATCCGCTTAGCGACACCTACCGTATCGGCCCGGCCGAGAAGACCCCTTGAAGGTTCCGAAGTAATTTTCACTAAATGGCTTATGGCAACTGTTAGGCGAACTTTGCCGCGCCCAGAAACTAGTCAAACCTTGCCGATTGTACGGCAAGCCGGCCGCCACCTGCGGCAACCGCCGGGTGCATCGCGCGTCGCTGCGGACGTTATAGTACGTCTCTCGAACGGCACGCTTCCGTCCCCCGAAAGCCAAGCAGGAAAGCCCCCGTGAATCAGCGAGAGGAAGATCAACACAGGCCCTATGTCGTCGCCGACTTCGCCGAGATTCCCGGCACCGATTGCCCCTGCGGCACGGCCCGTCGAGCCTTCGCCGAGGTGGCCGACTTTCCCGCCACGGTCCACCGCACCAGCATCGCCCGCGACGCGCAGACGCATTACCACCGGCGACTCACCGAGGTCTACTACATCTTGGAGTGCGGCCCCGACGCCCGCCTGCAACTGAACGACGAAGAGATCGCTCTGCGCCAGGGCATGTGCGTGTTGATTCGCCCCGGCACGCGACACCGCGCGATCGGCAACATGGAAGTACTCATCCTCTGCCTGCCGAAGTTTGACGAAGCCGACGAGTGGTTCGATTAGTCAAACCTTGCCGCATCGCCGCCCACTCAACGGACAACCTGCTAGCACCTTTACATCGGATGATGTCGGTCAAAGGTGCTGCATCCTGTCAGCGTTACAGAGCGCAGATATCTTGGAAGTCAGCACCAGCGATTCTTCGTATGGGGATTCATCCAAGTCGACACGCTTGAGAAACGCCTTGGTCTCTTCGAGGATCTGGTCAGAAACACTCGGATGACTCCGGCCCATCAGGTCCGCGTGTGAAATACTGCCAATCCGTGATATCAAGTGCATCGACTGCTTCTGCCGACGCGACAATTCGCTGACTGTTTGCGGTGGGTCACGATCGCAAAAGGAATCGGCCTCGCGCAAGATCATCGTTGACGCCTTGCGCCGGCAGCGGGCCGCCATTCGGGCTGCATGCGATCGCGCCGAGGTGCAGATTAGCACCCAATGGTCTTGGATGTGGTCGGCATCAGACATTCTGAGCAAGCCTCATTTCAACTTGATATTGTAGGATCGCGTGCATATCCAGGACAACGTTGATCCACTGCTCAACAGTCGACGCGGAGAGGGAATGCGCCCGGTGGCGACCTCGTCCTGTCTCGCTTGTACAGTCGGCGCGATGGACGATTTGGTGACGCCTTCTCATCATTTGGTCAAGTTGTGAGAAGAACCGCCTCAGGGGCTCGACATCAAGACCAAGTCCTTCAAGCAGCCCGGCGACCTGGGTCGAGCTGTTGAAGTTCGACCTTTCCAGGTGGGCGGCGACCGATTCTTCAATGAGTTCGTCCACCGTTCTCCCCCGGTGCTCGTGGAGATGCCCAAGTAGAATCCTGTCCGCTCTTCCCACATGGTCGCCACGCACAAGTGGAATCTCGTTCAGCACGTCAGGTTGTGCCTGGGGAAGATATCGGCGAGCAAGAGAACGAAGAAAGTCCTCGAGCGACGCGTGGAGCAATACGACCGCCGAACGCAGCAGATCGACATCGCCGACAGAACGTCGACCGCGCTCCGACTCTGCAATGGCTCGATAAAGACTTACGAGATTGTGAGCCCGCGCCGTATTGTCGGCAAGTCGATCGACATGTGGCTGAGTACCAGTCGTCGGACTTGATTCACCGCTCCTCCGACGAGCCGCCATGTTTCAGTGCGTTCCCTATACGGACCGACATTTCAGATACGCGATGGACAACGAGACGCGCTCTCAGCAGACAACGGCCTTGAGCAGGTGAAGCTGCACGCTGCATCCGGCGCAAGCACGAGTGGTCGTCAAGCACCCGACGCGAGCAAAGCTCCGAGTCATCAACGAGTCAATGCTAGGGGAAGCCATGCGTCCCATCAACGGATGCGCAGCATTTTGCGGCAAGCCGCAGCATCTTGGATCACGCCACAAGGCGAGTGTACAAAGACGAGAAGAGGAAGCGACGAGGACTACTCTTCCTCGATCACTTCCTTGACCGGCTGCACGAAGTGCGGAGAGCCGTGCTTGTCCGTCAGATCCTTGGCCTTCTTGTCGGCCTGGCGGCGCTGCGAGTACTCGTAGAGGGCGACTCGCTTGAGCGACTGATTGAAGACACCCCAAAAGGCCTTCAGCCGGACCTCCGCCGGAGCGGCCTTCGCCCGACTCTTCCGCTTCGCCGGGGCCTTCTTGGCCACCGCCTTCTTGGTGGCCTTCTTGGCCTTCTTCTTGGTGGTCTTCTCAGCGGCCTCCGCTTCCGCTCGCAACTCTTTTCGATTGACTACTTTACGAGCCATGATTGCCGCTCATCCTTCGGTCCGGTCACAGACTTCTGATTTCCACCAAGACCCGGCATCTTACCCCATCTTCGGGCGAGCGACTAGCAGCCTCGTCCACGAACGAACCGCCCGGGATCCGCTAAGAATCGGACAGCGGCGTCGCCCCCGGTGGCGGCGTTCCACCCCCGGCCCGCACGTAGGCCGCCCGAGAACGGGCATATTCGTCGGCCGACGGCTCCGTATCGTCCGCCTTCGCCCGCCCGGCGTCTGCGGCACGCGACTGCTCGAAGAGCCGCTCGAGCATCTTTCGGCACCAGCCACATCCCGTGCCGGCGCCGTAGCAGTCGCTCAGCTGGCTGGCACTCTTCGGCCGCTCGATCCGCAGATAGTTGATCACCTTCCGCTTGGTAACGTGAAAGCAGAGACAAAGTTCGTCGTCGAGTTCCACGCTGCGACTCGGGCTAGGTGCCCGCCTCCCACGCCAACAGACGGGCGATCTGACACGCCTCGTGGAACCGGGCCACGTCGAGCCGCTCTTCGGTCGTGTGCTGATAGAGCTGTCCGCAGCCGAGGGTGACCGTGGGAATGCCGCGGGGCGTCATCCAATTGGCGTCGAGTCCGCCGTTGCTGAAGAAACGAAGCGGCTGGCCCCCGACGCGGCGGACCGCCTCTTCCGCGGCGAGCAGCGACGGATCGTCGTCCTCGAGATAAAACGATTCGTAATCGAGGCCGCCCTCGAAGCTCACGCGGCCCGACTGTCCCGCCACATTCTTCGTCGTCGCGGCAGCGCGGGCAAACGCCTTTTCGATCTGCGTCACGATACGTTGGCGAAACTTCGAATCGGGGCTGCGGGCTTCGGCCCGCAAGCGAACGTGATCGGTCACCACGTTCGTGGCCGCTCCCCCTTCAATCGTGCCGACGTTGCTGGTTCCCTGCTGACGCCCCTTTCGAATCGCTCCGTGCCAGCCATTCTGTTGGAGTTCGGCGATCGCCAGCGAGGCGATGGCGATCGCGCTCACCCCAAATTCCGGCGCCCCCCCGGCATGGGCCGCGACGCCGTGGACGTCGATCGTCAGGCGATAGCCGCCGGTCGCTCCCCGGGTGAGCTTGCAGGGCGAGCCGCCGTCGAAATTGAAGGCGAGCCGCGGACGACCGAGCAAACCCAGGCTCGCCTGGCGGACACCCTGAATGCCGATCTCTTCTTGAACCGTCCAGAAGAAGGTCAGCGGCGGATGTTCCTCGCGCCGCAGCGTGGCGAGTGCCGTGTCGAGCACCACCGCCGCACCGGCCCGATCGTCGGCCCCCAATCCCGTCTGGGGCGAGGCCGATTCGACGTAGCCCTCGGCAAAACCGGGGCCCTGTTTCCAGACAGGCCGCGAGCCGACACAGATCGGCACCGTATCGAGGTGAGCCATCAACACGCGGCGCGGTGCCCGACGCACCGCCGGCGCACCGCGGCCAGGCAGCTTGAGCACCAGGTTGCCCACGTCGCCGGTCGTGGGCGTCTTCTGATGTGCGCGGTCCATCTTGATTGCCTCCGCCGGCACCCCGGCGCCGCGGAGCTGCTTCCGCACGTACTCGGCGATGCGGCCTTCCTCGCAACTGATGCCCGGAATGGCCATCATCTCCATGACCATCTTCAGGGCGGGCGATTTCCGGCGCTTCGCGTGGCCGTTGTGGCGTGCGTCGCGGGGGTCGCCGCGGCGACGTGACGAAGATCGCGAGGGGGTCGAAGATGCGGACATACGAAAGCACGGAGAGGAATTTGAACGGGTGGATCGTTTGCGAGCGACGCGGCAAACCTTATCCTAATCCTATCGAAAAGCGAGAGAATTCGACACCACGCGATCCACCGGCTGACACGACAAGGCAAGGCAACGACGCATGCGACTCTTTCTGGCGGGCATCATGCAGGGCTCTCACCGCTCGGCCGCGCTGCACGACCAGCACTATCGCGGTCGACTCAAGCAGCTCTTGGCCGAGCACCTGCCCGCGGCCGAGGTCTACGATCCGCTGGCCGATCATGCCGGCTCGCTCGAGTATGGAGACGAACAGGCCCGCAAGGTCTTCCTGCGACACTGCCAGATGTGTGGCGAGGTAGACGCAGTGCTGGCGTTCATTCCCGAGGCGTCGATGGGCACGGCAATCGAAATGTGGGAGGCGGTCCGCCATGCCCGGGCGGTGATCTCGATCAGCCCTTTGGTCCACAACTGGGTCGTCAAGTTCGTGAGCCACTACAACTACGCCGACGAGGAGAGTTTTCTTGCGGCCCTGGCCTCGGGCGAGGTGGCCGCGCGGATCGGCAAGATTCTTCAGCGCGCGTAGCGAGCGGGAGCTTCGTGGATCGATCCGTGTTTTCTCGCCGCGGCGGCTGCGTACAATAGAGAGGTGAGCCGTGGTGGTGCGACCGCGGTAACAGGCTCCAGCAGTGAATGCCGGCTCGCAAGACAGGCTCGAATCGAGGATGCCGCGATGGCCGAAACCAGAATGACCATGGAAACAATCGAACCGGTAGGACTGCGGGTGCTCGTGCGTAAGGATGAAGAGAAGCGCACCACCCGCGGCGGCATCCATTTGCCCGACGAAGCGCAGACGCCCGTGCTGACGGGTCGCGTTGTGGCGATCAGCCTGCAGGTCGACAACGATCCCGATTACCCGTTGCAGAAGTACGACAAGGTACTGATCGATCCGCGCAACGGGATCCCGGTCGAGCTGGAACAGGACAACAAGCTGTTCATCATCCCGATCGAGGATATCGTGGCCGTCTTCCGCAAAGATGACGCGGAAAGCTAAAGCAAGCTCGGCTCTTCAAGAACAACTTCTCGCACCGGTCCGACATGTCGACAGGCCGCTAACGCCGCGACGACTTACGCCGCCGGCTGCGTCAGGGCGCGAAGCAGGAAGAACAGCAGCGAGATGACGCCAAAGATGGCCAGGAACGTCTTGGCCTGTTCGACGGGCGTCGTGCCGACCAGGGTCCGCAGCGGAATGGCCCCGTCGGCCGCGAGGATCGCGGCGCCGCGGGTGGGCGTGCGCGCGCGGGATGTTTCGGTCGCCGCCAGGTAGTCGTGGGGCGCGGCCGCGTACTCCGCGCCCCCGGACAAATCGGGAAGCTCGCCCCACTCCAGCCGATCGGCCGCGTCGCCGGGAGCGATCGTCACCAGGTCGTGGGTGGCGATGTGGTTTGGGGACCCCGAGGCGGCGGATTGGCCCACGCCACGATTCGGCACCTGTCGCCCTCCGTGCGGCAACGTTTGCAGTCGGTTCTCCGACGCGTCCGCCAGCCGCAAGTGATCCTCCTCATGCGTGTCTTGTCGCGCATCGGCAATCATCTCCTTCTGTTGATGGTCCAAGACGGGCGTGACGTCGGCCAGGAAGTGACCAACCCGTCCACAATAACTACCTACGGTGCGGCCATCGGCGGCACCCAGGAGAACCCCTGCCAGTTGCCCTCGTTCGTTGAAGATAGGTCCTCCCGAGTCGCCTTGGCGCGCTTCGGCTCCCAACTCGACGATCTCAAACGGATGCCCGTCGCCGGGCGAAAGATATTGCAAGCAACGTCCGCTGGCCTCGCGAAAGTTGCCGCTACCCCAGCCGGCGATCGTCAGTCGTTCGCCAGGCTGAGGGGGATGATTGGCCAACTCGACCGGTTCCACTGGCGGCCGCCAGATGCCCACGGCGGCCAGGTCCCAGTCGTGGTCGACCTTCAGCACGGTTCCGCCGCTACGAAAGCCGTCGGCAAAGACGACCTCGATCGGCCCTACCGCATCGCGCACGACGTGCCAATTCGTCAGCACCAGGCCGTGCTCTGCGGTGACGTAAATCAAAGTGCCCGAGCCGAGCGAATGGCCCGACGCGTCCGCCACGCTCAACCGTGCCACGGCCGGATGCGGAGCGAAACGAGTCGGCCGCGGCGACGGTTGGGCTGTCGTTGAAGATGACGACAGCGGGCGAGGTAACGGACGACCGCCCACGGGCGGACCCGTGGGAGAACCCGGGGGCAGACTCGAGGAAGAGGTTGATGGAGAACTCGAGGAAAGACTCGTATTCGCCGGCATCTCGGGTACCAGCGGCCGCGGGGTTACCGGCGCATAGAGCATCCGCGTGCCCGGCTGACCGGAAACGATGGCGGGTGCCGCAACGGTGGCGGGCGTGCTGGGGCGAGGACCTCGCCGCTGCCAGCTCGGTCTTCACAAACCGCCCGGCGCGCACGTTTGCGCAGCGGTCGTGGGCGGCAACGAGACGAGCGCTGCGAGCGCAAGGCCCCAAAAAAAGAGACGCGGCATGGAAGGGCGACCCTTGTACCAAACCTGTCCGGTCGGTCGCGTTCCATCGCGTCGATTGTGTCGGCGTCCGGTCAGTGGACGCGCGAGCCGTCGAGCGTACGTGTTTCTTATCGATCCGTCGGTACGCTCACACCTCCTCTATCGACCTGGGTGGCGCAAGAAATCGAAAAAGAAATTGCCGCGCCGAACCGCTTCGCCAGTCGCCAGAGCTTCGCCACGCAGAACGTCAGGCAGAGCCCGCAGAGTTTGCCAAGCGGCGATCGTCAGCTGCGCACTGCCCCTGCGAGAGCGGACTAGCCGTCCATGCGGCGCGCGATCAACAGGGCCATCTCCAGGGCCTGCTCGTAATTCAGCCGCGGATCGACCTGGCTCTTGTACGTCTGCTTGAGATCATCGGGGCTCAAACCGCGGGCCCCCCCCAAACACTCGGTGACGTTCTCGCCGGTCATCTCGAAGTGGACGCCGCCCAACCAGGTTCCCGCCTGGCAGTGCAGCGTGAAGGCCTCGTCGAGCTCGCGGAGAATGTTGTCGAAGTGCCGCGTCTTCAGCCCGTCGGGCGTGGTCTCGGTGTTGCCGTGCATCGGATCGCACATCCAGACCACGACCTGCTCCGATTTCTTGATGGCCTCGATCAAGGGCGGCAGACCGCTGCCGATCTCGTCGGCACCAAAGCGATGGATCAGCGTCAGGCGGCCCGGCTCGCGATCGGGATTCAGCACCTCGGCCAGACGGACGAGT
The DNA here is from genome assembly GCA_003389215.1 of Planctomycetota bacterium. Lineage (GTDB taxonomy): Bacteria > Planctomycetota > Planctomycetia > Pirellulales > UBA7805 > MB-PLM-2. The sequence goes on along the minus strand of QQVP01000075.1, from coordinate 9,757 downwards.
TCGTCGGGGGTGATCTGCCCGCCGATTTTGACACCGATCGGATTGGCGATGCCGCGAAAGAACTCGACATGGGCTCCGTCGATGTCGCGGGTGCGGTTGCCGATCCAGGGGAAGTGCGTCGTCAGGTCGTACCAGCCGCTACGACGGGGAACCTGGCGGGTCTGGGCCTCCTCGTACGGCAGCAGCAGCCCCTCGTGACTGGCAAACACGTCGGCCCGGCCGATGTCGCTCAGTTCGCTGCCGGTGACCGTCTCGAGAAAGCGAATCGAGTCGGTGATCGTCGCCACCATGGCGTGATACTCTTCGGCCTGCGCCGAGTGCGAGACGAAGTTCAGGTCCCAGTAATCGGGATGGTGCAGGTCGGCAAACCCGCCGGCGGTCAGCGCGCGGATGAAATTGAGTGTCATCGCGGCCCGCTCGTAGCCCTCGATCAGCAGCTCGGGATCGGGATTGCGATCGGCCGCCGTGAAGGCGCTGCGATTGATCAAATCGCCACGATAGCTGGGTAGGGTCTCCTCGCCGCGTGATTCGGTGTCGAGCGAGCGCGGTTTCGCATATTGCCCCGCGAAACGACCGACGCGGATGACCCGCTTCTTACAGCCATAGACCAAGATCAGGCTCATCTGCAGCAGGATCTTGAGCTTGGCGGTAATCACCTCCGAGTTGCAATCGCTGAACGACTCGCTGCAATCTCCGCCTTGCAGAACGAAGCGATCACCGCGGGCCACCTCGGCCAACTGAGCCTTGAGCGACTCGACCTCCCAACTGGTGACCAACGTGGGTAGCGAGCGCAAGCGCGCCAGCACGTCGTCGAGGGCCTCGGGGTCCTGATAGATCGGCTGCTGCGTGACCACCTTGTCGCGCCAAGACCGTGGTGACCAGCGTTGCGACATGTGCCTGAGACTTCACGCTGAGGTGAAGGGCTTCACGCGGCGGCGAAGCCGAAGTTACTTGGGCGTCACGATCTTGTCGATCTCAACCGTCGTGTAGAGCTGTCGATGGCCGGTACGACGTCGCGAGTTCTTGCGCCGACGAATCTTTTGGACGACCAGCTTGGGACCCTGTTCGATACCGACCACTTTGGCGGTCACCGAGGCGCCCTCGACGGTCGGCCGACCAACGGCCGTCTGGTCTTCGTCACCGACGACCAGCACCTTGTCGAACTGCAATTCGTCGCCTTCCGAAGCCTCGCGGAAGTCGATCTTCAGTCGCTGACCTTCTTCCACCCGAAATTGACGACCGCTATCGGTAATGATCGCGTACATGCTACTCGTACCGTTGAAACGACCCAGATTGAAACGGAACAGGTTGAAACGGGACACCAGGGCGGTCCCGCCCGTCACTTCGACACCGTCCACGAGTCTTCGACACGGTGCACGAGTCGACGTCCACGGAGACCTGCGGGGCCTGCCAGGAATCCAATAATTTAACCAAAACGCCGCCGCCTCTCCAGTAGCCCAGATGGCGGTTTCCGCGGGCCCGGCCGCCAGGCCGGCCACCAGCCCCGCCGGGCTTCCGGCCCGCTGGATTGCGGGGCCCGCGGTTCTCGGTCGCCGGCGGCTAGAGCGCGTCTCGTTTATCTCTAGCGTCTTTTGGCGAGCTGCGGCTGTGCTTGGCGACGTCGAGGGTGCATCGACGAATCTACCAATTCGTCGGCTTCGGTCTGTTGGCCAAACTTGCCTCGCCGGCGCCAAGCACGCTACATTTATCCTAGACACGCTCTAAAGCGTGGGCGTCTTGATCTCGCGGCCCGCGTTGTCAAGGCACTCGAAGACCGACTCTTCCGGTCCCATTCCCTCTTCGCTGACCACAGAAATCGCCACGTTCGCCTCGTCTTCCAGCTGCGAGAGGTCCCGTCGCTTGCGATTGTTCAGGTAGGTTGCCACCTCTTCGTTGACCGTGACGGTGATGCGGGCCACCTTCTCGATCTGGCTCACCCGCATCAGGTTCCGGATCACCTCGATGGCCACGCTGGCCGGGGTCTTCACGACGCCCGTCCCGCTGCAGCAGGGACAATCGGCGTAGACGCTCCGCTTCAGGCTGGGGCGAATCCGCTGCCGGGTCATCTCCACGAGGCCGAACGGACTGGTGCGGAGAATCTTCGTCCGGGCCCGATCTCGCTTCACGGCGTCGCGCAGAGCCCGCTCGACGCCCCGACGATGCTTCTCCTTCCGCATGTCGATGAAGTCGTTCACGACCACGCCGCCCAGATCGCGGAGCCGCAGCTGACGGGCGATCTCCCGGGCGGCCAGCTGATTGATCTGAAAGGCGGTCTCTTCGGCCGAATCGTCCGCGCGAAAGTTGCCGCTGTTGACGTCGATCGCCACCAGCGCCTCGGTCGAGTCGATCACGATCGAACCGCCCTGCTTGAGCGGCACTTCGCGAAGATGAATCTTGGCGATCTCTTCCTCCAAGTGGTAGCGGTGGAAGAGCGGTTCGCGACCGTCGTAGTGCTGCAGGCGACCGACGTGCCGGGGCATGACCATCTGCAGGAAATCTTTGGCCCGTTCGTAGGCGGTCGGCTCGTCGATATAGATCGAATCAACTTCGCTGGAAAAGATGTCGCGGATCGTACGGATGATCATGTCGCTTTCTTCGTAGATCGTCTCCGGACCGCTCCCTTTCTTGATCCGCCGCACGATGACCTTCCAAAGCCGCAACAGGTAGGCCATGTCGCGGGACAGCTCGCGCTTCGTGCGGCCGGCTCCCGCGGTGCGAATGATGAAGCCGAGACCCTTGGGCGGATTCAGCTCGAGCAGCACGTCGCGCAGACGGCGTCGATCGTCCTCGTCTTCGATCTTTCGCGAAACGCCCACCCGGCCCAAGGCCGGCATGAGCACGAGATAACGACCGGGAATGCTGATGTAGGTCGACAGCGTCGGGCCCTTGGTGCCCATTCCTTCCTTGATGACCTGGACCAGGACTTCGTCGCCGCGACGCAGGATATCCTGGATCGGCGGCTTGATGCGGGGGCGCGCACCCGGCCGTGGCGGGCGCTGTCCGCGGCGGCGACCGCGGTCATTGCCACGTCGCCCTCCACCGTTGCCCCCCTCGTCATTACCGTCTTCCCGATCGGAGTCCTCTGCCTCGTCGCGACGACCGCCGGATGATCGGCCGCGCTGCGAACCGCCCGGCTCGATGGCCTTCTTCGGATCGTAGCCGCCCTGGCGATAGTACTGCGGCTCGACGTCGCTGATGTGCAAGAATCCGTTGCGGCCGACGCCAAAGTCGACAAAGGCCGCCTGGATGCTCGGCTCCAAATTGACGACAACTCCCTTGTAGACGTTGCCGACGTAGTTGTCCTGATCCGTGCGCTCGACGTAGAGTTCTTCGAGCACGCCATCTTCGACGATGGCGATGCGGCACTCTTCGGGCTGCCGCACGTTGATGAGCATCTCCTGCTTCATGGGGTCACCTTTTCGTTCGTGAGGTTGACGGTGGAACGCCGGAGCAGGTACCCGTCGTATTCCAGTTCCGCGAGTCCGAGGACTGCCAGAACTTCACGAGGCCGCACCGACGCGTCGCGCGCGGTACGGAGCTGCATTTCGAGACCTTCGTCCCCCAACTCCAGCCGCATCACGTCGCGGCGGATGTCGACCGGCTCGACGCGCTTCTCGCGCTCGACCAGATGCGACTCGGCGGCCAGAAAATCGGCGATCGCCGCACGCACGCGCGGCTGATCGGCAACTGGCACGGGAATCTCGAAAACGACGCTCTCCACCTGAGCTTTCTTCTCGCCGATGACCGCCTTCTCCACGCTGTGGAAGGTCAGCCCCGGCACCGTATGTTCGTTGAGCACCTCCAACAATTGGTCGGGCTCCATTGCTTCCGCAAGTTCCAGTTCCATGACCTCTTCGTCGGCGGAAATGCCGACCGCCAACGCCAGCGGAAAACTGAGGCGCGGCTTGGGATGAAATCCCTCGGTCATGCTGAGCTTCAATCGAGCGCGTCGCAGCAGTCGCTCCAACACGCGCAGCAAGTCGCGATGGCCGATCCAGCGAAGATCGTCCTGCTTGCCGAAGCGAATTCGCATCCGCTGTCGAATCATCGCACTTGCCACGACTCGCTAAGGCACCAGTTCCGGCACCAGGCGGCGCAGCTCCTCCTTCAAGTAGATCTTGATTTGCCGTGAGTTCTCCAACGTCATCGCATGTCGGGCAACGGCTTCGCACTGTTCGATCGACACGCTGCGCACCGCCTTCTTCAGCTCCAGAAGCATGCCCGGCGGAACGCTGAACTGTCGCAATCCCAGTCCCAGCAGCAACATCGTATAGAGCGGGTTGGCCCCCATCTGCCCACACAGAGACACCGGCACCGAACCGATGGCCGACGCCTTGATCACCGTGTCGATCTGCCGCAATACGGCCGGATCGGCCGCCGTGTACAGATTCGCCACATCCTTGTTGCCGCGATCGACCGCCAGGGTGTACTGCACCAGGTCGTTCGTGCCGATGCTGAGGAAGTCGACCTCCTCGATAAAGCGATCCATCAACATCACGACCGAGGGCACCTCGACCATGATGCCCACCGGAATGTCGCGATTGAATTCGATGCCGCTCTCTTCGAGATCCTCCATCACCTCGGCCAACAACATCTTGGCCTGGCGAAGCTCCATCAACGTCGAAATGAGCGGGAACATCAGCTTCACGTTGCCGAGCACGCTGGCCCGCAACACGGCCCGCAACTGCACACGAAACAGCGACAGATTCCGCAAACTCAGCCGAATGCTCCGCAAGCCGAGTACCGGGTTTCGCTCGTCGTCGGGCCGCGGCAGATGCTCCATCTTGTCGGCGCCCAGATCGAGCGTGCGAATGCAGACGGGTCGATCGCCCATCGTCCGCACCACGCGGGCATACGCGTCGTAATGGACGTCTTCGGTCGGCTCGGTCTCCGCCCCCAGGTAGAGGAATTCCGTGCGATAGAGCCCCACTCCGTCGGCCCCGACCGCGGTGCAGCGGTCGATCTCGACCGGGAACTCGATATTGCCGAACAGCTGCACACGGGTTCCGTCGACGGTCTCGCCCGCCACGTCGGCCAGCGGGGCCAGACGTTCGGCCAGCGAGCGATGCTCTTCCGCCTCGTGGCGGTAGCGGGCCAGCGTTTCTTCGTCGGGCTCGATGATGATCCAGCCCAAATCGCCGTCGATGATCACCACGTCGCCGCCGGAGACGTCGGTGAGGAACGGACCGATTCCGACCACCGCGGGAATCTGCAAACCCTCGGCCACGATCGCCGTGTGGCTGCCCGGTCCGCCGATTTCGGTGCCAAAACCCAGTACGAAGTCGCGGTCGAGATTCGCCGTCTCGCTGGGCGTCAGGTCGTGCCCGAGAATGATCACGGGCGACGTCAACTTCGAGATTTCCTCGCGCCGCTGTCCGAGCAAGTGGCGGAGCAGCCGCTTCTCGATGTCGAAAATGTCACTCACCCGTTGGGCGACAAACGTCGCGTCGAGCGAGCGAAACACCTTGGCATAGCGACGCAGCGTACGGCTCACGGCATACTCGGGCGCGTAGCGGCGCTCGCGCACCAGCTGCTCCACCTCGCCGCGCAGTCGCGGGTCGCGAAGCATCCGCAGATGGGCCTGAAAGATACCGCCGTAGTGCTCGCCCAGCTCGATCGTGATGGCGTCGCGATTGCGGGCGATCTCATCCCCGGCGGCGTCGACGGCCGCATCGAGCCGGGTCAGTTCGCTCTCGACCTCGTCCCGCGCGATGAAGCGTTGCGGGATACGAAAGCCCTCTTGATCGAGGACGAGCGCCTCGGCGATCGCCACGCCGGGCGAGACTGCGATGCCTTCGAGTTTCTGCATTCCACGCCTTCACGGCGCCGCACAGCGCGAAACATCGCGACGGGCGGGCTGGCAAGCCATTCGCCAGACACGCCGCGTGGCGGCTTCGTCGCTCCCATCGAGGTGCGCCTCGCCCGGGGGCGAAGCGACGCGGCTCGATGAGCGGAGCCGAGCGCTGTTGGCAAGCTTCGTCGCTTGAATCTGCCAGGCGCTTCGCGGCGCCGAGATTCCAGCGAAGCTTGCCCCGTGTTAATTTTCCACTGTCTTGTCCGTAGCGAACTGGCCTTCGACCAGCTTCGCCAACTCCTCAAGTGCCGATTCGGCATCGCTGCCGACCGCCTCGATTTCGAGCTCCGTGCCCTTCACCGCCGCCAGCGTGAGCACGTCCATAATGCTCTTGGCGTTAATGCGGTGCCCTTCCTTGCTGACCGTAATCTCCGATTCGAATTGCGCGGCTCGCTGCACGAACATATCGGCAGGGCGCATGTGCAACCCCTGCTCGTTCCGCACAACGACAATTCGAATGGCTCGCTGACTCATGTTGCTCCGCCAGACCCCTTCGTCAAGCGGCGATTTCCCCGTTCCGCTGTCGTTTCCTGGCGACTCGTGTTTCCCGGCTGCTCTTGTTTCCCGGCTGCTCTTGTTTCCCACCCCCACGGGGCCGCTGACGGCCTCCTCGATCACTCGCGTCCCGTAGCGCGGAGGCCCACCGCTACGAGACGAACTGGTTATTGTCCGCCTCGACGAGCAATTGCCAGATGTCTTCCGTGGACTTTGACTGCTTAAGAAAGCGACAGAACGTGTCGTCACGCAACTGTCGCGAGATGTTCTCCAACGCCCGCAGATGGTCGCCGGGGCGATCGGGCGGAGAGATAAGCAGAAAGAAGAGTTGAACTTTCTCTCCGTCGAGACTCTCGAAGTCGAGCCCCTCGACGCTGACGGCCACGGTGCCGACGAGCTTGTCGACGCTGGGATGCTTGGTATGGGGAACCGCCACGCCGCGTCCGATTCCGGTACTTCCCAGCTCTTCGCGACGCAGGATGGCCTTGACGATGCTGTCGAGCTCTTCCTCGGCGACGGCACCGGCCGCCGCCAGGGCCCCGGCCATTTCACGAATCACGCTGTCTTTATCGTCCGCAGCGAGTTCCGCGCGGATCGAGTCGCTGTTAATAAAGTCCGCAAACTTCATCACGCCTGTCCTTTCTCATCTCTTAGCTCATCAGTTGTTTCGTGGGGGGTCGCCTGTTTCGTGGCGGGGTCGCCGCGCGGGACAAGTCGGACGCCCGCTGGCGACGCGTTGGCTTCTCGGTGCCACCGCTTGGATCTCCTCGTCTTAGATCTCCTCGTCCTCCGCATCGACGTCGGGCGCCTCCCTCTCGGCCAGCGAGGGCACCTCGCCGGCGCCCCGGCCGGACGTGCGGTGACGATTCTGCACCTTCTCCTTGTATTTGCGCAGCTGTTGCTCGAGCTTGCCGATGGCCACATCGAGCGAGGCGGCGAGCGTCGACGCGCGGCCCGTCGCCACGAAGTCGTGCTTGTGCTCGGCAGAGACACGCAGGTCGACCGTGGGCGACTCTTCGTGTTCCAGATCGACGGTGACCTCAATCGAGGTCAGCCTTTCGAAATAGCGTTCCAGCTTTTCAACCTTACGGACGATACGCGCCCGGCTCTCGCTGCTGAGATGACCGTGTCGCGTGGAAACGTTGATCTGCACTCGCGTAGCCTCCCAGAAGAGCCGCGCCGGCTTCGTCGAAGCGATGACGGTGAAGCGATGACGGGTTCACCAAACCCCTCATTCTACCGCCACACGGCGAAGCCCACAAATGGCAAAACACCGTGAAAACCGTGCTGGCGGCACCCCTCATTCTATCCGTCGATGACACTGGCCGTAAACGGATCGCGGCACGTCCCCGACACACCATCCCCAGGAGCGACGCGACGATGTGCGCGTCGGGCCCACTCGAGTTTGACGCCTGACGGGTCGATAGCGTTTGGGCAAACCGCAGCAGCCGGCGGGCGGTCGGGCGAAGTGTGGGTAACTTCGGCGGCGGCGAACTTCAGTCGGCCGCCAAGAACTTCCCGACCCGTTCGACGACGGCCCAGACGGCGAAGAAGCCAAAGAAGATTGTCGTGGCCGCCATGATCAGTTGGCGTGGCCAGGGGATGCGAATCGCCTGCGGCAGACGACTTCGATTCATCACCAGCAGTGCCGCGCAGTACAGAAACATCACGACGCCGTTGAGCGCCGCCGCGGCCTTGACCAGTCGAAAGCCGCTTACGCCGGTCCCCTGCCACAGCAACAGCGCGGACCCGCCCAGGATCATCGACCACAACGCCGCGCCATAAAGGCGACTCTCGGTCCAGGTCGGGTTGTCGCGCAGCCAGTTGACCTTGATCAGGTCGGCCGTGATGCGACTCGTGGCGTCGAGCACACACAACTCAGTCGTAAACAGAATCGCCACGCCCATCCACAAGAAGAGCGAGGTAAACGAACCGCCCAAGAGCGTCGCCTGATGATAGATAAACTTCAGGTCCGCCACCTTGTTCTCGGCAAACGCCGCGTCGACATGCTGTCCGTTCTGATAGAACACGCTGTAGGTCAACAGCGACAACAGGGCCAGACAGATCACGCAAGTGACAAAGAAGCTCAGGAAGTGCTCTACCGACGCCCGCCGCCACCAGCGAGACCAACGGGCACGATTCTCGGGCGTGTCGGGAAAGTGGTAACCGATTTCCGTCTGCGCCTCCGCCTGGCCGGTAAGCGGACTCGTGATGCGGCCGATGTAGTGACCCATGCCGTAGCCTTTGTCTTTGATGTAGTTGCTCTGCCCGAGGTTGAGCGTGCCGCCGACGCCGGCGAAGGCCAGCGCGCCGAGCAACATCATCGCGTCGATCGGATCGTTGGGTCCGCTGCCCACTTCCGGCACCCCCGCGTTGGTCCACAGGCCACCCACCAGCGCCGCCACCGCGTCGCCGCGGACAAAGGTGGCCGCCAACACCACGACCAGAATCATGATCAACCCGACCAGCAGCAGTTGCGCCTTCTCGACCGTCTCGTAGACGACCGGGCCGGCCGTGAGGATCAAGCCACAGAGCAACAGACTGGCAATCGCCAGCGGCCCGACATAGGGCGCCGCGACCGGCGACACCGCTTCGACCGCGGCACCCGTCGCCGCGTTGGTCGTGGCCGTCGCGGTGACCGCGGCGGCGACATTCGCTTCGGCAGCCGCCTCCGGCCAAAGCAGCCAACTCAGCAGTTCCGCTCCCGCCGTCGACCAGGCCGGAATGAACCAAGGCAGCAGATTGCAGGCCAGTAGAATCCAACCCCAATGCCGGGACATGCGGCAAAAGCCCGTGATCGCGCTTTCGCCGGTGGCCAGCGTCCAGCGGGTGATCTCCATGTTGATGAAGTACTGCATCGTCACCCCGACGAGGCAGGCCCAGAAGAAGACAAAGCCCACGTGAAACGTGATCTTGGGCCAGATGATGAACTCGCCGCTGCCCAGGGCGAGTCCGGCCAGAATGATGCTCGGCCCGATCATGCGGCGCAGCGAAACCGGCTCGGGCAGGTCGCGGTATTGAAGCGCGGGCAGCTGGCCCGCCGGAATCACGTCGTCGGGAACGCGTGTCTCGGCGTCGGCCCCGTCGGACGCCGTGGGCGCCGGACTGGCCTCAGCCCGATCGTGTTGCGCACTCTCGCCGCTGGTCACGTCGCTCCCCGGTGGCCTCTTCCCGGGCGCGAGCGCGGCACGAGCTCCCTGCCCGTACCCCGCACGTCGCAACTTGACTTGATGTGGGCTCGATTGTAGCGGACGAGCAAACGGTGCACAAAGAAGTCCAAGGAAGACGGCGACGGCGCACCACGCCCGGCCCGCTTCTCCCCACCGCGAAAATCGACTACCGTGGAATGACGAGTCGACCGCTTCTGTTTCTATTGCGCGACTTGCCCAGCACCGCTTTTCCAGCACA
>QQVP01000050.1 GCA_003389215.1 Planctomycetota bacterium | reverse complement strand
TCATCGTCGCTGAGCTTCACCAACGCGTCGATCGCGACATAGCCGCGGACGCCGTCTTCGGTGAGCACCAGGGCGTAGCTGCCGGCGGTCTCGATCAGCGAAACCTCGGTGCCGGCCTCGATGATGCCGTCGGCCGGGCGGCCTTGCTGTGGCCCGCCGACATAATACTCCGTCGCCTTCTCGACGGAGTGCGTCACCTTTTCGCCCTCGTCGGGCAACATCTGGCGATTGTCGCGCACCACGTCGTGGCAGCGGACACAGCTGTTCGTCAGCTCGAAGAAGGCCAGCGTCGCGCCCTCGAGATTCTCGCGTTTGGCCTGCCGCATCAGGCCCTCATTCGCGCGATTGAACGAGTCGAGGTAACCCAGGTAGTCCTCGTCCTTGACACGGGCCCAGCGCTCCAGCCGGCCAAACTGACGCATCACCTGGGCATTGCGGGTGATGCCGTCGAAGTCGGCCCGGGCCAGGCCTTCCAGAATGCCATCAGCCGACTTCAGCTTGATCCGCATCCAGACGCTCTCGCGGCCCTTGTCCTCCGCCGCCGCAGCGCCGTCGGCCGGAGCCGTCTCGTGGTCGTCGGCCATCGTGATGAGTCCCCCGCACGTGAGCGCGAAGATCGCCAAAAACGCGGTTGTGAGATATCTCATCGTGACACCATCCTTTCCTCAACGGTTCTCAATCACGCGGCCTCGCTGGCGGGGATGCCGACGGGTCCGCATGTTCGTACCAGATCGGTCGCATCTCTACAACAAAGATCGGCTGCTGCATGCTGCCGACGCGACCAACCGCGCCGGGCACCCAACCCCACTATGCCGCTGCCCACTGTGCCGCTGCCCACTGTGCCGCTGCCCACTGTGCCGCTGTAGGTCGAGTTGTGACAGATTCGCACACCACGACTTGCCCAGACCTGCGGCGACGAGCTGGCCCGCGTCGTTTCACTCGAAGATTCTAGTACTTCCGCGCTTCGCGCGGTTGGTCTCACTTCGGCATTCGTTTTGCTGCTAATTGGGGCAGACGGAGATAGCCATGACAAACCGACAAGCGAGCTTTGATGGCCTTCTTCGGCAAAGGTGCTGTCTTCGCCACGGAGGGGGTCAAGAAGGCCGACTTCGGCAGACGCGCCGACTTCCGCGGACGCGTCCAAGAGATGTGAGAGTGAACGATGAGTATCGCAGAATTGGTTAACGCCGATGTCTTCGCCGACATGGTGGCCATGCGGCGCGACTTGCACCGCCATCCCGAATTGAGTTGGCAGGAGGAGCGAACCGCCGGCAAGATTTGCGCCCGGCTCGAAGCACTCGGCATCCCGTTCCGCCGCGGCGTGGCGGGCTTCGGCGTCGTCGCCGACATCCCCGGCAGGAACCGCGGGCGGGTGATCGCCTTGCGGGCCGACATGGATGCCTTGCCGGTGAAGGAAGAGACCGAACTGCCCTTCTCGTCTTCCGTCGACGGAGTCATGCACGCCTGCGGTCACGACGGACATACGAGCATGCTGCTCGGGGCCGCCGCGCTGCTCGCACAGGACGACGATCTGCCGGCGACCGTACGCTTGATTTTCCAGCCCGCCGAGGAGACGGGTCGCGGAGCCAGGGCGATGATCGAGGCTCACGCTCTGGACGACGTGGCCATGATCTTCGGCGGGCATCTTGACCGCCACTATGCCCCCGGCATGATCGCGGTGACCGACGGGGTCGTGAACGCCTCGTCCGACAAGTTCTCAATCGAGATCACCGGACAAGGCGGCCACGCCGCGCGGCCGCACGAGTCGGTCGATGCGGTGGTGGTCGGCTCGCTGATGGTCATGGCGATTCAGACGATCGTGTCCCGCGAGGTGAATCCGTCGCATCCTTCGGTGATTTCGGTGGGACGCTTCGATGCCGGCACGGCCAGCAACGTCATCGCCGGCGGCGCCCGCCTGGAAGGCTCAATTCGGGCCCAAGACGCGCGCGTCCGCGAGCATCTGCATACCGCGGTCCGACGTGTGGCCGAGTCGGTCGCCAAGCTGCACGGGGCCGCCGTCCACGTCGACATCGACTTTGGCACCCCGGTCTTAACGAACCATCCGGAAGTCACGGAGTTGGCACGCCGCGCCGCGCGGCAGGCCGTAGGCGACGAACACGTCTGCGCGATGACGACGGCGAACATGGGTGGCGAGGACTTTAGCTACTACCTGGAAGAGGTGCCGGGCTGCTACGTCCGCTTCGGCGGACAGATTCCCGGGAAGGAGAACTTCCCGGCCCATTCGAGCAAGTTCGATTTCGACGAAGCGGCCCTGCGGGCCGGGGCCGCTTACTACTACCACATTGCCAAAGCGGCAGGCGAAGAGGCGAACGCCAAGTAGAGACACACACTGGGCCCCCGACGACGCTTAGCAACTTGAGGTTCGAGCCCCGAACACGAGCAGCGAAACGATGGCCGAAGCGAGGTTCCAAACACGAGAGGCGGTCGAGGCCGACGTCGACCAAATTCGCGACGTCTACATCGCGACGTACGGTGCGGATTACGCCTATCCGCAATACTACGACCCCGACCTGTTGAAACGGTTGGTGTACTCCGACGACACGATCGTGCTGGTGGCTGAAGACTCCACCTCCGGCCAGATCGTGGGGGCCGCCTCCGTAATTCTCGACATCGGGGCCTATGGCGACCTGGTGGGTGAGTTTGGTCGCCTGGTCGTCCATCCCGATGCCCGGCGTCAAGGCATCGGGGCGCTGCTCATGGAGGCCCGCCTCAGCCGGGTGCAGGATCGACTGCACGTCGGCCTGGTCGAAGCCCGCGTCTCGCATCCCTACTCGCAGCGGATCGCCTCGGCGCACGGTTTCCTGCCGGTCGGTTTCTTCCCGCAGAAGCTTCTGCTCACCGGGCGCGAGAGCGTCGGCCTGTGGGCGCAGTATTTTGGCGAGGGGCTCTCCCTGCGCAAGAACCACCCGCGGGTCGTGTCGGAAGCCTATCCGCTGGCGGCTTCGGTGCTGGAGAACATCTGCCTGGCATCGGACGTCATCGTCGATGAGGATTCGGCCCCGTATCCGCCCATCTCCGAGTTCGCAATCGACGAGCTGACCACCGACGGCTACTCCGCCTTGCTTCGCTTCGAGCGCGGTCGCGTCCGTCATCGCGAAGTGTTCGGCTCGCTGCGACTGCACTACGGCCTGTTCAAGATGCGGGCCAAGCACTCCAACTACCTGCTCGCTCGCGACGCGGGGCGTCTTGTCGGCGCCATCGGCTTTACCATCGACAACAACGAGAAGGCGGTGCAGATCTTCGAATTGATTTCGGTCGGCGAGCCGCCGATTCGCTTCCTGATCCACGAGCTCGAACGTCGCTGTCGCGAGGAGTGGGACATCGCCTACTTGGAGATCGGCGTCAGCGGTCACGCGCCGCGGATGCAGCGGACCCTGGTCGAGCACGGCTTCATTCCGTCTGCTTACATTCCGGCTCTCGTGTTCCACGACGTCGAGCGACTCGACGTGATCAAGATGGCGAAGCTGCTCGTGCCGTTCGATCCAGGCGACCTCCACTTCGTCGACGAAGCGCTGCCGATCGTCGAGCCGGTCATCGCCGAATTCAACAGTCGCAACCTGGCGCCGCGGATTGCCGCCTCGCTCGAAGAGGCCACGATCTTCGCCGACCTGACCGACGAGCAACGCACCCGCCTGGCCACCGAATGCACGGTTTGCCGATTCGCGCCGGGCCAGACCGTGTTCGCCGAAGGCAGCCGCGAGGCGCAAGCCCACGTGGTCTTGCGTGGCAACGTCGTCGTGGCGGTGGGCGATCCGCCTTCGCCGGTGGGCACCGTCGGCTCACGCCAGTGCCTGGGCGAGATTTCGCTGATTTCGGCCCTGCCCCACTCGGCCACGGCCATCGCCAAGAACGAAGTGGAAACCGCCTCGCTGAGCCACGAGGGACTACATGCCCTGGTCCGCAAGCGTCCCGACATCGGCGTGGTCATTTATCGAAATTTGGCCCGCGATCTGGGCAAGAAACTACAGCAATCGGACCATCGCCTGGCTGAGCTTGCCCGGCACAACGGAAATTCGTAACGTCTCGGTGTGGGTGGGCCGGCTGGCGGAGTCGGAACGCGTGCCGTTGGCGTAATCGAGACGCCGCAACGAGAACCTGAAGTTCGTCATCAGCAAAGGAGTTCTGAAATGAGAAACCGCCGCCTGGGCACGTCCCTCCTCCTCGCCGCGCTCGTCGCCGTCGTCACCGTGCTGGTCGCCACTCGGGGTGGCGAGGCCGACGACACCCCAAACGCCGACCCCAAGAAGACCGCTGCCTTCATGCGAGCCAAGTTGGCCAGCAGCCAGAAGGTGCTCGAGGGTCTGGTGTCGAAGGACTTCGACCTGATCGCGTCCGGCTCGAAGGAGTTGGAGCAGATGAGCGACGCCGCCGCGTTTCAGCGCTTCCCCGACCCGGTCTATCGCCACTATAGCCGCGAGTTCCGTCGGCTGGCTGGCAAACTCAACCGCCTGGCGGTCGATCGCAACCTGGAGGGGGCCTCGTTCACCTACATGCACGCCACGACCACCTGCATCAGCTGCCACGAGTACGTCCGCGACGTAATCAAGGTGGCCGACGCCGCGGCCGACGGGGGTGAGATTGAAACCGCCTCCGATCGTCGCTAGGTGCCGCGCACGGATCGCCAGCTAGACCGGTTCGCCGAGTGCGGCGCACCCGTCGCCAGGTGAGTAGCGAACTAGATGACGTACTCCATCTCGGCGAAGGGCAGTGCGTCGGCACAGTCGAGCGAGACGTCGTTGTGGCGTCCGCCGCCCAAGGCCAGTCCGCCGGCGATGTGCCAGGCGTTGTCGAAGCCGAAGCGTCGTAGGACCTCGGCCGCCTGACCGCTGCGGTTGCCGCTGCGGCAGACAAACACGATGTCCCGGTCGCTGTCGCGAGAAGTTTCGCGCCCGGCGAGCAGCGACTGCAGGAAGTTGCCGAATTGCGTGAGCGGCACGTTGGTCGGCGGTTCGGCCAGACCGAGCCCTTCCCAATCCTGGGCAAACTGAAATTCGTGCGGCTCGCGAACGTCGATAATCCGCGACTCGCGATGCTGGAAGAAGAAGTCGCGCAGTTCTTCCGGACGCACGTCGACCGAAGACGAAGACTTGCCGCGGGGTTGAATCAGCCCGCAAATCAGCTCGCAGTTCGCGTCGTCGTCGATCTGTTCGTCGACCCGTACCTTTTCTTCCACAAAGGCCTCCCGCGAAATCGGGGCAACGGCATCGAGCACCGCCGCCAGCAGCGCGTTGTTCGCCAGCTCGCTGCCAAAGGTCGTGACGAATCCGTTGCAGTAATCGTGCGTGGGGCAGAGCACCGAGTGCTGGCCCACGATCCGAGGCAGACGACGCAGCGAGTCGTAGAGTGCCTCGACGGAGCTGGAAGGAAAGTCGGAACGACCGATGCCGCCGATCTGCAGCGTGTCGCCAGTAAAGGCGAAGCGGACTTCTTCGCACTCGATGCGATCGCCGACCGGCAGGGGCGCCACCAGGTAGGCCTGGCTGTCGACCGTATGACCGCCGAGCTCGGTGCGCACGAGAATCTCCCGGTCGGACAAAGGAAAGTACATCGCGGGCGTCCCGTCGGCCAAAGTTAGCGGCCCCTCCGCCACCGTGGGCCAGCCCAGCGAATCGGCCGCCAGCGCCTGGGGAGCCAGCTGCTCAGCGAGCCGCTCGAGCAAACGCAAGCGGCACGAATCGTGATCGACGTGATGATGCGTGTCCAAGATGGCCAGCACCCGCAGATTCTGACACCGCACCAGGCTGACGATGCGATCTTCCAGCTCTTCGAAGGGATCGACGACAATACAATTCCGCGCAGCGGCATCGACGTAGATCCACGAGCACATCGAGCCGCGCTTGAGCTGTACGAGTCCGTCGCGCTCCGGACCGGCGGCCGAGGGCCCCGTCTCCGGCACGATCAAACACGACTCGCGCAGTGCCTGACCCGCCTCTTCGATCCGCCGACACGCGCTGGCCACTTCGTCTTCGCTGGTCATTCTGCCGAACGAGACGCGAATCGCCCCTTCGCTGCGCCACTTCGGCATGCCCATCGCGTCGAGCACGTAGGAGCCGCGCAGGGCCGACCCGCACGCCGACCCGGAACTGACGCGAATGCCGGCGGCGTCGAACAGGTCGAGAATCTCCTTGCTCGTAAAGCCCTGCACCGAGAAGTTGATCGTCGTCGGCACGGCATCTTCGAACGGCGTGTTGAACACGATCGTGGGAAACGCCGTCGAAAGACTGGCCCGCAGGCGGTCGCGATACTCGATGAGTCGAGCGCGCGGGGCGAAGATGTCGTCTTGCTCGTCCACGAGTCGTTCGAGCACGGCCGCGAAAGCCGCCACCCCCGGCAAGTTCTCCGTGCCGGAACGGGCGCCCTCTTCCTGGCCGCCGCCGGCAATCAGCGGCGTGATCGGTGCGCCCTCGCGAACGTAGAGCAAGCCGATGCCCTTGGGGGCATAGACCTTGTGTCCGCTGGCCGGGGCATAGTCGATCGTCGTTTGGCTCAGGTTCAACGCGAGCTTGCCGACCGCCTGCACCGAATCGACCATCCACGGCACGTCGGGGTTGGCCGCGCGAAGCACCTCTTCGACGCGCGCTAGATCGTGGATCACGCCCGTCTCGTTGTTGACCGCCATCGTGCAAACCATGTCGGCCTCGGCGGCATGGGCTCGCAGGAATTCGAGGTCGAGCCGCCCGCGGTCGTCGACCGGAATGGCCATCACCTGATCGCCCAATCCAAGTAGTTCGTTCCAATGCTCGAGCGCCTGGGGCACTGCCTTGTGCTCAGTCGCTCCGTACAGCAACAAGCGGTCGCGGGCTGCGTCGTCGCCCACGCGCCGCTGTTGACGCACGTGACAAAGGGCCGAGAGGACCCCCATCTGAATCGCCTCGGTGGCCCCGCTGGTGAAGATAATGCGACCCGAGTCGGCCCCCAGCACCGCACGGGCCAGTTGCCGACCCGACTCCAGAATCTGCCGGGCTCGAATGCCCGTGATGTGCGAGCTGCTCGGGTTGCCGAACAGATGTTCCATCGCCTGTTGGGCGGCGGCGGCGGCCTGCGGCAGACACTTCGTGGTGGCGTTGGCGTCGAGATAGATCTCAGGCAATGGTTCGTACGACATCTTCTTCAGCACTCTTCTTTGGCACTTTTCTGTGACGTTTCGCGAGCAAGCGAGACGTTTCGCGAGCAAGCCAGGTCCGCAGGAATCCCGTTGCATCAAAAAGCCGAACGAGCCCCGTGCGACCTCCGCTCACGTGCACAACTCGATGGCCACGATTACCGCGGCGGCCAGCAGCACGAACCAACCGAAGCCGCCCCGCAGCGTGGCGATCGTCACGCGGCGATTCACCGCCACACCAACCAGCATACCCAGGCATACCACCGCCGTGAAGCGAATGAGAAAGGACCATTCGATTTGCCGGGCAAGTTGCACGTCGCCCAAGAAACCGATCAGCGACTTGGCGGCGATAATCGCCAGCGAGGTGCCAATCGCCAGGCGAATCGGCAGTCCCCAGCGAATGGCCAAGACCGGCACGATGACAAACCCGCCGCCCGCCCCCACCAGGCCCGTGACGAGGCCCACGAGCACGCCCTCGACGGCGGCCAGTAGAAAACTTCGCCGAGGCTGCGTCGCTTCTCCAGGCCGCACATCGTCCCTCCGCGCGCGAATCATCGACACGCCGGCGACCACCATCATCACGGCAAAGGCCACCATCACAAGCTCGTCCTTGCCGACGAACCACTCGCCCCAGCGCACTACCGGATCGGGAATCGACGGCAACAGATAGAGCCGCGCGAGAAATACGGCCACCAGCGAAGGAACACCAAAGGCGAGCAGGGCTCCGCGATCGACCAGCCCGAGGCGGAGATAGTTCGCCGCCGCCAACAACGCCGTGAACCCCACGACAAACAGCGAGTAGGCCGTGCCCAAGACAGGCGAGACCCCGGCAAAGTAGACCAGCACCGGCAGCGTGAGAATGCTGCCGCCGGCGCCGAACAGGCCGAGCGACAGGCCGACCACTGCCGCGGCAACGTAGGTGGCAACCGGGTAGTTCATCGCCCTCCATCACCGCTGCGACGGGTCGCGGAACAGCATGTTGATCTTCCTCAGCTCGTCCGCGTCGCGTTTGTTGATATTCCCGTGCCTCCAGAAGATCACGCCATGCCGAGCCACTCGCGCAGTTTGCCTTCGACCGTCTCGAAGCCCTTATCCTCGAGTCTTCCAAGTCGACGGATGAGTTTGCCAGCGGGAATCGTGACGACGTTTTGTGCGTCAAAGGCTCCGCTACGCAGAAACCGCGTCGGCACGGCAACTTCGAAGCGCGAGCCGCGAGTTGCCGTCGTGGGGGGCAGCAGCGTGACTAAGGCCCGATCCTCGTCGGCGAAGGGGACGCTCACCACGAGACACGGGCGAACTTTGGCGGCCATTCCCAAGTCAACGAGCCAGACCTCGCCACGAGCCGCGTCAGGCATCGGCCGCCTCGTCCCGATCCAACTGCTGGAACAGCTCGTCCGCGGCCTCGACGAGCTGATCGTCGTCGATCGGCAACGGATCGAACGTCGCGCTACGACGAAGGATCTCGGCCGCCAACAGACGCTTGTCGTCGTCGGCCATCGAATCGAAGGCCTGCAGAATGTTCTGAATCTCGGACGTCATGGCAACGCAGTTCCGCGGAAATGAAGGAACCTCTCGCTCGCCCTCCTATCATATCCCACAACCGCGGAGCTCGTCGAGCGACAGGCCGACCACTGCCGCGGCAACGTAGGTGGCAACCGGGTAGTTCATCGCCCTCCATCACCGCTGCGACGGGTCGCGGAACAGCATGTTGATCTTCCTCAGCTCGTCCGCGTCGACCTTCACGACTTCCCGATCGAAGGTGATGAAGCCGTTGATTTCGTGATAGAAGTCGGTCAGCTCGGTGTAGATGATCGCACAGACGTGTTGGCTGTCGCGAAGACGGGCCGCCTGGACGACCAGCTTCTTGTACTGGTCCAGCAAGTCCTGCGCCGATTTGGCGTGCGGCCCATAGCCGCGATAGTTCTCGTGCTCTTCGGTGTTCCCCTCCACCTTGTAGGCGATGCCGCCGAACTCGCCAAACACGGCCGGTAGATGCACGTTGTAGTCGTAGAAGTGGAGATGCCGCTCGTAGCAGTGCTCGTCGTAGTAGTCGGCCGTGTAGCGGCGCCGCCCGTGCTCGTTCGGCCAGACGTGACTCGTCGCATTGATCAGTCGAGAGGTATCCAGGCGCTTCGCGCGAATCGTCATCTCGCGCGGGTCGAACTGTCCCCACGTCTCGTTGAAGATCACCCAGCTGACGATCGAGGGGTGGTTGTAATACTGCTCGATCATCGCGTCGAGATCGTCGCGAGCAAACTGCTTGTCTTCGTCCGACTCGAAATCCCGGCCGTTGAAATACATCTGGCTGGGCAGGTCCTGCCAGACCAACATGCCGAGCTTGTCGCACCAGTAGTACCAGCGACTCGCTTCGATCTTCACGTGCTTCCGCAGCACATTGAAGCCGAGATCCTTGGCCGTTTCGATTTCCCACTTCAGGCATTTGTCCGAGGGTGGCGTGTAGTAGCTGTCGGGCCAGGTGCCCTGGTCCAACAGACCGGCCTGGTAGTAGACCTCGTTGTTCAGCAAGATCCGCGGCACCCCGTCGACCTCGCCTGTGGAGATCTTCCGCATGCCGAAGTAGCTCTCCACCCGATCGACGGTCGCGTCGCCGCGACGCAACTCGAGCACCAAGTCGTAAAGAAACGGATCTTCGGGACTCCACAGTCGCGGCTCGTCAAGCTTGAGGACCAGCGTCTCGCCCGCCGGTCCGCTGGCCTCGGCCATCGTGCGACCGTCGGCACGGGCAATCGCAACCAGGTTTAGTGAACCCGTCGCATCGCCCAGTTCAACGTCGAGCGAGAGGGTTTCGGCGTCGATGTCGGGCGTCTGCTGGAACGAACGGATGTGGTCGGCCGGCACCGGCTCCAGCCAAACTGTTTGCCAGAGGCCGGAGACATGGTCCGGCTTGCCGCGAGGAATCCGCGGATCGGTGTCGTCGAAGTGGACGACGATCTCGTGCGGCTTGCCCGCCGTGATCTCGGGCAGCTCGAACGAGAACCGCTTGAAGGTGCCGGTGTTCTTGCCCAGCTCGCGGCCGTTGAAGTAGACCGTGGCGGCGCCGCCGACTGCCTCGAAGTGGAGCAGCACTTTCTTGTCTTGCCAGGCGGCGGGAATTTCAATCTTCTTGCGATACCAGCCCCTCGTCCATTCCTTCGCCAGGCAGCTGGTCACCGCCTGGGTGGCCGAGGGCACCAACGCCTGCTCCGTGAATTTACTGGGCAGTTCCGGCGGCTGCGGGCCTTCGCCCAAAAAGTCCCACGGGCCGTTCAGGTTGAGCCACTCGTCGCGAACCAGTTGCGGCCGTGGGTACTCGGGAAAAGGCGTCGCCAGCGACATCTCTTCGACCCAGCGCGAGACGAGCTTCGGCGTGCGTTTCCACTTCAGGCCGTGCTGCGCCCGCTGTTCTTCCGCGGGATCCCCCTGCGCATCGACCGCGAACAGGCAAACGGCGAACAGAATCAGGACGGACCACCGAGACCACTTATCAGAACCGTTCACCACGTTTCCCTTTCGCCGCAGAAGTGACACGCACAGATAAGATTGACTTCAAGTCACCGCCAAAGCTATACGCGCTCGGGCAGCGCATAACGCTCGCGACGCGGACGGGCGACCCAGGCGTTTGCCTCTTGATCGTCCTCGAACTTCTCCTGCTCGGGATTCCAACGCAGGCGACGGTTGAGGAATCGCGTGATGTTGGCCAGGTGGCAGACGCTCACCGAACGATGGGCCGCCTCGATGTCCGAATTGGGAGTCGCCCGGCTGCGAATGCAATCGAGCCAGTTCTGCAGGTGCCAGCGGGCCTGCCACAGCGCCAGCTTGTCGCTCCACTTCCGCTCCTCTTCGGTCACGTCGATCTGTTTGCGCAGCTCGGTGGCGATCTCCGCGGGGTTCGAGCCGAACTTGTTGCGGTTGATCTCGATCTTGCCCTTCTCGCCGATGATGATTCCGCCGCCCCACGGTCCCGTGTCGGGCTGCATGAACTTCAGTTCGATGCCGTTGGCATAGCGCATCGCCACCTGGCCGTTGAACATGCCATTCTGATACGACTTCTCTTCCAGCGGCCACATCTCGACCGGTCCCGTGTCGTCCATGCCCAGGGCCCATTGCATCTGGTCGACGCCATGGGCTCCCCAGTTCGTCATCTGTCCGCCCATCGTGTCTTGCCACGAGCCGCGCCACTTTTCGTGATAGGGTCGCCAGGCCGCCTGGTTGAGCCACACGTCCCAGTTCAATCCGTCGGGCGCCGGTTGCACGCCGAAGTGAGAATAGCCTTCGCGAGGCAGGGCCGCCGGACCGGGGTAGTTCACGCACCGCACCTCGCGGATTTCGCCAAGGCCGCCGTTGCGGATGAATTCGCAGGCCACGCGGTTCATCTCCATCGACCGCTGCTGCGTGCCGACCTGAAAGACGCGTTCGTACTTGCGAACCGCGCGAACCAGCACACGGCCTTCGTGGATGTCGAGCGAAAGGGGCTTCTCGGCGTAGATGTCCTTGCCCGCCTGACAGGCATGAAGACACGGCAACACCCGTTGAAAGGCCTGCGTGGCCACGATCACCGCATCGATGTCCTGGCGATCGAGCAAGTCGCGATAGTCCTGATAGATCGGCCACGAGGCCTGCTTCTTCTCGCGATAGGCGGCCGCCCGCGACAGATCGCAATCGGAAAGCGCGACCAGCTGGCCCGCCTCGGGCAGCTGATCCATCAGCAGGGTCGCGCGAAAGCCGACGCCGATCACGCCGACGCGAATGCGATCGTTGGCGCCGACGTGGCCGTCTCCGCCCAGGACGCTCCGCGGTACGAACATCGGTGCCGCCAATCCGGCGGCCAGGCCGAGCAGGGCCCCGCGACGAGAGATGGGTCGAGCGTCGGACTTGCTGTCGTGTGTCATGAGATCATCCGCGTGAGGTTTTCTTGCAGGAAAAGCCGTTTGACTTGTGTCGTTTGGAACGGAGAACGCGCATCGGTGGGCGGGGAGGCCATTATACATGGCCCGACGAGTGACGCACGGAACTACGGATTCCTGTACTCGGGCTCGCCCGCCGCCCGAGTTCGGTCCGCATTGGCGTCCTTGTTCAAGCATCACGCCGCCACCGCGCCGAGGCCCAAGGAAGGGAAGCCGACGTTCACCGCGGCGTACTTTCGAGCAGCACGGGCAGTCGCCGCGGTCATGCCGCCAAACACGCCCAGTTGTTCGAGCAACACGCCACCAGGCCGCCCAGCCCCAGGCCCAAGAAGGAACAGCCCAGCACCCGGGCCCTCGCTTCGCCGGTGCCGCCCAGCAAGTCGACGAGGGGTCGCGTCCAGAGCAGCTCGTGCGACAGGGCCGCCGCGCCACTGATCGGGGCGAGCGACAGAGCAACGATCAATTGCGAATACATGGCGCAGCCGACGGTTCGTCAGGCCGCTCGTCGAGCGCGCCACCCGCTGGCACGTGGCTTCGTCGTCGCTTCACACCAGTGGCTCGGTCGTGTTTCTGGCGGGGGCGCCGTCGGCAGTCTGTCTAGTCGCCTGGCACCACTTCGCCTCCGTGCGGCGTGATCATGGCGCGAAATTGCACGGCGTCGACGTCATCGTCCATCCGTTCGACGCGACCGTCGGCAAAGGCCGCATGGAAGTGGCCGGGATAGAGGCGGCCCAATCCGTTCAGGGGATTCTGCGCGTCGTAGTCGAGATCGCGGGGTTCGGTCCAGGGGACCGCCAATTCGTTATCGGCCTCCAAGAGCAATATCGTGTTAGCAACTCCATCCCTGAACTTCGCACTTGAAGTGAACTGGCCCTCCGGGGGAAAGGCCGTTTCCTCACCAACCGGGACGAGGTAGTTCGTCATGCCCGACGCCGCCTCCGGGTTCATGGGACTCTGCAGCGACGCAGGAATCATCGCCACGAATTCTTGATTCGTATCGCTGTCCCAAGGCTGATCGCGTCGATACGCCTCACGTACCGCGGCCATCTCGAGATAGGGTGCCAGCTCCAGCCGCCAACTAACTTGATTCGGCGCTGGGCCACCGGCGGCCGGCGGAAAGTGCCCGTACTGGCCCTCGTACATCGTGAATGCCATGGTCACATCACGCATGTTGGCCAACGATATCGTGCTCCGAGCCTCGGCCCGCACCTTGGCAACCGCGGGCAACGTCATGGCAGCGAGGATTCCCAGAACCGGAATCATCACGATGCCGACGATCCCCAAGATCGTTCCCCACGTGGCCGCTTTCGCCCCACGATAACCAAACTTGCTAATGTCGCCTTGCGCAAGGATCCCCAGAATAATCGCAGGCACCCCCGTGAACAGATTGAGACACAGAAAGACGGAGGTCAGCCCAAATATCAGACTGGCGGTCGCCTTGCCTGAGAGGGGTCGCTCGCCTGCGTGGGAATCGATTCCGCCGATATCGTCGCTCATGAAGCTACCCGTTGCCTGGTGAAGTTTGTGATGCTGCCGACTCCGTTACGGGGCCCGGGGCAAGTCCGATTCTGCATCCGGGACAAGCCCGTTTGTGCATCCGGGACAAGTAAGTCCGTCGCCGTTGCGCGCGTCTCGGTCACGTGCATCGCGGCCCCGTGTCCTGCCTCAGACGGAACTGGAGTTTTCCTTCTCGTGCGTTAGTATAACCCGAGAATGAGGAATCGATGAGCGAGAAGCAGCGCCAACTCCGGGGACGTCTCGCAGAAGACGCGGCGGCCATGTTTCTCGGCTTGATATGCGAAGTTCAACTCCACGAATCCAGAGGTTCTGCGTTGGCTTCTAGCTTGCTTGTCATCGATAGGCGATCGAGAACGATTGCAAACGTGGGTAAACTGCTTTCGGCTCACTCTTTTTTACCATCCTCGGCCTCGTGCGTGTTTAGCCCGCTTGCCTTTCGGATCGCTAGCCGCGTTTAATTGGTTACTCCGTTACTGTAGAGGATGAAATGACCGGAGTCTAATCTTGCTCGAACGGATTGCCACCGGAGTCCTCCGTTTCCGCCGTTGCCATTCGTCCGGTGGGACGCTACCTGCGGATTTCATTTGCATGCTGAAGGGACAATGACATCCGACACAAGGGCCGTCCATCACGGTTCGCCGCCTGAACAGAAGATTGCACTCTTTCGCTCGCTCTTCCGAGGGCGGGAGGATGTATATCCGCGCCGCTTCGAGAGTCGTTCGTCCGGAAAGTCGGGCTACTCTCCGGTCTGCGCGAACGAGTGGGTGACTGGTGTTTGCGAAAAGCCACGCGTGAAATGCGCAGCCTGTCAGCATCGACAGTTCCTGCCCGTGACGGATGATGTGATCCGCCGACATCTCGCAGGCACAGACGAACGCGGCGGCGACTTCGTAGCCGGCGTGTACCCGATGCTGCTGGATGAGACCTGCTACTTCCTGGCGATTGATCTGGACAAATCCAACTGGCGGGATGACGCGGTAGCTGTGCTGGAGACCAGTCGGCACCTGAACGTTCCGGCCGTGCTTGAACGGTCACGATCTGGAAACGGCGGCCATATCTGGATCTTCTTCGAGACCGCCATACCAGCTACTATTGCCCGACGACTCGGTTCGCATTTGCTGACGGAGACGATGGACCGGCGGCCGGACATCGGACTCGATTCGTACGACCGATTCTTCCCGAATCAGGACACGTTGCCACAGGGCGGTTTCGGCAATCTGATCGCATTGCCGTTGCAAAAGCGGCCGCGCGCGGTGGGCAACAGCGTGTTCATTGATCAGGAGCTAAACCCGTATGACGATCAATGGACATTCCTCGCTTCCATTCACCGCATGGCACCTGCGGCCGTCGACGAAATAGTGCGTCACGCCGGTCGGGCTGGACGCATTATCGGAGTATGGATGGCCAGCAGTGACGATGACGCAGAGCCCTGGACATTGTCGCCGTCACGACGTCGAACGAATCTGCACATCACCGGTGAGTTGCCGTCTCGACTGGACCTGACGTTGAGTGACCAGATCTACATCTCCAAGGAAGGTGTGCCTCCGGAGCTGCGCAACTGCCTGATACGACTGGCTGCATTTCAGAATCCAGAGTTCTACAAAGCCCAGTCGATGCGTCTACCTACCTGGGGTAAGCCGCGCATCATCGGATGCGCTGAGGACCACCCTCGGCATCTTGCACTGCCACGCGGCTGTTACGAGGATGTGCGGACTTTGCTGGACGACCTGAAGATCGAAGTCAGCACTCACGACGAACGCGTCTGCGGTGAACCGGTCGACCTGTCGTTCCAGGGAGAACTGAGACCGGAACAGAAGACGGCTGTTCGAAAACTGCTCGAACACGACACCGGGGTCCTGTCGGCAACAACGGCGTTCGGCAAGACGGTGGTTGCCGCCTGGATGATCGCTCAACGACGCGTCAATACACTGGTCCTGGTGCATCGACGGCAGTTGCTCGATCAATGGGTAGAACGGCTGTCGGAGTTCCTCGGAATTCCCAAGAAAGACATCGGCCGCATTGGTGGCGGACGCAAGCGGCCCACGGGACGAATCGATGTTGCCACCATTCAGAGCCTCGTGCGAAAGGGCGTCGTGAAGGACTGTGTCGCCGACTATGGTCATGTGATCGTCGACGAATGCCATCACCTGTCGGCACGCAGTTTTGAACTGGTCGCGCGACGGACAAAGGCCCGATTTGTCTTGGGACTATCCGCGACGGTGGCTCGCAAAGACGGGCATCACCCGATCATCTTTATGCAGTGTGGGCCAGTGCGCCATCGTGTTGATGCCAAGGCCGAGGCAAGCGCCCGGCCGTTTCAACATTCCGTGATCGTGCGGCCCACAGGATTTCGTCCGGTGTTGGAAGCCGATTCCGATCAGAGAATCCAGTTTCAGGATCTCTATCGCGAGCTGATCGCCGACCGGGACCGCAACGAAATGATTCGCGAAGATGTTCTTCGGACCGTCCGCGAAGGTCGATCGCCACTCGTGCTGACCGAACGCCGAGAGCACCTGGAGTCGCTCGCGGCGAGTTTGGAGCCCGAGGTTGAACAGGTCGTGGTCTTGCAGGGCGGTACCGGCATCAAGCAGTCGAGGGCTATCGCGGATCGCCTTGCGAAAATCGGACCGGATCAGCAGCGCGTGCTGCTGGCGACAGGACGATATATCGGTGAGGGCTTCGATGACCCGCGGCTCGATACGCTGCTGTTGACGCTGCCCGTTTCATGGCATGGCACGATCGCCCAGTACGTCGGACGCCTGCACCGCCTGCACGAGGGCAAGACGGAAGTCCGCGTCTACGATTACGCGGACCTGAATGTGCCGATGCTCTCTCGCATGTTCGATCGGCGATGCCAGGGCTACGAGGCAGTCGGCTACACCGTTTCGTTGCCGGGGAGTGCGGTTCCGGACTGGCCGGCAGAAGTGCCGCTGCCGGTCGATCCTCGATGGAAGAACGACTACGCGGCGACCGTTCGGCGGCTCGTCCGAGACGGAGTGGACGCCCCGCTGGCCAGGTTGTTCGCGCACGTCGCTCGCGAGTTCGACTCCAGCGCCAAGGGAGTTGCACGTGCACGAAGTGCAACCGAGGCATTCCTGTATCGCCGACTGCAGTCACTTCCGGAAACGGCCGGCCGATTCGATTTGAACGTGGCGTTGCCCATTCCGTTTGATGGATGGGGCAACATGGAAGTTGACCTGCTCGACTCGAGAACCCGCCTGGTCATTGAACTCGACGGCGGTCAGCACCTCGCAAATGCCGACGCCTATCGCCGCGACCGCCGCAAGGATGCTCGGCTTCAGGAACACAGCTATTTCGTTTTGCGGTTCCTGGTAGAAGACGTCGGCAAGCGGCTCGACAACGTTCTCGATGCGATCCTTCGAGTACTTGCCCAGCGTGACCGAGAGTTTTGGGACTGAACCCCGCGAGCCCCAATGAATCAGCAAGGAGGTCGATGGTGGGAAAGAAGAAGGTAAAACGGAAGCCAGCGTCAAAAGACTTTCCGTGGGACAAGCTGACGTGGGATGACCTTTCGGAATGGACGGACTCGCGAAGCCTTGATCGCGGCCGGTCGTATCAGCGGCACGGGGCCGTGCGGAATCTCGCGACTCTTTCAGACGGAGGGCTGATCGCTGATGTCACTGGCACGCATCGGTATGCAACGCACATTTCGCTGGTGGGAAGCAGCCGCGACCTGAGCAAGCGGCTGGAATCGAGATGTTCGTGTCCCGTTGGTCATCGTTGCAAACATGCCGTGGCCGTCATCCTGGAGTATCTCAACTCCATCGAGAACCGCACATTGGTTCCTGAGGCCGACTTGGGTGATGCGCGTCTGACACGGATCGAACAAGGCTGGGACGAGGATGCTGGGGATGATTTCTACGGTGACGATGATGACTTTCTCGATCGGGTACCCGAACCAAAGCGAGAACGGACTGATCGAGAGACAACGGCCAGAAAGCAGACCAAGTCGAAGCGCACAATCACCGATGCGGATATCGCCAAGCATCTGACGGCAAAGAGCAAAGACGAACTGGTTGACATGGTCATGCAAATCTGTCGAAGCGACCGCAAGGTGAAGCCGTCATTCATCGATCGTATTATGCTGGAGACGGGCGACCATTCGGCCGTCGTTCGTGAAGCTCGCAAGGAGTTGCGGTCGGTCACCGCGGAAGAGGCATGGTTCAACTCATGGGAAGGCCACGGCAATCTGCCGGACTACTCTGGGTTGAGATCGCGGCTTCAGGCGTTGATTGATGCGGAACACTTCGACGCTGTCGTCGAGCTTGGGCGCGAGTTGATAAAACGTGGGCTCCGTCAGGTCGAACAGTCGCACGACGAAGGCGAAACAGCTGGCGAGATCATGAGGACCCTGTCGATCGTCGCTGAAGCCATCGTGCCGTCTTCGATGTCTGACTCGGAGAAAATCCTCTTTGTGATCGACGCGTTATTGCAGGACGACTATGGCCTGTGCGACGGCTTTGGCGACGTGCTTGATCAGGGGTTTCCGAGAGCGGCGTGGACGCAAGTCGCCGACACCCTAAAAGGACGAATTCCCAGGAAATCATCCGGCAAACGAGACCGTTTTAGCGACGACTTCATCCGTTCGTACGCCCGCAAGCGACTTTCGAGTTGGATCATCTATGCGCTGGAAGAGGCCGGGGAAGATGAGGCGGCAACTGAGTTTTGCATCGACGAAGCGACGAACGCCGGAAGCTACCAACGCGCCGTCGATCGTTTGGTGGCTCTGAAACGCTATGACGAAGCACGTGATCTGGCCGCTGAAGGATTGTCCAATACCGATCCTTCCTACGCAGGATTGATCAAGCAACTCCAGGATTCGTTGGCGAAAATCGCGTCAAGGAACAAAGATCATTCGATGGCAGCAGCAATCGCCGCCGATCGGTTTGTCGCTTGCCCGAGCATAACTTCTTTGCAGGACCTGTTGAAAGCTGCACGAAAGGCGAAGTGCGAATCCGCCGTCGAGCAGGTGGCGATGAAGTTTCTGGAGACCGGCGTCAAGCCTCGATTCGCGCCCACTCCAACTGCGACGAAATCACGATCCAGGAAGACAAGGCGATCCGAAAAAAACCAGTCTGCCGAATGGCCCTTTGCCCCACCTCCGGAAGCACCTTCCAATCGATTCCGAGTTGATCGCGCCCGGTCTCGCAAGCCGAGTCCCCATTTCGATGTACTTATCCGCTGGGCCATCAAGCATCGCGACTTGGAGTCAGCACTGCGTTGGTACGACGAAATGCAGGCGTCGCGATCGAAAGACCGCTTTCGGCTGTCTCGCTTTGAAGTCGAAATCGCGGATGCCGTGTCGTCGGCCTACCCTGACCGCGCCGTCGAACTGTATTGCACTGAAGCGGACCGTTTAGCAGCCGAAACGAGCACCAAGGTCTATCCACAGGCAGTTTCGCTGCTGAAGAAGGCTCGCAAGGTGCTGAAGTCGCAAAAACGACCGCACGAATTTGAAGTAATCCTTGAGGAATTCTATCAACGCCACCACCGCAAACGCCGGCTTGTCGAACTGTTGGGCGGTCTCAGCGGCCAACCCATCGTCTCGATGCAACGTGACAAGGGGTCATGAAATGCCGACGCTTGAAAAGGCGAGAACGCAGTAAGAGAGACCGACTCAGAGTTGTCGAGGCGTCGGAAACGGCCCAAAACTGCGTAAAAGGTCGTCTCCCAAGAGCTTCCCGAATGTGGCGAGCCAGCACTTGGGATCGACGATCTAGGCTTTGTTTCAAAAGGGAGGGCGAGCCTCGCCGCGAGCGGAGAGCCACGACGGATTTTGCGGCTCGGCAGGCGCTTCGCCCCTCGCGACGGACGTTCGCAAACGCGTGAGGCAGGCCGGCTATTGTTGTGATTGACAGATTCATGGCCGCGTGACTATTATGGATGTCAAGGTCCATATATCCACTTTCTGACATCTCGCAGCGAGCGATTACCGTCTTTTTTGTGACACAGGTGAGGAGCAGGTCGGAGGCTGCTGGAAGTTCGCATTGCGCCCACGTCAACGATGGGGCGTCCGTACCTACCTACTAAAGGAGGAAAAGATGCACGGCAACCAACTACATCACGACCCGCAGGGAATGCAACACGAACACCAACTCCTCCGTAAGGTCGTTCAAGAGATCGGCACGGCGTTGGCAGAGCGACCCTCGAGAGACTCGCTTGTCGCGGATCTTCTCGAGGATCTTTGTGGCCATATGTTGGCTCATTTCGATCACGAAGAGTCGGATGGCCATTTTTCGGAAATCGTGCAAAAGGCGCCTTGGCTAACCGATCGCGTCGACAATCTCCGAGTGGAACATGATCGATTCCGAGAACGACTGGATGCGATGAGCCGATTTGCGCAGGAGGGCGACGGTTCTGAAGCCTGGCGGTGTGAAATGGAAGATCAATTTTGCGAATTCACCCGCGTCTTTCTTATTCACGAAGAGGCAGAAAACAGGCTATTCCAGGAAGCGTTTAGCCAAGACATCGGGACAGGGGACTGAGGCCTGCAAGCCACCGTCCGTTCAGAGAACCGATCGATTGATGCTTAGTTTTTGCGGCAAACGACGATTCCAGGTTCGAAGAGCGGCGCCGACGACCACTCGATTTTTCGGTCGCGTCCGGTGCCTGCTTGTATGAAGCGAAATGGCATGAAACTAATCGGAACCTCCTATTGAGAGTATCGTCGGGCGCTTGACACTTCCCAACGCGCCTGCCTAGCTTGATATACCTCGACTTCCGTTTTTCTACGAGGGGCGAAGAAACCATGATTTCTCAGACGGCGGAATACGCACTGCGGGCGATTGTCTACCTGGCCGACAATGAGGGGGATCCTCGCACGACCGTACAGATTGCCGGGGCGACCGACGTGCCCGCCGGATATCTTTCGAAGGTGATGCAGAATCTGAGTCGGGCCAAACTAGTCATCGCCCAGCGGGGGATGCACGGGGGATTCACACTGGCCAAGGAAGCCTCGAAGTTGACGATTCTTGAAATCGTGAATGCCGTCGATCCGGTATTGCGCATTCACGAGTGCCCCTTGAGGATCGCTGCGCACGGCAAGAATCTCTGTCCCCTACATCGGCGTCTGGATGACGCGGCAGCGATGGTCGAAAAGGCTTTCGCGGACACCACGATCGACGAGTTGCTGGCGGTTCCTCGCTCGAGAAAACCTCTTTGCCGGTTTCCGTGCGAACCGGTGTCCAAGTAGGACCACGCTCTCAAACGTGCATCGACACGGGGTCAATCGCCGCGACTCTCGGTTACATGTCCTGACTCGGAACACCTTTGGCGACCGAAAGCACCCACGTCGCAAGCGACAGGATGTCTGATCGTCTGTGAATCGGTATCGATACTTCGGTGGCGTCGTCCGTGATGACGGCCGAGATTGATTCGTCGTCGGCCGCCAGCGGCTGAGGCGTCGTGGCTGCCCGCCAAACCTCAATCTTGAAACCATCGGCGCGCAGGTGCCCTTCGACGAGTATCACGTCGCAATCTGCAAACGCGGAGGAGAAAAGATCGTAGCGGTCGGATACGTCTTCCTGGGGTTCTGCCGGGCGAAAGACGGCGGTCATGCCGGGCGATAGAATGCCGACGACCGAGGCGCCCGCTTCCCGGTGGCGATGTGAATCCTTTCCCGGCGTGTCGAGTTCGTGGCGATGGTGTGTGTGCTTGACCGTGCCGACCCGATAGCCTTGAGATGTGAGCTGGTTTGTCAGGTCTTCAATTAGCGTTGTCTTGCCGCTGTTCTTGCTGCCTACAATGTGGATGCGTTTCATGGGAGCGATTGTCCTGTCTCGATGCAAATGATCCGCGCCGTTGATCGACAAGAAACACCTGCGGATACCTCACCAGGTTTGCCCCCGGCACTTACGAGAGCCGCTGCCTCAGCGATTGTCACCACGTGTTGGCGTCCCTCTTGATGTTCCCGACGCATCCCACCGGTCGGTCCCGAGGTCGGGAAGAAACCTTGCGACTCCATTTGCGGAAACAACAGTCGCACTTCCTGGCCATGATGACAGCGGTCGGCAAACACGCGAAAGAACGTTAGTACGCCGGCGGCCGACGCGGTGTCGAGCGTTCCGTCATTCATTGCCCGGGCGGCAATCGCCTCGAGGCAGCCGAGCATCGGCTCGATCAGGCGGTGTTCCGTTTGAAGACTTCCGTCGGTTTCATTGGATGCGCCTTCGTGTGCCAAACTCCGTTTTCGATTTCGCTATTCTTCATTTTTCTTGGCCGGCTTGACGGTGGTAATCTGCACGATGGGATTCAGTGCACACAGGGGAGTCACGCTCCCAGGTTCGTTCAGCAAGTCGGCCAAAGTCGTTTCCTGAAACGCCTGCTCGACCATCTCGACGGCCTCGTCCAATCGCCGATGTAACGGACAAAGTGTGTTATGTCCCTTGACACCCAAAGGACATTCATGAATCCGCTGAATCGGCTCGACGGCTTGGATAACGTTCCAGATCGCTACGCGATCGGCGGGCGTGACCAAAACGAAGCCGCCCGTCGGCCCACGCTTCGAGCGTATCAAACCCATACGAGTCAGATTCTGAAGCAGCTTCGAGAGGTATGGCCGCGGAACCTGCGTGATCTCCGAAATGGTTTGCGCCGTGCAGGCGCTCGGGTCATGTTGGGCGAGGGTTACGGCAGCTCGCAGCGCATATTCAACAGTTTGCGAGATCATGTCGTGCCTTCCGTACTCGGTGGTACGTCGCCCCAAGATCAACGATGACGCCTCAGCTCAGCAATGGTGATGAAGACTCTCGTTCAAGTAAGGATCGCTCGACGGAACGCTTGACGCCGAGTCGAACTGGCGGAAGAACAGCAACCCAAATAGCCCAATGCCACATGTTATCGCCGCGATTTCCCATAGGCCGAATACTGGCGTGCTGCCCACCGTCTTGGGGAATACCACCAGGTAAAGATCGATCCAACGGGCGACGAGAATCAGCACCGCCACCTTCATCATCACGCCGGGATTTCGCTTTGCGGGGCGAGGCAGCAGCACGAGAAACGGCACGGCCCAATTGACGATGATGTTCGCCACGAAGACAGGCAGCCAGGGTCCATGGGTTCGGGTTATGAACCACGACGTTTCTTCGGGAATATTGGAGTACCAAATCAGCATGTATTGGCTGAACCAGATGTACATCCAAAAGCAGCTGAAGCCGAGTAGAAGCTTCCCCAGATCGTGAAGATGGTCGTCCGTGAAGATCCCCTTCAAGACGCCCTGTTGCCGCAACATCAGGCAGAGCACCACGATTGCCGCGAGCGTCGCCATCACCATGCCGGAAAATTGATAGACGGCCCACATGGTGCTAAACCACATCGGCTCCAACGCCATCAACCAGTCGATGCTCACACAAGAAAAGCTCAGCCCAACGACAACAAGAAAGACCGCGGAGAGACGCACATTCGACGTGAGCGATCGCGTTCCGCTATGCGGGCCGGCATAGCGCGAGATGCCGACAATCAGTTTCGCAAATACGATCCAAAGTAGCACACAGACGATTGCGCGCGTCAGAATCCAGCGCGGCTCCAGCCACCAATCCTTGAACCAGAAGTTGTCGCCGCTGTGGGGGCCACGGGGATGCCACGCGTAGTCCTTCAGACGCACGGCAACGACCGCGACCACCGCCAGGCCGGTGACCGGCAACAGCGACGCCATTGCCTCCGGAACGCGGCGAAACGCCACGCTCCAGCCGGCGCCGGATACATACGCTAGCGCGATAAAAAGCAGCGCACCCAAGGAGAGAGTGACCAGGTAGTAGGAGGCGACCAACAGGTTCGACCAGATGCGATCGGGCGCGACAAAGGCGCCCACCGCCAACAGCGCGGCACCAACCGTCGCGGTGACGTACAACAATGTCGTTAACCGATCGGACGATGGCGTGTTGGACGGTTTCATGATTCACTTTCCAACTTCGTGCTTTCGTCGGGCTTCGCCGGAGCGTCCGCACTCGTCTTGGACTCGCCTGCCCGAGGCGGCGCTGTAGACTGCATGCTGCGCACGTAGTTGATCACATCCCATCGCTCGGGCCGTCGCAGCTGCGCGGCCATGGGTGCCATGCTCCCCTGTCCGTAAGTGAGAATGTGAAACAACTGTCCATCCTTCATCTGCAACGACTTGCCCGTCAGCAACGACGGTGGCGGCGGGAATCCACGCAGCGCGACCGGACCGTCGCCCGCACCGCCCCCGCCGTGGCAGGCGACACAGAATCGTGCGTAGACCTGCGCCCCGCGCGCTTCCGACTTGGCCAACGGGTCACCCTTGGCGCCTGACACGATCGGGTTCGTTAGTTCCTGGCCCGCGCGACGCGCGTCGTCGGGTGTCGGTTGATAGTGCAATGGCATCTCGCCTCGGGCGATCGTGCCTGGCACGGGACTCTGCATCGTTTGGCCGCTGGCGAAATTCGAATTCTTGGAAAACGCGTCGTATGCCACCGAGTGTTTCATGTCAGCGAACAGTTCGTAATGTGGTTGCGAAAAGTCGCGTCCGAACACGATGTTGAGTGCGACGACCACCACGAGCAGCGCGGCAAGCAAGTAATTCACTCGGAGCAACATCTCGTTACAACTCCTCATCCGTCACACGTTCTCGAACATCCACCGCCCCCGCCTGCTCAAACAAGTCCCGCGCGGCGTCCGCATCAAAGGCGGCGTTGTCCTGGCGAATCACCATGACGAAACGATCGTCCGTAATCTCGCCGGACGGCATCACCGCTTTCTTTCCCGGATAGAGCCGACTCACGGCCAATAGCGCGAACACGCTGCCAAAGGCAGCCAGCAAGATCATCATCTCGAACGCCACCGGCACATCGGCGGGCAGCGAATTCCAAGGCTTGCCACCGACGTTGATCGGCCAGGCAATCGCAGCGACCCAATGTTGAAACCACAACATGCCTAGTCCGCCGATCGCGCCGCAGATAAAGCAGACCCAGGTCAAACGCGACGGGCGCAGACCCATGGCGCGGTCCAGACCGTGTACGGCATAGGGCGTAAAAACGTCGACGATCGACCATCGCTCGCGGCGGGCCGTCTCGACCGCGGAGAGCAGATCATCGGCATGATCAAAGGTGACCAGTAGTTGTCGCTCGTTCATGCTGCCACCTCCTGCGAACGCTCGACGACGTCGTCTTGCTCTCGTTTCTCCGCGGGTAGCACGCCTTTGACTTCCGCAATGGCGATGACCGGCACAAAACGGCAAAAGATCAAGAAACAGGTGAAAAAGAGTCCAAACGTGCCCAAGAACGTGAGGATCTCGATGATCGTCGGCGCGTAACCGGCCCAACTCGAGGGCAGGAAGTCGCGATGCAGGCTGGTTACGATGATCACGAATCGCTCGAACCACATCCCGATATTGACGAAGATCGCAATCACAAAGACGAAGGCGAGATTCGTACGCACTCGCTTCAACCAGAGCACCTGTGGAATGACGACGTTGCAGGTCACCATTGTCCAGTACGCCCAACTGAACGGGCCCTTGGCCCGGTTCTTGAACACGAATTGCTCATAGACGTTGCCGCTGAAGAAGGCCATGAAGAACTCGGTAGCGTAGGCGAGACCAACGAGGCAGCCCATCGAAAGCATCAGTTTGCACATCTTGTCGACGTGGTTGACGGTGACATAATTCTCAAGGCTCATCACCTTGCGGGCGATGATCATAAGCGTGAGTACCATGGCCAGTCCGCTGAAGATGGCGCCGGCCACGAAGTACGGTGGAAAGATCGTCGTGTGCCAGCCGGGAATCACGCTGGTGGCGAAGTCCATGCTCACGATCGTATGTACGGAAAAGACCAGCGGAGTGGCGAGCCCGGCGAGCAGCATGTAGACCGTTTCGTAGCGATGCCAGGTTCGTGCCGAACCGTTCCAACCGAGGCAGACCAGCGAAAAGATCTTACGGCGAAGTCCCTTGCTGCGATCGCGGATCGACGCCAGATCGGGAAGTAGCCCGAGATACCAAAACACCAGTGAGACCAGGAAGTAGGTCGAGATGGCGAAGAAGTCCCATATCAACGGCGACTTAAAGTTGACCCACAGCGATCCGCGGGTGTTCGGGTAGGGCAGCATCCAGTAGAAGAGCCAGGGCCGACCCATGTGGATCAACGGAAAGATTCCGGCGCACGTGACGGCGAACAACGTCATCGCCTCAGCCGAGCGATTGACGGCCGTGCGCCAGCGCTGGCGGAAGAGAAACAGCACCGCCGAGATCAACGTCCCGGCATGACCGATGCCGACCCAGAACACGAAGTTGGTAATGTCGAAGGCCCAACCAACCGTCTTGTTGAGCCCCCAGGTGCCGATGCCGGTGGCGATTTGATACCAGACCGCGATGAATCCGACCAACAACATCGTCGACGAGACAGCCAGCGCCGCCCACCACGATCCCGTGGGTCGCCGCTCCAGCGGCGCACACACGTCGCGCGTCACGTCGCCAAGGGACTTATCCCCGGTCACCAGCGGTGGTCGCAACGTGTCGGCGTTAGCCGTCATGATGATCCTCCGCATGGGTGTCTGTTTCTCGATTTCGCACGATCCGCAGATAGCCGACCGACGGTCGCACGTTCAACTCTTCAAGCACTCGATAACCGCGGGGAGTATTCATTGCGGCGCTGACCTTGCTATCCGGATCGTTCAGATCGCCAAAGACAATGGCGCTCGCGGGGCACGTCTGCTGACAGGCCGGTTGAATCTGGCCGTCGACGATCGGCTCGCCCGAACATTGCGATTCGATCTTGGCCTCCTGGATCCGCTGTACGCACATCGAACATTTCTCCATCACGCCGCGACTTCGCACCGTCACGTCGGGATTCAGCGACAAGTTTTCGAACACGTCGTTGTGCGGATAGTCGAACCAATTGAAACGCCGCACTTTGTAGGGACAGTTGTTGGCGCAGTACCGCGTGCCCACACAGCGGTTGTAAACCTGTTGGTTGAGCCCTTCTTCGCTATGTACGGTTGCCAACACCGGACAGACGGTTTCGCAGGGAGCGTTGTCACAGTGTTGGCACATCATCGGCTGGTGCGAAACGGTCGTGTTCGCGCCTTCGCCCGAGTAGTAACGATCGATACGGATCCAGTGCATTTCGCGCTGTCGACGAACCTCGTCGCGGCCGACGACCGGAACGTTGTTTTCCGATTGGCAAGCGATCAGACATGCCGAACAACCACTGCAGGCGTTTAAATCAATGGCCATCCCCCAGGCGTGACCTTCCTGGGGATGGTCTTCCGCCCAAAGCTGCACATCGCCGAGCGGATGCGCGTGCGACCCGGATTTGGGATTGGCGGCGAATTGCACGAGCGTCGTCTCTTCGATCGCGTGACGTCGCTCGCCACCCAACGGCGCGACTTCCGGCGGGACGTCGAGCGAGTCGTGCTCCTGCGTCGTGGCCAAGGCATGATGGGCGGCTGTCTTGGTCAATCGCACGCCCGTGTGAACATGCAGTAGCCTTTCGTCATCGAGCACCAGCAGCGGTGCCGCGTTCGTGCCCACCAGGCCGTTCCGGCCGACCGTCGATTTCGATTCCAGCCACTCGGGACCGATGTTGGCAAATCGATCGGTACCGGGACTGCCGTAGCCGAGCGCGACAGACAAGACGCGCGGATGTTGCCCAGGTTGCACGAACGCCGGCAATTCGATCGTGGTACCGCTATCGTGAGCCTCGATGCGCACCACGTCGCCATCCTGGAGCGAAAGTTCTTTGGCGGTTTCCGGAGCGACGCTCGCGTAGTTGTCCCACGTCACCTTTGACACCGGATCAGGCAATTCCTGGAGCCATGGATTGTGGGCGTGTCGCGAGTCGGGAATCGCAATCGTGTTGTGCAGGATCAGCGTGTAGTCGATAACCTCGGGAGCTGCGTCAAATAGCGCGACCGCGGATTGGTCGAACGGACTTGTCGTGACGGGATCCGTGACGATTTTTGCGAAACCGTCATGCAGTGATTGGTCCCAGAACGTTCCAAAATCCGAAACACGATTCTGCCGCGGAAAAACCTTCTCTTGCCAGTTCGTCCGCAGAACGTCTTGCGCGAAGGCCGGCTTTTCCGACCACGTGGCCAGACTCTCGAGAATCGAGCGCGTTCCCTTCAGCGGTTGTACAGTTGGTTGCACGAGGCTGAACACGCCGCGAACCGGCTCGGCGTCGAGCCACGACTCCAAGATGTGATGATCGGGGCAAACAAACTTCGCAAGCTGAGCGAAGTCGTTCCACCGTTCGGCGAAGCTGACCGTGAGCGGAATCTGCGAGATCGCTTGGACTAGTTTCTCGTGTGCTGGGAGATAATGCGTCAGATCAATGCCGGCAACCAGCAGTGCCGCGACCTTGCCGTCGCGCAGCTCTTTGACGAGAGCAGCGACGTCGGCGTCACTGCCTTGCTGTTGATGGCTGGGACGCTCCATGTCAAGCGTCTTGCCGTAGTTACCCAGAACGTGATTCAAGAAGTTCACCAGAATCTGAACTTGATCGTCCTCGCTGGCCGACACGATCAGACTTCTGCCACGTGCCTCCCAAAGCCGATCGGCCAAGTCCTGAAGCTGCTCCGCTGCGATGGGTGCGGGAGCGAGTTCGCTGCCGGTCAGCGAAACACCGGCTCGTTGGGCCAAGATTGCCGCCAAGTGACTCAGTACTAGCCCTTCTTCCTCGGGACGGATCACCAGTCGCTCATCGGCGTTGCTGCCGGTCAGCGTCATCCGCGATTCCAGCTGGGCGTGGTACGACATTTTCGGGTGCGGACCGTCGGGCACTCGGCGAGTTCGCCAGGCGGCCGTGAATTCGACGGGCGAAATCCAGGTACCCAAGAAGTCGGCACCGAACGACACGATCACGTCGGCTCGTTCAAAAAGATAATGTGGCAGGACTGCAGCGCCATGGGTCTTCTCGTGCGCGCGGCGAATCGATCCGCTGCCGGCCGCGTCGAACGTGACGTGGCGCGCATCGGCAAAGCGACTCAAAAAGTCGTCAATCGACGCTTGTAGCGTCGGACTGGTTACGGTGTCGGTCACCATGCGGACAGCGCCACCGCTCACCTCGATCTGTTGCAGCGCGGCGATGATTTCCGCGTCGACGTCACCCCAACTCGCGTTGCTGCCGTCCTTAAGCGGATTGTCGAGGCGATGGCTGTCGTAGAGCCCGAGCGGCAGCGCCTGTCCCACGGCGCACAGCCCGCCTCGCGAGAGCGGATGTTCCGGATTGCCCTCCATCTTGAGCGGACGTCCGTCACGCACCCCGGCCAATAGTCCACACGCCGCGCTACAGCCTGAGCACGTCGACGCATAGTAGCGCATGCGCCCGGGTACCATGCCTTCGGGTTGCTCGATCAGCGGAAGCGCCTTCTTGTCCGGGGCCCTGGCCGAATCGCAACCGGCGACCGTTGCGAGCGAAAGCGTGAAACCGGCCGCCTCGAGAAAGCGGCGGCGATCGATCGTGCCTGCGGCGGATTCTTCCGCCACCGACTCGTCGAGCGTGCGCTCCGGCATCGCGACTGACCGATTGCGGCTCTCCGGACTTTTCCAATATTTGTTCACGGTGCCGTCGTTCATGAGTTTGTTCGTTGACCGATCTCGATTTGGTTTTTGAGTTGGGTACTTTCTCCGTGAATCAATAGTGACAAGACGCACAGTCGAGCGACGCGTCCATCGCGTGACCTTCGATTCCCTTGGCGTTCGATTCGCGATGACAGTTCACGCACCAACCCATCGTCAGATCGCTGAACTGTCGCATTTGTTGCATCGATTCGACCGGACCGTGACATTTCTGGCAGGAAACGCCCGCATGTACGTGCGCTCGATGGTCGAAGTACACAAAGTCCGGAAGATCGTGGACCCGCACCCACGCAACCGGTTGCGGCGTTTTCTCGGGGTCGGGTTGCAAATCTTCGCCGAGGCCCAGAGCTTCGTAGAGCTTGGCGATTTCTTCGGACACGACGACGTTAGGCTCGCGATTCTCTTCGCCTGCCTTGCTGACTTCATCTTGCACAAGCCCGTAGGGAGCCGTGACGAACTTGTGGCACTTCATGCAGGTATCGGATGAAGGAATACCTGCGTGTCGACTCTCACCCGCCGCCGTGTGGCAGAAGCGGCAATCGAGCTGTAGCTCGCCCGCATGCAGACGATGTGAAAACGCGATCGGCTGTGGCGGCGCGTAGCCTTGCTGATTGTCGAACAGCCGCCAAGAACTCATGGCGGGCGTGAGCGACACCAGGCCGAAAGCCAGCCCGATGAGCAGGACGATAGCTACCGTTTGGCGTTGCATTGAAGTGACTCGTATTGGAACGAAGTTCGAGTTCGATTTTCTAACACTTAATCTCCGCGTTTTTGCGTGCGTAGAACCACCAGTTCACCGCCAGGCAGGTTGCGTAGTAGCCGGCAAACCCGTAGAGGGCATACTCCGGGGTTCCCGCTTTGATCTGCGTCGCGAAGATCTTGGGGATCAGATAGGCGCCGTACGCCGCGATCGCCGACGTCCAGCCGAGCACTGGCCCGGCTTGCTCTTTGGAAAAGATGATCGGGATCATGCGGAACGTCGATCCATTGCCGATGCCCGTAGTGGCGAACAGCACGATGAACGTCAGCAAGAACGGTATGAAATAGGTTTCGGGATTGCTCGACTGCCGCGCCTGGGCGACGAAGTAGCCGGCCAGAATCGTACTGGCGACCATGATCCAGGTGTCCCACTGTGTGACGCGGGCGCCGCCCAACTTGTCGGAGAGCCACCCGCCGAGTGGGCGGATCAACGCGCCAACGAACGCACCGATCCAGATATAATGGGCCGTGACAAGGCCGTTGTCCGGGGTGACGAAGACGTCGTTGAGCAACTTTGGAAAGGCATTGGCGTAACCGATGAACGATCCGAACGTCATGACGTAGAGCCAGGTCATGACCCAGTTGTGCTTGTTGCGCAGGATTGAGAATTGCTTGTTCAGCGGTTGCTGAATTGCCTGGGGGGTCATGAATCGCATGCCCAGCAGCGTGGCGAATACCGCGACGATGAGCACGAGAAAAATGCGCACCAACTCCGGGATCGGAAGCTGGACGTAGATCAACATCAACACGCCGACTGCGGCGCCGAGAAAACCGATCGCTTGTAGCCAGAGATACTTGCCGATCGCGACGGGCGCCGAACCGCACTTGTGTTGTGGCAAGTTGTTCATCATCGTCCAGGCCAAGATGGCCAGCACGATCATGATCGGGACCCAGACCAGGGCGGCGTTCTGAATCCAAACCTGTTTCGTGGCGTCGCCAACTGGATACGCTTGCGGGTCGCCCCCGAGTCCGCCGAACATGCCAAAGGTGATCGCCCAGGGAATCAGAAACTGCATCACGCTCACGCCGGCGTTGCCCAGTCCGGCATTCAGGCCAAGCGACAGTCCTTGCATCCGTTTGGGAAAGAAGAATGAGATGTTCGACATACTCGATGCGAAGGCCCCGCCACCGACTCCCGAGAGCGCGGCCAACACGATGTAAACTGAGAAGGGCGTTTCGGGGTTCTTGAGCGCGATGCCCGAGGCGATGGCCGGAATGATCAACATGACGGTCGTCATGAACTTGACGTTGCGTCCCCCGCAAATCGCGATCATGAATGAATTGGGAATACGCAGTGTCGCCCCGGCCAATCCCGCCACGGCGGGCAAGGTATACAACAGCGCCTTGTAGCCGGCCTCGTCGTAGGGAAGGCCGTCGTTGCGAAACGTGAAATTGAAGAGCGCGGTGTTGGCGAAGTGGAGCTCCTGCATCGTCTTGATGATCATGCCCCAGTAGAGCCACACCGAAAATCCACAAAGCAGATTCGGAATCGAGATCCACAAATTGCGGTAGGCAATCGGTTTGCCGGTCGATTCCCAAAACTGCTGGTCTTCGACGTCCCATTTTTCAGGCGTGGCGGCCATGATCTCGAAATCCTATTCGATGCGCTGCGACAACTGGGGTGCTTCTGCTTGGAGCATTCTCTGCACAACGACGTGCATCCAAATCAAACAGATCGCAATCAGGACGAAGAAGAACATCCAACACGAAGTCCACAGCCCGGTCTCACGTAGCAAGTAACCGAAGATCACCGGACAGATGAATCCGCCCAGTCCGCCGAGCACACCGACGATGCCGCCGACCACGCCGACGTCGTTCGGAAAATAGTCGGGTATGTGTTTGTAGACGGCCGCTTTGCCAATTCCCATCACCGCACCGAGGATCAAACTCAAGGCGGTGAAGATCCAAACGTTGGCCTGAAAGAAGATGTGCGTAACGCCACGTGCGACGAGCTCTTTCTTTTTGACCGTCTGACCGACCTCGACAACCGGCTCTTGCCACGACATGGCCCGGGGAAGAATCAACATGCCGGAGCGGCGTTCTTCGTCGGTTACCAACTCGCCTTCTTTCTTCGCGAGTTGGTAGGTTTGGCGCCCTCGTTTGGCCGACTCGATGACGACCTCAGAGTCGGAGACTTCGACGACTTCGCCGGCCGACATCGCCATCTTGCCGCTACCCGGCGATCGGATGTCCATCTGGGGCACGATCAGTAGCGCACAGCAAACGAGCGACGAACCGAAGACCCAGTACATGACGGCACGTGCACCCCACTTATCCGACATCCAGCCACCGGCGGCGCGGATCACGCCCGACGGCAAACTGTTGCAGGCTGCCAAGGCGCCGGCCATCGCGACGCTCATCGCGTAGGCATTGACGTAATAGGGAACCAGCCACTGGGCCAGGGCCACAAAGCCGCCAAAGACAAAGAAGTAATAGAGACCGAACCGCCAAACCCGCACATGCTTGAGCGGCTGCAGACGCTGGGACAATGATTTATGAGCACTGCCGGCAGGCAGACGCGTCGTCGTCGTCAACAGGAACAGTATTCCTGTGGCGATCAGCATGGCGGAATAAATCCGCGGCAAATTGCGCCAGCCTTCGAGATTCTCGCCGCCGGAAGTCAACCAGTTGAGTACGTGTGGCGCACCGAGACTGGTCAGTGCTGCGCCGGCGTTTCCCGCGCCAAAAATCCCCAGCGCTGTTCCCTGCATCTGTTTCGGGAACCAAACCGAGGTGTAGGCGATGCCGACGGCGAAACTGGCCCCCGTAAATCCGAATCCCAATCCGGCGATGAAAAACTGCCAGTAGTTGTTGCAGTAGCTGGTCAGATACATCGGCACCGCGGCAATCAGAAGCAACGCGCCGAACACTAAGCGTCCGCCCCACTTGTCGGTGGCCACGCCCAGCGGCAACCGGAAGACCGCCCCGGTGAGCACCGGAATGCCGATCAGCCAGCCCATCTCCGAAGGATCCCAATCGTGTATCCCGTTG
This sequence comes from Planctomycetota bacterium, assembly GCA_003389215.1. Taxonomy (GTDB): domain Bacteria; phylum Planctomycetota; class Planctomycetia; order Pirellulales; family UBA7805; genus MB-PLM-2. The sequence continues at coordinate 11,933 of QQVP01000050.1, read as the reverse complement.
TCGACGAGGAACGTGATCAGCACCCCGTTCATCATCCAGGCCGCAAAGCAGATGGTGAACGCGAACGTATTGATGGTCAGAGTCCACCAGGCACCGCGCATTTCCGATGGGGGCAGGTCTTCGTTCACGGCAGTTGTCTTATCGTTCGCATCACGTCATACGGCTTGCATGACGAGGTCACTGTTTCTTTCCATACCAGCGAACCACCTGGGGTTTGCGCCAGAGATAGGGGTTGGGAATGACCAATATGTGGACCAGTCGGGTGAACGGGAAAAATCCGACCGTCAGAAACGCCAACACGATGTGAAACTTCACCAGCGCGGGCATCGAAGTGACGTAGGTGATGTCCGGATTGAGTTTGAAAATGGACCACAGGTAGGGGGTGAGATTTGAGGCGAACCAGGACGAACCCCAGGGGTGTAACAGCGCCATGGCCACGCCACTGACGACTAGCGCCAAGAGCATCGCGAACAGAATCCAGTCGGTCGGCGAGGTGACCTTGCGAATTCGAGTCGTCGTCGCGCGACGAATGACGATGCCGACCAGTCCGATCAGCGTTAATAGTCCGAACGCCAGCGCCGAGATTTCGAGAATGTAGAGCCGTAGCGGATGACTGTTCCAGAGCAAGATCGAACGCGGAATGAAGATCGCCACCAGATGGCCGACGGTGATGACGAGTACGCCATAGTGAAACGGCACGACCGCCCAAAAGTGGTGCTCATTCTCAAGAAACTGACTCGATAGGCTCGAATACGAAAACGACTGGGCCCGATAGCGGTAGACCGTCATCAGGAAAAATGTAAACAGTGAGAGATAAGGCAGGATCACAAACAGGAACTGATCGAAAAATGACTTATCCATGACCTCCTCCGTGGCGAATTTTGTCGCGCAGCATGAACGGAACCGAATCGTCATACCGCTCAGCGTCCGCTGCCTTGGACTCGTCGGGCACAACAAACGCCTTGTGCTGATGATTGAAATTCATATGCAGCGGCACAAACGTGATGGAATCATCCGTCGGGGTCGGCATCGGAAAGTCGCGCAAGGGGTCGCCTTGCGACGTTGTCGCGTTCGCGTCGTCGGTAGTCTCATCCTCGGCAATCTCCTCGCGGCCAAACTCGTCCTCCAGAACAAACGCCAGGCAACGCATGACATGTCGATACGGACTCTCGGCCTCGACAAGTTTCTCATGCATCTTGTCGACGGCCGGCAGCACACAGGCCCCCACAAACCGCTCCGCCTCGTCACGGTCCATTGCGGCGACAACGGCCAACGCGTGGACGATGTGGTCCGGAAGCTCGGCCGACTCTTCCAGCCCTCGCATCTGCATCTCGGCACGCAACCGCACAAGAAATAGCCCTCGGGCATACTCTTCGCCGAACAGATGCCAACCAATCTCCAGCGCACAGGCCGGATTGATGTCGAAGGTTCGGGAATAGGTCTCTTCCAATTCGTAAAGTTCTTGCGATTCGACGAACGCACCGAATTCCGACGCTGCGCCCGCGGCCTCTGGCAGTTCGCCATGGAACAAGACGAACAGCAACTCGGCACTCTGCACGGTGTGCGAGTCGGGATAGCTGAGTAGCCGGCCAATCGTGTCAAGGATTCTGGGCAGTTCCGACATTAGAGTCCCCTCCGCGGTCCGCCGACGAATCCAAAACCGGCTTCGGTGCGGTGTTCGTGCGGCTCTTTCATCATTTCGATCGCCTGCTCGCGGTGCATCGGCGGAATCACGAAGCGATCCTCAAACGTGCAGAGCGCGGTCAATTCATAGATCGCGTCGGCCTCTTCCCGAGTGCAGTCGGCGGCGCGGAGCATGCGGTCGGCCGTTTCGCGATCGATGTCGCCGACGGTTTCCGCTCGACGATGCCAGCGGACGGCCTTCTGCTTGGCCAGGGCATAGCGAACCACGCCCTCGTGTCCGGCTCCAAAGAGATTCGCGAGGAATTGCATCGGCACGCGTGACGAGTCGATGTCGTGAAAAAACTCTTCACTTTCGTGGTGAATCGTGTCTTCCGGCTTGCTCGCCTGAACGGGCGACATCGGCGGCACGTAGAACAGCATGGGCAGCGTGCGATACTCGATATGCGGCGGCAGCGCGATACCCCACTCTTTCACGAACCGATAAACGGGCGAATGCTGCGCCGAGTCGATTACGCCGTCGGTGATTCCGTTCTTTTTGGCCGCGGCGATTACCGTCGGGTCATTTGGATCGAGGATCATCGACCGTTGGGCTTCTACCAGTTCGTCGTCCGGCAGCTTGGCGACCTCTTCCAGGCGGTCGGCGTCGTAGAGCAGCACGCCCAAATAGCGAATCCGTCCGACGCAGGAATGGAAGCAGGCCGGCGCTTGGCCCGTTTCCAGACGCGGGAAGCAAAGGATGCATTTCTCGCTCTTGCCGGTGAACCAATTGAAATAGGTCTTCTTGTAGGGACAGGCCGAAACGCACGATCGCCAGGCGCGACACTTCTTTTGGTCGATCAGCACGATACCGTCTTCGCCCCGCTTGTACAGCGCGCCAGAGGGGCAGGACGCCACGCAGGTCGGGTTCAGGCAGTGATTGCAGATCCGCGGCAGATAAAAGAACACCAACCGCTCGACGGAGCTGAGCTGCAATTTTTGCTGATCGGTCAGTCCTTCCAGATTGGGATCGTTCTCGGCATAAATCGGCGAGCCACCCAGGTCATCGTCCCAGTTGGGGCCCGATTCGACGTCGACTTCTTCGCCATCGATCATCGAAATCGGCTTGGCGGTCGGTTGGTCGGAACCTTCGCGGGCGTTGAACAAGTTCTGATAGTCGTAGGTCCATGGAATGTAGTAGTCATCGAGACTCGGCATATGGGGATTGTGGAAGATGTTCGGAATGATCTTCGCTTTGCCTGTCGACTTGATCTCGAGTTTGCCGTTGCCGTTCTTCTTCCAACCACCTTGATACTTATCCTGGTCTTCCCACTTGGTCGGATAGCCGGTGCCCGGCTTGGTTTCGACGTTGTTCCACCACATATATTCCGCGCCCTTGCGATCGGTCCAGACGTTCTTGCAGGCCACGCTGCAAGTGTGGCAACCGATGCACTTATCCAGGTGAAATACCATGGAGACTTGAGAGCGGACGTTCATGTCGTTTTCTCCGGCGTGTTTAATACACGACCTTGCCGGGTAACTTGCGAACGAGCAAATGCGTGTCTCGATTGCAGCCGACCGGACCCCAGTAATTAAAGTGATACGTGAACTGACCGTAGCCGCCGATCATGAAATTCGGTTTCAGCCGCGTACGAGTCAGACTGTTGTGACCGCCGGCTCGACGGTTCTTTCTTAGCGGCGACCTGGGAATGCCATGCGTTCGTTCCGGCGCGTGATATTGCATGCAAATACCCGGGGGGATTCGCGAGCTCACCACGCTGCGGGTCACGATCACGCCGTGGTCGTTGTAGATCTCGATCCAATCGTTGTCGGCGATTCCGAGTGACGCGGCGTCGTTGTCATTCATCCACAATGGGTAGACGCCTCGTGAAAGCGTCGTCATGCGTAGGTTGTCGCCGTAGGTCGAGTGAATGTGCCATTTGCCGTGGGGCGTGAGGAAGTTCAGCATGATGGTCTCCCCGCCATCTTCGCTGAACTGTAGATCGGTGTATTCCGTCGGCAGCGGCTTCGGCTTGTAGGTCGGCAGATGCTCGCCGAAATCGAGATAGACCGGATGGTCGAGATAGAACGACTGTCGCCCGGTCAGTGTTCGCCAAGGCACGTCCGCTTCTACGTTGTAGGTAAAAGGAGAATACGACCGGCCGTTCTCGATCAACCCCGACCACATCGGGCTGTTAATGAATCGCCGTGGCTGACTCTGAATATCGTGATACGAAGTGCGAAAGCCGCGGTTCTTTTCGGCCAGGTGCGTGAGCGGAAGGCCCGTCTTGGCTTCCATGTTCTCGTACGAGCGGTAGGCCAGTTCGCCGTTGGTAACGGTCGCGAAATTGAGGATCGCATCGCAGACGTCGACGTCCCGCGCCAGCGAGGGATACGTGTTGCCGTCCCAAGTCTCCGTGCGATGCGTCTTCAGATACTCGTCATATTCGTCGGCAATCGCATAGGCCGTGCCGTGCGCGGCCAGTCCGTTTTCGCGCACCTTCGGCCCGTAGGAGATGAACTGGTTGTAGACGTTCTTGTAGTCGCGCTTGACGACCTTGAAGGCGGGCATCGTCTTGCCGGGAATCGCGTCGCATTCACCGTGAATCCACTGCTTCATGTCGGGCTGCGAAATCTCGGCCGGCGAGTCGTGTGCGAGCGGCGCCGCCACGACGTCCTCGACCGGTTCGGGAAAGTGTCGCTCGGCGAGTTCGGAAAACTTTTCGGCCACACTCTTGAAGATCGCCCAGTCGCTCTTCGACTCCCAGCACGGCGGCACCGCTTTGGAGAGCGGATGGATGAAGCTATGCATGTCGGTCGAGTTGAGATCCGCCTTCTCGTACCAAGTCGCCGCCGGCAGGATGATGTCCGAATAGAGCGCCGACGTATCCATACGGAAATTCAGGTCGACGACCAAATCCATCTTTCCCTGCGGTGCGTGCTCGTGCCAGGCAACTTCCTTGACAGAGTCCTCTGCCAGGTCTTTGCCGACCGCATTGTCGTGCGTGCCCAGGTAGTGACGCAAAAAGTACTCGTGTCCCTTGGCGCTAGCCATCAACGCGTTGCCACGCCAAATGAACCACACGCGGGGCCAATTCTCTTCCGCGTCGGGATCTTCGACCGAAAACTTCATCTCCCTGCTCTTCAATCGCTCGGCGACCCAGGCGCCGACCTTCTCCGGCGTGTCGGCTCCCGCTTCGCGGGCCTGCTTGGCAACGTGGAGCGGGTTCTCGGGGAATTGCGGATAGAAAGGTAACCAACCCTGGCGAACCGCGCGGACCTGCATGTCCATCGTATGGCCCTGGGCCGTCGTGTTTTCACCGCCGTGTTGCGGAACGGTGTGGTAGTCGGTGAAGTCTTTCTCGTAACGCCACTGATCGGTATGAACGTAGTGCCAACTGGGCGCGTTTTGCAGGCGCGACGGTGGGAACCAGTCCTTGGCCAGCGCGATCGAAGACCACGACTCCATCGGGGCCAGCTTCTCTTGACCGACATAGTGAGCCAGTCCGCCGCCGTTGGTGCCGATGCAGCCGCAGAACATGAGGGCGTGAATGCCGGCGCGATACATGAGGTTGCCGTGATACCAGTGGTTGATGCCCGCTCCGATGAGGATGGTACATTTGCCATTGGTGTGTTCGGCGGTTGTGCCCCACTCGCGGGCGAAACGGATCACCACGTCGCGACCCATGCCGGTGTATCGCTCACTCCAGGCCGGGGTATAGGGCGCGTTCTCGTCGTCGTAGTCGGCCGGATAGGCGCCCGCCAGACCACGATTGACGCCGTACTGCGCCATTAACAGATCGTAGGCCGTGGTGACCTGAACCTGTTGTCCGTCTTGGGTGGTAATCGTTTTCACCGGAACGCCACGCAGGCAGACCCCGCCAGCGCCGAAGTCGTCAAACTCCGTCTCGACGACTGCGTCATGGTTGTCGAGGAAACTCAATTGCGGACGAATCTCGCTGCCGTCTTTGCCGTCTTTGAGCAGCAAGTTCCAGCGACCTTTCTCTGATCCCCAGCGAAAGCCGCTACTGCCCATCGGCATTTTGGGACCCCCGGCCGCCTCGTCCCACATCAGAAACTTCCACTCGCCATGCTCTTCTTCCGAATACTTGTCAAGGCGGCCGGCCCGTAACAATTGGCCCGGACGAACCACACCGTCTTTTTCCTTCTTGAGCTCCACCAGGTAGGGAGCATCGGTATACTTGCGGGCGTAGTCGAGAAAGTACGGCGTCTTTTTCTGGTGATGAAACTCCGTCAGCAAGACGTGATTGACGGCCATCCACCAGGCGCCGTCCTGCCCGGCGTTGAGCGCGACCCACTCGTCCGCGTACTTGGCGACCTGACTGAAGTCGGGCGAGAAGACCCACAACTTTGTGCCGTTGTGCCGACCTTCGGCGAGAAAGTGGCAGTCGGGCGTCCGCGTCATGCCGATGTTCGCTCCCATCGAGACGAGCATCTTGGCGTGATACCAGTCGGCGCTTTCCTGCACGTCGGTCTGCTCGCCCCAGGTTTCTGGTGAAGCAGGCGGCAGATCGCAGTACCAATCGTAGAACGAAAGCGAGATTCCGCCGATCAACTGCATCAATCGGGCGCCCGAGGCGTAACTTACCATCGACATGGCCGGGATCGGCGAAAACCCGGCGATTCGGTCGGGGCCGTGCTTCTTGATCGTTTGCACCATCGAGGCGCTGATGATCTCGAGCACCGTGTCCCAGTCGGCTCGACGGAGTCCACCTTTGCCGCGGGCCTGCTGCCAGCGTTGGCGGGCTTCGGGATTTTCGACGAGGCTCTTCCAGGCGTCGACCGGATCGTGATGATCGGCTCGCGCTTCGCGCCACAGGTCCAAGAGCGCGCCGCGAATGTAGGGATACTTGACCCGCAACGGGCTATAGAGATACCAACTGTAGGAGATACCGCGTTGGCAACCGCGCGGTTCGTAGGGCGGAATGCCGGCTTCGAGCGACGGATAGTCGAGCCCCTGCATCTCCCAGGTGACGATGCCGTCTTTGACGTGGATGTTCCAGGTGCAGCCGCCAGTGCAGTTCACGCCGTGGGTACTGCGCACGACATTGTCGTGTTGCCAGCGGTTGCGATAAAACTCTTCCCACTCCCGACCCTTGGGGTTGATCTCATCCCGGATCCAGGCGATCGCGTTGAGTATGCTCATCAGTGGCCTCGTGTGGCGTTCGCGTCGACCAGCGGTCGGCGAACCGCGTGAAAACGCCGTTTCCAAATTGCGTCGAAAGAGAAAATGAGCACGACGGCCCCGGCCAAACCGGAAAGCAGAAACGCGATGCGCGCGACGACCGGCTGGGCCGCTGTGCCCCGCTTCGAAGCGTCTTCGAAATAGGCAACCAAGGCGTGGACCTCATCGGCCGTAAGCCGATGATCGCGAAACGCGGCTTTCATGTTGGGCGAAGGAGGATCGGCCAACCAATTGCTGAATGCCTTGCGATCGCGATGTTCAGGTTGGCCGAAAACCTGAGTCAGGTCCGATTTTTCCGGGACGAGTCGTCCCCCGCCGAGGGTCGGCGTGTCATGCATACTGTGACACGATATGCAGGCCGCTCCGCCGGCTTCGAGTCGCTGCGTTCCCAGAAAAATCTGCCGACCCTTCTTGCGGTCTTCGTCCGTAAACGGCCGGTCAGAAACCGGCAGGCCTTTGAACTGCGATTGCTCGAGCTTCGACTCCGCCTCAATCAGGTTGAGCAACTCCTCCCCTCGTTCCGCGACACCGGGCAGCGCCGGCATGTACACCTCGCGCGAATCCTTCCAAATTTTTTGGGCGTACTCATCACCGCTGTCGATGACCGCCTTCGGATCGCGCATGAAGCGAATGAGCCATTCACGGTCTTTTCGTTCGGTGACATCCTTCAGATCGGGACCGGACAGAGGGCCGCCCCCAATCGTGTGACATGCCTTGCAATTGGCTCGGAAATAATCGGCCGTGTCTTGGGCGACAGCCTCGCCCGCGACCACCGCGACCAAGAGACTAACCACCAGGGTCAGAGTCGCGGCTGCTTCGCAGCGTCGAAATAGTGGAGGGGACATCGTTCCGTCGAGTCAGATATGGGAAGGTTGGTCGATCCGTGATCGCTCGGTTAATGCCTGAAGTCGTTACCTAACGAGCGGTTGAATTCGCACACCCGCAAACTAGTGCTGGCAATAAAATATTTCAAGACCTCTATATCCACAACTCGACAATTTTCCTGCCCGAGCAAACTCCTTCCAAAAAGTGTGCGGATTAGATGCGCTTTCGTCATCGACCGCACGGTTCGCGAAGGGATGCGTGGCGGTCACCACCGGCAAGCACTAGTTCTAGGCTTTGTTTCAACCGAGAACGCGGCTTTGTTTCAACAGAGAACGCGAGCCTCCCGGCGAGCCGAGAGCCACGAAGGATTCTGCGGCTCGGCAGGAGCTTCGCCCTCGCGACGGACGTTCGCAAACGCGTTTCGCAACAAGGCCAGCGGTAGACGCCAATCAGGTTGGCGGCTGTTGCTACCGTTTTGGCGCCCTTACGCCAAAAGCGCCGAAAAATGCTGTCGGGGTATCGAGCATTCCATTCCTGGCGCGGCACCACCAAGCGGATTGCAATTGGATCCCACTCGGCAACGTTTATGGAATCACCATGTCACACGAAAGGTTGACATCGTCACGGAGCGAGGAGTAGATAGGGAAGCAGAAGATTTATTGGTTGTCATTCATGTCGCCCGCTGCAAGGAGAGGTAATACACGATCGTTGGCATATCTGGCGACGACGCACGGCGCGTCGGAGTCGTTGCTCACATAATGAACCGGGGGGAGCGGCTATGTCCCCGCATTCGGACTCACCTTCTCAGGACAACTCATCTCGGGTTCCCACTGGACCTCTCGATGTCGGTCCGGATTGTTGGATGGTTGGTCATCGCAATCCTGAAGCACTCCTGCAGTGTAATACGTACGTGCGGACGCTTGACACGAACCGTTCGTCGTATCATGTCTGCGTCGACCCCGGGTCCCGCTTGGATTTTCCCGTGGTCGAAGCAAACATTGGTGAGTTGGTGGGGGACATCTCGGAAATCGATCGTTTCACGGTCAACCATCAAGATCCCGATGTCACGGGAAATTGCCCCTTCTTCTGTCTTGCAAATCCGAAGATCAAGATGATCGCCACGGAAGAGACGTGGCGACTGCTTCAGCATCTGCGTTTCACGCCAGGTCGCATTCACTTGGCGAATGTGGCTGCCAAGACAAGGTTTTCGATTGCTGCGGGACACGACTGGCAGGTGGTGCCGACGCCTTTTTGCCATTTTCGCGGCGCGATGGCGTTCTACGACCCAGAGATCCGTACGTTGTTCTCGGGCGACCTCTTCGGCGGTTTCAATCGGCTCGGCGGAGTTCATCTTATCGCGACCGAGGAGGATTGGTCCGGCATCGCCCAGTTTCACGAGATCTATATGCCGACCCGCGAAGTGCTACGATACGCGGTCCAGCAGATTCGGCAGTTGCGACCGACGGTTGAGACCATCGCGCCGCAGCACGGCCACGTGATTACCGGAGATCTGGTGTCAATCTTCCTTGAGCGGATGTACGATTTGCGAGTGGGCCACGATCTACTGGCCGACACGCACGATGAAGAGAAACTGGCTGGATATCAGGAAGTTCTTGCGCAGATCGTCGAACGTGCAGAACTCAGCCTGGGGCGTGCCGAAGTTCTGCGGCGACTGAAAAACACCAACATTGACGATGACCTGGCGCAATTTATCGCTTTCGAGGGACAGACCATCGTGCTCTTGCGCGATGGCTACCGTGCGGTCACGCGAGTCACGTCGCGACTCGGGCACGGAGAAAGACTCCAATTCGTGGTCGGCCTGCGCAGTGTTGTGCTCTCGGCCTGCACTGAACGCGATCTACCGATCCCGCCGGTCGGTGCCGGAATCGAGGCCGAGGCGACCGGCAATATGGAGTGATTCAGGTAGGAGGCGCTCACCGAAGGATCCCAACGTGTTCTAGCCTCGGCTACATCGACGCGGTACAGCGCACGAATACCATCAGCCCCAACGTGTTGCTAACCGCCAATCCGACGAACAAGCTGAAACGGCTGGCGTGGTACTACCATTTCCAGTCGAACACGGACGCTCCGGTACCGAGCATCGGCGGTACTCCGCCACAAAACACCAATCGTCACTTTGGCGACGAACTCGACCTGTTGACCAAGCACAAGATCAATGCCCGGAATATGACGCGAAAACGCGTTTTCTTTAACTATATCAACGGGTTACGACGATCTCCGGGTCCGATGCCCGCATGTCGCCCCAATCCAGCGCGCAGATGCCTAGCTCTCGGTTCGCCACCACCGTTTCGTCCATGGTTGTGGCCCGTTCTCCGAGCCGAAAGCGAACCTTGGCATGTCTCGCGCAGTCCCAATCAAGCCAGACGAAGGCACATACCCCGTTCCAGCCGGTGCTCCGGAGTGGATCACCGACGAACTGCTCCGCGATACGGTTGCTACCTGGCAGCCATTCTATGCCGATCCCTTGACCGCTGAGGATGCCATGGAAATCCTTCTCGACGTCGGTCATCTACTCGACCTTTTGGAAAATCCGCATGAAAAAGCAGTACCTAGCCGTGGCAAGAGTCTCCAGTCGTGAACAGGAGCGCGAGGGTTTTTCGCTCGAAGTTCAGGAAGAGGGATTCCAGGCCTTCGCCGATAAGCATGCTGGCGACATCGTGCGGCTGTTTCGCATCGCCGAGACGGCGACGAGATCGGACGAGCGACGAATCTTCAAGGAAGTGCTGGCCTACGCCAAGAAGCACGCCCGGAAGCTCGACGGGCTCCTGTTCTTCAAGGTCGATCGGGCGGCCCGCAACTTGTTCGACTACGTGGAGCTAGAACGTCTTGAGGACGATTACGGCGTGCCGGTGATTTACAGGAAAACACGCCAGCCGGCCGTATGATGCGTCGCACTCTCGCCAACATGGCCAGCTTCTACACCGAACAGCAGCCGGTGGACGTCAAAGACGGTCTTGCCCGCCGCGTGAAGGAGGGACTGTTCGTCGGCAAGGCACCATACGGCTATCGCAACGTTCGCCACAACGACCGTAGTCTCGTCGAAGTCGATCCGGAGCACGGCCCCAAGATCGAGCGCATCTTTGAGCTCTACGCATTTCACGGCCACACGCTCGATTCGCTGGTAGCACATCTCGCTGAAACGGGAGTCTCGTATTCCGAGTCAGCGCCTCGCTTCACACGGAGCAAGCTCCACACGATTCTGCGGGACCGGGCTTACATCGGTGAGATCGCGTACCACGGGGAGTGGTACCCCGGCAGCCATGAACCGCTTGTTAGCAGAGCGGTGTTTGACCGCGTGCAGGCGCTTCTCGGCGAACAGACGTACCAGTCGCACGATCTTGTTTATGGCTGCGAGAGGATCACCTGCGGCCACTGCGGCAACGCTGTGACCGGTGAGGCAAAGATCAAGGACACCAAGAAGGGACCAAAACAATACGTGTACTACCGCTGTGCGAAGTACAACAAGAACGGCCATCCTCGCATTCGAATCCGCGAAGCCGATCTCGACCAGCAGGTGTTGGCAATGTTTGATCAAATTCGCATTCAAGACGACCGCGTGCGGGATTGGTTTGGACGCGTGCTCAGAGCCCGCACTCAAGACCAACAACGTGACGGCCAAGAGCGGGCGGCCGAACTCAGCCGCCAATTGACATCACAGCGAAACCAACAAGACCGATTACTCAACCTACGTCTGAACGACGAAATCGAGGAGGCCACGTTCGCCACCAAGAGCCGGGAACTGCGCGATCGCATTGCCCAGTTGACACTTCAACTCGAGGCCTGCGATCGTGATCGCAGCGAACAGGCCGACATTGCGAGCAAAGCGTTTGAACTTTCGCAAACACTGCGTGAGAAATGGCTTAACGCGGATGTCCGGGCAAAACGTCGGTTGCTGGAAATCGTCTGTTTGAACTTTTCGCTCGACGGCGCAAGTCTCGTCCCAGCAATCGGGATAGGGGGGAGCCTTGCGGCTCCCGCCCTCCCACACCACCGGGCATACGGGTCCGTACCACGGCGGTTCGGCTGGTTAAACTTTCACTTCGGGTTGGTGGAGCAGAGGAAGTCCCAGTTCGACCAAGTACGCTCGCGAAAGCGTCATGTTCAGAGCCGGGCTGCGGCTGAGAACGTGTCCCGATAGGTGTTTATTGGTTGGCGAGGCGCTTTGACATCAGGTTGATCATGGCGATGTAGGTGAAGGCTTCGGCGGAGGCGGTGGTCTTCTCGTAGTCTTTGCTGTGGCGGCGGTAGCGAGCCAGCCAGG
>QQVP01000036.1 GCA_003389215.1 Planctomycetota bacterium | reverse complement strand
GATGATCGCTGCTGGTCATCATGGCCTGATCGTGTTCGACGACGAGCACGGAGTTGCCGAGATTCTGCAAATCGCGAAGGGCCTCGATGAGCAGTTGATTGTCGCGGGGGTGCAGCCCGATCGAAGGCTCGTCGAGCACGTAGCAGACGCCGACCAAACCGGAGCCGATGCCGGTGGCCAGGCGCACGCGTTGCAGCTCGCCGCCGGAAAGCGTGTCGGCCCGGCGATCGAGCGAGAGATAGTGGACGCCCACCTTGGCGAGGAACTGCAGACGATTGACAATCTCGTTGAGGATCGGCATAAAGATCGGCGCGTCGGCCTCGTCGAAGGTGACCGCATCGAGATGGTCGATCGCCTGGTTGACCGGCATGGCGGCGACTTCGTGAATGGCCAGGCCGCCGAGCGTGACGTTGCGAGCTTCAGCCCGCAGTCGCGAACCGCCGCAGTCGACGCAGGGCACTTCGCCGCGGAAGCCGGCCAGCTTTTGCTGTCGGGCTTCGCGCTTCGTGGTGGCAAACTCTTTCTCGAGCAGGTTTAAGACGCCGATGAACTCGTTCTTGCTGCCGTTGGTGCCGCGGAGGAGTTGCTCGAACGTCTTTTCGGAGAGTTTCGAGAGCGGCGTGTCCCAATCGAACTTGCGGGCGGCGAGGAACTTGGCGAGGGCCGTCTTCTTTTGTTTCAACGCGGCGCCGCTGAGCCCCTTCCACGGCACGACCGCCCCGTCGGCCAGCGACAATTCGCGATCGGGCACAATCAGATCGGGATCGAACTCGACGCGATGGCCCAGGCCGTCGCATTCGGCGCAGGCCCCATAGGGACTGTTGAAGCTGAAGGTACGCGGCTCGAGTTCTTCGTAGCTGATCCCGCACTTGCCGCAGGCATATTGCGTGCTGTAGATGATGTCCTGCCAGGCGCCGCCGTTGGTCTTGCCGCCGTTCGACTTGGTGGCGTTGCTTTTATTGCCGGCTTTCCTGCCGTTGGGGGCGGCCGTCTTGCGGGCGGCCCTCTTCTTGGTCGCGTGGGTCGTCTTCATGTTCTTGGCGTCACCGTTCTTCTTCTCGCCGGGCAGCTGGTGACAGACGATCACCATGTCCTCGCCGTGATGAACAGCCAGGTCGACCGACTCGCGAAGCCGCTGTTCGATGCCTTCGCGAATCACGATGCGATCGACGACCGCTTCGATGTGATGGGCCCGACGGGGTGCCAGCTCGGGCACGTCCTCGATGTCGTAGATCTCGCCGTTGACGCGGGCGCGGACGAAGCCGGCCTTGTGAATCGCGGCGAAGACTTCCTGATGGGCACCTTTGCGGCCGCGGACCAGGGGGGCCAGGATCATGGCCCGCGTGCCTTCGGGCAGACGGGCCAGCGACTCGCAGATTTGCTCGGGGGTTTGCTGCTGCACGGGAGCCCCGCACTTGTAACAGTGGGGCAGTCCCAGGCGAGCGTAGAGCAGCCGCAGATAGTCGTAGACCTCGGTCACGGTGGCGACCGTGCTCCGCGGGTTGGGGTTGGCGGCCCGTTGGTCGATGACGATCGTCGGCTGCAGGCCTTCGATCAGATCGACGTCGGGTCGCTGCATCTGGTCGAGGAACTGACGGGCATAGACCGAGAGGCTCTCGACGTACTGGCGTTGTCCCTCGGCGCAGAGGGTGTCGACGGCCAGCGAGCTCTTGCCGCAACCGCTTGGTCCGGTGATTACGACGAGCCGGTCGCGGGGGATGTCGAGATCGATGTTCTGCAGATTGTGTTCGCGTGCCCCGCGAATGCGAATGACTTCGTCGCCGCGCTGGCGAGGGCTGTGGGCGGTCGCTTCGATCATCGCGAACGACTTACTGAGCATCTTGAAGTGGGTGCCAAACTTGTCAGGCTAACAGGGTCGCGGAGCCGGCTCAAGCGTCGCTGCGCGGCCTGCGGCGCGGCCCGGCTGACTTGGCGCGACGTGGCGCGGGGCGATATGATCCGGGTTTGTCCCGGTCCGCCGCAGGGTTTCCCCGTCCGCCGCAGGGTTCTCTGTGCGGCGATCTTCCGCGGAGCCTGTCGGCATGCGGCACGTACTTTCCGCTTTGGTGCAAAACGTTCCCGGCGTGCTTTCGCACGTGGCGGGGATGCTCGCCTCGCGCGGTTACAATATCGACTCGCTGGCCGTCGGCGAAACGGAGAACCCCGACCTGTCGCGGATGACCTTCGTCGTGTTCGGCGACGACGCCCTGTTCGAACAGGTGCGCAAACAACTGCAGAAGATCGTCACCGTCGTGCGGGTCGACGACATCAGCTCGCAGGACTTTGTCGAACGCGATCTCATGCTCGTCAAGGTGCAGGCTCCCGAGGGCGTGCGGAGCGATATTCGCGAGCTGGTCGAGATTTTTCGCGGTCGCATTGTCGACGTCGCGCCGGACCAGGTGATGGTGGAAATCTCCGGCCAGGAGAGCAAGCTGGAGGCCTTCATCGACATGGTGCGACCGTTCGGCATTGTCGAGCTGGTGCGCACCGGGCGGATCGCCATGGTCCGCGGCATCTCGCGGGTCAGCGGCGAAGACAAAGGCGGAATTCGCAAAGCAGAATAACCCGCGCGCGCGGCGACCAGATAGCCGACGCCGCGAAGCCGGGCAATTTCAACCAGGCACAACCAACCAACCAGGCAAACCAACCCCCAAGGGCAAGCGCATCATGCCGGCTACGATCTACTACGACAACGACGCCGATCTGGGACTGTTGGCCGACAAGACGATCGCCATCCTCGGCTATGGCAGCCAAGGCCACGCCCACGCGCAGAATCTTCGCGACAGCGGACTGAAGGTGGTCGTCGGTCAGCGGCCCGGCAGCGCCAATTTCGAACTGGCCAAGAGCCACGGCTTCGATCCGCTGCCGCTGGAAGAGGCGACGGCGGCCGCCGACCTGGTGAACATTCTCTTGCCCGACGAGGTGCAAGGGGACGTCTACGCGGCGCACATTCGCGATCAGCTTTCGCCCGGCAACGTGCTGATGTGTTCGCACGGATTCAACGTGCACTTTGGCCAGGTGAAGGCGCCCGAGGGCGTGGCCACGTTGCTGGTGGCCCCCAAGGGTCCCGGCCACCTGGTGCGGAGCGAGTTCGAACGTGGCGGCGGCGTGCCCTGCTTGATCGCCGTGGGCGACGGTTCCAGCGACACGACCCGCCAGCTCGGCCTCGCTTATGCTAAGGGAATTGGCGGCACGCGAGCCGGGGTGATTGAAACGACGATTGCCGAAGAGACGGAGACCGATCTCTTCGGCGAGCAGACGGTGCTCTGCGGCGGAGTGAGCGCGCTGGTGAAGGCGGGCTTCGAGACGCTGGTCGAGGCGGGTTACCAGCCCGAGATGGCCTACTTCGAGTGCATGCACGAGCTGAAGCTGATCGTCGACCTGTTCTACCAGGGCGGCTTGAACTACATGCGTTACAGCGTTTCGAACACGGCCGAGTTTGGCGACTACACCCGCGGCGATCGCATCATCACCGAACAGACCAAGGCCGAGATGAAGAAGATCCTGGCCGAGATTCGCGACGGCAGTTTTGCCAAAGAATGGATTGACGAGAACAAGGCCGGCGCGGAAAAATTCAAAGCGATGAAGGCCCGCGATCGCGAGCACCCGATCGAACAGGTCGGCAAGCACTTGCGGAGCCTGATGCCCTGGATCGACGCCAAGGAAGCTTAGGTCCTGCCTGGCGATGCCGGCTTGTCGACTACAATATCTCGGGAACCCCGCGGAGACATGATGTGACCGCCACGTCGACACAAGCCGCCACGCTACGCGTTTTCTCCGAGCTGGAGCCGGGCGACCGGGTCGAGCTGCTGCACGAGGTGAAGATCGGCAGCAGCAAGACGTGGCAAACCCGCACGACTGGCACGGTGGTCCTGGCGGAACGTCGTCGCCACGGCCTGCATTATCAGCGAAACGTCGACGACAAGGTGTATTCCGACGTGCTGGTGCTCGAGCGCGACGGGGGCGAGTTGACCACCGTGACGCTGGACGAGTTCTCGGTGCTGCGTAAGATCTGAGTGCGGGTCGGGTCGGGCTGCTTCGGGTCTTCTTCGTCCACGCGATCTCGAACGCGTGTGGGGTTGAACGTTGCCACTGACCGGGCGAGCGCGGGGCGGTGCCGATCCCACGAATCTTCTTGATGGTGAGACGCCCATGTCCGTCCGCAGCATTACGGTCGACGGTTACCGATCGATCAAGCGGTTAAGGCTGTCTCTGGGGCGCATCAACGTCATCGTCGGGCCCAACGGCAGCGGCAAGAGCAATCTGTATCGCTCGATGTACCTGCTGTCCGAGTCGGTGAACGGCCGCTTTACGCCCGCCCTGGCTGGCGAGGGCGGGATGCCGTCGGTTTTGTGGGGCGGCGAGCGCGGTCGAGGTCCGACGCGTCTTACTTTGGGGGTCGAGCTGGACGAAGTCTCGTATGAGCTGAGCTGCGGATTGCCGCAGCCCTCGGACTCGGCCTTCGCTTTGGACCCGGAGATCAAGCAAGAGAACATTTGGTTCTCGGACGAGAGCGGACGCAAGGTTTACTTGCTTCAGCGCAAAGGCCCCTCGGCAACGGTCCGCGACCTGGACGGTCGGGTGGTCAAGTTCCCGCTCGCTTTGACGACGTCCGAGTCGCTGCTGTCGCAAATCCGGGAACCGCATCTATATCCCGAGCTGAGCGCCGTAAGGCACGAGATGAACGATTGGCGGTTCTACCATTATTTCGCCACAGACGACGCGGCCGTGGCACGGCGGCCCGCGCTGGGAATTTCGACACCCGTGTTGAGCCACGACGGCCACGATCTGGCCGCTGCCTTGCAAACGATTTCGGAACTCGGCGACGCGGATGCGATGAACGAGGCGATCGATCGCGCCCTGCCCGGCGCGGCCTTGCGGATCGACGTCGACAAGCAGTGTCGTATGGCGATCCGACTCAACATGCCGGGCATGCGTCGAGAACTCGAGGCGCGCGAGTTTTCGGATGGAACCCTGCGATACCTCTATCTCCTCGCGGCGCTATCGAGCCCGCGACCGCCCAGTCTGATTGCCCTCAACGAGCCCGAAACCAGTTTGCACCCCGACTTGATCGACGCGCTCGCCCACCTCATTGTCCAGGCTTCGCGGCACTCGCAACTGTGGGTCGTTTCCCATTCCGAATTGCTGGCCCATCGAATCGTCGAGCTCTCGGGCAATGATCCGATCCGGCTGGAAATCGTCGAGGGCGTCACCCAGGTGCTCAACCGCAGCGAGTTCTTTTCGCGAACGACCCGGTAAGTCCCCGAAATCACAGCCGTCGCACGGCGAGTTACACAAGCGTCGCGTCGATCGTCTCTGGCGCGGCGCAACGTCTATAATGCGGTGGCGAACGACTCCGCACGCGCTCCGAAGCACGCCAGGTTATGACCGTCAGCGATCTCTACACCCAGCACGAAAGGGCCTTCGAGGCCAACCGCTTTGTCTATCCGGTGCTCAGCCGGCGCAGCGGCGGACTGTCGATTGGCGTCAACCTGAACCCCGACAAGGTTTGCAACTTCGACTGCATCTATTGCCAGGTCGATCGCCGCAGCGAGAGCGAAACCCGCTTTGTCGAAACCGAGGCCTTGCTCGAAGAGCTGCGGGCCATGCTCGCCTTGTGCGCCAGCGGCGACATCTTTCGCACGCCCAAGTTCCGCGACACGCCCGCGGCGCTGCAGCGCGTCAACGACATCGCCTTCTCGGGCGACGGCGAGCCGACGACGTATCAGAACTTTGACGAGCTGATGGAGCAATGCGCCGAGCTCAAGCGGGATTTTGACGCGGAGCGCCCCGACGAGCCGCCGCTGAAGATGGTGCTGATCACCAATGCCAGCATGTTCCATCGTCCGCATGTCGAACGGGGGCTGGCCACGCTCGATGCGCATGACGGCGAAATCTGGGCGAAGCTCGAGGCGGGCTCGGAAGCGTACTACCAACTCGTCGAGCGGACGAAGATTCCCTTCCGCCAGGTGCTCGACAACATCACGGCCGCGGCTCGCGTTCGCCCGCTGGTTATCCAGGCCCTCTTCATGCGAATCAAGGGCGAGCCACCGAGCGACGCCGAGTTGGAGGCCTTCTGCACCCGGCTCAACGAGATCGCGGCCGCCGGCGGGACGCTCGAGTTGGTGCAGATCTACACGGTCGCCCGGCAACCGGCCGAGAGCTTCGTCAAACCGCTGACCGACGTCGAGGTTGACGATCTGGTTGCACGCGTGCGTCGCCAGACCGGCCTGCAAGTCGCCGGCTACTACGGAGTCGACTCCGATAGTCAATAAGGGCCGCTTTGTGGCGGCCAGGCATCACGGCACGTACTTCACCTTGACCGTGCGATCGACGACTTCGGTCACCTCGCCGAAGTTGATCTTCTTCGAGAAGGCCTCGACGTCGCTCACCGGCGAGAGACGCACCGAGAGCACTTCGCCCGAGCGGGACGAAGTCATCTTGTGACCGCCACCGTCCGTCATGCCCTTGAGCGCTTCGGTGATCCGCTCGCTCTGTTCGCTCGCGGTGACCCCGCTAACCTCGATGTTGACCGTGGTCGCAGGATCGAAGTTGCAGCCGGAGAGGGTGAGCAGCGCGAGAGTGACGATGGGCAGCACACGGGTCCCACGTGGCGAAAGATATGAAGCCGACATAGTGCGGTCTCCCAGGAAGTTGGCGTCGATGGCAGAAACCGTAGCACGCACCGCTCATGGTAATCGCGGACGGCCAGAGTCAGCCAGCCCCTCGGCAGAGATTTCGCCGCAGCGGCAACCTGCGCGCTACGCCCCGTCCGAGTGGCCCCTGGCAAGTCCGCACCTGGTTGCCGAAGACGCCTGGTTGCCGAAGACGCCTAGTTGCCGAAGACGGTCGTGTCGCTCTGCACGACGCGGGGTGTCGTTTCGCGATCGCTGCGAACCAGGGCTTCGACCCGGTAGCTGCCCGGCTTATTGGCCCGCAACACGATGCGGTAAGCGAGCACATCCTGGTCTTCTTCGCTGCGGCCGCGAATGACCTGCACCGGCGCGAAGCGGATGCGCTGCCCGTCGATGGTGTGATTCACCGACGGGGCCTGTTCGACCCGCAGCGGCGCGAGTCCGGCGGGCACGACGATCTCGAGCACGACGTTGTTGTCGGCCGCGCCGCTGTTGTTGCGGATCCGCACCTCGTAGGTGATCTCCCCGCCGACCGGCACCTCGTCGTCGAACTCCAGAATCTCCGCGACCAGGCCGCCGCCAGGTCCGGGATCGAAGCCGCCATTCGGGCCGCCATCGAGCGGGCCACCAAGTCCGTTGCCCGGCGCTGGCACTTCGATACTGACGCAGGCCTGCGAAGTGACCACGACGTTCGGGTCGGCCACCACGTTGACGTTCATGCAGGCATTCTCGTCGAGATCGAGGCATTCCGCATCGATCAGAATCTCTTCGGTCTGGCCGACGGTGAAGCGGCCGATCCGCCACACCAGCCGGCCCGCCTCGCGGGAGAAACCTCCGGAGGCCTTGCGGGGCAGCAGCGTCGGCTCGAAGTCGATTTCGATTCGCACGTTCTCCAGCGTCACGTCGCCCGTGTTGCGCAGCCGCGTTTCGAAGCGGGCCATTTCGCCAATTTTGCGCGTCCGCGGTCCGGCACTGTTGACGTCCAGACCCGGTGCGACGGTGGCCGGCCCCTCGCTCACCATGACGCACTTCCGCTCTTCCTTCACGGTGCTGCCGTCAATCCGCACGGCGATCGTTTGACAAAGGTTGCCCGCCTTGGCGACGCGGAAGGTGAGATTGAGCTGGTCGTTGGTGGTGCCGGCTCGCAGGGTTTCCATGCGTCCGCTGGTAAGCTGCCGGCTGCCGACCGGGCTGCCGACGTGCTCCAGCCCGTCGTCGAAGGTGTCGAGAACTTCCAGCCCGGTGATGTCGGTGGCGCCGCGATTGGTGAGTCGTATGTTGTAGGTAATCTCGTCGCCGATCGAGGCGGTGGCCGGCCCGCTGATGACGACGTCGAGCGCGGCGGTCGCCGCCACGTCGACCGCGGCACACTCGCGAGCCGCCGGTCCGCTGGAACTGGTCAGTTCGGCGCAGAACTCGGACATGCCGGCTCGCTCGCAGCGGAAGTCGACTTCGATCGTCGTCGAGCTGCCGGGGGCCAGCGTGCCGAGCTGCCACTGCAAGCCGCCTCCCGCCTGGTTCGCCTGGCGGTTGCTCCGTTGAAATGTCATGTCGCGCGGCAGCTGGGCCGTGACGGTGGCCCCATCGACCGGCAGCCCGCCCGGGTTGGCGACCTCGATGCGGAACTTGGCGGTCGCTCCCACTTCCGAGCGCGAGGGGCCGGTGACCCGCAACGCCGCTTCGGCCGCGGTCCAGGTGATCGTCGTGGCACCGCTGCCGATGGCCAGGCGACGATCGCCGGGCCGGCCCGGCAGACCGGGACGAATCAATTGCATGGCCACCTGCGTGGTGGCGCTGGTCGATTGTTGTTGATAGACCTCGACGGTGGCGGTCCCTTCGGCGCTGGTGAGCACCTCGACCGCTCGCGAGCCGTCGGGTGCCAGCGCCGCGCCGTCGCTGCTGGTGATTTCATAGCGCACGATCCAGCCCTCGACCGGCGAACCGTCGCTGACCCGCACGACGCTGGTCGTTAGCGGCTGACGCGTGCCGACCGGGGCGATCGCCGGAGCGGGAAAGCTGAATTGAGCGTCGATCCAGTAGATGGCCGCCGACTGTTGGCGGGCTCCCCAGTTGTCGACCGACGGGGCAAAGGCCGTGACGTGACTGACGCCGTCGGTTGGCGAGCTGAGCGAGACCCACGTCTGCCCCGGTCCGATGGCGACGTCATCGGCAATCATGCCGGTGCCGCGACGCAGCGTGGAACCGCGCGTCGAGGTGGCGCTGATCGCATAGCGATTGTCGATCTTCCGCGGCGCGTCGTGCAGCTTGCGGAGCCACCGCCACCCGCCGCGCTCGCCGACGGCGATCAACTGTCCGGAACTGTCGGGCGAGAGCATCCACTCGACCCGCTCGTCGATAGCCGGTCGACCGTCGGCGGCGGTCACGGTGGCCAGCAACACCACTTCGCTGCCGACCGGCGCGACAATGCGCGAAGGCGAGACGGTCAAACTGGCGCTGCTGATGGTCGGCGCGATCACCGGCGGTGCCGAAAGGGGCGGTCCCGCTGCCGCGACGGGGATGCCCGCGCCAAAGAACGGAGCCACGCCGGGCGCGACCGGCAGGCTTGGTGCGGCGGCAGGAGCGGGGACCACGGGGGCGACGGGTGCCGCGGGCAAGGCCGGGGCGGTCGGGTCGCCGACCACCGGTGGAAGCGGCGTACGGACGCCGCCGGGCGGCGCGACATTGACCGGCGGAGTGCCGGGCAGAACCGGGGCCAAGGGATCGAAGGCCGTGCCCGTCGGTGCGAGGCCGGGCGCGGCAAACGTCGGTACGGTGGGCAAGGTCGCCGTGGGGGCACCGGAAAGTGCCGCGGGCGGAGCGGGCGAGTAGAAGCTGCGGCTACGGCAGCCGACCAGCAGCGCGCAGATCAAGAAGACCGAGACGTAGAATCTCGGCGCGCGCATCATGCGGCCCCTGCGCACTCGTTCCATAGCAACATTCCGCACCGGAATGATCCGGCCTTCGTGGCCCCTCTCTCGCGCGAGAGGACGTGATCCTGGGCGAGCGTCTCGCCATGGTGGGCAGCTACCCCACCATCGAAAAAGTACCACGCCTCAGGGTCGCTGACGCGAAAACGCCTCGCGGCAGGTTGCTTTTTGGCAACCGCGGGATGTTCGATCCGGCACAATCGTCACAGCCGGACGCGAATGGCGATCGCCCGGCTCGATCGGCGGGGCAAGCAGCGGCGCAAAGAAAAACGCGACCCAAAGGGCCGCGTGGCGGGAATTGCCCATCTCGCAATGATCCGGCATGCACGATGCCGCAGGCCCTAGGAGCCTCAGCAAGGCGAAGCCGCGCGGCCCCGCGCGGGCGATCCGAACAGCGACCGCTTCGGCGCGGCCGACCCATTCGAGACGGAAGCGGACGAATACTGTCCCGCCGCGGGCGTGCCGATGAAATAGGGCGTCGCGGATTCTGACGGACGAGTGCTGCCCGGTGCGGCACCTGGTCCCGGCCCGTACGGCGACGGCATCGCGGGCGCGCTATAGGCCGCGGGAGCTACCGGCGGATAGGACGCCGCGAGCGCCTGTCCGTAAGGACCGGTCTGCGGATCCGCGGGGGCCTGCCCGTACGGCATCGTTTGTCCGTAGGTGGCGGCTTGCCCGTACGCGGGGGCCTGCCCGTGGCTCGGGCTACGGCTGGCGTAGGGATAGACGGGCGGGGTCGGCGCGGAACTGGCCGCGGTGGTCGCCGTGGCTGCCGACCAGGGCCATTGTCCGCGCGGTGCGGCACAGCCACTGCCGATTGCCGTCACGAGGGCGATGCAGATGAGCCCGAGCCAAAGTGTCGGGCGGGAGGCGCGATTTCGCGGGGACATGCTGCTGCTCTTGGTTCCTTGTTGGCCAGATGCGCCCTGTCGCCATACGCGCCCGCGTGGCCAAGCTTGCAGGTTTGGCCAGGGGCGCCGGCGGCACGATCGAGTAACGGGAGTATCGACAAATCTCAGGTTGTCCGTGTGTGTATCTGTTCACAATGTGTAGAAACAACGAGAAATCGTGACGGACGCACTCGTGCAACTAGCTAGCTACTTGCGACCGTGTAAAATGGAGGTAATGCGTAGTTCGTTGTCCTGCCGGAGGTAATCAGTTCATGCCGGTACTTGCCGTCGCGGAAGCGATTGAAAAGCTGACCCATCAAGTCGAAGAGATGGACGCGGACGCCATTCTGGAGACCTACAACGAGGTCTTCCCGGACGATCCTGCTACCGAGGAAGAGGCCTACGATGATGTCCACCGATTGATTGAGTTGGTCGTGGAACATATTCATGGGGGACTCGAGCCCGAGGAGGTGGTTGATCTGTGGAACGTCGTGTTTCCGCGTGATCGACAGGTGTACTTCGACGAGGAAGACCGTCAGCTACATTTCGTCGAAGGAGAAACGGCGGCCTAGTCACGCTGTAGATAGGTGGACTTCGTAGCTCGCCAAGATGGATCATGCCTCAGACCGCGCTTCAGCACTTCGACGAGGACGTCGCGCGGGCGCGGGCGCTGATCGCTCATGCCGAAACGCTGCCCGAAGGGGAGATGCTGCGCAGCGACATCCTTCGCAGCGCCTGGATGTTCGCGGTCGGTGCTCTCGACGCGTACTTCTCCGACGCCTACACCGACGTCGTCGCGGCCACGATCATCGCGAAGCAGCGGCATGACGCCATGCAGCTCCCGGAGTTTCTGTATGACATCAAGTTCCCGGTCCGCGCGATTCTCGAATCGTACGCGACGTCGAGTTCTTGGTCCGCCGCTGCAACGAACACATTGACTTGGAATTTCCAGCCTTTCTGAACCGGTGTGGTTGTCCGGCGAATGTGATCCAGCAAGCGGGCTACTAAGCATTGCCCGCCGTTGACCTCGTACTAGATTGGGCACGGTGAACGTTGTGTCCGCGCAGTCATCGACGCCCAAGATGAGCTCACCCGAATCCACAACCCGTCGCATCGCTGTCATTGGCGGGGGCATCAGCGGCCTCGCCGCGGCGTTTCGCATTGCCGAACTCGCGCCGCAGGTCGAGCTGACTTTGTTCGAGGCGGGCGAGCGGCTCGGGGGCATCTTGGGCACGATCTACGACGACGGGTATCTGATCGAAGAGGCGGCCGACAACTACTTGACCGATCCGCCCGCGGTGTTGCGGCTTGCCGAGCGGCTCGGCATCCGCGAGTCGCTGATCGGCACCGAGCCGTCGCAACGTCGCGCCTATGTGCTGCACGACGGACGCCTGCACCCGGTGCCGGCCGGGTTCACGTTGATGGCACCGAGTCAGCTATGGCCGATTCTCACCTCGCCGCTGTTGAGTCTGCGTGGGCGGCTGCGACTGGCCTGCGAGCGATTCGTGCCGCGCCGCGGCGACGACGAACCGGAGGAGTCGCTGGCCGAATTCGCCATTCGTCGCCTCGGTCGTGAGGCCTTCGAGCGGCTGGTCGAACCGCTGGTCGCCGGCATCTACAGCGCGGACGCGACGAAGTTGAGCATCGCCGCCACCCTGCCCCGCTTTGTCGAGATGGAACGCCGCTACGGCAGCCTCACGCGCGGCGCGATGGCTGCCGCCCGGGCGCGTCGGCAGTCGAGCGTCGAGAGCGGGGCCCGCTACGGCATATTCGTCACGCCGCGCGACGGTGCGGCGAGCCTCGTCGAGACGATCGCCTCCCGCTTGCCGCCCGGCTGTGTGCAACTGAATTCGCGCGTGGAGAAGTTGGCGCACGCAGGCGGGGCCTGGGAACTGTCGTGCCAAGCGGCCGGCGAGGCGAGGACCGCGAGCTACGACGCTGTGATTCTGGCCACCCCCGCCCCGACGGCGGCGATGCTCCTCGAAGCGACAGACGTCGCGGTCGCTGGCTTACTCGGCCAGATTCCGCATGCCGGTTGCGCGATCGTCTGTTTGGGTCTTCGTCGCGATCAACTCGCGCGGCTGCCCGAGGGGTTTGGCGTCGTGGTGCCCCGCACTGAAGGGCGGCCGATCTTGGCGGTCAGTTTCGCCAGCAACAAGTTTCCCGCACGGGCACCCGATGACGCCCTGCTCGTGCGGGTCTTCATCGGCGGGGCCCTCAACGAAGCCGCTCTCGAACAGAGCGACGCAGGGCTGGAACTGGTGGCCCGCACACAGCTCGACGAACTCTACGGCGTGCGGGGCGAGCCGCAGATCGCCCGCGTCGTGCGATGGCCGGGATCGATGCCGCAGTATCATGTCGGTCACGGTCGACTCATCGAGGAGATCGAAACGCGTGTGGCACGTCATGAGGGCTTGGAGCTGGCCAACAATGCCCTGCGTGGCGTGGGAGTGCCGCAGTGCATTGCCGAGGGAGAGCGGGCGGCCGAAGCGGTGCTCGCCCATCTTGGTCAGTACGATCGCGACGCCGCGGGGGCCGCAGCTTCCGCAACGTCCACAGCGGCGACGGAACACGAAGCCGTGCCGGAGAAGTAGCGCCCGTGTCGAACATCTTCGCACAGATCGCCGAGTGGCTGGCCCAGGCCCAGCACGCGGTCGCCTTCACCGGGGCCGGCATCAGCACCGAGAGCGGCATCCCCGACTTTCGCTCGCCGGGCGGAGTCTGGTCGCGGTTCCAGCCGGTGCTCTACGACGAATTCATGGCCAGCGCCGCGGCGCGACAAGAGTATTGGCGACAGAAGTCGCTGGCCCACGTCGAGTTCGCCGCTGCGGTGCCGAACGCCGGTCACCAGGTGCTCGCCCGTTGGCAGTCGCGGGCTCGCCTGGCCGGCATGATCACGCAGAACATCGACGGGCTACACCAGTTGGCCGGCAGCGATCCCGTCTGGGAGTTGCACGGCACGGCCCGCGAGATTGTCTGTCAGGATTGCAATTGGCGAACCGCCGCCGGGCCGCTGGTCGAAGAGTTCGTCGCGACCGAGACCGTGCCGCTTTGCCAGGCGTGCGGGAGCGATCGCACGAAGCACGCCACGATCTCGTTCGGTCAGGCACTCGATCAGCGGGTGCTCGAAGGGGCGATGACGCTGGCCACCGACAGCGATCTGTTCTTTGCCATCGGCTCGTCCTTGGTCGTGCAGCCGGCGGCGAGTTTGCCGCAACTGGCCGCCAGCGCAGGCGGACGATTGGTGATCATCAATCGTGAGGCGACACCGCTGGACGACCTGGCCGCGGCCGTGGTTCGCCAGCCGATTGGCGAGGCCCTTACTGCGATCGACGCGGCGCTGGCGGACGTGCTCTAGAGGGCACCCGCTCGTCTACTCGTCGCTAGAATCATCCGACGAGTTTTCCGCCGCCGTGGCCGCCTCGGGCTGCCACGCTTCGTCCCGCTCGAAGAACATCACGTGTTGCCACGGCAGCTCGTCGTACTGTTCGACCAGCTTGAAGCCGTTCGGCAGCAGCTCCTTGAGCACCTGGGCTTTGCTCATCTTGTGCAGCGGCTTGATCGGCACGTTGGGATCTTCGCTGCGGAACTCGACCAGCACCAGGCGACCCTGCGGGGCGAGCGACTTGCGAATCGCCGCCAGCATCTGCTCGGGATGCGAGAACTCGTGATAGACATCGACGCAGATGCAGAGATCGACTTTGCCCTCGGGCAAGTAGGGATCGACGAGCGAGCCGATGATCGGCACGATCAACGCTTCGCCATAATCGCGATCGGCCGGCGGCTCGAGCACGACGTCGCCGCAGTCGAGTTCTTCCGCCCGGGCACGAGCCTGCAACAGCCGCAGCATCTCAGGCTGGATGTCGACGGCCAGCACCTGGCCCTGCCCTTCGAGCTGGGCGGCCATCTTCAGGGTGTAGAAGCCGTTGCCCGAGCCCATGTCGCAGATGATCTGGCCGGGCTGAATGTCGAACTGTTCGAGCAGCGTGCTGCACTCCTCTTCGCGCTCGCGCGACTCGCGAATCAGCCACGGGGCGCCGGCATAGTGCATCGTCTGGGCGATCTCGCGGCCCATGTAGACTTTCGGACCGGGAGGGATCGCGTCGTCGCCGTCACCTTCGGCGTCTTCGGCCGTGAGCGGTCGAGCGAGAAACGTCGCACCACCAAGCATCGCTAGCAGCAACAGGACCAACAGCGAGCGCGTGAACAGGCGAGGCATAAGCGGGGACTCCGAGGACCGGCGGACGACACGGCAAAGCAGCCGGGGCCGCCTTCCATTGTAGCGAACGCGAACGGAGAGGCGACGGCGAGAAGCGCGACGACACGTTCGAGATGTCCTGCCCAGAACGCTAGGCAGCGGCCAGACGCGTGTTGCGATCGACGGCCGGGTCGTGCACCGCCACGATCGATACCTTGCGTGTCGCGGCCAGCTCGACCACGCGGGCCTGGTCGATGACGATCGTGCGATCCGCCTCGACGGCCAGCAGCGACCCGCCCGCCGCGGCGATCGTCTCGATGGTGCCGAGGCCGATGGCCGGCACGTCGAATCGCATGTCCTGCCGTGGCTTGGCGACTTTCACCACGGTGAAGCCGCCCGCGGTACAAAGCTCGCCGGCGCGGCGAATGCAGGCGTCGGTGCCCTCGACGGCCTCGACCGCCAACACGGCGCGGCCTTTGACCGCCACGCTCTGCCCGATGTCCAGCTCGCCGAGCTTCTTGGCCATTTCCCAACCGAGACAGATGTCCGACCACTGGCTACTGGAAAGCCGTCGACCGACGAGCTGGCCCTTCTTGATCAGCAGCTGCGGGGCGAAGTCGGTCGCGGGTGCGAACTCGATGCCGTCCTTGGCATACTCGCCCACCAGCGTGCCCAAGAGGGTGTCGTCCTTGCGATCTTTGGTGCCCAGGATGAAGTGCGGATAGTAAACCCGCAGGCAGCGCCAGTCGGGCAGATGCCGCAGGACGGCAAACGGCTGGAACATGGCGACCTTGTGAATCTTACCGGCCATCGTCGCGCGGCGGACGCCGTGGCGACGGAAGTAGCGAATCTGGGCTCCCAGCTTGGCGCAGCCGATCGGCTGGAAGTCGTCGCAGATGTCGGCCAGCGATGGGTCGGCCAGTCCCGTAATGCCCAGACAATAGACCTGGTGGCCCTGGCGTTTGAGTTCTTCGGCCACCACGATCGGATAGCGACCCCAGGCGGCCAGCAGGCCGATGCGTTGAGACGGTTGTTCTGGGGCGTCGGTCGTGGCGTCGCCAAGGTGGTGAGTGGTCGTCATGAAGCTGGATCGCGGGGCGTCTTGGGGGGCGGGAAGCGAAGGCGAACACGCGGAACGAAATCAGGCCGCGGCGCTCGAGGGATCGCCTTCCTGCGGCGCACCGGTCGCGTCGGGGGAACCGTCGAGGCGGCGCGACAGTTCGTCGAGCTGCTTGCGGAGGGCCTTGAACTCCTTGCGCATCTGCGGAAGCTTGATCAGGGCGGCCTGCTTGAGCATCTGTTCGCGTTCGGGCGTGGCGGGAATGCCGTAATGCACCTCGCCCGGCGGAATATCGTTCATCACGCCGGCCATCGCGCCGAGTATGGCGCCCGCGCCGATGTGCACGTGATCGCGGACGCCGACCTTGCCGGCCATCACCACGTAGTCGCCGGTGCTGCTGCTGCCGGCAATGCCCGACTGGGAACAGAGCATGTTGTGGCGACCGATGCGGACGTTGTGGGCGATCATGACCTGGTTGTCGATCTTGGTGCCTTCGCCGATCGACGTCGGTCCGTAGGTACCGCGATCGATGGTGGTGCCGGCCCCCACTTCGACGTCGGCTCCCAGCTCGACGTGCCCCAACTGGGCCGAGAGTTGGTGGCGACCGCTCGACGAGTCGTAGCCAAAGCCGTAGGCCCCCAGCACCGCGCCGCCGTGAATGATCGAGCGTGGGCCGACGATGGTGTCTTCGTAGAGGACCGCGCCGGGAAAAATCGTGACGTTCTCGGCCAACCGGCAGCCGTCCATCAACACGACGTTGGCGTGAATCGTCGCGCCACGGCCGATCACGACGTCGTCGCCGACCACCGCGCCGGGGTGAATATCGACGTCATCTTCCAGCTGCGCGGTGGGGCTGATGTGGGCCGCCGGACTGACGCCGATGCGACCCGTGCGCCGCGGCGGGCGAAAGTGGGTGACGATGCGGGCGAAGCAGGCTTGGACCTCGTCGACCTGAATCACGTTCCAGCCGGGCGGCAGAAAGCCGTGGGGCACCACCAGCGCCGAGGCCGAAGTGTCTTCCAGGTGGCGAATGTTCTCGGGGTCTTCGAGAAACGAGACGTCGCCGGGCTGGGCCGCGGTCAGGGTGGCGGCGCCGGCGATCGACAGCGTGCCATCGCCGACGAGCTTGCCATCGACCAACTCGGCGATTTGTGCGAGACGGGTAGTCATACGTCTTGGATTCCTTTCCATGCCGACGCGCTCGGCAGACGTTTGCGAACGTAAGGTCGTGCCCTCGACCGAGATGCTAACCCGATTGCGGCGATGGCGGCAATAGCGACGCGGCGGCCAACCGCCGCGCGGCACCGGGCCGACGCGCGAGATCTCCCGCATACGCTCGAGGCCACGTCTTTCGGACCCGCCGATCGGCCCCGCTCAGATCTCGAGTGCTAGCACCTGACTCACCTCGGTCAGACGCCGCAGCCCGTGTTGCTCGGGAAGCCCGTGCCGCGTCGCGGCGTCGCCCCGGCGATCGATCAACAGGGCCTGCCAACCGGCGGCGCGGGCGGCCCGATAGTCGTTCTCGACGTCGTCGCCGACGAGCAGTATTTGCTCCGCCGCCAGGCCCAGCGCGTCGGCCGCGCGGGCGAAGAAGTTGGGGGCCGGCTTGCGATAGCCGACCTCGGACGAGATGAACCAATGCGCGCAGCGATCGAGCGGCGGCAATCCGGCGGCGATGGTCCGCAGACGGGCATCGAAGTTCGAAGCGACCCCCAGCACGATCTCGGCACCGGCCAATTCTTGCCAGACGGGCTCGACGTCGGCGAAGAGCGACCAACTCTCGATCGACGCGAAATGTTGCCAGAGTTCCTCGAAGATAGCGGCCCGCGCCGGCTCGTCGTCCTTTAGATCGACAAAGACGTGATCGACGATCGCCCGCCAGCGCTGGCGCTCTTGCGGTTCGCTGGTGCGATGAGGTTCGGCAGCTTCATCGGTCGCGAGCGACGCGGTTACCGCATCGTCGAATGTCGCGCCGATCTCGGCAACCGTGAGCCGACTTCCGTGCCGCTGCCCGGCCGCGTGATAGGCCTCGGCCACCGAGGGCGTCGGCCGCAACAGGGTGCCGACCGCGTCGAACAAAATCGCCTGGGGCATCGTGGACATAGCGAAACGGTTCAGAACATGAACCGCTGGATGTCGCGGCCGAAGACGAACACCATCAGGCCGAGAATCAGGAATAGGCCGAGATACGTGAGCGGAATGACGATCCGCTCGCTCACCGGTCGGCGGAAGATGGCCTCGAGAATGAGAAACACCATGTGGCCGCCGTCGAGCACCGGAATCGGCATGAAGTTGATCACCGCCAGGTTCGCGCTCAACAGCGTCAGGAATAACAGCAGCCGGCAGAAGTCACGCGACGCTTCGCTGGTGGCGACGGCGCCGATGGTGATCGGACCGCCGAGCAAATTCGGCGAGATGCGACCCGTGACGAGCTTACGCAGAAAGACGAACACCCGCAGGGCGTCTTCGCGGGTTTGCCGCAAGCCGAGCGCGAAGGCATCGAGCACGCCGTCGGCGTAGTGAATGTGTTCGAGCTCGGTCAGGACGATGCCGCGGTTGGGCAGGTGCCACTCGTCCGAGAGCTGGGGTTCCAGCTCAACGGTGACGTCGCCGCCGTCGCGGCGGAAGAGGATGCGGACGTTCGTGTCTCGCGGACTCGACTGCAATGCGATATCGGCCAACACCCAGTTGAGCCCCGGCTTTGCGAAGTCGAGTGGCTCGCTGCGACGGGCGTCGAGTTTCTTTTGAGCCGCTTCGGTCGCTCCGACCATCTCGACCTGCAACAACTCGTCGCCCGGTCGCAGATGTTCGGCGGCGGCCGTGCCGGGGACGGTCTTGGCAACGATATTGACCGGTTCGATCGCGACGCCAATCGCCTCGACGCCGATCGGCTTGTCGAACGCGGGGGTAACGGAATAGGCGCGGGGGGTCTCCGCGGCGACGTCGATCTGCAGAATTTCGGTCTCTTTCTTTACGCGACGCTCGACCGAGAGCGTGACGGTCTCGCCGGCCAGTCGCCGCAGCACGTCGGGAAGTGTGAGCGGATCGTCGATCTCCTGGCCGTTGACTTGTTTGATGACGTCGCCCACTTGCAGGCCGGCGCGCTCGGCGGGCGAATCTTTGCGAATGGCCACGATCGGGCCGGCCGTGATCGCGAAGCCGAGCATCCGCCGTTTGCGCGGGGCGACCGTGATGCGGACCAACTCGGTCGGGACCTCTTCGTCTGCTTCACCGTCCGTCGCGGGCGACGCAGGCTCGCCGCCGTCCTCGGTCGCAACTTCGCGCTCGACAACGTAGACCAGCTCGTCGTCAACGTGGGCGGCCCGCACCGACCGCAGGTCGGCGAAGGCCTCGATCGGGTAAACCGTCTCGCCGACCACGATCTGCTTGATCAAATCGGCAGGCGCAAAGGCCGGCGTCGCGTCGGCCGCAGATACCGGCAAGTCCGCGGGGATCGGGTCGCGTGCGGCGAGGCGGACCTGGAGAGATGACCCAACCCCGATCTGCGAAATCTTCCCTTCCCCTTCGATCTCGACCACGTGTGGTGTGACGGCGAATTTCTGTTCGTTGCCGTCGCGATCGCGAACGACCAAATCGAGCGGCTTGCCGGCATCCCAGAGGGCCACCGTTTGTCGCAGGTCCATGCCGTAGCGGAGGTGTTCGCTGCGGCGGCCGTCGGCACCGATCTGGATGATCTTGGCCCCCAGCGGCAGGTTCTCGACCCAGGCCGGGCTGCCGGGGGTGGTGCCGCCGATGTAGGTCGGGGTATAGGGAGCACCAAAGTAGTACGCCGTCGCCGCGAAGATGACCGCGAAGATCAGGTTCATGATCACGCCGGCGGAGATGATCGCCATGCGGGCCGGCACCGACTTGGCCATATAGCTGCGAGGGTCGAGAGCGAACTCGTCCGCTGGCGAATCTTCGCCCGACGGTTGTGGCGCGTCGGGCGACGCCTGGCCGCTCGCGGTGCTTTGCTCGGCGGTGGCCGCCGTTTCGCTCGCGGCGTCCGTATCCACAGCATCCGCATCTGCTTGCTGCTTCATGCGCGAACGCTCTTGCATCTCGCGATAGCGGGCCGGGTTGTCGTCCTGGCCGAGCATCTTCACGTAGCCGCCCAGCGGGATGATGCCGATGCCGTAGACAGTTTCGCCCCACTGTTTCTTCCAGAGCGACGCGGGCAGCGGAATCGCCCATTTGCCCCAGCCGAGTTTGATCGGGACGTCGAAACCGACGTAGAACTTTTCGCACTTCACGCCGCACGCCTTGGCCACCAGAAAGTGACCCAACTCGTGCACGAAGATGACGAAGCCGAGACCCAGGATGGCCATGAACAGGCCATACCAGTTCGACCAATCGGCAAACCAACTGGTGGCGGCGATCAAGTGCATACCCAACGCGAGACCTCCTCTCGAGCCCAACGATCGATGGCCGAGAGATCGGCCAGCGAAGGCGCCGGGTCGAAGTCGTGATGTTCCAGAACCGACCGACAGGCGGTCGTGATTTCGGCGAACGGCAAGTCGCCCGCCAGGAAGCCCGCCACCGCCGCCTCGTTGGCGGCGTTGAGCACGGCGCCCGCGGTGCCGCCGGCGCGGGCCGCCTCGTGGCCCAGTCGCAGTGCTTCGAAGCGGTCCAGATCGGGAGGGTGCAAGTCTAGCCTGACGGGGTCGGTCAAGTCGAGACGCGGTGCCGCGCCCTCGATCCGATCGGGCCAGGTCAGGGCATGCTGAATCGGCAGCTTCATGTCGGGCGGGCTCATCTGGGCCACGACCGAGCCATCCACGAATTCGACCAGCGAATGGACGATCGACTGCGGATGAATGACCACGTCGATCTGCTCGGGCGACAGGTCGAAGAGCCAGCGGGCCTCGACGATTTCCAGGGCCTTGTTCATCATCGTGGCCGAGTCGACCGTGATCTTGGGGCCCATATCCCAGGTGGGATGGGCCAGGGCGTCGTCGACGGTGACGTCGGCCAGTTCGGCCAAGGTGTAATTCAGGAAAGGCCCTCCGCTGGCGGTCAGAATGATGCGACGCACTTCGTGGCGGCGCCCGCTGCGGAGGGCCTGAAACACGGCGCTATGCTCGCTGTCGACCGGCAAGATCTCGGAGCCGCTCCGCTCGGCCAGCTTGGTCACCAGCGGGCCGGCCATGACGAGCGTTTCCTTGTTGGCCAGGGCGATCGTCTTGCCGGCTTCGACCGCCGCCCAGGTGCTCTCCAGACCCGCGCGTCCGACGATGGCCGCTAGCACGACGTCGACTTCCGGCAGGGCGACGACTTGGGCCAGCCCCGCTTCGCCGACGAGCAGCCGCGTGTCGGCCGGAAACATCTGGCGAGCGACACCGGCGGCCGCCTCTTCGTCACTGATAACGACGTAACGCGGCTGCAGTCGACGGGCTTGTTCGGCGAGCTCGGGGACGCGGCGATGGGCTGTCAGGGCAACGGGACGCAGACGATCGGAACAGGCGGTGAAGACTTCTGCCGCACTGCGACCGATGCTGCCGGTCGAACCGAGCACGGCGACGTTCTTCCGTTGATCCGATTTCTGTTGATCCGACATCCGCGTCGTTCGCTCAGTGAGCAAGCGCCAGGTGAGAAGGCAGCGGGCGAGGTCCGCAGGAATAAGGGACGGCCGACAGGGCAATCGACGGCGGACAGGGCGAGATCGGCCGCAGCGCGACGGTCTGTCTCTTGGGGGAGTCTGGAGGGCGACAGGCGGCGATTACGACGATTAGCGCAGTTGTACGGGTCACGAAACTGCATGACCGCGTACCTTGCTGGCATTTTAAAAGTGCTTCGGAGGGCCGACAAGGCGATTTCAGCCTGGCCGAGGGGGCCGGTTGTCGTCGTCCCCGGCGTCGTTACGGTATAATTGAGCTTACCGCAGGCGGCCGTGAATTTTCCGGCCGCCTGTTGCGTCATTGGGCAGTGGGACGGCCCGCGACACTCGACGGACCGGGACACATCAGACCCCACTCTCTTACGAAGCGAGATCTGCGATGGAAGGCCAAGGCGACTCCTCACGCCGATCGGGCGACAAAAAGCCGGCACCTGCCGGCAATCAGGTGATGCTCTACCTGATGGGCGTGGCGATCGTCAGCCTGTTTCTCTACGCGGTGCTTTATCCGAAGAGCGGCGTGGAGATCCGGGCGGGTGATTTCGAGACCTTGTTGGCCAGGTACGACCGCGATGCCAAGGGACCAAAGTACATCGACATCGGCGTCAAGAAAGGCGCCAGCGGCAAGTCGGAAACCTATCGCTTCAGCAAGCCGAGCGAGCTGGTCATCATTGCTCAGAGCGGCCGCGTGACCGGGAAGATCTATCAGCAGAAGCTCGACCCCAAGACGCTGCAGCCCTCGACCAAGAAGGAAGATTCGGACACGGTCCCCTTCTACTCGAACATCAAGCCGGGCCCCAACGACCGACTCGGCGACCTGCTCAACAAGTCGACGATTCAAGACTGGAAGTACGCCGATCCTCCCGGCTTTCTCGAAACCTATGGAGTGATGTTGATCATCACAGGCCTGTTCGTGCTGCTCATCTTCATCATGATGCGGCGGATGGGCGGGGCCGGCTCCCCGATGGCCTTCGGGCGCAGCCGAGCCAAACTCTACGCTCAGGAAGATCTCGGTGTCACGTTCGACGACGTGGCCGGCGTCGACGAGGCGGTTGAGGAACTGCGCGAGGTGGTCGAGTTCCTCCGCAGCGCCGACAAGTATCATCGCCTGGGCGGACGAATTCCACGCGGGGTGTTGTTGGTCGGACCCCCGGGTACGGGAAAGACCCTGCTCGCCAAAAGCGTCGCCGGCGAAGCGGGCGTGCCCTTCTTCAGTCTCTCCGGCTCCGACTTCGTCGAGATGTTCGTCGGCGTGGGTGCGGCCCGTGTGCGTGACATGTTTCAGCAGGCCGAGCAGAAGTCGCCCTGCATCGTGTTCATCGACGAGCTCGACGCGCTCGGCAAGACGCGCGGCAGCGGCATGGTCGGCGGCCACGACGAACGCGAGCAGACGCTGAACGCCCTGTTGGTCGAGATGGACGGTTTCGATTCCAACTCGGGCGTGATTGTGTTGGCCGCCACGAACCGACCCGAAACGCTCGATCCCGCGCTGCTGCGACCGGGTCGCTTCGATCGCCACGTGTTGGTCGACCGGCCCGACATCCGCGGTCGCGAGGCGATTCTGAAAGTGCACGTGAAGCGCGTGAAGCTCGACGAAGAAGTCGACCTGGCCAAGATCGCCGCGATTACCTCGGGCTTCTGCGGGGCCGATCTGGCGAACCTGGTGAACGAGGCGGCCTTGCTCGCGGCCCGCAACAACAAAGACGCCGTCGGCATGGAGGAGTTCAACGAGGGCGTCGAGCGCGTCACTGCCGGTTTGGAAAAGAAACAGCGGATCATCCACGAGGACGAAAAGCAGCGGATCGCCTATCACGAGGCGGGTCACGCCCTGGTGGCCAACAGCCTGCCGAACACCGATCCGGTCCACAAGATTTCGATCATTCCCCGCGGACTGGCCGCCTTGGGCTACACGATGCAGCGGCCCGAGGAAGATCGCTTCCTGATGACCCAGGGCGAGCTGGAAAGCCGCATCCAGGTGCTCCTGGCCGGCACGATTGCCGAAGAGTTGATCTTCGAAGACATCTCGACGGGGGCCCAGAACGATCTGGAACGGGCCACCGAAATCGCCCGCAGTATGGTCATGCAGTTTGGCATGAGCGGCCTGGGTCGGGTGAACTATCGCGAGAGCGGGCGGAACGCCTTCATTCCCACGGGCGAACCGCCGTCGGGCGGCATGCACAGCGAGGAAACGGCCCGCGAGATCGACGAAGAGGTGCGCCGCATCATCGACGACGGGTTGGCCAAGGTTCGTCACGTCCTCAGTACGCGTCGCGACACGCTGATCGCCATCTCGGAGCAACTGCTCGAAGATGAGACGATGGACGCCGAACAGCTTCGCGAGATCGTCGACCGCACGTCGCCGCAGCCGAAGATCGTGCCCGGCACCGAGAGCGAGCCGAAACGGCCCGCCGCCACGGGCGAGACCGCCTCGACCGAGGTCGAGGAGCGGGAGCGCCGCGAGACGGGCGAGTAGTCGCGCTGCACGTGCCGGCTCTGTGAGCGACCGGGAATTGTGGTATCTTCGGCCAACCTCACGGGCGGTTTGCCGGCACGCGGATGCGAATTCTCAGCTACAACATTCACAAGGGCATCGGCGGCCGCGATCGTCTCTATCGATTGCAGCGGATCATCGATCTCTTGGCGCACGAGCAGGCCGACCTGGTTTGTCTTCAGGAAGTCGTCCGCGGTTGGCGACGGGCTCGCTACGACGATCAGCCGCGGCTGCTGGGCGACGCCTTTCACTTTGCCGTGCAGCTCTATCAGATGAACGTCCGCTATCAGGAGGGCGGCTACGGCAACTTGCTGCTTTCGCGGTGGCCGCTGGTGTCGAAGCATCACATCTCGCTGCGCATGGGTGTCAAGAAACCGCGGGGGGCGCAGATCGCCGTCATCCGCACGCCCGAGGGACCGCTGCGGCTGGTGAACTGGCACCTGGGCCTGGCCGAAAAGGAACGTTGGTGGCAGGTCGATCGACTGCTCGGGCACGCGTTATTTCGCGAAGGGGGCGAACTGCCGACCCTGCTGGCCGGCGACACCAACGACTGGCGCAACAATCTGGCTGCCGGTTCCCTGGCCGAGCACGACTTTCGCCACGTCACCCATCCGATCTCGCGATTTCGCACGTTTCCCGCCACGGTGCCGATGGGCTCGCTCGATAAGTTCTATTACCGCGGCCAGCTGCGGGTGAAACGCGTACACGTCGTGCGCAGCAAGCTGGCCCGGGTCGCGTCCGATCACTTGCCGGTCGTGCTCGACTTTCGGCTGGGTCGTTCGAGCGCGTAGGCGTTTGGTGGTTTGGCCAGCCAGGCGGCTCGTTCGCGGGCGTGCCGGCGGGCTGCTACGATAAAGCGGACGGCTCGGTCCGCTCGTCGATCGTTTCCCGTTGTCTTTGCCCTGTTTTCTTTGCTGCCTCGTCTTCGCCGCTGCGAACTTCACCAAACTCGACGGACGACGCGCCCGCCATGAACGTGCAACAGTCAGCCTCGCCGAAGGTTTGGTCGCGGGCCATGAATCTGTTGCGACGCGAGGGGCCGCTGGCCGCCGTGCGCAAGGCGACCCGCTTTCTGCTGTCGCGGCTCTCCAAGTACAAGTCGCAGAAGGGTCAGGATCGCTGGGTGCTCGAGACGCTCGGTCACAAGTCGGGCGGCTACTTCGTCGATCTGGCCGCCTCGGACGGCATCACGCATAGCAACACCTGGGCCCTGGAAAAGTACTTCCAGTGGGACGGGATGCTGATCGAGCCGAATCCCTACTTCGTGCCCAAGTTGGCCGCGCGGCGGCGAGCGCGGGCCTTTGCCTGCGCCGTCGATGCGGAAGAGGGCGCGGTTTCGTTTCGCATCGACAATCTCGGTCTCGGTGGCATCGTGGCCGAGGATACCGACAACAGCGAGGCGCTGCGGGGCGAACAGCTCAAAGCGGCGGAGGTCATCGAAGTGCCGGCCCGTACGCTCACTTCGCTGCTCGATGAGGTGTCGGCACCCGCGACGATCGACTATCTTTCGCTCGACGTCGAAGGGGCGGAAGAGCGGGTGCTGCGGGGCTGGGACATGGATCGCTACACCTGCTTGTGCCTGACGGTCGAACGTCCCAGCGAGGCCGCCCACCAGCGACTGCTCGAACACGACTATCGCTTCGTCAAGGAAGTGATGTTCGACGCCTTCTACATTCATGCCACTCATCCGCAGGCCGACTCGATCGATTGCCAGGCCTATCGCCCGATTCCGCGGAAGGATCGTTAGGGCGGTCGCGGCCGCGCGAATTTTCTGTTAAGAACGTGCCTTTCGCCTGCTGCTTTGGCGAACTGCTGTCGGTCGGTCGCCGCCGGCCAGGTATTCTGCCGGCACCGCTCGCCGCAGGAAGGCACCGCGGGGCAACGCCGCAGACAAGATCGCCGGACAACACCGGCAGGCCGACCTCGATGTTGTTATTCACGGACCGCAGGGAGGGGACCCGTGCCGACCGATCACGTGCTCTACGAAACTCATAGTCACACCCCGCTCTGCAAGCATGCCGTCGGATCGCCGAGCGAGTATGCCGAGGTGGCCCGCGCGCGCGGCCTGCGGGGCTTGTTCGTGACCTGCCACAACCCGATGCCGGACGGCTTCGCCTCGCACGTGCGGATGTCG
This sequence comes from Planctomycetota bacterium, assembly GCA_003389215.1. Classification (GTDB taxonomy): domain Bacteria; phylum Planctomycetota; class Planctomycetia; order Pirellulales; family UBA7805; genus MB-PLM-2. The sequence goes on along the minus strand of QQVP01000036.1, from coordinate 22,753 downwards.
CCGCAGCAGATCGACGAGTACGTGGCCCTGGTGGACGAGACCCGCGAGGCGTGTGGCGATGACGTCGACGTGCGGCTGGGTCTGGAGGCCGATTTCTTTCCCGGCTACGAGCGCTGGGTCGAAGATCAACTCAACGCCCTGCCCTTCCACTACGTGCTCGGCTCCGTCCATCCGCAATTGCCCGAGTACAAGCACCAATTCTGGCAGGACGATCCGCGGGAGAATCAGCAGGTCTATTTCGACTTTCTGGCGGAGGCGGCCGAGACGCGGCTGTTCGATTGCCTGGCGCACCCCGACCTGATCAAGAACCAGACGCCCTGCGCCTGGCGACCGGCCGAGATCATGCCGATTATCTGTCGGGCTCTCGACCGCATCGCTGCCACCGGCGTGGCCATGGAGCTGAACACCTCGGGCGCGATGAAGGTGGTGTCCGAGATGAACCCCTTTCCTGGGATGTTGGCCGAAATGTGCGCTCGCGAGATTCCGGTCACGCTGGGGGCCGATGCGCACGAACCGGATCGGGTTGCCGATCGCTTCGAGAGCGGGCTCGAGCTACTCGCATCGGTCGGCTACCGCGAAGTGTCGGTCTTCTTCGAGCGTCGGCGTCAGGCGATTTCGATCGACGAGGCGCTCGGCACGCTGCGCAAGTTGCCGCTGGCGTCCTAAACCGCTTCTCATCTCCCTGGAGCGTCTCGGTGGGCTACGACCGCGTTTGACGTCGTCGACCTGCATCGACGAATCTCCTGGATTCGCCTGCTTCGGTCTCCTTGTCAAACTTGTCTCGCTATCCGCCGATGACGCTCAAACGATCTGAGAAATGCTCTCGTCGTTCACAGGCAAAGCAGGTACGCGACCAGGTCGTCTTTTTCTTGAGCCGAGAGATCGAGCTCCAACACCAGGTCGAAGAACTCGACGACGTCGTCGAGCGTCGGGCAGCGGCCGTCGTGCAGATAGGGCGGCGAATCCTTGATACCCCGCAGCGGGAAGGTCTTGATCGGACCCTCGGGCCGGCCGGCATAGAACCGCTCGACGCGGAGATCGTGCATGTAGTCGTCGACGAACGCCGGACCGCTGTGACACTTGGCGCACTGGGCCTTGCCGTGGAACAGTTGCTCGCCCCGCAGCTCCTGCTCGGTGGCCAATTCGGGAATCAGCCGCATCAGCGGATTCAGCTTCGGTGCCGGCGGATAGTCGATGATCGAATTGAAGTCGCCCATCCGATTGGTCACTTCCCGCTTCACCGCTCGCGGACCGATCGACTGCTGCATACCGGGATCGCCGTCGAAATACTCTTCCACCTCGGCGAAGTGGTCCATGCTGCGGATCGAGCGTTTCGAGGAGAGCTGCATCAGGTTGTAGTTGCCCCGCATCGTCGGCGTGTCGACGCGTAGCCGTCCCATGTTCGGCCGCGAGTCGGGACCGAGCTCGATCGCTCCGTTGGTGTGCCCGTTGACGTGGCAGTCGAAACAGGCGACGCCGCTGGAGGGAGCCGCCGTGATGCGGTGATCGGTGTGGTTGAACCAGGTGGTGGGCGAGGGCCGCAGAAGTTCCTTGAGGCCCTCCATCTGCTCGGGCGAAAGCAGCCCGTCAAAGATCTCGTAGTAGTTTTCCAGCGTGATCTCGCGGCCGCCGCTCACGTCGCCCAATTCGAGATGGGTCGTCAGGTAGAGCGGCGGGGGAAACTCGGGCAGATAGGTGTCGGGGAAGTCCAGGTCGACGTCGATGCGGCGATGCTCGGGGTGGGCCTTCAACCACGACTCGGGGAACAGCATGTGAGCCGTCGATTGCAGCGGGTGTGCCAGCGGCTTGTAGGGAAACAGGTCTCGCTCCCGAATTTCCGCCGGGCTGAGGGCCGCCAGCTCCTCGAACGTGGCGAAACCCTTGGGCAGTCGGGCCACGGGGCCCTGCATGATCGGCTTGCCGCCCGACATGTAGGCGCCCGGCATCGCCTGTCCGGAGAAGTCGAAGCGGCCGGCCATGTATTCGCGGACGTCGCGCATCAGTTTCGGCTTCTGCTTGCGGTGAAACTCGACCCACTGGTCGAACCGCATCGGCAGTATCGGCGAACCGAACGACGACCGGCCGCGACCGTAGTAGCGCCACAGGTCGAAGGGAGTGCGCATGCCCTTGGTGATCGTGGGATAGAGCAACAGCTTGTCGGCCACGAAGGGCGGCGACTGGGCCAGCGGATTGTCGTCCGGCACTTCGCCCTCGGGTCGGGCCGCGTTGGCCGCGACCGGGCGGACCACCGGCCCGCCGGCGTCGTGACCAGGACGTTCTGGCAAGTCGTATCGGGCCGTTTCCAAGCGCCCCGGTTGGGCCTCGGGAACGCGGCTCAGTCCGGTGCCGCGATAGTGGTTGTAGGTTGTCGTCACCCCGGCCGTGAGCAGGACCAGGAGAACCGCCATCAAGATATTGCGCCAGGTCGTCGACATGCGTGTAGCCGCGTTGCCAAGTGTAGGGATTCGAAGTGGAGGAACCCGAAGTGGGGTGGACGTTGTTTGAAAGGTGTCGCGTAGCGACGGAAACGAATCGGCGTTTACACGGCCGCGGTTTGGGCCGCCACCTGCGGGGTGGCCGGTGCGGAGCTCTCGCGCTCGTCTTCCTCACCGGCCGAGGCTCGGGCAAAGACGTGGGGATAGAGCACGGTCCAGCCGGCCGCCAAGAAGACGATGTTCTTGAAGATGTACTGCCCTTCCATGTTGGGAGCGAAGGGAGCGATCTTGAAGGTGAACTCCGGCAGCACGAAGAGCGGCATGAAGGTGCCGACCATGTGCAGCACGAAGAGCATGAAGGTGATCCGCGGCAGCAGGTTGAAGATCAGCGACAGCCCAATGGCCGTTTCCAGGATGGCCAAGGCGATCAGTGCCGCGTGGGCGTCGAGCCAGTGCAGCGAGACCGACATCACGGTCTGTGTGCCGATCAGCTCGGCGGGACTCAGATCGGGAAAGAACTTCAGCAGCCCGAAATGGAAGTAGACCAGGCCCAGGGCCAGACGCAGAAAGACGGGCGAGCGGAGCGAAAGTTCGGCTTTGGCGAGCATGGGACGACCCCGGAAGAGCAGGAAAAACCACCGATAAACGCGATTTTAGATCACGTTTACCTGCGTTACCTGTCAGCGCCGTCGCCAATTTCTTGTAGCTGAAATCCTACAAAACGGACCGTGGTGAAGTCGGCCGGCAGGGCTGCTCTCGTCGTCCCTGTCCGTGCGTTTCGCTCGCGGCGGCCCACTCGTGTCAGCCGCCCAACTTGTTTTCCACGGCGAAACGGATCAGCTCGGCGGTACTGCCCAGGTTCAGCTTCTCCATGATGCGGGAGCGGTAGGTCGAGGCCGTACTGGTGCTGATCTTCATTCGTTCGGCGCTGGCTTGCAGACTCTCGCCGGCTCCGAGCAGCTTGAGCAGGTCGAACTCCCGCGGCGAGAGGGCTTCGAGGCCCACGCGCTGCCGCTTCGGTTGTCGCAGATGGGCGAGCACCTCGTCGGAGACCTGGGCCGAGAGATAGATCCGCCCGGCCCGCACGGTGTCGATGGCCTCGACCAGCTCGTCGACGGCGGCCGACTTGATCAGGTAGCCGTGCCCGCCCGCCTCGAGCACGCGCACCGCGTAGTGAATGTTCTCGTGGACGGTGAGCACGAGAATCTTAAGTTCGCTGGAAATCCGCAGCAGTCGTTCGATCGTCTGCGGGGCGTCCTTGGTCGGCAGCGAGTAGTCGAGCACCACCAGGTCGGGTTCGGTCGAGCGAACCGCGTCGATGACGGCCGGGGCGTCGTGGGCCTGGGCCACGATGTCGATGCGGCCGCTCTCCTGAAGAATGCGGGCCAGAGCCTCGCGAACCATCTCGTGATCGTCGGCCAAGACGACGCGAATCGGCGATGGGGAGGGGCTCGACGACATGCGATCACATTTTGCAACGAGGCTACGAAGGCTCGGCATCCTTGAGCGGAGTCAGTTTAGCGGAATCACGACGTCGATCGTCGTGCCGGCCGCCGCAGCCGATTCTAACGTAAAGCGGCCGCCGAGTAGCTCGACCCGCTCGCGCATGCCGAGAATGCCGAGCCGCCCGGTGGCGACCTGCGATTGCGGATCGAAGCCGCGGCCCCGGTCGCGGACGCGCAGCTGGAGCTCGCCCTCGCGCGTGGCCAGCACGACCTCGGCCTCGTCGGCCTGGGCATGCTTGGCGACGTTGGCCAGGGCCTCCTGAACGATGCGGAACACGCTTTCACCAATCACCCGCGAGATGCTCGTCTCGCCCATCTGCAGATCGGCCACCACGCGGATGCCGGTTCTCTGCTCATACTCGTCGAGCAGGCTCTCGACCGCGTCGCGGAGTCCCAAGTCGTCGAGCACACGGGGTCGCACCTGGCGGGCGATTTCGTGCATGCTCCGCAGCAGGCCGTCCGTTTCGGTAAGGGCCCGCTGCAGAAGCTCGTTTTCCGCCAGCTCCGCGCTCGATTTCTGCAGCGATCGCAAGTCGAGACTGATCGCGGTCGCCAGCTGCCCCAAGTCGTCGTGCAAGTCGCGCGAGAGATTGCGGCGTTCGTCCTCCTGAGCCGCCAACAACTGGCTGGAAAGCCGTCGCAACCGGGCCTCGGAGTCGGCGATCTGCCGTTCCTGTCGCTCGCGGGCGACACTTGTTCTCGCCCAGTAGAAGGCCAACAGGGCGACGACCACCAGCAGGCACAGCGACAGCAAGACGAGTTGTCGCAGCAGTCCGCCCGACGGTGCCGTGGCATCGGCTGCCGAGACGTAGGCGATCAGGAGGAGCGAGTTGTCGTCGTGTTGGGCGTTGTCGGACGGAGAAGACGTTTCCCGCACAGGATGTCCCAGCGCGACGCGACGCATGGCGAACAAGTCGCCCGCAACGCGGAGTATCTCCGGCTCGGCGGCCGGGTCTCCGGGCGGCGCTGCCTGGCTCGCCTCCCACGCGGCCGGAAAATCGCTGGCGAAACGCCGCTGGTGACCGATGAGCCAGCCCCATTCCCGCGTCGGGTCGGCGGCCGAGAGATACTCGCCCGCGGCACTGACGAGCATTGTTTCGCCGCGAAAGCCGCCGGCCAATTGTTGCAGCTCGGCCAGCAATCGCGCGCCGAGGAAATTGAGCACGAGAAAACCCTGCCGTGCTCCGCCTCGGTCGAGCACGGGAGCGAGAAAGCGAATCACCGGTTTGATGGGCCGCTCGAGCTTGCCGCGCTCGACGTTCAGGTCGAACGGCGAGACGTAGATCTCCTCGTCGGCCAGGCGAAGGGCCGCCTGAAAGTAGTCGCGATTCGCCTTCGCTTGCAGATCGTCGCGCGGCACGACCTCGGCTTCGCCCTGGCGATAATTCACGCGGATCACTTCCTGGCCCTCCAGGTCGAGCACGCGGATCTGGTCATAGACTCCCTTCTCGACGGCGAAGTTGGCGAACTCCCGCTCGACGCTCGCCTGCGATTCCGACTCGCCGGATACGAAGCGCTCGAGCGTCTCCTGGCCGGCGAGAAAGCGGAGGTCCGACTCGACCGCGCTCAGTTCCAGCAGCAGCGACTCGGACTGCAAGTCGAGCACCCGTCGCGCCGCGCCTTCGAGTAGCTGTTGCTGGCTGGCGAGATCCTGGCGATAGATCACCGTGACCACGATCGCCACCACCACGCCTGCGGCGAGCGTGGCCGTCAGGAAGCGGCGCACGACCGGCAGTGCCGATGGCGATTCGTCGTGCGATGAAGACGAAGTCATGGTGGCACGCAGAGTTCGTGGAGCGAGTTTCCAGGCATGGAGATTCTTGGTACGGGCCGCGACGATGGTTGCCTCTTGGTAGAGGACGCGCACCTTTGCCATCGTGCTTGCTCGTTCGCCGTCTGGCAAGTCGGGCGGGAATCGGCCGGCGGCGCGTGCGGAGTTTAGCCCTGAACAGACCCGAACGCCTGCTCGTGATCGGTGTGTCCGAGCGCACTCTCGACGGCACTCGTCAAATCGAGACGCGTCACCGGTTTGGTCAACAGCGAGAAGGCATCGGCCGCGATCGCCTCTTCGCGAAGCGCCTCGTCCCAGCGGGCGGAAAGGAGAATGCAGGGGAGCGCCGCGCGGACCTGCTTCACACGGCGCAGCGTCTCCAAGCCGGAGAGGCGCGGCATGTGCACGTCGAGCAGCACCAGGTCGATCGTGTCGCTCTCCACGATGCGACAGGCGGCCAGACCGTCGTCCGCCAGCAAGGTGCGATATCCCTGCGGCTCCAGCACCCCGCGCAGCGTCTCGCGAAACTGGAAGTCGTCGTCGGTGATCAGGATCGAGGGCGTTTGGGCAACCATGGGACTTCCCGCGGCGGATCTCGATACGTCTGAAGAAGATAGGTTAGACGGAAGGTTGGTGCAATTCCGATACCGAGCCGGCCGCCGCGGGGGGCGCAAACGTGCTAACCGTTGATCTCTGCGGCAATTGAGGGCGACCAGTCGGGCTCTCGGATCGCCCCCCAGCTGAAGGAGTGCGGGCCGCTCGCTGACCAAAATGGCAGGCGGCGACTGTCTACTTGGCAGCTACGGGGCTACTTGGAAGGGGGCCGGGCTACCTGGCAGCCGTGGGTCGCTTTGGCGGCGTTGGGCAGCGTGGCAGTCGCGGGGCATGGGGGCAGCCGGCGGACGCGACGGTGAATCGGTCCGGCTGCCCGCGGGATCAGCGAGCCGCCGCCGCGCCGGCTCGCCCACGGAGAACGGCCACCAGTGCGCACGGCGCGCGGTTCGTTCGAGTCGCCGACACCGTATTTTCTTGGCGCTTTTCAGGCGGACGCGTTGCGGGGTCTGCTCCCCTTTCTACCTGGGCCCGTCTTCCTATACTTAACGTGAGTCGACGCAACGAATTCCGTCGAGGCGACGAAATTCGTGGCCGAGCCGGTCCTGGGATGATCAACCGACCGGGTGGCCTCGTCGGCGATATTCGATTCCGCGGTCCGCCGTGAGGGAAAGGAAAGCCGTGGCTGGCGAAACGAACGATTCCTGGCTGGTTCGTCACGAGTTTCTACTCCGCCGACTGCACTCGCTCAGCGGGCTGATTCCCGTCGGCGCGTTCATGATCGTCCATTTGCTGACAAACTCGAGCGTGCAGAACGGGCCTGGGGCGTTCCAGAAGAACGTCTACCTGATCCATAGCCTCGACGCCTTGCTGCCGTTGGTCGAGTGGGTCTTTATCTTCATTCCGATCTTCTTTCACGGCATTTTCGGCATCGTGATCATCGCCGGCGGATTGCCGAACACGAGCAGCTATCCCAACGCCTCGAACATCCGTTACGTGCTGCAGCGGGTCACCGGCGTGCTGGCGTTCCTGTTTATCGTTTGGCACGTGTTTCACATGCACGGCTGGATCCACGCCGACTGGTGGATCGACGGGGTGGCCAAGAATCTCGGCGGGGCGCAGTTCAAGCCCTACAACGCGGCCTCGACCGCGGGCCTGGCCCTGCAGAGCTTCGTGGTGATCGTGGCCTATGTCGTGGGCGTGCTCGCCTGCGTGTTCCATCTGGCCAACGGCATCTGGACGATGGGCATCACCTGGGGTGCGTGGACGAGCCCCGCGGCCCAGCGTCGGGCCAACGCCGTCTGCACCGTGTTCGGCGTCGGTTTGGCCGTCATCGGTCTGGCCGCGCTGCAAGGCATGTGGGCCCAGGGTCGTGGCGAGGCACTCGAAGAAGCGATTCGGATCGAGGATCAGCAATACAACGCCGCCGTGCAGGCGGGCATCTTGAAGCCCAACGAAGAGAAACGCGCCCAGCCGTCCGAGGCGGAGCCCGGTCGCGAGGCCAGCGTCGACCAGGCGTCGGCGCGGTCGCCTCGCTGACGCGGCGGATCAGCGACCGGCGCGGGCGAGCCTGAAGAGAACCAGCGAAAGAACGAGATCGAGAGAGCCATGGCACAGCAGAAAGTCGTCGTTATCGGGGGCGGTTTGGCGGGTTTGGCGGCCGCGATGAAGTTGGCCGAGTTGGGCGTCGCCGTCGACCTGGTCAGTCTGACGCCGGTCAAGCGATCGCACAGCGTCTGCGCGCAGGGCGGCATCAACTCGGTAAACGATCAGACGCGGCCCCTCGGCGACGACGAGTGGATTCACTTCGACGACACGGTCTATGGCGGCGACTTTCTCCAGCATCAGCCGCCGGTGAAGGAGATGGCCTATTGGGCGCCGAAGATCATCGATCTGATGGATCGACTCGGCGTGACCTTCAACCGCACGCCCGAGGGCTTCTTGGATCGCCGCCGCTTTGGCGGCACGCTCTTCAAGCGGACCGCCTTTGCCGGGGCCACGACGGGCCAGCAATTGCTCTACGCGCTCGACGAACAGGTGCGCCGCTACGAGGTGGCCGGCCTGATCAAGAAATACGAGTACTGGGATTTCCTCGCCCCCATCCTCGACGCAGGCGGCCAGTGTCGCGGCTGCGTGATTCAGGATCTGGTCTCGATGGAGATTCGCCCCCTGGCGGCCGACGCGGTGATTGTCGCCTCGGGCGGTCCCGGTTTGATCTACGGTCGCTCGACGATGTCGATGGCCTGTAACGGCAGCGCGGCGAGCCGCTGTTTTCAGGTCGGCGTGAAGTATGCCAACGGCGAGTTCATTCAGGTCCACCCGACCGCCGTGCCAGGCAGCGACAAGCTGCGGTTGATGAGCGAGAGCGCCCGCGGCGAAGGGGGCCGGGTCTGGGTGCCCCGCACGCCTCAAGATTCGCGACCCGCCGCGCAAATTCCGGAGAGCGAGCGCTACTACTTCCTGGAAGATCGCTATCCCGAGTACGGCAACCTGGTGCCGCGTGACATCGCCACCCGCGAGATCTTCAACGTCTGCACCAAGGAAGGTCTCAGCGTCGAGTCGGAGCGGCTCTGCGTCTATCTCGACCTTACCCACCTGCCCCGCGAGATGCTGGACACGAAGCTGGGCGGCATCTTGGAAATCTACGAAAAGTTCCAGGGCGTCGACCCGCGCGAGGTGCCCATGAAGATCTTCCCCGCCGTCCACTATTCGATGGGCGGACTGTGGGTCGACTACGAGCGGACCGCCGACGGTGGCCTCACGGCGGCCTCGCCTCGCAACCAGCAAACCAATGTGCCCGGGTTGTTCGCCATCGGCGAGTGCGACTATCAGTACCATGGTGGCAACCGGCTCGGCGCGAATTCGCTGTTGAGCTGCATCTTCAGCGGACTCTACGTGGCCCCTTCGGTGGTCAGCTATTTCCAGACGCGAGAAGCGACCGGCGAAGTTCCGCCCGCGCTGCTCGAGCAAGAAGGTCGCCGTCATCAAGAGCGTCACGACGCCCTCTTGAAGCGCCGCAGCGGCAAAGAGAATCCGTATCTGGTCCATCAAGAGTTGGGCAACCTGATGACGCGGGCGGCCACGGTCGTTCGCGACAACGACGATCTGCGCAGCGCGATCGAAACGGTGCACCAGCTCCGCGACCGCGCCGATCGTTGTGCCCTTTCGGATACCGGCAACTGGACGAATCAGAACGTCGTGTTTACCAAGTCGCTGATCGACATGTTCCCGTTGGCCCTTTCGATTTTGCAGGGGGCCCTGGCCCGCGACGAGTGTCGGGGAGCCCACTACAAGCCCGCCTTTGCCATGCCGGGCATCGAGGCCGACTCGCCGGAAGAGAAGCGCCGCCTGGCCGAGGCCTGGTGCGATCGCTTCGAGGAGAACACGAAGAAGTGGCTCAAGTCGACGATCGCCGAATACGACTCGAGCAGTCGCGAGGTGCGGCTCAGCTACGAGCCGGTCGATACGACGTTGATTCCCCCGCGTCCGCGGCTCTACGGCCTGGTCGGCGCGGAGGTCATCGAAGAAGTTTGGAAAGAGCGGTTGGCCAGCCGAGCCGGCGACGTCAGCGGCAACGGCAGTGGAGCCGGCACCAAGGAGACGGTGGCCGCGAGTTAACCGCCGCGAAGATTATCGGTTCTTGAGGATCGTCGGTTCTTCCGGAGCCGAAGAGGTGGATTCATGATTTCCAGGTCGAAGACATCCCCCGAGCACGTTGAGGTTCGCGTTCTGCGACAGGCCGCTCCCCAGCAGCGCAGCTACTGGGAGCGGTTTCGCGTCGCGTACGAACCCGACATGAACGTGATTTCGGTGCTGCAGCGGATCGCGGCCCGACCCCGCACGGCCGACGGGCAAGATGTCACCCCGGTTGCCTGGGATTGCAACTGTCTGGAGGAAGTCTGCGGCGCTTGCACGATGGTCGTCAACGGTCGCGTGCGGCAGTCCTGCTCGGCGCTGGTCGATCGTTTGCTGGAAGAGAATCCGGCCGAAATCGAGCTGCGGCCGATGACCAAGTTCCCCGTGCTTCGCGACCTGATGGTCGACCGCTCGCGGCTGTTTCGCGCCCTCGAAAAGGTCAAGGCGTGGGTGCCGGTCGATAGCTATCACGACATGGGCGCCGGGCCACGACAGTCGCCCGAAGCGCAGCAGGAATCGTACCCCTACAGTCAGTGCATGAGCTGCGGCTGTTGCTTGGACGCGTGTCCGCAGTATCGCAAGATCGAGCTGATTCAGCGCGACGACGAGACCGACGAGCAGTTCGCCGCTCGCCAGGCGGCCACCTACGATCGCAACTTCGTCGGTCCGCATGCCATCGCCCAGGCGATTCTGTTCAACCAGAATCCGACGGGCCAGATGAACGCGGACGAGCGGGTCGAGGCCCTCACCGCCCCGGGTGGCGTGCAGGTTTGCGGCAACGCGCAGAACTGCGTGAGCGTTTGTCCGAAGGAGATTCCGCTCACCACGGCGATTGCCCAGGCGGGCCGCGCGGCCACGGTCCATTCGATCAAGCGGTGGTTCGACCGGTAGGTAGTAAGGTCGCGGTGGCACCATCCGGCCCGAGAATGACGCGGGGCCGTCTGCAACTCGGCTCCGCGGCTCCCCTCGCTGAGTCCCCTCGATTGGCCCAGCTATTGTGCGGCAGCGCAAGAAGGCAGAGAATATAGGGCGGCGATCGTGTCCCGCCACACGCATGTCTCGTGGCTCAAGGGGGCATGCACTCTTTTTCTGCGGAGTGTGAATCATGAAGCGGAGTGTGAATCATGAAGCGGAGTGTGAATCATGAAGTTGGCCACTCTCTCGACGTTCGCCGTTTCGGCGATCTTTGTTCTTGCCATGACGTCGGAGGCCGAAGCCCAGCGTGGCCGAGGTGGTGCCGCTCGCGGCGGCTATAGTCGGGGTGGATTCAGTCGGGGCGGCTTCAGCGGCTATCGTGGCGGCTTCAGCACCGTGAGTCGACGTGGTTTCTATGGCGGCCGGGGCTTTTATGGCGGACGGGGTTTCTACGGTGGCCGCCGCTACGGCTTCTACGCGGGCCGCCGCTACGGTCTCTATGGCGGACGGGGTTTCTACGCCGGTCGCCGTTACGGCTTCTATCGCGGCCGTGGCTTCTATGGCGGACGTTACGTCGGCTTCCGCTCGCGCTACTACGGGTGGCGACCCTTCTATCGCTATGCCGGTTTCTATCGGCCGCGGTATTTTGGTTACTTCGGTTACGGGGGTTTCGGCTATCCGTATGCCACCTTCAACTACGTGGCGAGCCCCATCTACACGGTCGCCGCGGTGCCGGCCTGCCAAACGGTGATCGCGGCCCCTCCGGCGGTCGAGGTCCAACCGCAGGCCCCGGCGGAGGTGAGGCCGATTCAGCCCAAGGTCAACGGGTTGCCGGTCCCGCCGCAGGGAGAGAACGTCCAGTTGGAGGCCCCGCGAGATCCGCTCTTTCGCCAGCGGCCCCGACTGACGACGGTCTCGACTTCCAGCAGCGGTCGGCTCAATCCGGTAGTCCGCAACGGCTCGCTGGTCGGCTACGCCTTTTAGACGTCTTCCACGTCGTATTGCCAAACTCGCCGCGTCGCCAGCGCGCGACACGGCAGTCCTGTGGCGCAACACCGCGCGCTTACGCCACCGCTGCCGGCGGGCCTTCCATCCGCTCGACCACCGCACAGCCGCACGAGTCGCTCCAGACATTGACCGACGTGCGGCACATGTCGAGCACCCGGTCGACGGCGATGATCAAACCCTGGCTCTCCAGCGGCAGGCCGACCGCCTGCAAGATGATCACCATCATCACCAGTCCGGCGTGCGGAATGCCCGCCGCGCCGATGCTGGCCAACAGCGCGGTAATGGCGACGATGATCTGCTGAATCAGGGTCAGCTCGAAGCCGGAAAACTGGGCGATGAAGAGCACGGCCACCACCTCGTACAGCGCCGTGCCGTCCATGTTCACGGTCGCCCCCAGCGGCAGCACGAACGACGTGGTGCGATTGCTGATGCCGCCCCGCTGCTCGCAGCAGGTCATCGTCAGCGGCAAGGTCGCGTTGCTCGAGGCCGAACTGAACGCGGTCAACAGCGCCGGGCTCATCGCCCGGGCATAGCCGATCGGATCGGTGCGGGCCACGAATTTGAGGATCATCGGCATCGTCACCACGGCGTGAAATGCCAGGGCACAGGCCACCGTGATCATGTAGTAGCCCAACGACTCGAAGACCCCGATTCCCTGCGAGGCGGTGACCGCCAGCATCAGGAACAGCACGCCCAGCGGGGCCAGACGGATGATGGCCATCGTCATCCGCATCATCACGTGGAAGCCGGCTTCGCTGAGCTCGCCCAGCGTTTGCGCGTGGCGGCCTCCTTCGAGGACCGTGAAGACGCCGAAGATCAGCGTGAAGGCGATGATCGAGATGAACAGGCCGTCGACCACCGCGTCGAACGGATTGTCCGGAATCATCTTCTCGAGTTGCTCGAACAACACCGTGCCGAGACCCTTTCCTTCGCGAACCTTGCCGGCCGGACCGGCAGCGCGGGCGACCCCGTCGGCGGCTTCCGCCTCGGCTACCTCTTCGCCAGCGGCCGGTGCCGCGGCGGGCTGTACCCCCGGCCGAATCAGGTTCACCATGATCAGGCCGGTCACGATCGCCAGCAGGCTGGTGCTGACGTAGTAGAAGAGCGTTCGCGAGAACATCCGCCCGAGCCGTTCGGTCTGGCCCAGGCCGATCACGCCGGTGAGCAGCGAGGTAATGATCAGCGGAATGCTGACCATCTTCAGCATCCGCAGGAACAGGTTGCCAATCTTCTGGGCGTAGTCGCCGACGGTTCGCCCCCACGACCGCCCGTAGAAGTGGAACAGCACAAAGGCCGCCGGGTCCTGCTTCTGCAGTTCTTTGATCGTCGCATAGCTCTTGGTCTCGACGGGAAGATCCGGATCGGCCTGGGCCGGCACGGCGGGCCAGAGTTGTTCGTCGATCGCGGCGCGGGCCATCGCGCTGCGCACGATGATCCGCCGGGTCGTGAATTTGTCCGCCCCCGCCGCCTGCTCGTTGATCTGGATCAACACGCGGCTCGGTGTGTCGTCGAACCAGGCGGTGCCCGCCCGATACGCGGCCGATTTCGACATGCCGTGAAGTTGGGCGGTGCCGCTCTCGGCGATCTCGACGAGCCCGTCCGTGCGATGGGTGCCGACCGTGCGGTTGAGCACCGCGCCCACGACCGCCCCGATGATCATCGTGATCAGGATTTGCCAGTGCAGGGCGAGTCGCAGCATGAAGGCTTTCCTGGCGAGGTGTCGGCGGCCGCACCGCCGGAACGACGATCCAATCTCCCCCGCCCCGCGCTGCTGGTCGACGGGCAGGTTTGGGCAGGACTACGATGTGGACAGGACGACGGTCTGAACGAGCTTACTCTTTGATGAGCTCGTTGATCGAGGCCCCGCCCGGAATCATCGGCAGCACGTGCTCCTGATAGGGCACTTCGACGTCCAACAGATAGGGCCCGCGGGTGTCGATCATCTCGGTGAGCGCATCGACGAGATCGTCTTTGCGGCTCACCGACGAAGCGGCCCAACCGTAGCCCTTGGCGATGTTCACATAGTCGGGATAGCGATCGGCCGCGTAGGGACCGTCGCCGTTGCCGACCGCTTCGGCGCGATCGATCGGGCCGAGATAGGTATGCGCCCGCACGCCGTTCATGAAGCGGTCTTCCCACTGCATGACCATGCCGAGGTGCTGGTTGTTGAGCAGCATCACCTTGACCGGCAGTTTCTCGCAGTGGCAGGTGGCCAGCTCTTGGATGTTCATCTGAAAGCTGCCGTCGCCGTCGATGTCGACGACCAAGGCATCGGGATGGGCCACCTGCGCCCCCATGGCCGCGGGCAGCCCGAAGCCCATCGTGCCCAGTCCGCTGCTCGACTGCCAGGTGCGCGGCCGCTGGAACTGGTAGAACTGCGAGGCCCACATCTGATGCTGACCGACGCCGACCGTGATGATGGTGTGTCGATCCTGCGTCAGCCGCGACAGCTCGGAGATGGCGTGCTGCTGCAGAATGCCGTCGTAGTTCTGGTCGTACTTGTAGGGATCTTCCCGCTTCCAGGTGGCGCACTGCTCGAGCCAGTCGCTCATGTCGTCCGGCGGTTCGACAATCTGGTTCAGCTCGCCCAGGAAGTACTTCACGTCGCTGCAGATGGGAATGTGCGCGACCTTGTTCTTGTTCAGTTCCGAAGCGTCGATGTCGACGTGGATGATCTTGGCGTACTTGGCAAACTCCGAGAGCTTACCGGTCACGCGATCGTCGAATCGCACGCCGAGCGCCAATATCAGATCGGCTTCGTTGATCGCGTAGTTGGCATAGACGCTGCCGTGCATGCCGAGCATGTCGAGCGACTGCGGATCGGCGTTGGGAAACGCGCCCAGTCCCATCACGGTCATCGTCACCGGAATGCCGGTCTGCTTCGCCAACTGGCGCAGGTCGTCGCTCGCCTCGGCCGAGATGATGCCGCCGCCGCAGTAGATGATCGGTCGCCGGGCCCGCTTGATCGCCGCGGCCACCTGGCGGACCTGCTCCGGATGCGAACGCGGTTCTTCCACCTCGTAACCGGGCAACTGCATCGCCACCTCGAAATCGGGCACGATGAGGGCTTCTTGCACGTCCTTGGGAATGTCGATCAGCACCGGACCGGGTCGACCGGTGGTGGCCACGTAGAAGGCCTCCTTCATCACCCGCGGGATGTCGGCCACCTCCGTCACCAGGGCGTGATGCTTGGTGATGCCGCGACAAACTTCGACAATCGGCGTTTCCTGAAAGGCGTCGGTGCCGATGACGTGCGTCTTCACCTGGCCGGTGATGGCGATGATCGGAATGCTGTCCAGCTTGGCATCGGCGATGGCGGTGACCAGGTTGGTCGCCCCGGGGCCGCTGGTCGCCATGCAGATACCGGGCTTGCCCGTCGCGCGGGCGTAGCCCTGCGCGGCGAAGCTGCCACCCTGTTCGTGGCGGGGCAAGATCGTGCGGAGGCGATCTTGGTAGCGGATCAGCGATTGGTGCAGCACCATGCTCGCGCCGCCCGGGTAGGCAAACACGACCTCGACGCCGTGGGCCAGGAGCGACTCGATGACCACGTCGGCCCCGCGCTTCAATTGGCCTTCGCTCGTCTCCTGTTTTTGTTCGGTCGGGCTGGCCACGGTCTCGGTCGCTTGCTCGGGTTCGCTGCGGGCGGGAACGGCGTCGCCACGCCCCACGGAGAGTTATCCCAGGGCGTTGGACGGAAACACTTTAGCATAGGTCTGGGGGGCCTGCGTTGCAACTCGAAACGGGCCAGCTAGCAGGCCGCCCGCGGGCTCCAGTGCTGCGAACCGCGTGTGGAAACGAGTGCGGAAGCTGGGGCAGCTTGGCGCAGGTTGGTGGTTGGTGCGGCAGCCCGGTTCGGGAAATCGCGTCCTTGGTTCGAAGCAATAGGAGCGGTCCTCGAAGTCGGACCCTGGCAAGACATACCGGGTGGGATTACCGTACGAGATCGCCCTGTCGTCCGCGACGCGTCCTTACGCCCGCAATCTCCATTGAATCGGCCTCGCCCGTCGAGCCTGCCCATGCCGCGGATCGTCTATTCGCGAAAATACAACGTCGGCTTCTTCGGCCTCGAGCGGACCCACGCCTTCGATGCCAGGAAGTATGCTCGCATCTGGCGGGTGCTGCGCCGGCGGTTTGGCCGTGGGCTGGCCTCGCTACACATCCGCACCGATCGCCAGGTGCGCCGCGAAGAGTTGCTGCTGGTCCACACGGAAAAGTACCTCGAGCAGCTCCGCGATCCGCGCTACCTGGCGGCGGCGTTGGAGATACCCGGCATTCGCAACGTGCCCTATTGGCTGATCGATCACGTCATTCTCCGCTGCATGCGGTGGGCCACCCGCGGCACGATGTTGGCCTTCGAGGCGGCGCTGAGCGAGGGGCTGGCGTTCAATCTCGGCGGCGGATTTCATCATGCCAAGCCCGACCGGGGCGAGGGCTTTTCCATCTATGCCGATACCGGCATCGCGGTGGCCGAGCTGCGACGGACCGGTCGCCTCGCCGAGGATGCTCGCGTGGTGTACGTCGATACCGACGCGCACCAGGGCAACGGCGTCTGCCACACGTTTCTGACCGACAACCGCGTCTCGATCTTCGACATCTTCAACCGCGAGATCTATCCGACCAGCGACGTCAAGGCTCGCGCGCGGATCGACTGCGAGGTGGGGATATCCAACGCGTGTACCGAGGCGGAGTATCTCGCGGCGCTAAAGCAGCGGCTGCCCGACTTTCTCGATTCGGTGACGCGCGAGCCGGTTGCTCTGGGCATCTACAACGCAGGCACCGACGTCGTCGAGGACGACCCGCTGGGTGGGCTAAACCTTTCGCCGGCCGCGATTCGCGAGCGGGACCTGTTCGCGGTGGGCGAGCTGCGGCGACGGGGCATTCCCACGGTGATGTTGCCGGCGGGCGGCTACTCGCAGGAGAGCTATCGCCTGGTGGCCGAGTCGGTGATCGCCCTGATCGAAACGGAACGCGTACGAAAGCCGCTACCGGCGTGACGAGGTGTGGCGGCTGCTGCCACTGCCGCTCGCCCTTCGCACGCGCCGTGGCGGTTAATTGGGCGCGGGCCCTGCGGTTCGCGAGTGGTTCGACATGCTTCATCACGCACTGCATTCACCGCGCTTTGCGCAAGGGGCCCGCCATGGAGACACCCAATCCGTATGCCGCTCCGTTGGTCGACGCGGCAAGTCAAATCGAGTCTGCGTCGATACGTGAAACGGAATCGAACCTGCGTCGCTGGCGGCTGCGGAACGATCCCAGTAAGACTTCCGCCAAGGTCATCAGGGCAGCGACCTGGATATTGGCCATCGCCGGCGCAATGCCCGTGGTTGCATCTATCGCGGTGCTTCTCATGCTCGCGACGGATACGGGGACGCCCGACCTGATGGGAGTGCTATTCTGTCTGTTCGCCCTTCCCGTACTGCCGGGAATTCTGGCCGTCGTCGGTCTGGTCATGTTCATCGTGGGTCTCGTTTGTCGTAGGTTTTGAGGGGCGTCGATTCTGAAGGGGCGTCGGCACACACAGTGCAAAATCTCTGCAGCCGCGCAGAAATTCAGTCGCTCTGCCGCGCTAAGCCGGCCATTCGCCCGCGCGTTCGCACCCCCGCGATTTTCACCAAGACCCGTCGGCCCTGGCGATGGCCCTGCGCGTGGCGGCCGGTCCGACGCGGCACGCGCGATTGGGCCTGATTGCGGCCGCCGTGCTGGTGGCCTTCGCGGGAACCGATCTGGTCGAGATCCGCAGCGGCGCCTGGTATTGGCCCTGGTGGTTGCTGCTCGATAATGGCCTGTGCCTCGTGGCCCTGCTCGGGTGTTGGGTTTACTATGGGCGAGTGGTGGGAGCCAGGGGGCATTCCCCTGGCGCCACGACAGGCCGGCCCTAACTCGAGTGCTGATTGGGCGCCAACATCGGGGCGCGCCCGGCGAATGTACGTCTATGAGCTATTCCCGATGGATCTTCGTGGGGGTTCTTGTCGCCCTGATCGCGGCCGCGGTCGCCTATCGTGGCCTCGCCTTGCTCGCTTTTCCCATGGGAACCGGACGCTACGGCGATTCGCCTGACGGTAACTATCGGGCGCACGCGTCGAACATGTATGAGGAGAATTTCTGGGGGATACCGAACTACTATTACCAGTTTGAAGTCCATGCCAAGAACGGTCGCCTCCTCCGCTCGAGGCAGATTCCCGAGCCCTTTGCGGCAGTCGACTTTCGCGAGGGCGAAGGACAAATCATGTGGGCAGAGAATTCGAGGTCGGTCAGCTTCGGCACGCCGGACAACGTGATTTGGTCGACGCCGGTTCCGTAAGACGCGGCCCCGCAGGCCGTTGACGACCCGGTATAATTCGCTTGCGGGGGCCCACGCGTAGGGCTGTAAGGGGTTCGCAATCTCACTTGGGAGGGCAAGCGAATGGCGCGTCTGGCCTGGTTGGCGATCTGGTGTTGCTTACTGCCCGCAGTCGGGCGTGCCGACGATGGCGAGCACGACGCGGCGAATGCAGCGGCGGCCGAGTGGGGGCATCTGACCGGTCGCTTCATTTACGGCGGCGAGCCGCCGGAGGTGAGGAGATTTACTGCAGGTCGCGACCGCGAGACGTTCGTCGAGCCGATCGCGGACGAATCGCTTGTCGTCGACGTCGAAAATCGTGGCCTCGCCAACGTCGTGATCTACATCAAGCCCAAACAGGGACTGGAGCCGCGAATTCATCCGTCGTATGAAGAGGCGGCGTCGGAGGTGACGATGACGATCGAAGGTGGACGATTTCGGCCCCACGTCATGCTCGTCCGCACCGGACAGACGCTGTTGATCGACAACCACGATCCGGTTTCGCACAACGCGACCATCCCCTTCCGCAAGAATCGACTGAGCAGCCGTGTGATCCCCGCCGACCGCGAGCAACGATGCGAGGTCCGGGCGCAGGAGAGATTGGCCGTCTCGGTGGAGTGCCATATCCATCCCTGGATGAACGCATTCGTGCTGGTGCGCGATAGCCCCTATATGGCCACGACCGACGCGGAGGGCCGGTTTCGCATCGAGAACCTGCCCGTCGGAGAGCACACGTTTGTCGTCTGGCACGAACGGGCCGGCTACCTGAGCGACGCACCCTTTGACGAGGGTGCCCGCGTTGCCGAGCGTGGCCGGCTGACGGTGACGATTGCCGCGGGCGAAAACGACCTGGGCGCCGCGTTGCTTGCGCCCAAGCGATTCAAGTGAGCGTTAGCTGGTCATACGATCGCCCACGGGGACAGGTGATGAGATTTCTGGCGATCGTGTTGATGTTGGTCGTGGCCGCCGTGGTCTACGGCGTTCTGCACGATCAGGTTACCGTACGGATATCGCTTGAGTATTTCACCATTGGCCATGCCTCGCTGTTTGCCACACGCAATCCGACATGGCTGGCCTGCCTATGGGGACTTGTAGCCACCTGGTGGGTCGGCGTGTTGTTGGGGGTTCCGCTTGCGGCCGCGGCGCGTTGGAGACGTTGGCCTCGACGCGAGCCGCACTCGCTAGTGCGACCGCTGCTGATCTTGATGGGCTGCGCGGCCCTATTGGCGATTGCGGCCGGACTGGTGGGTCACCTGGCCGCGTCGCGCGGCTGGGTCTATCTGGTCGGTCCGTTGGCCGAGCGCGTGCCGGGCGACCGCCACGTGGGGTTTCTCACGGCGGTCTGGGCCCACACGACAAGCTACCTGGTCGGCTTGGTGGGCGGAACGACAATCATCGTCGCCGTGCTTTGGGGGCGCTGGTCCGCGGCACGCCGCGAATCATGATCGGATCTACAACTTCCCCCCGCAGAACTTGCAGTGCAACGCGTCGCGGTCGTGGCCTTCGGCCATGCACTCGCCGTGAACGCGCGTCGTGGACATTTCGTGGCCCCAGAGCGCCTCCCCTCGACGCTACTTCCTGCGTTGCTTGCGTAGGTGCCGGTGCAGTAGCTCGACCTCCGCGACCAGTCCCGGCTCAAGCTCGGCCAGCCGACTGGGGATGTCGCGTGCCGCGGAAATAACCGTGAGCACGACGATCGAATCGGACTGTCGATCTCCGACGAGCAGGTGTTTGTTGACGCGGTAGAAGCCGAGCTCGGGGTGGAGTTCAGGTACCGGCCGGAGTAGTGCGGGAGACTCGGCCAGCCGCAGGAGA
Organism: Planctomycetota bacterium; assembly: GCA_003389215.1. Classification (GTDB taxonomy): domain Bacteria; phylum Planctomycetota; class Planctomycetia; order Pirellulales; family UBA7805; genus MB-PLM-2. Next base: position 2,797 of record QQVP01000036.1, on the reverse strand, counting down.
GCGGCTTCGATATCGCTGAGGTATCGCGAGGCGACCCGTCGGCCCCACTCTGCAATCGAATAGGTTTCGATTTCGCCGATGTCGCGAAGGGCTCGGTCGGTGAGTCGGATCGATACCCCGGATCGTCGAGGACTCACCGTTTGGCCTTCTTCAGGAGACTCTTGAGGTCGCCGCGAAAGATCGTCGTCCGCCCCGCAATCGCGTCTTGATAGCCTTCCACAATGGCCGAGCGAACCTCGGCCGCTTCCTGTTGAGCCTTGTGACGCCGCAACACGTCGCGGACGAATTCGCTCGGCGTGGCATACAGCGTGCCGTCACCACTGTTCTGGTCGATGAAGGACCGCAATTCATCCGTCAGCGAGAGATTCAGCGAATTGGCCATGGGCTGCTCCGAGGTTTCCCTGTGAGACTTTGCCGCGGCGGTCGCGACAGAAACACAGAGCGCAAGATGACATATATTGTCAGTATATGCCACATTGTCGCCACCTACAACTTCCCCCCGCAGAACTTGCAGTGCACCGCGTCGCGGTCGTGGCCTTCGGCCATGCACTCGCCGCAGACCACGGTCGTCGGGATCTTGCCGCCCGTCTGGGCCAGCTCCGCCGAGACAATGCCGGTCGGCACGATGATCATGCAGTAGCCGAGCACCATCATGCCGGCCGCCAGCAGCTTGCCCACCGCGGTCGTCGGCGAAACGTCGCCGTAGCCGACCGTTGTCATCGTGACGATCGCCCAGTACATGCTCTCGGGCACCGAGTCGAAACCGGTGTGGGTGGCCGGATTGTCGTCACCCTCGATCAGGTGCATCGCCGAACCGACGATCACCACGGCGATCAACACGGTCGAGAGAAACACGGCGATCTTCGCCCGCGCCGACCAAACTGCCTCGCGCAGGGCCGAGGCCTCGGAGAGCATGTGGGCCAGCTTGAAGATGCGAAACGCCCGCAGCAGTCGCAGGGCGCGAATCACGGCCAGTCGCTGGGTTCGTTCACCGGCGAAGAAGGGAGTCAGATAGGTCGGCAGGACGGCCAGCAAGTCGACCAGCCCGTAGAAGCTGAAGATGTACCGCAGCGGACGCCGGGCACAGACGATGCGAGCGAAGTACTCGAGCGTGAACAGGCCGGTAAACAACAGCTCGGCCCGCCACAGCAACAGCGGATAGGCCCTGCGGATGCTCTCCACGCTTTCGAGCATCACGACCAGCACGCTGGCCAGAATGGCGACCAGCAGGAGGACGTCGAACATCTTGCCGGCGGGCGTGTCGGCCTCGAAGATAACCTCGTACCAGCGGTCGCGCCAGCTGCGATCTCGAACGTCGTTGTCGACGAAAGAAGTCTGGGACATCGATCGAACCTGACTCTACGACGCGGTGCCATGCCCACGCCTGCCGTGGGCATGCGAATCACGCAGCGGGTGCGACGGACTCGGCCAAGGAGTGGCCCGGACTCCGCGAGGGAATCGTCTCGTCGTCGGGTGCCATCCGCTCCTTGAGCATGATACTACGGCTCGCGAAGCGAGGTCCACGGAGATTTGGACGAGCGACGGCGGGCGAACCCCAACAAGGTTCTATTGTTCGGCTGGGTGAGCCGGCGTTTCCAGCTCGGCGAGTACAATCATGCCTATGCCCCGCTTTGTGCTCCTGCATCACGAAACGCCGTCCGGCTACGAGCGGCCGACGCACTTCGACCTGATGCTCGAAGTGGGCGCCGTGCTGCGAACCTGGGCCCTCGCCGCGCGACCCGATGAAAGTCTCGAACAGCTCGCCGAGGCCCTCGGCGATCATCGCCTGGCGTATCTGGAACTGGAAGGCCCGCTCAGCGGCAACCGCGGCAGCGTCCGTCGCATCGATGAAGGGACGTACACCGTCGAGTCGGGCCGGCTCGAAGCCGACGAAGACCGCTACGTTGTGCAGCTCCTCGGGCAGGAGATCGTGGGCCGGCTGGAGCTGGTGCGCGAACCGGTGGCGGGCGCGTCGGCACCTCAGCGCTGGCGGCTTTGCTTCGCGGCCGACTGAGAGGTTTGGAGCGCCCCGGTCCGTTCCGTCTCCGCGGCTTGCTGACGGGCTGCTTCCTTGGAGAGCGTATGCCCGCGGAAACGAATCGCCCCGTCGGTCAGCTCGATCGACTCGAGCACGGCCCGTTCGCTGCCGTTGATCTCCGCGAGCGGCAGCAGCAGTACCGGATCGCCGTCGCTCTGCTGCCAGGTCAGACGCACGCCGCTTTCGGCCGCGGCCGCAGAGACCTCGTCGATGATCGAACCGAGCGGCATCGGCAGCGCGCCCGCACGGGCATCGCGAAACCGCACCGCCAGCAGGTTCGGTCCCGCGACGTAGGGCTCGACCGTGATCGTGTAGACCATGCCGGGCCACGGCTGGTCGCTTTGGCAGCCAATCTGCGCGGCGCTGGGGGTGATCGACACCCGCGGATTGCTCACGCCCGGCGGCAAGCTGCCGGCATGTTTCTCCAGCAGGTCGACCGTCAGCCAGCCGTTGATCTCTGCGACGGTGAAGGTCTCGGTCCAGCTGCCGGTGCGCTGGGTGTCGCTGGCCAGGGCGGCCATCTGGCGGCGCATCTTGCCGCTGGCGGTGCGGGCCGTGTCGGCCCGTTGCACCAAAGCTTCGCTATAGAACTGCGGCACGTGCCGGGCCGCACGATAGGTGGCCCAACCGCCACCGCCGAGCACCAAGATCGCGACGATCGCAACGAGCAGCCGCTTCCTAACACGCGAGAGCCGCATAGAAACCACGTCACCCGGGGAAAGAGATGAGTACCCCCTCGGCCCTCGAATAGTAGGGACC
>QQVP01000062.1 GCA_003389215.1 Planctomycetota bacterium | reverse complement strand
CCGTCCGACAGATCGCTGGGATACTTACCATCCGTTTCCATGCTGCGGCTCCTCCGTCCTTGGATCCGAAAACCAAAGGGGGAGCCGTAGCAGTTTTTCTCATTTCACGCTATTCGGGACACGTTCTTAGGCGAGGCGTGCGATCGGGATCCGCCGCGGGGGCGAGACCTCGAGTCACGTGGTCTGGCCGCCGAGCACGGAGAAGCGCGTCTCGCGACGGTCCACTTGCCGTCCGCCCGAAGCTGCGATCCCTTCCTCGTCCATTACCTAATCCGCGGGCCCCAGTAAGACGAACGGGGCCCAGTACTCGGGCGACGACCACTCCTCCTGGTTACGAATGGCCTTCTTGGCCCGATGAAGGGCCACCGCATAATTGATCGCTTCGTCCGCCTCATCACTCTTCACAAAATTCTCCACAAACCGCGTAACCAAGTGCTTCGTCGCTTGGTCGTCAACTTTCCAGTGACTGCTGACCACCCTGCGGGCACCGGCGGCCATGAACGCACGAGCCAGCGTGGAGCCCGCCTCGAGCGGTCGCTCCGGTCCGCAGTTGGTCTGGCAGGCACTGAGAATCGCCAGGTCGCACGCTCCCAGAGGTAATCGATAAATTTCGTAGAGCGAAAGAAAGCCATCGTTCTCTGCCGAGGTGACATTCCCATCGGGCAAGGTTAAGGCGATGGCCCCGAACAGGTTGTCACCGTACTCGTCGACGAGGCCGTGCGTGGCGAAGTGCACATAACGTTTGCCTTTAACAAACTCACGCACATTTGCTTCCGTGGCGTGCTCCCCCTCCAAGCGACGCAGATTACCGTCCCCGCGGTTTGCAAAGTGGCGATAGATCTCTTCCGATTCGGCCCTCGCCGAGGGCAAGTAGGCGAGGGACCCGCCGAGGGCGAAGTAGTCCTCGATTTGATCCCGCGCGAGCGATGACCGCGGCAAACCGGTACGGCTGCGGTGCTGTCCAGCTCCGTCTCGGCTCGTTGTCGGTCCGGACGGCCTCCGCATCGCGCGCGCCGCGCGTTGCGCTTCGTCCAAATCGACCTGGGAGTAGCGCGGGGCCACCGTGAGCAGCGACCAGTCGTCCGTGCCAGTCGCTTCCTCGGTGCGATTCGCGGCGCGGCGCCGTACGGCGTCCATGATCAAAGCGGAGGGTGCGTAATGCAGTGGGGGGAGTTCGTCCAGGACGTAGGTCTTCTCCCTGGCGTTGAGCAGAAGTGCTTCGAACGGCAATTGCTGCAAGGCTCCGTCGGGAATGATCGTCAGGTATTCGGGACGCCGCTGGCGAATCTCGTTCCGGACTTGGGTCGGGAGGATGACCTCGGCAAACGTCTCGGCGAAGTCCGAGGCCCGATCGCTACTTACTTCCCACGTTTTGACTCGCACCGGATCACTCCCCAGCCCTCGTCGCACGGTAAAGGCATCCGGAGGAACCATGTAGAAGAGCGTGCGATTGACGAGCCGGACGGCCACGCGGGAAGTGAGGGGACCGGGGGCGACTTTCTCGCCCAGGTCCCGGGCCTGCTCCGGGTAGATTTCCAAGGGAATGTGTTTGATCTCCCCGCTGCCGTCAACAAGGAACACGTGACTACGGCGCACGCCGAGATAGTAGACCAGAGCCAGGCTCTTCTCGGTCACGAGCCCTTCACGGGCTTGAAGGGCCGCCGCGGAGAATTCTTCCTGCTGCGTCTCGAAGAGCACCTTCTGATAATGGGGGCTGGCCGCGCGAATTTCTCGGCGAATCGCCGCGTAATTGTCCTCGAGTTCCTGAAGACGCTGTAGGGACGAACTTCCCTCCGGCGAGGTGCGGCTCGAGCTCGGTTGCCCGCCCTGGGCTTCACGTCGCAGTTGCTCGCGGAGCTGGCTGTACTCTTCACTGATCCTGCGTTCTTCCTCGATCAAGCTACGTTGCTCTGGCGGCAACGTTTCACGGAGGTCAATGCCGCCCGCCTTGACCTGCTCCAGGAAGGTGCGGTTGCGGCGCAGCTCCGCGACTTCGAAGGCCAGGTCGTTCTGCTCGTCCTTCGCGTACCAATCGACCAGCAGATCGAACGCCGGCGAGAACTGGGCAAAATACTTCGCCCGTTCCCGTTCGGCACCCGTCGTGGCGGCCCGGGGCGCCTCTACCAGCCGAATTGCGGCCGTCAGGAGTTGGATGGCATTCCGATGGTTCACGTCGGCCTCGGGAGACGTGTCCTGCCCGGCCATCTTGGCGCCCCTTCGCAAGACTTCCGCATTGCGGCGCAAGAGACGCGCTCGATTCAGCAGAATCACGAACCGTAGCGTGGGGTAGGCCCGCACGTCTTCGATCATATTCTGTGCCCGCATGGACAGGTGATTCGCTTTCTCAAACGCACGCTCGTAGTCTCTCATCGCCTGCTCAAACTCTTGGCGGTAGCGATCGAATTCCTGGCGATAGCGCTCGACGGCCTCCTTGTCGATCGCGCCCTGCCTGGCGGTGGCTCCTTCCGATGATTCCGCGGCGTTGTCGTTGTTGGGTGTTTCTTTGGTCGCTTCAGCGATCTCATTCTTGATGGCGATTGCTCTTCTTTGCGCGTCTGCAGCGCGCGCCAGCTGCCGTTTCGCGTCGATCATTGCCAGCTCGACGCGGTAGCTGAGGCTCTTCACCTCGACGATCTTGTTGCCGGATTGGCGAGCGAGTGCTGCCGCTTCTCGCCAGTACGTTTCGGCTTGGTTGTAGTGCTCCTGCGCGGCTTTCGAATCGGTCTTTAGCTCGCCACGACGAAACTCAATGAGCGCCAGGATGTGTTGGACTTCGGCTGCGGGGGGGGTTCCCTGGAGCCCGTTCGGTTCGATCAGGCTGTCCGCACTCTCGGCGAATTGCTCCGCCTCGTTCAAGTGTCTGAGGAGAACTTCGAGGTCGTCGAGGGGGTTGCTGGTGAGCGCCACGAACAGGGTTGCCGCCGCCAGATAATAGGGCAGCCGGTCCGGATCGCCCTCGGCGGTGATCTGCAGTCGTACCTCGAGCGCTTCCTTGCAGGTCTGCGCTGCGTCCAGCAGCTGCCCTTGCGACTTGTAGAGCATCGCCATGTTGAGCAAGGCTGTACTGCGGATTTCCTTGGCTCTTAGCCGCGATCGATTCTTCTCCGCAGCGGAGATAATCTCGGCCCGGCGATAGTATTCGCGGGCCTCGCGAAAATTGCCCTGAGCCAACAGCACGCTGGCCAGATTGAGGTGAGCTTCGGCAAGCTCGAGATCAAGCGGCCGATAGAGGCTCTTGTAAACCGGCACCAGCCGTCGCAGCAGCCGATATGCCTCGGTGATCTGACCCAGGTTGCGGTGCACCTCGGCCAGGTTGTTCATCGTGGCCGCCAATTCGCGTTCATACGCCGGCCCCCGTTGTTGCCAGTAAGTAAGGGCGGTTTCCAGAAAGGGTTGGGCCTCCTCAAATTGGCCGCTGCGAGCATGGAAAGCTCCCAAGGCGGACGTTGCCCGATAGATACTCGGGTCATCGGGCAACAAGGCCTGTTGACGCAGCTTCAAGAGTTGCTGCGTAAACACTATTCCCTGTTCCCAATCGGCCAGACGACTGCAGATCATCTGAAGCCTCTGACAATAGCGGATCTGGCGGGCCGGGTCGGGTTCGGGCTCAGCACCTTCCGCCTGCAAGAGGTGACGCCACCGTTGCTGCGCCACGTCCCAGTGCTCTTCCGCCTGAGGCGTCAGTCCCTCGGCATCAAACGCCATCGCGAGCTGTTCTTCCAATTCCGCGATATCGGTGGCCCACCTCACTTGCTTGGGTGCGTCGGTCTCGGCATCGAACTTCTCTTGGGACAGCTCGGAGGCCCGCTGGAGCGCCCTTCGTTCTGCGGCAAAATCCTCCAAGGCGCGATGGCAATCCGCCAGCAGGATCTGCAAATCGGTTTCCGCTTCGGTGAGGCGTTCCAAATGATCTCGGATCCGGCGGATGGCGCGTGGGGCCTGGCCGCGTGCCAGCTCGACCTGGGTGGCGATTTCGAGGCCGCGGACCTGTTGCTGGGTAAGGAAGCGAGCCCGATCCTCTTCGGCAATCGCGCGCAAGGCCGTCTCGACCGCTGCGTCGAAGTGTCGTTTGGCCCGCGCCGGCTGCTCTTGTTTCTCGACAATCCGGGCTACACGCAGGTGTGACTTTGCCAGGGACAGGATGCTCTCCGCATCGTTGCCTTCGAGGAGGCCGATGGCCAAGAGCAGATGCTGAAGCGAGGTGCCCGTGTCGCCCAGCGCGTCCGTGATTTTGGCCAAGCGGAGCTGAACGCGGACTTGATCGACATTCGATAACGGTACTCGCCGGGCCAACCGCTGATGCTCGCGACACGCTCGCAGGGCCTCCTCGATGAGGCCCGAATCGGTGTAGAGATCGGCCAGGAGATCCCAGTACGCCAACGCCGCCGGTCCGGAAACTCCCGCGAGATCGGCCTCTTGGATGCCACTTAGCTCCGCGAACGCTTGGCCGTAGTGACCCTGAACGTGGTGGGCGCGTGCCACCCGCAAAGTCGACGACAAGTCGGCCGCCGAGGCCCCCGTCACCGCCAAACTGACGAACGCGCCGCAGGCCAGCAGTACGAGCAGAGTCGAGGGGTTTTGCGAAGGGACCATTGGTTAGGGGGAGACTAGTCGGAGTTGCCGGTCGGCTTGCCGCGACCGTGGTACATCGCCCATCCATGGTAAGCATCGAACAGGGAATCCGCTTCGGAATCGATCCCGATGAGTACGTCGGTCGTGGCAAACACCGGGTTGCTACCCAGTCCCCGCTGGATCGACTTGCGACCCTGCGCCGGGTTCTCGAATTCTGCCAGTCGTACCTCTTCCGCAATGCTGCGAGATACTGAGAAGGTTCGCGATTCGAACGCGCGTAACTGGGCTGGAGTGAGCGGTTCCTTGCTGACGCCGAGAAAGGCGATCTCGTGACCACCTCCCTCGCCCTTCATCTCCCACCAGGGGTATTCCCCGTCCTTCGGAGGTTCCGAGGGACTCCAGAGTTCCGACATGCTGGTCTGCTCCGCGAGCGATCGTTCGTCCGGTGGCCACAGTCGCCTCGCCTGTCCATGCACGTCGATCCAATAGAGGTAAAAGTAGACCGGATCCTTGTTCATGGCGTGGATGCGGATCTTGTCCCTGGAAAAGAGCGGCATGTCGCGTTCGTTCATGACCACGCTGTACACGCCCTCGTCTTTTGCCCGTTGGACGTGAACCACCAAATCGGGATCGACCTGCACTGGCGCGATCGGATCCGGATTGACTGGGTCGAACGCTCGATACGTGACAATTCCCAGCGTGAGCACGATACCCGCGAGGACGATCGCGGCTGCCGTCTTTAGCAACGTGTGCCACCAGGGCTTTGGATGCCAGCGAATGCGCCGCAGGTCCCTGGCCATATCGATCGCCGTGCTGTAGCGCTCGTCGAGGTCCTTGGCCATCGCCTTACGGCAAATCCGCTCCAGTTCCGGATGAATCGTCTCATCAATCATGCGGAGCGGCTTCGGCTCGACGGTCTGGACCTCCTCCTTCAGTTCCTCCACCGTCGTGGCGCGATACGGCGACTCCCCGGTGAGCGCTTCGTAGAGAATCACCCCCAGGCTGTAGATGTCGGCCCGGCCGTCGACCACCGAGGCATCTCCGAACTGCTCGGGCCCCATGTATTTCATGGTCCCGCAGACCTTGGGCCCCTCGCCAAACTCTTCATCGTGCATGGCCAGACCGAAGTCGGCGATCCGCGGCCGACCTTCCTCGTCAAAGAGGATGTTGTCGGGTTTGAGGTCGCGATGCACCACGCCCCTCTTGTGCAGGTAAGCGACCGTATCGGCGACCTGCGCCATTAAACGGGCAACTTCCTCGTGCCCGGGCTTGGCCTGACGAATCCGCTGGGTGAGCGTGCCGCCCGGCATGAACTCCATCACGAGGTACACGAGGCCATCATCGGTCCGATTGGCGTCCAGGAGGCGCACGATTCCGGGGGCTCCGAGCGACGCCAGTCTTTGAGCCTCTTCGAGGTAGGTATCGACATCCACGTGTCCACTCTCGAGCACCGCACGATTGGCGACCTTGATGGCCCGCTCCACCTTCAACTGCGGATCGTAGACCTTGAAGACGGTGCCGAACGCACCCTTGCCCAGTTGCTGGAGGCAGTGAAAGCGCGGAATCGTGGTCGGCCAGTCTTGGCTCGCCGTGGAAACGTAGGCCGACGTGGCATCCAAGTCCTCCGCGAAGGCGTTGGGCGTGTCGTCGCTGCGGACCGTTTGGATTTCAACTTCCGCGGCGTGCGAATCGGAGGACGGGTTATTGTCGTCCTGCTTCCCGGGATTGGCTCCCGCGGCGGAGGCGACCGTGGCGAAACCATCTTGCAGGCGCGGTTCCTGCGCTTCGGGCTGGTCGGGCGATGTCGTTTCGTCGACGCCCTGGCTCGGCTTCTGGTCCTGTTCTCGTCTTGGCTCGATCATGGCATTCTCGACGGATCAAATCATCGCCCGGGTGGCGGCCCAGCGGCTGCGAACGCGTCTCGCGGAGCGGAAATCTTGCATTTCGTCCTGACGTGCGATGGATACCTCGTTCGCGGAGATGCTAACTCCCACGGGTCAACAATCTCCGTAGATAGGGCCAGGATACCAGAGCGCCGGCGACGATGGTGCCGACGACGACGAGGGCGATATACGTCCAACCTGACGATTCCGGGGGTGCTTCGGTGGTCAGCTGCGTAACGATGCGCCGTACGGAGTGCGTGGTAACGACTTTCTTCTTGGGAAGCTCGGGGAAGATTGGCTCATCGCCCAACTCGACGCCCACTAGGCGGAGCTGGCCCGCGTCACCAAGGTAGGCCAGGATGATCTGATTCTCTTCCTTCTCGGCGAGTCCGTACTCCAGAATCTCAATGACCTGGTTGAGAACCTGGTTAACGACCGGAGGCTGCGGCTCGTCCGGCGTCGGTTCACCGGAGCCGCCATCGTTGCCAATCTCGAGCACCGTTTCCGTCACGATGAGCAGCAGATTCGGATTGATTGGCGGCTCCGGCGGGATCGGTGGCTCTGCCGGGATCGGTGGCTCTGCCGGGATCGGCGGCTCTGCCGGGATCGGCGGCTCTGGCGGGGCAATCGGCACGGGTTTGTTGGTGATCGTGCCGATCGCCGTGTCGCTGGCGTCGACCGGTGCGAAACTGGCAATCAAGCCGACCGTGAACGATTCATCGCCTTCAAAGGCGACGTCGTCATTCGTGGCCACGGTAAAGAACTGGGTCTCACCCGCGCGGCCTTCGAAGTTGAGAGTGATCGGGGAATTGTCGTAGTCGTCAGGGAGTTCCAGGGGAGGCGCACCGCCGCTGGCAGCCTCGTCCCCGGTGCCACCATCGGTCAAGATGACGTCCACAGCAAACGGATCCTGGACGTCGTTATCCAGCGTCACCGTAAACACGAGGCCCTCACCCTCGACCGCCGTGACGTCTGCGATCGTCAGCTTGGCCGGATCGTCGTCGCTGATGGTGACGGTCGCTTGGTTGCTAAACGGAGCGTCAGGCGATCCGATCGTAATGTCGCGATCCCCACTAACGACCGAGTCAAGTGTGACCGTGACCGTCTCGCTCTCTTCGGTCAGCGAATCGTCGCGCACGATCACCGCGATCCTGGCATCCCTGGAGTTGGCGGGGATCGTTACGGTTCCCGTGAGGGCCGCGTAATCCACTCCCGCCGTCGCGTTCCCCGAGATCGTGTAGCGGATTACCGTGTCCGAATCGCTTGGATTGGAGAGACTCACGATGAACTCGCCGTTGTCGTCAGCCTCCGAGGCGACATCATCGTTGGCCGCGATGAAAACCTGAGCCTTGTCTTCGTCCCGAATGGTCAACGCTGCCCGGTCGGCCGCACCAATCGTGATATCGGCATCGCCGCTGGTGACGCCTGTGAGTGTGATCGTGACCGACTCGTCGTCCTCGAGCAGCAAATTGTCGATCACTGCAACGTCGATCGTGGCCGTGGTGGTATTTGCATCAATAGTGACCGTACCCGAGAGAGCCGTGTAATCGGAATTCGGCGTGGCGTCCCCGCCGACCGTGTAGCTGACCGTTGTGTCCGAGGTGCTTGGATTCGAGAGAGTCACGGTAAATTGACCGTGCTGGTCAGGCTCACTGGCGTCCGCAACGCTCGCCTCGATCGCGACGACCGGAAGTTCCACAAGCACTGCGGCACTGAACTCTGAGGTATTTCCACTGGGATCGGTGGCGATTGCGGTGATGAAATCCCCGGGACTGGCCGGGAAATTTGGGATACTCACAGTTTCTGTGGAACTTAATTCTTGCGCAAAGATCGTGCCCTGGTCCGAATTCCCACCAAAGAAGGTTGTGCCGAAGAGCGTTGAGCCAGTAAGGACCATCCCGTTGCTGGGACGGCTGCCATCATCAGCGCCGCCCGCAAATTCGTGAAGCAGTGTGAACCCCGTGCCTCGGGTGTTAACTGCGAAGATGCTGCCCGCGTCGCTATCTCCGCCACGCAAGGTCGTGCCGAAGAGAGTCGATCCAAGCAGTGTCAGCCTCGCAAAGGGCGAGTCGCCGTCGTCGTCTCCGCCTGTGAACTCGTGGAGCACATCGTAGCCAGACCCGTCGGTATTGATCGTGTAGACCGTGCCAAGATCTGCTGACCCGCCGTCTTCGGTTGTCCCGTAAAGCTGGTCTCCACTCACGATAAGAGCGGAACGAAATGGAGCTTCAAAGGAATTGAATGACCCGGTGAAATCATGCAGCGTCCGAAAATTGAGACCGCTAGTGTCGATGGCAAAGATGAAGCCCAGGTTATTGGCACCACCCCTCTCCGTCGCGCCGAAAAGCGTACTGTCTCCGAGACTCAAACCGCTGACCGGCAAGACTGCAGCCGCTATGGAACTGGAGAAGCTGTGGAGCCGGGCATAGCCACCAGAATTGGTGTCAATCGAATAGATCGCCCCCGCACCATTCGCGCCTCCCTGTCTCGTCGTTCCGAACACGACGTCATCGCTTACCGCAACTTGCCCCACCGGATCACTTCCATCGGCAATATTGTCGAATTGATACAGAGTTTGGAAACTATCACCGCTGGTCTCGATCGAAAAGAGTGTCCCCACACCACTCGCTCCGCGGTCTGGAGTGGTCCCGTACAGGGTCGTTCCCGCCAACGTGAGTTCATCGTTGGGTACGACTCCGTCTTCGAATTCGTACAACAAGCGAAAGTTATTGCCGTCCATGTCGACTGCAAAGATGGCCCCGTTCCCTTCTACTCCGTCGGTCGTCAAGGTGCCGAATAGCGTCGTACCACTCTGCACGAGTTGTCCCGGAAAGAAGTCTGTTCCGCCAAGCTTACGCAACAACCCGAAATCGCCTGCCGGCGTGGTCACGGACTCCGTGTGAACGAGCATCTGCCCCTCACCATGCGCCGAGGGGTCGGCCTGCTCATTAACATAGAACTCGACGTTGTATTCCGTCGAGGCAAGGCTATCGACTGTTACCTCGACCGTCGTCGTCTCCCCAAGTTTCACAGCTAACACGGGAAAATTCTGCAGGTCGTTGGGACTGCCATCCAAGTCTCCGGGATCATTCGCAGTGACCCCATCCCCATCGAGATCGATTGCCAGCCCCGCGTTCTGGAAGAACGAGTTGCTCTCAATGGTGTTTCCTACAGAATCTTCGCCCAAGACCGCGACCCCGTCGCCTCCGTTAAAGGCAATCACGTTTGGCTCAGAAATAAATTCACCGAATGTGCTGCCGATAAGGTTGAGCGACGCATTCTCAATGTGCACACCTGGTCCATCATTAGCCAGCGCTTGCTGACCCGTTACATCCGTGCCGATGAGGTTTCCCAGGACTGAGTTGTTTTTAGCGCCGAACGTGATTTCGACGCCCGCGAAGCCGTTGCCCGAAATCAAATTACCAAGACCGAAGCCGCTAAAGCCAACCGAATTTCCTTGGGTCCCAGCAATGAACACGCCGCTATGCTGATTTCCTAAGTCCAGGGTTCCCGTCACGTCGGTGCCGATGTAGTTCGCTTCCATGACATTGTTGTCGCTGCCAACGTAAATCCCTTCGAGGAAGCGATTGATCGCCAGACCACGAACGGTAGAGCCGCCCGAGCCGAGCAATACCAGCCCACCAACGAAGGCTCCGCCGCTCGCATCATGCGTGTCTTCACCGTTTAGCTCAATGACGGGCGAGCCCTGGTAGTCGGGCTCAGTTGTTCCATCGATGATCACGGCGTCCGTAATCTCGGGTAAGGCCGAAGTCGGTCGAATTGTGTGCGGACCGTTGCCCGGAATGTTGAAATGAATCTCGTCAGGGACGGTGGACGATTTCGCGAAGACTTCGAAACTATTGCCAGCGATTGGCGAACTGCGCGCCGCAGTATCCAACTCAATCCTGTGGGTGACAAGATCTACCTGACTGAAGGCGGCAATCCTAAGGGCCTGATCCGCACTCGCATTTGGACCGTCTAAAAACACGACGATGTCATCAACGCTCGGCTGGATCGAAGCCCCGCTGATCAAGTTTTCCACGTGGAAGACTTGACTCGATGGGGCCGGGGCTGCGGCCACCGTTCCGCTCACGAGCGGGATCGCGGCGTCGTTCGGTTTGTTGTTCGCTGCCGTTATCGCCTCACGCAGTGAAACGAAGCCGTCGGTGCCAGGATCGGCAATCAGATTGCCGATGGACGAGACGTCTCCGTCCAGCACGTCGGTGGTGCTGTTGACAGCAATGATTGACTCGGCGTCATTGTCAGTGATCGTACCGGTGGCCTCGTCGCTGGCTTCGACCAGGGCGGTGCTGGCGGTGAGACTTACGGTGAACGATTCACTCGGCTCCACAACTGCATCGGCGTTCGTGGCGACCGTGAATTGTCGGGTCTCACCAGCCGTGCCCGCGAACGTCAACTGGCCAACGACGTCGTCGTAGTCCACCGGGAAGGCGAGCGGAGCCGCGCCACCGGTAGCTGTGTTGTCTTTGAGCGTGACGTCGACCGTAAAGCCGCCCTGGACGGCGTTGTCGAGGGTGACCGTGAATTGGAGGCCCACGCCTTCAACCTCGGTGACATCCTCGGCCGTGATCGCAGCGTCGTCGTTGTCGGTGATCGTACCGGTGGCGGTATCCGAGGCGAAGATGTCGGGACTGCTGGCGGTGAGATTGACGGTAAAGGACTCACTGTCCTCAACGACCGCATCGTCATTGGTGGCCACGGTGAACTGCTGGGTCTCACCGGCCGTGCCAGCAAACGTCAACTGGCCCACGCCGTTGTCGTAGTCCTCCGGGAAGGCGAGCGATGGTGCGCCCCCGGTGGCCGTCACGTCACTGAGTGAGACATCGACCGAGAAACCGCCAGCGACGGCATTGTCCACCGAGACCGTGAAGAGAAGCCCAGCGCCCTCGACACTCGTGACATCCTCGACGGTGAGGGTGACTGGGTCAGAAGCCACCGGAAGCGGTTGCCGTTCATAGGCACCGATATCCGTCCCGAGGCTACCCGCAGCGTTTGGCATACTGGCGTCGTCCAGCGTCCGCGGCTGCCCGCGTTGGTCCGTCGACTCCCCCGCGGCGACGCCAGCGTCGATCGCCGGGCTTCCTGCAAGCAGAGCGTGGGTAAAGGTCGGACCGCCATTGTCCTGCAGGGTTTCCAGGAGCGGATCGATCGGGCTCGCGCTCGATCCTACCTTGTCGCTGGCCGCGGAAAACCCGCTCGAGCCGGAACCGTCGCCGATGAGGTTGAATCCCTGCGAGGAAACCGCAAAACCCGCGACATCCGGGCCGACGCCGCTCGCCGAATTGCGGGCGACGATGGTGCTGCCAATTTCTAACGAAGAAGACTGATTGGCAATTCCACCACTATTCCCAGCCGTTGCCTCATTGAAGGCAACGGTGCTGCCACGGATCGTGAGATCGCCGAGATTGTAGATCCCGCCGCCACTCTCGCCACGGTTTCCCGAGATTGTGCTCTGGAGAATGTTGACGACCGACAATCCGCGGGTGTGAACTCCACCACCCTCTCCAATGTTTGTGGAATTGCCCGCAATATTGCCGCTGATCGTGGTACGCACAATCGTAGCTGTGCCGCCGGCTTGAACGTCGATTCCGCCACCGCGGTATTCAGACACGTTGTTCGTGACGGAACTGCCATAGATCGATAGCGACCCAGCCCAGATGCCTCCGCCGCTGAGAAATATCGAGCGGTTTCCCGAGACGGTGCTCTCGCGGACAGTCGTCGTTCCAAAGGCTCCAATGCCCCCTCCCACTTCGGCCTCGTTGTCCGAAATCTCGCTTCGCTCAATCTCCGCCGTGCCGAGGTTCAAGACGCCACCGTAGGAGCCGTCAGCCGTGTTTCCAGAAATAACGCTATCGGATATCGCAAGTGTGGAATACTGGGCGTTGACGATACCACCACCGTACGTGGAGCTGGCCGTGTTATCCGTGATCCGGCTATTCGTGATCGTGATCTGACCGTGTTCATCGATCGGTGCAGCATACAAGGGGTCGTAGTAGTAATACCGCTCCGAATAGATGCCGCCACCTTCACGTGCCGTGTTCCCCGAGATCGTGCTCTCCGTGAGCGTTACGTTGCCGCCCTCGTTGCGTACGCCGCCCCCCTCACCGGTCACGTTGCCGCCGGTGATAGTCAATCCTTCAATCGTCACGGTCGTGCTCGCGTGAATATCAAACACGCGATCAAGACCGGCCGCATCAATGGTCGTCTCAGCGGCCCCGTCCCCGCAGATGATTACGTCATCCGTGATGTCCAAGTCGCCCGTTGCCGCGGCATCCTCTCCCGTGCCGGAACGGGTGAGCGCATACAATCCCGCCGGAACGCGAATCGACTGCACGCCGGCACTTGCGTTGGCCTCGATAATCGCCGCCCGCAAACTCGTTTCTCCGAGCGCGTCCTCGGCGATGCCATCACCTGGGTTGACGTCGACCGTATCGGCCGTGGTGTTGACCGTGAAGTCGAAAGACGCCAGCGGTACGCTGGAGAGCAGGCAACGACTCTCCAGCTGTTCGAAGTGAAGCTGGAGACCCCCAGGTCGCTGGCGCGCCGCCTTTCGACGTGATCGAGAAGCACGCCGTTTCATAGAGCGATGTAGCCTGGCCAACGTTCGCGACCTCGTGGTGTCTTCTCGAGATGCGCAGAGTCCGCGCCGGATGCGCTACACCCATCGCACCGTGCGTACTTGCTCAAGCCAGACCGCCAACCCCCTGGCGGCGAATTGCCTCCGCTACTAGGGCCGTTTGGGAGCCTTGCCCGAATATGGGGTAATTCCAATGTATCATGCCACTCATTTAAGGGGTATCCCTTCGGCGCGGTTTCACCCTGGGGCGAGGCCGCACCGCGCATCTCTTCGGTGAAATAGAGCGGCCTGGGGGACCCTGCCACCGCCGTTGCAACGGGCACGGCAGGATCGCTCGGCCGTCCGTCTTACGATGGCAAACTCGGCGGCAAGACCGACAGGGAAAATCCCATGGTCCGGGCAAGGGTCTGGAACTTGGCGTTTGAGAGGGGCACCCAGGGCTCGGCTCGCTTGCCCCGATCGAGCGCCTTTTCAAGGGTTGTGAGGTCCCAGTGTCCGTTGGCCCTGCTTCGCTGGACCTTGCCACGTCGACTTGTTAGGGTGGCCCGCACCGCAGGTTTGCAGTTCGCCGCGTTGTTGCGAGACGGCACCGATGGCCGAAGAGAAGAGCGCCGGCAGCGACCCGCTCCGCAGTACGCACACTTCGAATCTCCCGCCACTTTTTGAACAGCTGGGGATTTCCCTGGCCGTGACCACCTACCAAGCGGGCAAGCTCGTCTTCGTCCGCGCCGACGAGGGTGTGCTCAATACACACTTCCGCGTATTCAGCAAGCCGATGGGACTGGCCCTGGGCAACGGTCGCCTGGCGGTCGGCACGGCGCAGGAGATCTGGGAGTTTCGCAACGTACCGGCCGTCGCCACTAAGCTCGATCCGCCGGGGAAGCACGACGCTTGTTTTCTGCCGCGGCGGATCCACGTCACGGGCGATATCCAGATTCACGAGATGGCCTATTGGGGCGACGAGCTCTGGTTTGCCAACACCGCCTTCTCCTGCCTCTGCACGTACGACGAGAATCACAGCTTCGTGCCTCAGTGGCGACCATGGTTTGTGGAGCAGCTCACGCCGGGCGATTGTTGTCATCTCAACGGTTTCGCCACGGTGGACGGCAAGCCCCGCTGGGTCACGGCGCTCGGCGAGACGCGTGCGATTGGAGGTTGGCGCGACAACAAGAAATCGGGAGGCATTCTCCTCGACATGGAGGCCCGGGAGGTCCGCACCCGCGGCCTTTCCATGCCCCATTCGCCACGGTGGTACGACGGTCGTCTGTGGATGCTGGAATCGGGCACCGGCAGCTTTGGCTACGTCGACATGAATACCTGCCGCTATGAACCGATCATTGTCTTGCCGGGATTCACACGCGGCCTGGATTTTGCAGGAAATTGGGCCTTTATTGGCCTGTCGCAGGTTCGCGAGTCGGCGATGTTCAGCGGGATCGAGCTGACCGATCGCCTGAGTGAGCAGGATCGCGTCTGCGGCGTCTGGGTCGTCGATATCACGACGGGTCAACAGGCAGGCTTTCTCCGCTTTGAAGACGCGGTCCAAGAGGTCTTCGCCGTTTCGGTCTTGCCCGGGCTGCGGTTCCCTGAGTTGGTCAACGACGACGCTGAGTTGACCGGCCGTTCCTATGTCCTGCCCGACGAGGCGCTCGAGGATGTTCCCAATGCGCTCCGCGCGAATCCGCCCGCCTAAGACCATCGTGAAACTCGCGCACTGACAACGGGCAACCGGTCGACGGAGTTCACTTGCTCGGCATTCTGAAAACCGGATCAAACGTTCCTGAGGGGGCCGCCATGGCGTCAACGGTGTGCGCCAAGAGTTGCAGGGTGTTCGCGTCGTCCGGGTATTGCGCCGTGAGGTTGCCCAACACCCGCGTTGCGGACTGGAAGTCGGCCGTCTCGAAGGCCTCGAGGGCCGTCTCGTACTTTTCCCTGAGGTCGAACCAGGCGGGGGTCGGCTCGAGCACCAACTCGTAGAGTTCGACCGGCTCCTCGATATTGACGACCCGCACGCGGCGGAGACGGCGGACGTGAAACTCGTCCCCCAAGCCAGCCCGTGTCGCCCCCGAAATCAAAATGCGGGACCGGAAGTAACTGCTCGCCCCTTGGACGCGACTGGCCTGATTGACCGTGCGGCCGAGCGGACCGTACTTGAACTTACGGGGCGAACCGGTGTTGCCGACATGGGCCAGGCCCGTATCGATGCCGATCCCAATCTCGGTCGGCTCACCGAGTTTGGCCTGCCAGCGCTCGCTCAAGGCGGGAGAGCGGCGCGTCATGTCCAGCGCGGCGGCGCAGGCCCGCGCGGCATGGTTGGAACTGGTGACCGGGGCCCCCCACATGGCCATGATCTCATCGCCAATGTAATCCACCAACACGCCCTCGTGCTCGATGATGCAGTCGGACATGGTCCCCATGAAATCGCGGACCCAACCCAACGATCCGGCAGGTCCCATCCGCTCGCTGATGCGACTGAACCCATGGATATCGACAAACAGAATCGTCACCTCCACGTCGCGGCCATCGAGCAGCGTCGGCTGCTGCTCGAGCTGCTGGGCCAGCGCCGGGGTGAAGAACTGCTCAAATTGCACACGGGCCGCGACAGCCGCTTGTTGTTCCTCGAGTCGGGCCAGTCCGGCCGCGGCCGAGGACGCCAACAAATCCACAAAGGTCGCCTCGGCGCTACTGATTTCGCACGACTCGAGAAAGTCCGACGAGCGGCGATCGCCATAAAGGGCCCCGATGACCTCGCCCCGGCCATCGAGAATCGGTGCCGACACGAGACCGGTCACGCCGATCAGACTGATCGGCTGCACGGACAAGGTTGGCGGCAACTGGCGGATGGTCTGTTTCTCTTGGCACATCCGGGCCAGAATCGAATGGCTGGGTTCCCATTCGGGCGAGATGGTCTGCCCGGAGCGCGAGGCGGTAGCGGCGATCACCCACTCGCCGTTGCTGCGCAGCAAGGCGACGACCTGATCGAGTCCCACGAGATCGGCCGCCGACTGGGCCGCCAGCTCCAAGAAGTCGGCGGAAGTCGCGGCACTTTGAAATACGGTCATCGCTTTGCGCATCCAGGCCAGCAGCTCATTGGACTCCACCGTGGGCCCGCTGACCGAGAGGGCTTGCCGAAGGGTCACACTCAGTTGGAGGTCCTGGCGCTGCTCCAGGCTTTGCACGACTTCGTAGTCGTGAAGACTCGCCTCACCTTCCTTGATGCGTAGTTCCAGGGAAGCGACGACGATCCGCGATGGCAGCTGCAGAGATTGGGATTCTCCGGGAAGCAAACCCTTACCATTGACCTCGAGTTTTTGGACTTTGCTGGCATTGCGAACCGTGAGCTGGCCCTCGGGTGTCTGCGTGAGGATGATGTGCCGCCGTGAGATCGTGTTTTCCTTCGCAGTGGCGATCACGACGCGATCGCAATCGCTGCTCGGGCAACGCGAGTACGGTGGCGGCTCGTCCTTGAGTTGTCGACCAAGGCACAGAGGTCGGTCCAGCGGCGTCGCGAAGACGACCCGCCCCTTGTGAAGGACGCTGACGTGGACTTCGAAATTCACGTATGGCATTCGTACTCGCAACGGTTCCGATTCGGCGTCCGCAAGCACTGTGCCTGGGGTTGCCCGACCCTTTTCGCGTCCGCAACTCTGGCCAGACCGAGGGCAGCCACGAGGCGAGGTCGAATGACGCCGGCGTCGCGAAGCCAGCCGGCTTCCTCGAGGGCACCCACCCCACGGAGCCTCACTTATTTTGGTCACGGGGACCGGTAGGCAACAACGCCCCTCGGTTCGCCCGTCGCGGTGGGCATCGCCGGGTGGGAGATCGGATCTCCAGACGCACCCAGAAGACGGGGTTGGTCGCGCAGCCTGCCAGAACCAAGGGCCGTGGCCAAGGCAGCTTCCGCCACGGTCTGGTGACGGTGCGGGCCATCAACAGCGACCGTTTCAGGCCGGGCGATAGATGACGCGATGAATCGCCGAGCGGACGTCCCTGGCTCCCTTTTCGGCAGGGCAGGTTTGGATGCTACAGGAAGCGGGGACTTGAGCCAGGGCTTCCTCGGTAATCAGGATTTCGCCCGGATCGCCCAGATCCTCTCCGAGGCGGCTCGCTCGATTGACGGCCAGCCCGAACAGGTTGTGGGGGGTGGGGGCCAAGCAATTACCGTGGTCAATGCCGCAGGCGACATGGACATCCAGTCCCTCGTCCGTGATCAGGTTGGCAGAATCGAACGCCAGATTCAGGGCTATACTCCCGCGTACCGCGCTTCCCGGTTCGTCAAATCGAGCCAAGGCGTTGTCGGCTTCGAACTGTACGATACGGCCTCCGTAGCTCTCCACAATCGGCTCCGCCGTCAGCTACATGCGGCGCACCATGGAGAGGTAATGGACGATCCCGTGTCTCGCGGCCAGACGCGTGAAGCCCGCCATATCCACCACGAGTACGCTCGCCGTCACGCCAAACTCGTCCCAAATTTCCGACTCCAGTGCCTGACGGCGGTGCTCATCCGTTTCCTGGGAGAAGCGAAGCAACCGATCTTGAAAGGACGCGCTCATTCGGAAACCGCGAGAATGCCCGTGTTGCTGAACCAAAGTCTTCACCAGGTGGACTCGCCGATGCGCACACGGCCGTGACTATATGAGTATAGGGGGCGCTTACATCAGCGAATAGCAGCAGCAGTCGTCGTGGTCAACTGCGCACACGGCCGGCGCGGCGCTACCGGGCGCGTGCCGTGGCGGTCGCGGCAACAGGCGGATTGAGGTCGACCGCGTTGAAATGGCCCCCGACTGCGTGCCGATCGTCTGCGTCCCGTTGGGGGTGAAGGGATCTGCGTTGGGGAAAATACTTGCAAGAGCCCCCCAGATGGTCCACATTGGGGGTCTCGCGAAACGGTCGAGGGAGCAAGTTTCGATGCTGCTATTGCCACGCAAGGGGCTGGGTCTGCACACGCGATGGATCGTGGTCTTCCTGGTGGGCACGCTGGCGGCTTCTCTCGGCTACCTGATTCACGCCTTCACCTCGAGCACGGCGCGGTGGCCGGGTGGCAGCAGTCTGCCGGGCTTTGTCTGTGGAGTCCTGGCGGGTGGGATCATCCTCTTCGAGTTTTTTCTCTGGCCGCGGAAGTGGCCGCGCGTGCGGGCCTGGCGGATTGGCAGGACGCAAGTCTGGCTGCGGGCCCACATCTGGCTCGGCCTGTTGACGGTTCCCCTGGTGATCTATCACCACGGTCTCGATTTTCACTGGGGCGGTCAGCTCACCGTGATGTTGATGGTGCTCTTCTGGTGTGTCATCGCGAGCGGAATCTTCGGACTCGCACTGCAACAGGTGATTCCGCGAATGATGTTCGACGCGCTGCCGGCGGAGACCATCTATTCCCAGGTCGGGCATGTGGCGCGGCAGAACGCGCGGGACGCCGAAGATCTCGTGCTCAAGGCGTGCGGTGCCGAGTCCACGTGGGGGGATGCGGACGAACTCGACGCGGAGGATCGTGAGCTGGTCACCGCCCGCAGCTATGCGATCGCCACGACGGTCCGCTCGGTAGGCCGCACGCAGGGCAAGTCACTGGGCACGGATGCCGCCTTTGCCACCGTCGAAGATCCCACGGTCGCACTTTATTTGAGGCAGTCGTTCTTCGACGACATCAAACCGTATCTCGAGTTGGGCCACCGGGCCGACTCGCGTTTGACCGACGCGACGCGAGCGACGGCTTTCTACGAGGGCATGCGCCGCCGACTCGATCTCGAGATTCACCCGCTCGTGGAAAAACTGCAGCAGTGGTCCGATGCGCGGCGTCAGTTTGATTTGCAGTCCCGTCTGCATCACTGGTTGCACGGTTGGCTGGCGATCCACTTGCCACTCTCGATCGCCTTGGTGGTCCTGCTCCTGGCCCATGTCTATTACGCGGTGAAGTACTGGTAACACGATGCCACCCCCTCCCACACCGGCCAAGCAGCGGGCTTCGCGGATTGCCCTGACGTACTACTCGAAGCCGGATGCGCTAACGCTCTGGAAGGTCGCGGCGGCGGGCTTGGCGCTGTGCGCCGCCCTGGGTTGGGTAGCCTACGGAGCCCTGGTGCCGGACGAAGGCGCGGCCCGCGTGTCGCATGGTCCCCTCTGCCAGGCGCACGCGACCTGGGATACCCAGTGCGATGCCTGCCACGTCGACTTCCAGCCGATCCGTGCCGATGCCTGGGCGGTCGCCTGGTATAAGAGTGCCGCTGACCGGGCCGATCTGGATCGGGGCTGTCGCCGTTGTCATGCCGGGCCGGCCCACCATGCGGCCCAGATTCCGGCCGAAGTCGGCACCTGCGCCAGTTGTCACCAGGACCACCGCGGCCGCCAAGCGGATATCCGCCGCGTCGCCGATCAACATTGTCTGGCGTGTCACCGCCTGCCGGCCGACCACTCGCAGCGGAAGCCGGACTTGCTGGCCGTGACGAGTTTTTCGGCGGACGGGCATCCGGAGTTCCGTTCGCTGAAGACCGATCCCGGCCGCATCAAATTCACCCACAAACGTCACCACGCCGCCGGCTGTGTACTCCATCCGGACGACATGGTGCAAAAGAAATTGGCCGACCTGGACCCGGCGGTGCGCGATCGCTACCGCCAGCAGGGCCAATCCGACCAGGATCTGGTGCAACTCGATTGCCACTCCTGCCATCGCCTCGACCCGGCCGACGCGACCGCGACCGCGGGGGATGCGTCTTGGGCGGCCCACGGTTCCGGCGCCTACTACCTGCCGATTTCGTTCGACCAGCATTGTCAGGCCTGTCACGAACTGTCCTACGAGGCGGGCACTGCCAAGCCGGTTCCCCACGGTCTGACGGCCGCGCAGATCGACGTCTTCTTGCAGGACGCCTACCGGCGGGAATTCTTGGAGGAGAATCCGGCGACCTTGGAAGAGACGCTCCCCAGGGCCGTGCCGGGCAGGGCGGTCCGCCCCGCTGCGCCTCGGGGCCGGGAGTTTATCGATGCCAAGGTGCGCCAAGCGCAGAAGCACCTTAGCAACCGCTGCGGTCAGTGTCACTATTTCGAGGAGGAGGCGCCGACCTCACTGGCCGTGCAAGCGGCCGCCATTCCCCAAGTCTGGATGAAGAAGGCCGTCTTCGATCACGCGGCCCATCGGGCCGTGAGTTGTCGGGCGTGTCATCCGCGCGCCTTTAGCGACGCCGCGGACGCGTCCGTACACGAGACGGACGTCCTGATCGCCAACCGCGACGTGTGTCTCGAGTGTCACCAGCCAGCCCAACAAGAGGCCACCAGCGCGCTGCAGGTGGGTGGCGCCCGGCACGACTGCGTGGAATGCCATCGCTATCATGCGGCCGACCAGGCCGTTCACGGGCGCGGTAGTCCGTTGCGGGACGGAGAACACGAATTCCTGATTCAAGAATTTTTCAACGCCGCGGCGGCCGACCAAGCGAGGTGAGCGTGCGAGCGAGGTGCAGTGGGTTCCCGGCATGCCAGACTTCCGCAGGCGCAAGGGCGTGGCCTCTGCTTGCCGCTTGCTTGGCGGTCTTCCTCACTGCCTGCAGCGAGCCGCAGCCGCCGTGGCAATCCCGCCACACCCGACCGGCTTCGCGACCGGGAAGTTCGGCGGTGATCGTCGGTCGCGGTCTGGCCGCCCCGCTCGCGTCCTGCGCCGCGGTTGGTTGTCATGGCCGCCCGCCCCAGACGGCCGAGTTTCCCTGGCAGAGTTCCTATGCGGTCTGGCTGGAAGCGGACCCGCATTCCGGGGCCTACGACGTGCTCTACACCGAGCGCTCCCTTGCCATCATCGAGCGCTTGAACGGTGGGGCCGCCGGAGAGCGCGTCTCTGTGGAGCGATTCCGCCAGGAGCACTGCGCGAGCTGCCATGCGACGACCGCCGTCGGTGAATCCGCCGAACTCTTGGCGTACGGCGTGCGGTGCGACTCGTGTCATGGGCCGGCGGACGCCTGGTTAGCGCGGCACGCCACGCACGCCTGGGAGGCGCTGCCGGCGGGCGAGAAGTATGCCGCTTGGCGTGTCGAACCGGTCGGCGAGCACCTCGATTGGCGTCTGACCGCCGAGCCGGCGCGGATGCGCCACACCCAGGACCTGGTCACGCAAGCCAAGGTCTGTGCCGAGTGTCACGTGGGCGCTCCGGCCACCGCCACCCAACCGGCACGTGAAGTGGATCATGACCTGATTGCCGCCGGGCATCCGCGGCTCAATTTTGAATTCGCGGCCTACCTGGCCAACCTGCCCGCCCATTGGGATACCGCCAAAGATCGACAAAGCACCGAGCGGTTCGACGCACAGGCGTGGTCCATCGGACAACTGGTGGCCGCCGAGGCGCTCGTCTCCCAGGTGCACGCGCGGATCGAGGATGCGGCCGCGGGGGACGCCACCTGGCCGGAGTTTGCGTATTACGATTGCCACGCATGTCATCACGCCCTGGCGGCCGATAGCTACCGGCAACGACCGCAGCGTCTCGCCTCCGCGGCCCGGGATCCTCAGCCGGGACGCCTTCCCGCGGGTAGCTGGCAGCTCCCCTTTGCCCCGCTGGCCGCATGCGGCTTCGCTGTGGAAATTCAAACGGAGACGGACCGCCTGACCGCCGAACTCGAACAGCTGGCCACGTCTTCCTCCCAACTCGGCGCCTCGTGTACCGCGGCCCGCGACGCGCTCCTTCAAGCGATCGCGCAAGCGGAGCACACGCCGCTCGATCACCAAGCCCAGTTAAGCGAATTGGCCGACGCGCTGCCGGACGACCCCGACTGGGATTTGCTGGCCCAGTGGTACCTGGCGGTGTTGGCATTCACCAGCGACGCGGAAGCGCGGCCGCCGCAATTGGCCAAGTTGTTTGAGGGGATCGATTTCCCCGTGTACGATAGCCCGCGTCACTACGACCCGGGCTCATTCGAACTGGAGGAAATTCGCACCTGGTTAAGGAAACTGGCGACCCGGTAAGTCGCGCGTACCGCCATCGACGTCATGATTATGATTGTCCAAGAACTCACGAAGCTGCAGCAGCGCGATGGTTACTTGTCTGATGAGGCGCTCGTCCGCCTGGCGGATCGACTCACGGTTCCGCTCTATCGCATCCATGAGGTGGCGAGTTTCTTCCCCCACTTTCGTCGCCAACCTCCGCCGCAAGTCCGCGTGCAGGTTTGTCAGGACATGAGTTGCCTGCTGCGTGGTGCCGGTGGACAGCTGGCTGCGCTGCAGTCCGTCTGGCCGGACGGCCACGGGGACGTGTTGATCGAAGGGGTTTCGTGTCTGGGAAGGTGCGACCGGGCGCCGGTGACCGCCGTCAATGATCGCATCTATGCGGCCCGCTCGGTCGAAGACCTGCGTCGTGTCGTCGGTCAAACGTGTGCCGGAGAGCAGCCGCCGGCTGATCTCGACTCGGAACTGGCGGAAGTGCTGCCGGACCACTGGACGATCGACCCATACCAGGACCAACGCAGCTATGCGGCCGTGCAGGCGTCTGTGAAAGACGGTCACGCCGATCACGTCATCGCGGCGTTGGAGACAGCCGATCTGCTGGGCATGGGAGGCGCCGGTGGCCGCTCCTACAAGAAATGGGCCGACGTGCGGCGGGCGGAAGGCAAGCAGAAATATGTCGTCTGCAATGCTGATGAGAGTGAGCCCGGCACGTTCAAGGATCGCGAGCTGTTGCTGCGAGCCCCGCACCTAGTGATCGAGGGCATGGTGCTGGGCGGCCTCGTGGTCGGCGCCACCCAGGGCTACGTCTACATCCGCCACGAATACCACGAGCAGATCGAGGTGATGCGGGAGGCCATCGACGAGGCGCGGCGGCTGCAGATTTGCGGAAGCGATGTCTTGGGAACGGGCCGGCCCTTCGAGCTGGAAGTCTTCGTCAGTCCCGGGGGCTATATCTGTGGTGAGCAGACGGCGCTCATCGAAGCCCTCGAGGACAAGCGGGCCGAACCTCGCAATCGCCCCCCCGAACTGCAGACGAACGGGCTGTGGGACAAGCCGACCTTGCTCAACAATGTAGAAACCTTCGCCTGGGTTCCGGTCATCCTGCTCAAGGAGGCGGGCAACTGGTTTGCCGCCGAGGGACTCGATGGCTGTAAGGGTCGTCGTTTCTTCTCGATCAGCGGCGACGTGGCGCGACCGGGTGCCTACGAGGTTCCCAATGGAACTCGCCTCGGGGACCTCATCGACAACTTTGCCGGCGGGATGCGGGACGGCCAGAAGTTGCAGGCGGTGGCGCTCTCCGGTCCCTCGGGTGGTTTCCTGCCCGCGGAAGTTCCCGTGAGTGCTCTCAGTCCTCGGTTTGTGGAAGCCGAACTGGAGACCGGGGCCACGCATTTTCCGCTGCGCGACGCGCGGCTCGACATTCGCACCTTCCGGACGATGGGGCTCATGCTTGGCGCGGGGATCGTGGTGTTTGGTGAGGAGGCGGATCTGGTCGCCCAGGCCGTTACCTGCCAACGCTTCTACCGGGACGAGTCGTGCGGCAAGTGCGTTCCCTGCCGGAAGGGCTCACAGCGGCTCTGGCAGATTGCCGGGCAGCTGGAGGCCACGCAACCGAGCGAAGCGACGCTGCAAGCCACGGGCAGCCTAGTGGCCGAGCTGGGAGAAACGATGGAGTTGACGTCGATCTGCGGGTTGGGGCAGGTCGCCTCGAATCCGCTGCGGACCTTGTTACAGTACTTTCCCGACGCCCTGCGAACCAATGGCGCCGCCGTGAGCGACACCCGTCCCCAACGCGAGGTTTGAGCGAGAGACGATGGCGACCCCCAATGATCGCGATGCAAAGGATCCTGCTCAGGCCGGCAACGGCGCTGGTCGAGTTTCCGCTGCGCCGCGGGCGATCGACACCGATGCGGTGATCTACGAGGAAGAGGGCCTCTTTTCACGGGACATCGATGGCCAACTCGTGCGGCTGGAGGCCGCCAAGGCGCGTGACTACGACCGGGACGTCACGCTGACCATCGACGGACAAGAGATTACCGTCAAGGCGGCGGTGCCCTCCACGGATTCCCAGGGCAACATCCTCCGGGATCGGGATGGCGATACGATCCCCCGGCTGACGACGATCTACGACGCGGCGAACGAGTTGTTCGTCCGCCAGCCCGGCGACGTGAATCCGATCCCGACGCTATGCCACCAGGAACACATGTCGCCCGCTGGCGTCTGTCGGATCTGTGTCGTGGAACTCTACCGCCGCATGAACGGCAAGCGAATCCCCGGTCGCTCCTTGGTACCGGCCTGCCATCACCCCGTGAAAGCGGGCATGGAAGTACAAACGATCGAATCCCCGAACGATCCAGAGGCGGGACAAAGAGTGCGGCGTGCGGTGACGATGCTCACGGACTTGTTGGTTGCCGACCACTTGCCGGAGGGTGAGGTGGGAGTGAGCGGGACGACGCCCAACGAACTCCGCGACCTGGCCGAGCGGTTGGGCATCGGCAAGTCGCGATTCGCCCCGCCGCAACAGCGACTCCCGGAGGACCACTCCTCCTCATTGATCGACGTCGACCCCAACGCCTGCATCCTCTGCGATCGCTGTGTGCGTTCTTGCGATGAGGTGAAGAAGAATTACGTCATCGGTCGCGTCGGCAAGGGCTACGCCGCCCAGATTGGTTTTGATCTGGACCAACCGATGGGCCAGTCGAGTTGTGTCGCCTGTGGCGAGTGCATGGTCTACTGCCCGACCGACGCGCTGAAGTTCCGGCAGGATGTCGGCGAGATCACGCCCTTGGAGCCGGGCGACACGCGGGTCTCCGCCGCCTGGCTGAAGCAGCAGCGGCTGTTTGCCGGTATCCCCCACAAGTTCCTGCAGTGGAACTCGGGATCGGTGGTGCGACGGCACGTCCATGCCGGCGAGGTGCTGTGCCGCGAGGGGGAGTTCGGCACCACCGCCTTTATCATCTTGAAGGGCACCTTCAGCGGCAGTGTCCGCACGCCGATCGCGGCTCCTCACAAGTCCCGCGCCCGCGGACTACGTCGCCTGTTGGGAAAAGTTTCCAGCAGCTTGTTCGCCGAGCAGGAGGCTGCGGCCAAGGCGGCTTGCTTCACGATGACGCCTGCCGACCTCATCTTCGGCGAGATGACCTGTTTGAATCACTATCCGCGGGCGGCCACCGTGGTGGGGGAAACCGAGGGCGAAGTCCTGGAGATCCGCCGCAATGTCCTCTACATGCTGATGCGGAACGAGGTCGCCCGGGAATTACTGGATCGGGTCTACCGGGAGCGATCGCTCACGAGTCAGCTCCGGCAGGTTCCCTTCTTGCGGGACGTGGCGGACGAGGAGCGCGATGAGATCGTGGCGTATCTGCGCGACCGGGTCGACCTGATTCGTGTGGCGCCCGGACAGGTCGTCTTTCGCCAGGGCGACCGGGCCGACCACTTCTATCTGGTGCGGCTCGGCTTCGTGAAGGTCTTGCAGCACTTTGTCCATGAAGATCGGGTGCTCGACTACCTCGGTCCCGGCAAACATTTTGGGGAGATGGGGCTGCTCTCCGAGCTCTCGGATCTGATTGCCGATCGAGTCGCCCCGGGCTACCAGGGCCTGCGGACCGCCACCTGCCGCGCGCTAGACGACGTCGAACTGGTCCGCATCAAGGGGGACCACTTCCGCCAGTTGATGAAGCGGTTTCCGACGCTGGCCCAGCAGCTGCTCGACTACGCGGTGCACCTGTTGGAGCGCGAGGCTCAGGTGCAAGCGGTAACGGACCGGCCGCTGAGCAACTTCCTCGATCAGGGGCTCTTCAATGCCCAGCGACTCCTCGTCCTCGACTTGGAAAGCTGCACCCGCTGTGATGAATGCACCAAGGCCTGCGCGGACACGCACGACGGCGTAACCCGCTTGATCCGCGACGGCCTCCGCTACGACAAGTTCCTCGTCGCCAGCTCTTGTCGCTCCTGTCTGGATCCTTATTGCCTGGTTGGCTGCCCGGTCGACGCGATTCATCGTGCCGGGTCGTTGGAGATCACGATCGACAGTCATTGCATCGGCTGTGGACTCTGCGCGGACAACTGCCCCTACGGCAATATCAACATGCATGAGTTTTCTGCTCAGGGAAGCGGTCCCGAGACAGAGCGAATCGCCCAGGCGCCTCGCAAGGCGACGACGTGCGATCTGTGCCGCGACGTGGTCGGTCCCCACGAGGATCCCAGCTGCGTCTACGCTTGTCCGCACAATGCCGCCTTCCGCATGAGCGGCCACGATCTGTTCGAGCTGGTCGAGCGGGCCACGAACTTCTCACCGTCACCGTGATCGGCGCAGACGCGCGTGCGACGCGTCGGCGGCGCGGAGGTCGGCATGTCGAAGAGTTGATTGCGCGAGCGCGGTCTCGACGTGACTAGCGACGGTTGTCGCCGGGGGGATATCGCCGCGGACGTGGCTGAACGGGCGCTGGCTGGGCGGTCAGTTGCCGGAACTGCTCGAGCAGCCACTGGTGCCGCGCCGCCTTGGGCAGCTGATGATAGGCGTCCAGGTTGGGTACCTTCCAGACCTGGCCGGTCCCCGGCCGCTGGTAGAGCCGACGTTGTTCCTGAAAATTCAAGGGCCGCGCGCCGACCCGTCCGAACACGGCGATTTGATTACCCGCTTCATCGACGGCGCGGTCCCGATCGACGCCTTCGGAAATTGCCAGGGCCTCGCCCTCGTCGGGAATCTTGTAGGTGGCGATCAGGCGGGGCGTGGGACGGGGGCTGAAGCCGTAATTGCCCGGGGTCTCCGGCGAGGTGAGCTGGACAATCCGCAAGCCGTTGTGACCGTCGGCCAGATAGGCGAATTCGCTGACGTAGGTAATGCCCAGTTTCACATCGTGCAAGTCGTTGATGCAGCCGTTGGCATCGTAGATCTGATCCATCTTCGGCCGCTCGGGATTCTTGACATCCAGAATCACCAAGCCCTGATGACCGGCCGCGACGTAGGCGTAGGTGCGGGCCACGTAGATCCGCTTCGCTTCCGGCAGCGGGACGGTCGCGTCTCTGCCGAGAGGACGCGGCTGACCCAGCTCGGTCACGTCCAAGACCGTCACGCCGTCTTTGTGGCAGACGAAGGCGTAGCGGAACTGCACCTGCACGTCGGTTGGCTTGCGGAGCACGGTTTCGTCCAGCACGCTGGTCACGACCGGGTGGAGGGGATCCTCCAGCGAAATGACCACGAGTCCCACGTCGCAGCAGACGTAGGCGTACGTGCCCACGATGGTCACGGCGCGGGCGCCGTGCAGCAAACCGTCTGGATTGAAGGTCAGCGCGCGTTCCAGGAAGTTGTTCGTCGGCAGGCCATCGAGCAGGGTGCCGACGTTGATCAGAATCAGACCCTCCTCGGCATCCGCCACATAGATGTACGCGTAGATGGCATGGATCGCCGGCTCTTCGTTTTCAGGATGTTGTTTGCGGGTCGGATCCGGGGCGATGGTGGTCGGCGCGGCGACCGCGAGGGCGTTCTTGGTGCGGACGTAATTCCGCTGCCCGGCCGGTGAGAAGGGTGCCGTGACAATACGCTCGGAGAAGGCCTTGTTGTCGATGTTGGCCACGTCGTACACCCGCACGCCCGCCTCCCCGCAGGCCGCGTAGAGAAACTCCCCGCGGAGCTGGGCACTGAGCACCTCGTGTTTGGTGAACGGATGACGCAGCTGATCGCCAATATCGACGCCGGGATGTTCGTGGGCTTCCTCCAGAAAACCCTGATTCTCCAGGTGCTCGTGGAACTTGTCGGGAAAAGCAAGTTGGTGGAGGGTACTGCCCAGCACGGCCTGCGGCTCTTCCGCCTCGGTCACGGGCACCCCGAACAGCCCGTGCTCACCGGTGGCGACCCAGCAGTAGTGGCCGATGAAGTTGAGGTAGTTCGTCCCGTGCATCAGGAGCTGGGCCAGGATGGCATTGTTGTCGTTGTCGGCCGAGAGATGGCAGTCCGTGCAACCCTTCGTTTCGCCACTGCCCCGCACCGTGTGGGGCACGTTGGTACTGAAGGCGATCCCGCTGAGACCGTCCGCGGAGATCGTCTGTTGTTGGATGTAGATCGACTCCCGGTTCTGGTTGTACGAGCTGACATGAATCGCGCACGAGGACCGCGCCGGTCCGATCCGCTGGCCCGTGACCGTCCCGTCCTTGGCCAGCATGTAGACCTCATCCCGCAAGGTCTGGAAGTTGTAGGCAATCTCGTTGCGGGTAATGTCTCCTTCGTTATGCAAATCGGGCACCTTGCGGTTGGCTTTTTGGGGCAGGTGGCAGCCGTAGCAGCTCTGATTCCAGGAAGAGTGGCAGGCGATGCACGATACCCGCTCACTCGAATGCGCACAGACGCGACTGTCCGGCGGTACGTCACCCCAGGCGAGGCGATCTTCTCGGGTCTGGACGTCCCGTTCGAAGCGGACCGTCTTGGCGATCGCCGAGAGCGGGTTGTAATCGTCGTGTTGCGGGTTGAGGGTATCGGCGACCTGACTCACCTCCCAGCTGACGCCCTGCTCGACCATCGAGTTCTGGATGATCCGATCCCCGTGCAGTTCGAAGCGACGCTTGCCGGAAGGTGTGGTGAGGGCCAAGAGATCGAGTCCCCGTCGCCGCGGCACCTCGGAATTGGCCGCCGGCCCGGTGGTCCGCATCACCGGACGACCCGTTTCATCGACGGTCACGGCCCGCCGATCGACATCCCCATGGCAATCCCGACAGGTGATTTCAATGGCCGCCCGCACCTCGCCATAGAGCTTCGTATTGCCGTGGACGTCCTGAATGAAGTGGCAATCGATGCAGTGCATCCCTTTTTCCAGGTGGATGTCGAGCATGTGCACGGGCACATTCTTGTATTTCTCTTCCAGTTGCTGGGAAAGCTCTTTGAGCCGCTGCATGTCTTCCTGGCTATCCCAATCGCGATTGCGATGGAGCTTCTTGACCTGTTGCGGCAAGGCGACCGCCTGCATCAGCTTGGCACTATCGACGGGCTTGACGCGGCGGCCCTGGCGATCTAGCAGAAAGCCCTCGCGGTCCTTCTTGAAGACCGCGCGAAACACCCAACCGTGACCATGGAAATCCGCGAACTGGGTCTTGGTCAGCAGCGGATTGAGCTCCGGCGTGCGGAGCAAAAATTCGGGATCGGACCAGTTCCCCCGGGCAGCGCCCTCGTTGGGGTTGCTCATCTTGGCTTGGGTGAATTCTTCCGCCGTGAGGTGTTTGGCCTCCTTGGGGTACATGTGCTGGCCTTCGGTCTCCTGATCCCACCACATATACCCGAGGTAGCTGTTCATCACGTTGGTGCCGGGGTGGATATGGCAGCTGATGCACTGGCTGGTCGGGATCGCATTCGTGAAGCGGTGCTGAATCGGGTGCCCCGATTCGTGCTTGGGAATCATGGGGTCGATGGACCGCACCCAGGCGTCCGGTTCGGCCGCGGCGCGGCCCAGATTGCCGTACTTGGCGTACGGACCGGCATGCACCGGGGATCGATCATTGGCATAGATCATGTGGCAGGCGGTGCAACCACTGGAGCGGTAGTCACCCGGATGGTCGTTCGTGCCCAAGAAGTTCAGGGTCGGGTCGAGCAAACGGGTCTTCTGCAGGCCCAGCATGGTGGGATCCGTGCGACTGAGCGTTCCCAGACCGCGGTTGCTCAGGCGGGACCGCGGCCGGCCCGGTTCCTCCCGGGTCTCGGGGATGCCGATTTCCAGTTTGAAACGACCGCCCCGCTCAAACACGCGGAGGACGTTGCCCGGTTGGGAGACCTGGTACCTTGGCAGCGGATCAAGGAAGGGGAGAATGCCCTTCTTGGCGGTCTCTTCGGGCGTTGGCGGAGGCACCGTCTGCAGACGCTGCGGCGTGCCGTGCATGCTGTAACTCTCGCCGAATCGCGGCCATTTAAACGGCACGGCGCCATTGTTATAGAGAGCGGCGCCCCACAGCATGCAGCCGTGGGTCATCATGCTCTTCTTGACCGCGAGGGTGTCCCGCTGGTGGCACTGCCCACAACTGATGTGCGCTACGCGGAGGTCGCCCGGGTTGACGAAGCGAATGAACTCCGGGCTCTCACGATTCAGCAGGGTGTAGGAACGCACCGGATTGCCGGAACTGGTCCAGGCGTCGGGATGCCGGGGCGGCACATGCGCGGCATGCTTCTCCGTGGCGTGCGGGTCCCCCCCATGACAGTCGATACAACCGAGCTGTACGGTCCGCCGCATGTGCGGGTCGACGACCGACTGGTGGCAGTTGACGCAGCCGTGACTCTTGGCGGCGGCCTCTTCGGCCGTCTGCTGCGAAAAGTCAAAATGCCGCAGGTGTTCGGGAATCGGAAAGGGGACTGGTACCTCTTCGGAGGTCCCGTTGGGAACGCCGGCCGGAGGCACTGCCTCGCCGCGGTCGGGCAAGGGGAGCGGGGGATCCGCCGCCCGCGGCGGGTCTTGGGCCAGCGCGGAGCCGGCCACCGCGAGCAGTAGCAGAAACGGTATGGCGAACCGCCAGGTGCGGGGAGGGAGCCTCGATTTCATACGTATCCGAGTTCTGGGTCGTCGTCGGATGGATCGTCGCTAGTAAGTCAGCGCCAGCTCAACAAAATGTGACTGGAAGTGGGGGATTTCCGATTCCATGCCGGTCAGATCGGCGACCGCCTCGGGGACTTCCGAGCCGTAAATGTCCTTCAGTCCGCGGGCAGGAATGAGGACCGCCGAACCGGCCACGATGATGATGTTGTCGTTGAGCAGCGGCCGCCACTCGAGTCCGACGCTCAAGTCGGTACCGATGTCGCGACCGATGTCGCCTTGAAAGGTGAAATTCCTCAGGACCGCCACGTTGTCAAACCACATGTAGTTGGCGTTGGTAATCACTCTTAATTCAGGCGTGACCTCGAAGTCCATGCCAAAATTGATCAATTGCAGGCCGGGATTTACGAAATTGCTTTGTCCTTGGATTTTGCTGGAGCGGAGGTTCGGCACGATGCTCTTCCGCTGCACCAGATTGACGCCGAACAGGCGGACCGCTTGCCGCTGCCAGTAACTGAACTCGCCCCCGGCGAAAATCGGATCGTCCAGGATCGTGTCGAAGCCGCCGGCTCTCGTGTCGTCTGGATTGTCGTCGCCCGAGGCGTAGAAGTAGGAGGTGCGGAAACGAATCCAGTCGCGGTCGTACGACAACTCGACGGCCGCCATGGAGGCGAAGATATCTTGCGCTTCGGTGGCGATCGGGTTGATGCTGTCCTCGCCAAACACGAAGTAGAACTGGTTGGAAACATTGATGCGACCGATGTGGCCGTCCCCGCCGAGACCGAGATAGTAGGCCTCCACTTCATGGGGCAGGGCGACGCCCGCCGGATCGGGTCGCACGAGAAAGTCGTTGCGATCGAAGAGAAAGCTGGGTTGGTCTCGGTTGTAGTGGAAGCTCAGCAGGCCGGTGTAACCGGGAAAGATGAAATCCTGGCGGAAGTAGTTGGCGATGACCGTATTCTGATGTCGGTCATCGAAGGTGTTCAGTTCGCTGTTCGTTTCCTTTTCGACCTGGTCCAACCAGATCACGTTGAACTGGTCACGGTTGGAGAAGCGGGTGCCGAACAGGCGGACACCCCGGTTGATGTCCTTAAAGACGAAGCCCCGAAAATCGCTGACAAACAACTGTTGGCCTGCCCGGGCGGAGAGAAAATCGTAGTCGGGACCGAGATCGGCCAGCTTGAGCTCGACAAACCACTGTTCCAACGCGTAGTCGGTCCTGGTTCGCTGCTTGCCTCGGCGGACGTCCGGGTTGACGACGGCCAACTCGGCGACCTGCAAATGGTTCACGTTGAAAACCGGTTCGATGAGGACGCGCCAGTCGACCGGCTTGAAGGCCTCGTTGCCGTGGAATAAGTCGACGATGAATTTGACGTAGTGCGTGTAGAAGAACTGGTCGGGCGTACCAAAGAACGGTTCCTCAAACGGGTTGTCGGTACTCTCGAAGGGCGTGGTGGCGGTCGGGACCTGCCGGTACTCGGTGTTCTGCAGACTGATCGCGGTGAGGTTGAGAAACGTGTGCTGGCCGAGGATGGGGTAGTCGCCTTTGAGGACGTTTTGGTTGTAGGGGTCCAGGAGTCGCCCCAGCTTGTAGGGATAGTCTTCGCCGAGTGGGAAGCCGCGGTCGTAGCGGTCCCAATCGGGAAAGCCCTGCCGCCAGCGATCTTCGACCGGGACGAAGTGGCTGTTCCATTGGGTCTCCGACGGGAGGATTCCCGAGGGCCCGCTGTAACCCAGGGGCGCGTCAAAGGGCTGCACCAAGATCGTGTCGGCCCACTCATCGATTACCTGGGACGGCTGCTCAGTCGGCACCTCGAGCGGGCGGTCCAGGATGCCGGGCTGGGCTTGGCTCGCGGAGCGGAAGGGGGATCGTTCCGGCGCGGTGACGTCCGCGGGCAGACTGTCCGCGTCACCCGCGGCCGCTTCCCAGAACGGGGGCACCGCCGCGAAGGCGTCGGCTGGTGGCTGGAAGTCGAGTAGTAACGAAGCCGGTTCGAATTTGGGTTGCCAGGGCGGCGTTGGTGCCGCGGCGACGTCGGCGGCACTCTCGAAACTCGCCGGAGCCACTGGGAACTGAGGGGTGGTCGGGACCGGTGGTTGCCAGGATGGTGCTGCGTGTGCAGGCGGCACCGCGAACAGATCCCAGTCGGAGGCGAGCAGTCGCGCGTGGCCCCGCACGATCGGGTCGGCATCGGTGGCGGCAAGCGCCGAGACCCGCGCGCGGAGTGCGGGGTCGGGCTCCTCGCGGGCCAACAGTTCCAGGGCCAACAGACGGCGGCTTCGCTCGGGCGCGAAGGAAAGCTCGTAGAGTCGTTGCTTGCGTTGCGGCGGATCGACCGCGGCGAGCGACTGAATCAAGGCCTCTCGTTCACCAAGCGGGTTCCCGCTCGCGTTCGCCGCGCGCGACAACGGCATTTCGTGAACGGCGGCGTCGCGGAAGGCGGGGCTGTCGCTTAACAGACCGGGTTCGGGGTGCTGGGCCAAGATCGGCCGCGCCGCAAGAGCAACGCCGATGCTGGCGATAGCGACCACCAGTGGCGCGCGGAGGCCCAAGAACCACCTAACGGTAGCCGTACCGCGATCCTCTCGGCGGTCGCTTCCGATTTCCCGAGCCATTCCATTTTCCGGGTGCGATTCGATGATCCCCGCGCGCGTGCGCGGTACTGCGATCCAGGCAGTCAAGAATCACCGAACGGGGGAGTAGACCCCGAGATAAGGGGGTCAGCGTAACCGGTAAATTTTGGCAGGTCTAGCCAGATTGATTCCGCAGAGAAGTTGTCGGCTTTTGACAATGTTTAAGTTCACAATTTGTAACGATTGTTCCGATTAAGGCGAGTAAATCGACTGGGTATACGAGACTGGCAGTGCTAGCACAGGTAGACCGGGACGCGCGCTCCCGCTGCCCGGCCGGCTCGTCGTCGCAGGGGGCGTTCGCCGGAGTTGCTGATCCAATGTCGTGGCTATTCTCGCGCTGGAAAAAAAAGACCAAGACGATCTCGCCGCGTAACGGTGGGCAGCGCCGCGCACCGGCGCAGGACCTGCCGCCCATCGAGCCGCTCGAATCGCGATTCTGTCTGGGCAGCATGGCGACCGCGAGTCTGGCGGAGTGGACCGCCCAGCCACAGACCGACCTCTCGCAGGCGGTCGAGATCTTTCACGAGGACGATTACGTCCAGGAAGTACGTCGGGTGCCGGAGGAACCGCCCGCCGAACCGACTGCCGTCGAAGCGGTAGACCCGCCGCCAGCGGTGCCACTCGAGGCGGCAGCGCCAGCGGTGGTCACCACTCCTTCGCAAACCTCTCCGACCCTGGAGACGGCCTTGGCGAGCGGCTCCGACCTGCTGCGCACCACGGGGTCACGATTCACGGCCACGGCGGGTCCGCTGGCCGAACCCGGTACGAGTCCTCGCGAAGCGGTGGGCCCGGCGACCGGCGCTAGTCATGACCCGGCCTTCACCGCCCCGGCGCGGCCGGCGTCGGCCAACGTGTCGGGAGCCCAAGAGGCCCCCGTCGCCCCGGCGCGTGGTAACGCCACCGTTTGGAATGCGGAGACGCTCGGTCAGCTCGGTCTCGTGCTCGACGAACACGGTCAAGCCACCGGCTTGTTGCCCAGTGAGACGGCGACCAGCTCCGGATACGAGGCCTGGTGGAGTGCCGCCGACGAGCCGGTGGTGATTCGCTATGACTTCCGCGACCAGGACGGGTTTGCCAACACGATCACCGACACCCAGAAAGAGTTGGCCGTGCAGGCCCTCCAGCGCTGGTCGCAAGCCACCGGGGGTCAGCTCGTCTTCGAGCACGATACGAACGCCCCGGCAAGTCAGATTATCAACATCGGTACGGGCGATCTTAAGGCCTTCGGACATGTCAGCGGCGTCGGCGGTGTGCTGGGACTCGGTGGCGGCCGCGTCGTGCTCAATGAGCAGGGCGAGTTTGTGGCGACTGGCGCGGCTTGGCTCGACGAGGCGGAAACCTGGGACACCCGGGTGGGTAACGGCGACGTTGCCAACACGGTCGATTTCACGACCGCCGTTTCTCACGAGCTGGGGCATGCGCTGGGCTATGGCGACACGAACGCAGCCAACACCAACGACATCATGACCCGGAACTACACGGGCGAGCGGAGTCTGGCGTCGATTGATTACGCCGTGCAGCACGGCTTCCATTACCGGACCGTCGAACCGGCGGCCCACGCCGGCCAAGACTTCGAGACGCTACCGCTGATCTCGCCCGCCGACCAATTGTCGGCGGCCGAGGTGGAGCAGCTCTTGGATCGGGCCGCTGCCGCGTCCGCCAGTGAAGATGCGATCATCGCGGTTGTCGACCGCAATGGCCGCGTGTTGGGAGTCCGGGTCGAAGCGGATGCTTTGGCGGCCATTCCCGATCCGGCGACCCTCGTGTTCGCCATCGACGGGGCGATTGCCAAGGCCCGCACGGCCGCGCTGTTCTCCAACGGCGATCCGGACAACGGCACGGTGGCCCCTCTCACCTCGCGCACGGTCCGATTCATCAGCCAATCGACGGTGACGCAGCGGGAGGTCGAATCGAATCCCAACGCGGACGGGGCCAGCGCCGCCACGGCGGCCGCCTCGACGACACGTGGTCCGGGTTTTGTGGCGCCGATCGGTGTCGGCGGTCACTTCCCGCCCGACATTCCCAATACGCCGCTGGTCGACCTGTTCGCCATCGAACACACCAACCGCGACAGCAACACGCACCCGGGTGCCGATGGCATTCGCGGCACGGCCGACGACTTCAAGCTCCGCACCGACGGGGCGAGCCCCGAAGACGAACGGGGTCGCTTCAACATCGACCCGGCGTTCGTGCCGGCGGGGCAGGGGTTGTTTGCGCCGGAGTCGTGGGGCAATGCCCAGAACTCGGGCCTCTTGCCGGACGCTCAGTCCCGCGGCATCGCCACACTGCCCGGCGGGATCCCCTTGTTCCGTGACACGACGAGCGACGGCAATGGCGATGCCTTGATCGGCGGCATCGGGGTCTTCTTCCCAGGAACGGACGGCTTCGCCACGCATGAACAAGGCTTCGTGCCGGGTATCGGGCAGACGACCCTGGAGCGTACCAACGCCGCGCGCGTGCTGGAGGCGGAGTACATTGCCTTCGCGGCGGCCGGTGGCAGTCTGGCCGCCCAGGAACAATTCGGCATTGCGGGCGCCAAGATCGGAGCGATCAACGGGGTGGCTCCGGTCACCGATCTCGACTTGCCCTTCGGACGTTTGGACTTGGTGGGGATTACGCTGGAAGTTTACGGTCCCATGGCGGGCAAGTGGGGCGTGGCGAAACTGCTGGAGAAGGGTCAGAGCCTCGGTGTCGGCGATCCCGACAGTGGTGCCGATCAGGGCTTCGACAATGGGGACGTTACACGCGACGGACTGATTGTGCCGGAGGGTTGGCTGGTGACGCCGCACGCTTCGGCCGTGGACGACATTACGGCCGCGGATGTCGAGCAGATCATCATGCAGGGGATTCTGGCCGCGGAGGAGGTCCGCGCTGCGGTCCGCCTGCCGCTGAACAGTCGCACGCGGATGGTCTTTGCGGTCACCGACTCGACGGGCGAGGTACTGGGTCTCTATCGGATGCAGGATGCCACGACCTTCTCGATTGACGTAGCCGTGGCAAAGGCCCGCAACGTCGCCTATTACTCCGACCCCACCGATCTGGAACCGATCGATCGAATCGGTGCGTCCGTGCCGGCTGGCACGGCCTTTACGAATCGGACCTTCCGGTTCCTGGCACAACCGCGATTTCCTTCCGGGATTGATGGCGCCCATCCACCGCCATTTTCTATCTTGAACGATGACTCGATCGACAACCTGACCGCCGAGAACACGGGTGGGCCGGCGACCGTCAGCGAGTTCGACAGTGTGCTTGGCCACGACGCTTTCTTCCCGATGACGAACTTTCGCGATCCGGGCGATCCGACGGTGACGGCGGCCGCGGGCGCGGAACCGCTGGCCAATCAGAACGGCATCGTGTTCTTCCCCGGTTCCACGCCGCTCTACAAGGATGGCAAACTGATCGGAGGCTTTGGAGTCAGTGGTGACGGCGTTGACCAGGACGACGTGGTGACGTCGGTGGGTGCCACGGGATTCCAGGCGGCCGGCAATGCCACCCGCGCCGACGAGACGTTCCTGGCGGGCGTGCGACTGCCTTTCCAACACTTCCTCCGCAATCCTTGGGGCTAGCCGCCGCGCGGTGACTCCCAGCAGCAGGTGGCGAACTCCCTAGCGGGGCGCTTGCGAAACGAGCACTGCCAGCGGTGCTGCTCGTTTCCCCACGGCCGCGCTCCTTCGATTCTTACCCGAACCCTGCGGAGCGGTTGCTTCTGCTGAACTCGTCGGGCGAATGAACCGATGGTTTCCAGAGCGGCCGATTGATGCCGCGGCTCGGTTCCCGCGTCGAGTTGGGGTGGTGATGCGCACACAGCTTCTTCTTTTCGTCCTGGTGTTGGTCCTGGCCAGTGGCGGGCGGCGGGTAGCCGCCGCCGCCGGTCCTTCTTTGCTGACCTCGCCGCGGTCAGCTGCGGCGGTAAGTTCTCGCCGCCAGGTGCCGCCCGTGATCGCTGCCGCGAGTGTTCGCGAAGACGAGCCGACGTTCTCCGAGGTTCAGCTGACGGAGGCGGAAGCCGACGCGATTCCCGCAGCCGGTGCGTGCCACGGAGGATGCGGTGTCGATCGGCATCAACGAGCCGGCAATCCCCAGTCCATTGCGCCCTGGGCCCGCTGTGCTTATGGTCCCAAGTACAGCGGATACTACGTGGGCGGTGGTCGCAAACCGCTTAGCGTCCGTCATCCGGGCGAAGGTCGTTACCTCGACGAGGGCACCTGGGGAACGGACTACATGCCGTGGTACTCCCGGGTACGGCTGCAATGGACGCACGGCCGCCTGTACCAGGGGGGTCGCGGACAGTACGAGCAGAATCACCACGTCCGGCCTTTCGGCGACTTCGTCGGCCGCCGACAACACTAGGTCCCGCGCCAACTAACGCGGCGGCCCGGGCAGCGGAGCCTCCGCCGCCGGCTGCTCGACGATAATGTGGTGATGGGCCAGCAGCGCTCCCTGGCGATACAGCACGTTCGTGAGCGCCTTGTTGTATGCCGCTTCACTACCGGCTCGTGACAGTTCCGCCTCGGCGACGGTGATCTGGCTCCGCACCAGGCGATCGACCGAGGCGCGGCCCGCTTGATAGTCGGCTTCCACCGCCCGGAGTTGCCGCAAGGCGGCCTCATATCGTTGCCGGCTCGATTCAAGTGTGGCGTGCCAGCGATCCAAGTCCCGCAACGCTGCGTCCAGCTCGAGACTGATCTCGGTTTCCAAGGCGTCATGGACGGCGCGGGCCTTGGAGAGTTGCAGTTCGAGGTTGCGGATGCGGGCCTTCTCCAAGCGGAAGCCGAAAGGCAGGGACATCTCGAAGCCGGCGTTCCAGCCCACGTCGTCGGCGTCGAGCAGGGAATCGTAAGCGGATGGCGTCGTGGTGCCGGAATAGAGCGAATCCCCTAGACCGTTCACCTGGACTCCCGAAACAAAGTCGAGTTGGGGTCGGAGCAGATTCCCCGCCGCGCGGGCCTGCAGTTCCAGGCTCTCCACGCGAAGTTTCTGCTGCCGCAATTCGATACGTTGGTGGAGGGCCTCGGTGAGCGCGGGTTGCCAGGCAAAGGTGTGGTGGCGGCGGTCCGGCTCATCCCGCGGCCAGAGCAGACGTCCTTCCGCGGCTGGCAGGCCGATCAGTCGCCGCAGTCGGCGCTCGGCATCGAGGGCCTCGGCGAGGGAGGTCTCGGCGAGTTCCTGGCGGCGGAAAAAATTCTCGGCCGCCTGGGCTTCATCGGCCGCCTCGCCACCCGGTAGTCCGGCCTCGGCGCGGCCACGAATGTGTTGCCACAGCTGGTAGGCACTGTCGCGGGCGGCGACCTGCGTGCGATGACGCCGGTATCCCAACCAGAGGTCCCAGTAGAGGTCCATCGTCTGCTTGAGCAGAGTGTGCAGACGCGCTTCGAAGTCGGCCAGCGACAGGTTCTGGTCGATACGGGCCACGACCATACCCCGACCCAGTCGCCCGGTGCGGGAGTTGAGGGGACCGAACACCGCGGTGAACTCCTCGCCACTGCCTGCCCAGAGCGGCTGACGGAACTCGCCCCGCAGGAAGCCCGCGTAGCGCGGCGACGCGGAAAGACTCGGGAGATTGTTGAAGGTGTAGTTCCAGTTGTGCACCAAGGAGAGCGTTCCGCCGGTGCCCATCGGCTTGTCGAGCCGCGCGAAGATCGAGCCGGCATCGCTGACGAGGATATCGGACTGGGAGGTGTTGCCATTGAGGAAGCCGTTCGACTGGATCAGCGAGTTCTCGCCCCACTGGGCGCCCGCTGCCGCCTGCAAGTCGAAGGCCGATTCCGCCGCTTCCACACCTCCGTCGCTCGACTCCTGAATCAGACTGTCGAGGGTCGACGGCGAGGTTTCCGGGCTGGCGAGGAAGGCGTTGCTGGGCGAGAGAAACTGGCGATCATCTTTGATGATGACGTTCTTCTCCAGGGCGTGACGGACCGCGGTCGCCAGGTGGAGACCGCGGAATTGCTCTTCACCCAGTTGCGTGAGGTCGGTGATGTGGGCCAGTCGCCGCAAGGCCTGCGCCGGCGGCGCCGCGACGTAACCGACCGGGGTGACGTCGGGCGTGGGGCGGGAGGCAGCCGCGGGTACCATTCCCGCCGCCGCGGAGGTGGCGGGCAACTCCGCAAAGGCCGCGAGGCCTGGCAACCGTTCCCGGGGGCCGAAACAGCCGGCCAGCAAGAGACAGGTCACCAGCAGGCCGGGGCTCAGCGGGAGCCGCGCCTGCCGGAAGTTGGCGGCCAGCGGGAAGCCGGGGGCGGCGGCAGGGTTGCCTCGCGTCATCGA
This sequence comes from Planctomycetota bacterium, assembly GCA_003389215.1. Taxonomy (GTDB): domain Bacteria; phylum Planctomycetota; class Planctomycetia; order Pirellulales; family UBA7805; genus MB-PLM-2. Next base: position 11,297 of record QQVP01000062.1, on the reverse strand, counting down.
AACTTCCAGCTCGATTCAAGGTTATTCGCGGCGCGGCGCGCCGCGCTCGGCGGTACGCGGGCCCGCCCCTTCCCCCACCGCCTGACTGCCGGGAAAGATCCGCATGGTAGCCAGCAGGCCGTCCCGCAGTCGTTGCTGTCGATTCATCACCTCCGCCCATACCCGCACGCGTTGGGAAACCGGTTCCACCTTGACGTCGACGAACGTGATTTGCCCCTCGAACGTTAGTCGGCCCTCGGTCCCTGCGGCCGCGGACTCGAGGTGGACCTGGACGCGAGTCCCCGGTTGGACGTTCCGGGAATGCCGGGCCTCGATGAAGCCTTCGACCCGCAGTCGTTCCGTGTTGACCATTTCCAGTACGACCTCGCCTTCACGAACCACTTCGCCAGGTAGTTTATGGGTCAACCGCACGAACCCATTGAAGGGCGCGGTGATCTGATACGTTCGGAACGTTTCCTGCTGCTCCCGATAGCGGAGCGCGGCCATCTGGAACTGGTGCTCCGCCTGCTCGAGCTGCAAGAGCGCCTTCTCCGCGGCCAGGCGGGCCTCCCGGAGCTCCAACTCCGTGACCGTTCCCGAGAGGGCGCGATTCGCCTCCCGCATGCGCTCGTAACGGATCTGGGCCAGTTCGGCCGCCTTCCGCGCAAAACGAATTTCGATATCGTTGGCGGCTTCCCGTTCGGCCATGGCCAACCGCGCTCGCTCCAGCGCATTCCGCAACCCGGCTACCGGTTCCCCAGCGCGGACCTGGGAGCCGGCTGGCACCACCTCCGCCAGGATGCCGCTCCGTTCGCTCGCTAACTCGACGTCGTAGACGACGCGGATGCGGCAGTTCGGCACGTTCAGCGGAGTGCTGACTACCGTGTCGGCAGCGGCGATCCCCGCGCCGGTCAGGAGGAGCAGGGCAAAGCCCAGCGCACACAGCAAGTGTGGACGGCTCGAGATAGATCGCCGCTGCGTCGTCATGAGGAAACCCATGCGAGATGGATGGGCCAACGGCCCGGCGCCGAACGGCGCGGATTTGGAACGGAAGTCGCGCGCAGAAATGGACGCGAAGCGTACTGGGGCCTCGTACCTGCAACAAGGTCAGAAACCGCCAGCACGCCCACGCCCTGGGGCGGGCCTGCTGGCGCCCCATAGCTCGATCGCTCACGAGTCGTCCGCGTGCGCAAGCGGCCAGGTCGCGCTGGCGCGAAATCTGAGTGACAGCACCCCCCGTTCGGTCTATACTGCTAGCTCCTTCTCGCGATGTTGCTCGTCATTGAATGAACGCCTATGCCCCGGGCAAGCGTGCCATCTCTGCTTGTGTTGGCGACCGCGTTGATCTCGGTGGGGGGAACCGCTTGGCAGGTGGTCTGTTCGCAAGAACCACCGAATACAACGATCTCCGCGGAGTCGTACGGGCTGCCACCGCTACCCGCCTCGGCGCTCGGTCCCCGTGGCGCGGCGGATCCTCCGCCTGGCCGACCCTACTTCGTCGGCTCCGCTTCGTGTGCGACCTCGAACTGTCACGGCGGTCCCACCGGCGAGGGACGCAAGCAAGGTAGCGAGTATTCCTGGTGGGCGCAGGATCCCCACTCCCGCGCCTACTACACGCTGTTGGGTAAAGACTCCCAGGCCATCGTGGCGCGGTTGCGCTGGTCGCAGCCGGCGCACCTGGCCGAGGGTTGCCTCGTATGTCACGCCACCGGGGACGATCAAGCAATACGCGCGATTCCTCACCGCTTGGCCGAGGGTGTCGGCTGCGAATCGTGTCACGGTGCCGCGTCCGAGTGGTTGGACCTTCATGTTGGGGGAGCGTGGTGGGCGGCTTCGCAGGCCGAAAAGCAGCGGACCGGCTTCATCAACACGGACGACCTGCGAGTGCGGGCCAAGATGTGCAGCGATTGTCACGTGGGGTCGTCGGACCGCGCGGTCAATCATGATCTGTACGCGGCCGGTCATCCTCCCCTCGCTTTCGAGATGTCCGCCTATCACACCTTGTTGCCGAAGCACTGGCGGCGAGACGAGGACAAGCGTCGGCACGGCGAGACTTTCGAGGCGCAGCTTTGGTTACGCGGGCAGTTCGCGGCGGCCGACGCGGCCTTGGGCAGGCTCGAGCAGTTCGCCACCGATCAAGACGCGGCCTGGCCCGAGTTGGCCGAGTACAACTGTTATTCCTGCCATCACGAACTCGCGGAGCCGAGTTGGCGACGCGATCCGGCGCACGGCGTTGGTCGCCCCGGCTCCCTGGTCTGGGAGGCGCCCTATGCCGAACTGTTGGCGGCGGTGATCCCCGGCGAGGAGGACCACGCGCTGCGTCGAGAGCTGGGGTTGTTACGAGCGGCGATGCACGAATCGCTCCCGCGCCGGGAGACGGTGCGGGCTGCGGTCCAGCGGGTCCGCCGGCACCTGGCCCGACTGGCGAACGAGGTTGGCGACCACGAAGCCTCGCCCGCGGCGCTGAGCGAACAGCTGCGTCGACTCGTCCAAGTCGATTCGCCGGACGCGACGGCACGTTGGTCCGACAGTACGCAGCGCTACTTGGGCGTCGTTGCCCTGCGACAGGCGGTCATCGATGTGGCGGCCGCGCAGCCCGAACTCCGGCCGCCGTGGCTCGAGCCGGTCGGTCGTGAGCTGGTGCAGCTTCGCCAACGACTCGTTTTTCCCCAGGGTTACCTCAGTCCCCGGGGACGGAGTGCCCAGCAACTCGAGGCCCTCGCAACTTCTTTGGCGGCCATTGGAGAGTTACTCGAAGCGCGTTGAGGCAGAGCGGTGTGCTGGCTCCCCGCCGCGTTACGACTTCCCAGCTGGAATACGGATGATGATGTACCGCACGATGAAGCTGGCGATCCTGCTCGCCGGGCCGCTGGTAACCTGGGCGGCCCTGCAAGTCGGCGTGGTCGGTGGCGAGCCTGAGGTCGCCGCGCCGTCAGACGCCCCGAACCGCAACGAGATGGCGACGGGCTGTGCGATCTTTGGCGCGCAGAATACCCGCGGGATGGCCGGGGCCGACCGCGCCTGCCAGCGGTGTCACGTCAACGGTAACGCTACCCCGGTGCCCGGGTTTCCCCAGGCAGCCGAAGACCTCTGGGTGCAGCTGAACGAGGTCCTCACCTACGCTCAGAAAGACAAGCATTTCCAGGCATACGCCGTGCTCAAGTTGGAGAAAGCGGAGGCCATGGCGCGGCTCCTGAGCCGATCCGAGTCGTGGCAGGATGTCTTCCAGGATGGACAATCCCAGATTCACCGAGATAAACGTTGTTTGGCGTGCCACTCGGGGGTGCCGGTGCATCTGCTCGAACCGGTCGACGCGTCCTTGGTGGATGACGCCTTGACCACAAATTTCAAACTGACGACCGGCGTGGGCTGTGAAGGTTGCCACGGTCCGGCCGCCGATAGTCCCCAACTCGATGCCAATGGCGTAACGGTGCAGCCTGGCTGGCTGAAACCCCATTACGCGGGAGACCGCTGGCGCGGGTTGTCGGCGGTCGAGAAGCAGGAGCAGTATGGTTTCTACGATCTTCGCTCGCCCATCGCCAGAACGCGCCTCTGTGTCTCTTGCCATGTGGGAAATGTCGAGCAGGGAAAAATCGTCACCCACGAGATGTTTGCGGCCGGACATCCCCCTTTGCCCGGCTTGGAAGTTGCCAGCTTTCTCCTCCAACAGCCGCAGCACTGGCAGGAATTGTCCGAGAAAACGGAAGCGGTACGGGAGGCGATCATCCGGGCCCGCGGTAAGGACTATGACACCTCGGAGTTACCCAAGACGAAGGCCATGTTGATCGCCGCCTTGGTGACGCAGAGCGAGTCCTTTCGCCTCGTCTCCGCCCTGAGCGACGAGCGGCACGGCTGTCCCGATACGATCCCCAAGCCCGACTGGCCCGAGCTGTCGCAGTTCGCGTGCTACGCGTGTCATCATGAACTCCGCCGCGACTCCTGGCGTCAGGCGCGGGGGTTCCGTTTGACTCCAGGCCGACCCGTGTTGCATGAGTGGCCGGGCGTGTTGACCTCGGTTGCCCTGCAGTTTCTCCAGGTTGATCCGAAAGACTTGTCGGAACAGTTGGCCCCGAGTGTGGCGGCCCTCAGTGCCCAACCGTTTGGTGAACCAGCGCGTCTCGCCGGGACAACCGCCCGTTTCTCGCGTTGGCTCGAGCAGCACGCGGAGAAGTTGGCGGCGCGTCACTTCGTTCGCGGTGATGGCCGACCCCTGCTGCGGGTGATCTGCGAGGTGGCAACGGCGGAGCCGGTCGATTATGAATCGGCGCGCCAACTGGCCTGGGCCTTTGCAATTGTCTACCGAGAGTTGACGGGCCGGACGCACGGCCACGGCACGCGGGAGGTCCTTCGCTGGTATCGCGACGCGGAAGGGAAGCGGCTGGACGACTTGGATCCGGTCGAAGCGGCGCTGGCCGACTTGGACCAGATCCTGTTGCTGGAACTACGCGCTGGAGAGCAGGAAGAGCCGGCAACTCTCCAACTCGCGGGAACGAAACGCGAGGTCTTTCCGGCAGATCTGACGCAGATCCTGCCGGCGATTGCGAGCTACGATCCGTCCGCCTTCCAGCAGCAATTCCGCTTGATTCGAGCGCGTCTCGTGGCGGCAGGCGGCGGGGAGTAAGTCCCTCGTCGACGCTTGTGGGTGCGTAGGCCTGCGTCTGGATGGTGCGCGGAGCCGGCCGGGCCCGCAGCCCGTCGGCCGAGCGGACCTGGCGATCGTGCCAGTAGTGCTAGCGGCCCAGTGGCGAGATCGCCTTTACGGGGGCCCCGCAGGCCGCTACAAATCGCCGAGCCAAGTCCGCATCTCGGTGACGGGACTCGCTCCCGCCTGCGCCCATGCCAGCCGTCCATGACGAAAGTGCGCGTCCGATTCCTTTGATCGCGCGCCGAGACGTCGCCGCGGAGGCGGTCGACTACCAGGGCGAGACGTACTGGGTCGTCAAAGATCCGCTCAGCCTGGCCTACTTTCGCCTGCGGCCCGAACAGTACGGCATCCTGCAACTGCTCGACGGTCGCCGCAGCCTGCGCGAAATCGGCACGGCTCTGACCCGCCGCTTCCCCACCTGTCGTCCCACGTCGGCGCGGCTCTTTGAGCTGATTGCGGACCTCCATAAGAAAGGACTGGCCTGGTCGAATCGTCCGGGGCAGGGGGAAGCCCTCGACCGTCGCCGACGTGATGAGGCCCGTCAGCGTTGGCGTCGAGTCTTCGGCAGTCTTCTGTTCATTCGCCTGCCCGGTTGGGATCCGCAGCCCCTGATTGACCGTCTTTATCCTGCCGTCCGCTGGGCCTTTCACCCCCTGGCCCTCGCGCTCGCCACGGTGACGATCCTCTCCGCCTGGTTGCTGCTGTTAACGCACTTCGCGGAATTCCAGCGCCGCTTGCCGGACGTGGGGGCCTGGTTCGGCTGGGAATCCCTGCTGCTGTTCTGGTTGACGTTGGGATTCTGCAAGATGCTGCACGAGTTGGGACACGCCCTGGCGTTGCGCCATTTCGAGGGGGAGAGTCACGAGATTGGCATCGCGTTTCTGGTCTTCAGCCCCTGTCTCTACTGCGACGTCTCGGATGCCTGGATGTTGCCCAGTAAATGGCGGCGGATGGCCATCGGCGCGGCAGGTATGGCAGTGGAATTGACTCTCTCCGCCGTCGCCCTGTTGCTCTGGTGGCAAACCCATGAGGGCTGGCTGAGCCATGTGCTGTTGAATGTATTCTTGGTGACCAACATCTCCAGCATCCTCTTCAACTTGAATCCCCTGCTGCGACTCGACGGCTATTACCTCTTTGGTGACTGGTTGGAGATCCCCAACCTGCGTGACAAGTCGAACCGCTTGTTCTGGCAGACCGTGGCCCGCGGCTGTCTCGCGGTGCGACCGCAGGCGGACCCCACGCTCCCACGGCGGCGGCGCGGTTGGTTCATCGCCTATGCAATCGCTTCGGCAGGCTACCGTTGGTTGCTGGTGTTCATGATCTGCCTGATCCTTTACCAGACGCTGAGGCCGTACCACCTGCAACACGTTGGCCTGCTGCTCGGCATCGTCTCCGCTGCGGTGGCGATCAGCGGTGGAGGACGACGCCTTACGCAACTCTTCCGCGCCCATCGCGGCGAGATGAGCGGTTGGCGACGACCGGCCCTCTGCGGGCTCAGCGCCCTGCTGCTGTTGGGGGCGGCGCTGGTGATTCCCTTTCCGCTCCACGTCGACGCGCCCCTCGTCGTGGAGCCGCGTGATGCGCGTCGGGTCTACAACGGCACCCCGGGACTGCTGGCCGAAGTCGGGGTACGCCCGGGAGACCGGGTGCGTCGGGGGCAGGTGCTGCTGCGTCTGACGAACGGGGAGCGTCAAGAGCATTACGAGAAGCTCCGCACGGCGCTGGAGATACAACGGGTCGAGCTGCGGGTTCAACAGTTACTGGGAGATGCGGCTCAGGAGGCCGTGGCGGCGCAGTCGCTCCAGGCGATCACTACCGAGGTCGAAGACTACCGGCGACAACTTGCCCGGCTGACGATCGTGGCACCCTGCGACGGCACGGTCATCGCGGCTCCCCCCGTCGCGGAGCCCCGAGACACCTCCCGTAGCACGACCTTGCCAGGATGGCACGGCACGCCACTCGATCGATCCAACACCGGTTGCTTCCTCCCGGCGGGCACGCATCTGTTGAGCATCGCACCGCAAGCCGGGTATCAGGCGGTCGCCTTGATTCGTCAGTCGGACCGTCACGACTTTGACGTGCAGAGTGAGGTCCGCATGAAGCTCGACCACTTGCCGGGCCAGACCTTCCACGGATCGATTGCGGAAATCGCCACAGCACACGCGCATCCTGCTGCCGGCCCAGCTGAGAACCGCCTCGACGCCGGTCTCCGCAGCCTGGTCGCCGCCGAGCCCCTTCCCGCCGACCGCGGCGGATTCCAGGCCACGGTCTTTCTGGAGGGCCGCGGCGGAGAGTTTCTCCCCGGCATGACCGGTCGCATGCGGATTGTCGTCGTGCGCCGCACGGCCGCCGACTGGTTGTGGCGGTACTTGCGGATGACCTTTAACTTTTACCTCTAGCGCGCTGGAACCATCAACCGTGCTGGCCTCCTTGTTGTTTGCAACGCATCGTCGACCGGGCGTTCGCCGTCGCTGGCAGCGTCTGGCACGCCGCATTGTAGCGCTGTCCGATGATTGGCGGTCCCAATCGGACGCCGCCTTGCGAAACGAAGCGCTGGCCTTGCCGTGGAGGGCGGACGCCGAAGCCGGGCAGGACGCGCTCCTGTTAAGCGTCTACGCCTTGGTGCGGGAAGCCTGTCGACGCGTGCATGGTCAGGCCCACTTCGACGTGCAACTCCTGGCCGGCCTGGCCCTGACGGAAGGCGGTGTCGCGGAGATGCAGACCGGTGAAGGCAAAACCCTCACGGCGCTGCTGCCGACCGTCTGGCACGCCTTAGCAGGACGGGGAGCGCACGTGATTACCGCCAACGACTATCTGGCCCGTCGCGACGCCGATTTCGCACGGGGCGTGCTGGAGTTGCTCGGCCTGCGTGCGGGCTGTGTCCATAGCGACTTGCCCCCGGAGGAGCGAGGACCGGAGTACGCCTGTGATGTCACGTACGGTACGGCCCGGGAATTCGGTTTTGACTTTCTCCGCGATCGACTGCGTGAAGAACGTGGCGAGCAGCGATTCGTCCAGCGTGGCCAGTACTTCGCCCTCGTCGACGAAGCGGATAACGTGCTGATTGACGACGCTCGCACACCACTGCTCATCGCGACCTCCGAAGCGCAGGACGGGACGACCACGCGTCTCTATCACTGGTGCCACGAGGCGGCGGGGGAGTTGACCGCCGACTTGGACTATCAGCTTGAACTGCGGACCCGTCAGGCCACGCTCACCCATCACGGCTGCCGACGCGTCGTCGCGCTGGGCAAGACTCGCGCCCTGGACGACTGTGACCTGCTGCAGATCTACCGTCAGGTCGAACACTCCCTGATCGCCCGATATCTTCTTCAGAATGATCGCGATTACCTGGTTCGAGACGAAAAGGTGTCGATCGTCGACGGATCGACCGGACGCGTCACCTCTGGACGGCAGTGGCAAGATGGCCTCCAGCAAGCAGTGGAGCTCAGCGCGGGTGTTCCGCTTTCCGAAGCGACCCGGACGGCCGCCCGGATGACGGTCCAAAACTACTTTCGCCGCTACACCCACTTGGTGGGACTGACCGGCACGGCTTACAGCGCACAGAGGGAGTTTCGCGACGTATTCGGACTCGGCGTCGTGGAGATTCCCACGCGACGGCCGTGTCAGCTACGCGGCCTTCGTCCCCGGATCTTCGTGTCGGAGGCGACGAAACATCGAGCGGTGACCCAGGAGGTCCAAGCACGTGTCCGCGCGGGCCGGGCGGTCCTCGTGGGCACTTCCTCGATCGCGACGTCCGAAACACTCTCGGCCGTGTTCGACGAGGCCGGGATTGCTCACGACGTGTTGAACTGTCGCCGGCATGAGCAGGAAGCCCGTATCGTTGCCGGCGCCGGACGGCGAGGTCGCGTGACGATCGCCACCAACATGGCGGGCCGCGGCACCGATATCCGAGTCGACGAGGAGGTCCAGCGGGCGGGTGGTCTGCACGTGATCGCCACGGAAATGCACGCCAGTGCCCGCATCGACCGCCAGCTCATCGGCCGGACAGCGCGGCAGGGCGCGCCTGGTTCCTACCAGTTCCTGCTCTCCCTGGAAGACGAGCTGCTCGCCGTTTCCGGTCGAGATCCCTGCCGGCTGCGGCTCTCGGCAGCGGCTAATGCGGAGGGAGAACTACCGGCGCGTTGGTATCGGCTCTTCACCGCGGCTCAAACCAAGCTGGAAAAACGTCATGAACGGGAGCGGAAGCAGTTGCTGAAGCAGGAGCAACGACGCGAGCGCGTCTGTGGGGACTTGGGTCTGGATCCCCTCTTGGAAATCTTGGAAGCCGCTTAACGAGACGTGGCGGGAGCCGATCATGCCAGGAACCACCGCAGAAGCAAACCGACGTACGCTGGGCGAGATTCGCGCGGAGCTGGCAACGTTGGTGGCCTCGGATTTGGGCCCCGACGCCTTCTTCAGGAACTATCTCGGGCTGCTCTGCGAATCCACCGGTGCGGTCGGGGCTGGCGCCTGGGGACTGAGCCGCGAAGGCGTGCTGGTCCAGTTGGGCGCAGCCGGCAGTCGTCCAGATAGCGGCGGGCAGACGGAGCAGCGGCAACTCGTCCACCAGCTGCTGGCCGTGCTGCACAGTGGCCAACCGCAGTTCCAAACTCCGCGACTGTTCGTGCCCGTGCTTCAGGAGCGATCGTGCATTGGCGTGCTGGAATTATTATTCCCGGAAGCGACCAGTGGCCCCGACGCCCAGCAGACGTTGCCGATTGCCAAAGAGTTGTCGTTCTTCGTGGCCGAGTTCATGGCACGCCAGGTGCGGCAGCCATCCCCCGACCACGCCGCAGAGCCGACAGGGCAGCTGGAGGCCTTTGCCTTGCGGTTAGCCCGGGACACCTCGTCGCTGGAAGTGGCGACGACCGCCGTGAACGAGGGCCGCCGGATTCTTGGTTGCGATCGCGTTAGCCTGGCCGTCCGCCGTGGCAAGTCCGCTCAACTCTTGGCCGTCAGCGGCCAGGAGCGTGTCCAGCGTCGCTCGAATCTCGTCCGCGCGCTCACGGAGATCGCGAGTCACGTGCTCCATTCGGGCAGACCGTTGCGCTACGCCGGAGTGTTGGACGGTCTGCCCCCCGCACAGGAAGCCGCTCTCGTCGAATATCTTGCCGAGAGTGGCGCGCGGAGTCTCGAGGTGATCCCTTTGCGCCCGCCGACCGCAGACAGCCGATCGAAACGGGACGAAGATTCAGGATCTCCGCCGCTCGGCGTCCTGGTCGTGGAGCAGCTGACCGAATCCCAACCCACCGCCGCGCCGGCAGCCCTCGAACGACTTGGCAAACATGTGGCCCAGGCGCTGGCCAAGGCGCGGCAACAAGAGCAGATTTTCTTGCTGCCGCTGTGGCGCGCCCTCGGCAGCCAACTTGGTTCGAAAGAAAACTCGGAATCGAGTCGCGTCGGTTGGCTGGCGGCCTTGGCGCTAGCCGCCGTGACCTTCGTGGGCCTCTTGCCGGTTCCTTACCGGGTCGAGGGTGAGGGGCGTCTCGTGCCCGCGCAGCAACGTCGCGTGTTCGCCACTCGGGACGCAGAAGTGGTGGAGGTCTACTGTCGTGGTGGTCAGCGTGTAGAGGCGGGCCAACCCTTGCTGCGACTGCATGATGACGATCTCGCCATGCGGCTGCTCCTGGTGCGGAACGAACTCCAGGAGCAGGAGCAGGCCCTGGCCGCCCTGCAAGCCGAGAGCGATGAAGGCCGAGGCTCCCTCTCCCGCGAGGCTGAAATTCGGCAACGCGGTCGCATTTCGCACACCAGCCTCGAAATCGAAGGTCTGCGTCTCCGCCTGGCCGCGCTCGAGCAACAGCAGGACGACTTGACGATCGACGCGCCTATCTCGGGGACGCTGGCCACGTTCGAACCGGCCCGCTTGCTGGCTGGCCGACCGGTCGGTCGAGGTGAGCTGTTGCTCGAGGTGATGGACGAGAGCGGACCTTGGCGGTTGGAAGTCGACGTCCCCGCCCATCGGCTCGGGCATCTTCAGCGGGCCCGGGACACGCTGGGCGAGGAAGCGCTGCCGGTGCGCTACGTGTTGGCCACGCTGCCGGAGCGCACCTTGGAGGGCACGCTGACCGAGATGTCGACGCGGGCCGTCGTCGGTGAAGATGGCGCCACAGTAATTCCCCTCAACATGTCGGTGGACGACTCCCAGATCGACGCGCCGGCCGTCGGTGCGGAGGTCTCCGCCCGTATCGACTGCGGCCGCAAGTGTTTCGCTTACGTGCTGTTTGGCGACCTGTACGAGTTCCTGCGCCGGCGTGTCTGGTGACAACGAGTCGCCGAGGATTTTGCGATGTCTAACCTAGGAGTCCGTCCGCTTACCCTATCTGCACTGGTGAGAAAGGTGAAAATGCGCTAAACCTTGTATGGTTGGGTTTGCATTTCACTTTTTGGTTCTTCAGGAAACTTAATTCTGAGGTTTTGCATTTCTGCGTTTCAAGTCCAGTTTCGCTGTCTCTTCAGCTAGCAAGCGGCATATGTTGTGTGGCCTGACGGTGGCTGACCTCAACGGGTTGTAGAGGCAATGCTGTCATGTGGTTTTTGGTAGCGGAGTTCGCGCAGACGACAGACCAATCCTGCCTGAATCGCTTTCTTACTTACCGAGGTGGAGTGGGATGCCGAGCAGCTCAAGGATTACTCGACTCGACGAGTTTGCAGCTGCGATCACCCGCGA
>QQVP01000044.1 GCA_003389215.1 Planctomycetota bacterium | reverse complement strand
CCGTCCGTCGGTGAAGATCGATACCGATGTGCCACATGGGATTCCTCCTTGTCTGGTGGGCTAAGAATGCGTTGTGCAACACATATCCTAGCCCCCGGCAAGGAGCCCCGCGGCGGTTATCGTATCAGGTCCAAGTTTTCGGTCGGTGCGAACTCCAAGCGGGAGAACCGACCGGCCGAAAATTGGACCAGTCCCCGGGAGGCGGGTGGCACTTCCCGAAGCACTGGCTGACAAGCAGCCTGATGCCACCCTTCGTCAGACTGGCACAGCCCGGGCCACCCACCGCTTGCCCTACTCCTTCGGCAAGACCCGCGTCCAGTCGAGCTGCTGCTGGGCAAGATTGCCGTTCTTGTCCATCACGTTGATCCAGTACATCACCGGCTGGCTGGGACCGAGCGGACGCGGACACGTAAACGTCACCGTGTCGCCGAAACGCTTCTTGCCCTCGAAGTCGATGTCGCCGACCAGGGCGTCGTTCCACTCGCCCCCCCGCTGCATGCAGATCAACGAGCTGAGACCTTCGTTGTCGCTGACGCGAATCTCGAACTTGACGTTGGCGTCGCCCACGCGGGGCTGCTTGACCAGCCGGAATTGCTGAATCTGCGGGGCCTCGCCGTCGGCCGCGTCAAAATCCTCGCTGAGGAACCGGGTCGCCGCCGCGATGCGGGCATGCGGCAACGAGAAGCGGACCGGTCGCTCCTTCGCCTTGCGGCGATCGTAGAGCAGCCGCAGATTGTGGTAGCCGTAGTACATGATGTTGCGGCCGTCCGACGAGTCGTGCAGCATGCCAAAGATGTGGCCCAGCTCGTGGGCCAGCACGCCGTTGCTCACCTGCGTGGCGGCATTACGGGCTTCCTTGTCGCTGCCGCCGACCTTGGCCACCGGCGTCGTGTCCCAAAAACTTTTGATCTGCTCTTCGATCGTGGTGGCGGTCACCTCGTCGCGAAAGATGTCGCCCGAGACGTAAGCAAAGCCGCTATAGACCTGCGGAATCGGCGAGGCCTCGGCGATGCTGCCGACCTCGGTAAAGCAGAGCACGGCCCGGTTGCGGGTGAAGCCGGTCGTCTCCCAGATTTCCTGGGTCTGGGTCTGGTGCATCCGTTCGGTGCTGACCGGATCGCCTCGATACGCAACGGCCGGGTGGCGGGCGCGGACCAGCTTCACATCGAGCCGGCCATCCTCGTCGAATTCAAAGTCGAGCCCACGGGACTTGAAGCCGTTGGCCTTCATCTCGCGGCGGTAGATATCGGCCACGACGCGCATGAGGACTTCGGTCTTTTCGCGATAGTTGGCTTTGACTTCGCTGTCGGTCGGCACGAAGTAGACGAGTCGGATCTTGTGATCGCGGCCGAGGTCCTCCAAGGGCGGGGGAATGATCATCCGCGCGGCGTCGGGCTGGGTCTCTTCGGCCGGCTTGGCAGTGTCTTTCTGGGCGGCGGCGTCATCTTCTGCCGCCGCCGGGCGGGGGACGGCGCTGAGCATCAGCAGCGCGAGGGTCAACGTCGCGAGAACCGCCAGCACGGAGGCAAGACGGAAATGTGGGACGGAGGGGGCGGAGGATTTCAAAACAGGGCTCCTAAGTGGGGCGGGCGGCAGGGCGGTCCGACGCTTCGGGCGGCTGCCGTGGAATCCTGGGTGAGGACGCGGGCGGCCCCATTATAGACGTCCGTCGCGGCCGTGGCAGGAAACGACCGCGTGTCTCTTGTTGCGGCGAGAGCGAGGAGTGTTTCTTCATTTCGGCGGGAGGCGTTTTCCGCTATACTAAACGCCGGTTCCGCGCCTGCCGGTACGCGGCTTCCGCCGGGCTCCGTCTTTGAGGCAACGTCTTCGAGACCTTCGAGGCAACGTCTTAGAGACAGCGACGCTTAGCGACACCGTCGGCCGACATCCCACCTGGCATCCCCCGCCCACCCCTTTAGGAAGGCTATCCTGATGACTCGATTCGCAGGCGTTGGTTCGCTCGCTGTCAGTTTTCTGCTGCTCGTCGTCGTCGCGCCGGTCGAAGCCCAAGTCTCCGGCGCGAACTGCAACAATCCGAACTACACGCCGACGCCGGCCGGCGAGTTCATCGTGCTCTGCAACGATCCGGTGGCAGACGGTCTGTTCACCGAAGATGGCGTGACCGGCTATCAGTACATCTACGACGTGTTTCTGGGCAGCGGCTGCTGCGGCACCTTCATGATCGGCGGCTCCCTGGGTCCGCTGGGCAGCGCGGGAACGTTCAACGCCCAGGAGTCCGCCTGGTATCGGTCGGGACCGAGCGGCGAGTTTCCCGGCGTCTGGCAGGTTTGGGGAACGCTGCAGGTAACCGACGACGGCGTGAATAGCCATCGCGTTGGTGGATTCGGCGGAGGCGGATCGCCGGTAAGCAGCGTGCCCGGCAATGTCTGGACACAGACCGACGGAGCCGCACTCGGCGACACGCGCACCGATGTCTGGGACACGACTGTCGGACACAATCAGACCCTCTTCGGCAACCTTCAGGGCGATCCGATTCCCTGGGCCCGCAACAACGACTGGCATCTTCCCAGCGAATATGGCTACAGCACCGAGCTGTTCATTCCCGGCTTCGCCTTCGGCACGGCTGGTCAGGATCCAACGAAGGGTCTTGCCTGGCAGAGCTTGACCAGTACTTTCGGCGGAGGAAACGTGGAGCTCCAGCATACCATTCGTGTCGTGTCTCCCTACGAGCCGGGCAGCATCAACTGGTATCACGATCGGCCGAATAGCGGCGTTGTCACCGGCCCCAACGGGCCCCTGATCAATCTGGGCCCCACCTCCTGCCCCATCGGTGACGTGAACTGCGACGGCTTCGTCGAGATCGGTGCCGATATTCTCACCGCCTTCACCAACTTCACCGGGCCCGGCTCGTTCGGTAAAGATCGCTCGACCGGGGACGTCCATGGTCCTTCCGTGGCGACCACCGCGGTGCTCGGCCACGATGGCGACGTCGACGTCTCGGACATTCTGACGATCTTCGGCGCCTTCACCGGACCTCCGCCCGATGAAGGAAGCGGCGGCGGCCTCGGTGGTCCTGCTGAAGCTGGCGATCCGAGCATTCCGGATCTGATCTACGATGCCTCGACCGGCGAGGTCACGCTCGACGCGGATGGCTCGTCGATCATCGGCTACTCGCTGCAGAACGCGACCAACAGCTTCCTGCCGGCGGGCCACACGCCGATTCTGGCGGGTGTGACCACGGCGTTGACCTCGCAACTGGAAGAGGCGGCCCTGGCGCCGGGATCCGGTTCGATCGGCCTGGTGTTCCCGACCGGTTTAGACCTGGCCGGTCTGCAGGCCTTGCTGACGGTCAATACGGTGAGCCGATTCCTCGGCGCTCCGCTGGTGCCGTTCGACCTGGTGGTAGTCTCCACGACCGCCCCGCCGATTCCCGAGCCCGCCACGGCGGTGCTATCGCTCGTGGGCCTGATGGGCCTGGGGCTGATGGCCTGGCGCCGTCGCCGCTAACACGGTCGCGGTTAATTCGTGATTCCCAGCCGTCCCTGGTATCGAACCAGGGACGGCTTTTTTGTGGCAGCGAGAACGCGCGCGATCCCCTTCAGCGCGATTACTTCAGCGTCTCGTTCGGCAGTTTCTCGCGACCGGCGCGGGTCGAGAGGGCCCGCCACACGCCCAGGTTGACCGAATCGGCGATCTTGCGGACCGACCCGTCCATCAGGGACACGTTCACGCCGCCGGGAAAATGGCTGCGGGCGGTGATGGCGGCATAGGTGGGCGAGTAGTCGGGCGAACCGCCAAAGTGGTTCTTGCCTTCCTGTTTGTTCGTCCAATCGACGTCGAGGTTGCCGGTGTTGCTGGTGTTGACCGAGGCGGAACCCGAAGCGTCGTCGCCGATCATCACCCGCGTATTCGGGGTAAAGACCGTGGTGAAGCCGGCGTGATGGGCGTGTCCGTTGAACCACTCGGTGTGCGCCGTTGCCTTGTATTGATTGGGCGTGCCGATCAGTCCGGCCAGTTGCTCGGGCGTCGTGGGCGGAATCGGTCCCAGTTCTTCGTGCGACTTGAACGAGTCGCGAAAGTAAGGGTTCCAGGCCTTCACCTCGGCAAAGGCCAGGGTACTTCCCAGGCCGTCGACGAAGCTGCTGCCGGTGAGCTTGCTATTGGGATAGGCGGCCCCGTTGCCGCCTTCGCCCGTGCTCGGGTCCCAAACGAACCAGGTGCCCACGTTGACGACGTAATTGATCGGGTGATGCTTGTTTTGGCGAATCTCGTCACGCGGCTCGCCCGGCGACATGTAGGTCGGCACGCGCAGCGCGCTCAGCGGGATCTGCGAACCGTCGGCCAGTGTGAACAGCGGTCGGTCCGCGCCCGAAGGATTATCCGCAGCCAGCTGCACGTAGTAGTTGTACGGCTTGGTAAAGTCGATTTCCTCCGAGATCAAGTTCTGCTCGAGGTGCGGCAGCAGCAGGATGTGAATCGAGTAGCCTTCCAGGTGGGCATAGCCGGGGAAGGCCTGGGCACTGGAATCCGTGGGATCGTACGGATTGTATTCCCGCGACAAGTAGCTCGGCGGAAAGTAGCCGTTGGTTGCATTGAATTGCTGCATCGCCAGGCCGATCTGCTTCAAGTTGTTCTTCGACGACAAAGAACGGGCCGAATCGCGGGCCGAATTCACCGCGGCAAACAGCATCGCCATGAGGATTCCAATGATGAGAATTACGACCAAGATCTCGACGATCGTGAAACCGCGACGGCAAGTCGGCACGCGTGCCGCGGATTTTGGTAGCGAAACAGCAGGAACGAACATACGATCTTTCTCCTCAGCCCCCTGCGGGATACCGGTGATGCCCCCTGCCGTCGCAATGCACGCGCCGTGCCAAAGCCGGCGGGTGGCAGCGAAGGTCAAATCGTCCCGGCACTTAGCAAGAAAGTAGACGGCGCAAGCTTCCCCGCGCCGTCACGAGTTGGTGTCGGTCTGTTCGACATGCATGTCGCGCCGCGCATCAACACGGCCGATGCGCCGCGAAGTCGTTGCGTCGGCGGTCGTCGGCAATGCCCGTCGCTTGGAGCTTCCTGCTCGATGCCGTAGACTGAAGGGCACGCGGGCCGCGAACGAGACCGAGACAACGAGACGTAAGACGTAAGCGAGCCAGGTCGCTTCGCTCGCGTTCAAAGGCAGGGGCCTTGCCAAGATCGCCGTCCGAGTCGGCGACTGCAAATTCGAGAGCCGCTGTTGTGCGCTGGCCACTGCGAAATCAGATCTTGCTGCCCATGGTCGGGCTGATGTTGGCCGTCATCGCCGGTGTCAGTCTGCTCGATGCCTACCTCTCCGCGCGTCAGGCCCGGGGGCGGATCGAACGCGAGCTGGCCGAGGTGAGTCGTACGCTGAGCGAGGCGAAGTTTCCACTCACCGATGCGGTGCTGCGGCAGATGACGGGGCTGACTGGGGCCGAGTTTGTGCTGGTCGACGATCAGCAGGTCCGCCTGGCCGCGAGCACGGCGACGATCGAGCCGCAGCTGCTTCCGCCAGAACGTGACCCGACCGCCACGAGCGAAGCCGGCCCGGCAACATCGCCCCTCGCCATGCCCGTCCGCGTGGGCACGCGAGACTTCTACCATTCGCAGATCGAGATTCTGGAACCGCGGCTCGCTCGGGCCACCACTTTGCACATTCTCTATCCTCAAGAGAACTATGCTCGCGCCTGGCGCGACGAGGTCTATCCGCCACTGTTGATTGGTGGGATTGCCACGGTGTTGGTGGTGGGCCTGAGTCTGGCCATTGCCTCGCGAGTGACACGACCGCTGGCCGGTCTGCACGCTCAGGTCGACGCCATCGCCCACGGCGACTTCCGCCGCATCGACGTGCCGCGTCGCGACGACGAGATTGGCGACTTGATTCGGTCGGTCAATCGGATGGCGGAACAGCTTGCCCATTACGAAGTCGAAGTCCGCAGCAACGAACGGCTGCGAACCCTGGGCCAACTCGGCAGCGGGATCGCCCATCAGGTGCGCAACGCCGTAACCGGCTGTAGCATGGCGGTCGACCTGCATGCCCGACGCTGCGGACAGGACGAGGAAAACCTGGCGGTCGCCAAACGACAACTGCAATTGATGGAGAAGTACCTGCGGCGATTCCTCTCGCAAGGTCAGCTGGAAGCGGGCACACATCGGCCGGTGGTGTTGCAGGACGTCGTCGACAACGTCCTCTTGCTCACGCGGCCGGCGGCCCGACACGTGGGAATCGAGCTGGGCTTGCACATGTCGGCGGAACCGGTGGAGGTCCAAGGCGACAGCGACGCGCTGGAGCAACTTTTAGTCAATCTCGTTCTCAACGCGGTCGAGGCGGCGTCGACGTCGAAGGCCGCGGCACCCACGGCCGGGTCGATCGACCCCGGTGCGGCGAGCGCCGTCGAGCCGAGTGTCGACGTCCGGCTGCGGCGGGAAGGATCGACGGCGGAACTGGAGGTTGCCAACACCGGGCCGCCGCCGGCCGCGGATCTGTCCGAGCGCCTCTTCGAACCCTTCGTCAGCGACAAGCCGGACGGAACCGGATTGGGACTCTCCGTTGCCCAGGAGATTGCCGCCGCGCATGGCGGTCGCGTCGATTGGTATCGACAAGGCAACCACACTCAGTTTGTCGTACGGCTGCCGCTTATCTAGGCCGCGACGTTCCCCAGCGAGGAAACCGGAAATGTCTAAGATGCTGGTCGTCGACGATGAACAGAGCATTTGCTGGGGGCTCAGCCAATTGGGCGACAGTCTCGGCGCCGAGGTCGTCACCGCGGCCTCGGCCGAACAGGCCCTCGAGGCGGTCGATCGGTTTCGCCCCGAGGTCGTGATCCTCGACGTGCGTCTGCCGGGCATGGACGGCCTGTCCGCGATGAGTCGACTGCGGGAGCGAATCGGCGAGGTGCCGATCATCGTCATCACGGCCTACGGCGACTTGGACACCGCCGTCTCGGCGGTTCGCAACGGGGCCTTCGAGTACATCGTCAAGCCGTTCGATCTGGCCAAGGTCGAGCATGTGCTGGCCCGGGCCTTGCGTCGCGTCGCTCCCGCGCCCGCGCGCGGCGAGGAGCCGACTTCGCCGAGCGGGAATCTGGTGGGCAGCTCGCCCGGCATGCAGGAGGTCTTCAGGCAGATTGCCCTGGCGGCCGGCTCCGATGCCAGCGTGCTGATCGAAGGCGAGAGCGGCACGGGCAAGGAACTCGCCGCGCGGGCCATCCACCGCTACAGCGGCCGCGCGGCGGGGCCCTTTGTGCCGGTCAACGTGGCGTCGCTCAGCTCGTCGCTCGCGGAAAGCGAGTTGTTCGGGCACGTCCGTGGGGCGTACACGGGCGCCGTCAACGACAGCGGGGGACTGTTGGCGCGGGCCGACGGCGGGACGCTGTTCCTCGACGAGGTCGCAGAGATTCCGCTCGCGGTTCAGGTGAAGCTCTTGCGGGCGCTTGAGTATGGCGAGATCGTGCCGGTCGGCTCGGAAACGCCGGTGGAAACCAACTTTCGCCTCGTTTCGGCGACCCATCAGAATCTGCTGGAGCGCGTCGAGGAGGGATCGTTCCGCCACGACTTGTTTTTCCGCTTGGCGACGTTTCACATCAAGATTCCCCCGCTACGAGAGCGAGCCAGCGACATCGGCGAACTGGCCCAGCATCTGTTGGCCAAACTTGCCGTCGACCAGGCGCGGCCGACCCTGTCGAGCGACGCCCTGGCCGAGCTCGAATCGCGACAATGGCTCGGCAACGTCCGCGAACTGAGCAACGCCATCGAGCACGCCGTGATTCTCGCCCGCGGAGGCACGATCGAACCGGGACACCTGCCACCGCCCTACGTCGAGCGGCTACCCAGCGGCACCGCCGGGCGTGGTGCTTCGCTGGAAGAGGCGCTGGCCGACGCGGTGCGTCGCTGGACCGAGCTGCAACTGGCGGCCGAGGCCCTGCCGGAACAGCTCTACGAGCAAATGCTGCGAACCATCGAACCGAGCCTGTTTCGGGCCGCCCTGGAGAAATACCAGGGGCAGTATTCCGTGGCGGCCCGACACCTGGGCATGCACCGCACGACGCTGCGGAAGAAACTCGAGCTCTACGGGTTGATCGAGGGCTAGGCGTGCGGCCGCGGGTGGCACGGCTGACCCGCAGGCAAGGCGGCGATAGAATTGGTCTCCTCGGCGATGCGACCTGCCATCGCCGCCTGCGAACCTCCCTGTCCGACACGAGAATGCCCCATGACTTCCAGTTACCTCGTCAGCGCCGCCCGCACTCCCATCGGAAAATTTCTCGGCGGGCTTTCGACGTTGCCTGCCGCCGACCTGGGTGCTGTCGCGATCAAGGCGGCGCTCGAGCGAGCCGCCTGGCCGCCGGCCAACGTCGACGAAGTGATCATGGGCAACGTGCTCTCCGCCGGACAGGGTCAGGCCCCGGCCCGTCAGGCCGCGCTCGGTGCGGGCCTGCCCGAAACGGTCGCCGCGGTGACGGTCAACAAGGTTTGCGGTTCCGGTCTGAAGGCCGTCATGCTGGCCGATCAGGCGATTCGCGCCGGCGACGCGCGGGCCATCGTGGCCGGCGGCATGGAGAGCATGAGCCGCGCCCCCTACCTGCTCGCCGGCAGTCGCGAGGGTTGGAAGTTCGGCGATCAGAAGGTCGTCGACTCGATGATTCATGACGGTCTCTGGTGTGCTTTCGAAGACAGCCACATGGGCGTGTCGGCCGACTACATCGCCGACAAGTGCGAGGTCAGTCGGGCCGACCAGGACGAGTTCGCCGCGTCCAGTCATCAGAAGGCAACGGCTGCCGTGGCCGCCGGGAAGTTTGCCGCCGAGCTGGCCGCGGTCACCGTGCCCGGACGGAAGGGCGACACGCTGGTCGAAGCGGATGAGGGACCCCGCCCCGACAGTTCGGCCAAGAGTCTCGCCCGGCTGCGACCTGCGTTTAGCGGAGAGGGAAGCGTGACGGCGGGCAACGCCTCGCAGCTGAGCGACGGTGCCGCCGCGGTGCTGGTCGTCGACGAAGCGACCGCCCACGAGGTCGATTCGCCGGTGAAGGCGCGGATTGTCGCGACCGCGACTAGTGGCGTCGCGCCCAAGGACATCTTCATCGCGCCGGTCAGCGCGATGGAAAAGGTACTCGCCAAGGCGGAGCTCTCGGTCGCCGACATCGATCTGTTCGAGCTGAACGAGGCCTTCGCGGCCCAGTCGCTGGCCTGCCTGCGGGCGTTGGGGATCGACGCGGAAAAGACGAACGTCCACGGCGGGGCAATCGCCCTGGGCCATCCGATTGGGGCCAGCGGGGCGCGGGTCTTGGTGACGTTGCTGTACGCCCTGGCCGATCGCGGTTTGCAGCGGGGACTGGCGTCGCTCTGCCTCGGCGGCGGCAACGCCGTGGCCATCGTTGTCGAACGCGCCTAGGGACGCCCAGCGACCGACGCAGTGCTGGTTCGCATGAGCTGCACAACGCGGCAGTTCCGTCCGCCCTGGCAGTTCTTGACCGAGGTGAGACTTCGGAGGTCTGTTTCACGGACGCGCGCGAGGGGCAGCCGGCTATACTGCGAGGGTCTATTTCCTGAGCAGGTTTCGGACGATTAGTTGGACTGGGTCGCTACCAGCGCTGGCTGGCAAGCAGCCGACTTTCATAGAAGTGGCACCAGGCGCTTGCCCTGGACTCGCCTTATTCTGCCCCTGCGGGGCGAAGGCCGGAGCCGGTGCCACCCGTCGCTCGGGGTCTGGTCCAATTTTCGGCCGCTCGATTCTTCCTCTGCTAAGTGTACTGACCGAAAACTTGGACCGGACCCCTTCATCACGCACCCGACCCAACGGTTTGAAAGCAGGATGAACCGAATCGACGGGATCGAATTCCTCTCCTTTGAATCCTGCGATCCTGTCCAACTCGCCGTCCACCGTGCTCGCAAACACACGTGGCCGATGCACTGGCAGACGTGCCACCCTAAGTAGACATGGCCACGGCAAGTCCCTCACTGACGTTTCGGGCTATCTTTGGTCGGACGCCGGGATGCCATGGCCACGCTGGTGTGGCCATGCCCGTGCGAAAACACACCGCGTCACAGCACTGGCTGGCAAGCAGCCAGTGGCACCCGGCGAATCAATCTATGCCCAATCACGATTTCGGATCTTGTGGCCGCCGCAAGATCTGGAAAATGGTCGTGCGATCTGGAATCCAAGAAGAGGGCGAACCACCAGTCGGCTTGACTCAGCCCGCTAGCGCGCCTAGCTGCGGGTAACCTGAACCGATTCAGCCGGTCGGGCGACGCGGCGTGTAGAGGCAGCAATCCTGCGGACAGACATCGTGGCTGGGACCGAGTCGACCCACGGCCGGGCGGTCCGCGGCGTCGTTCATACGCTCCTCGACCAGCTCGCGAATCATCGTGATGAATCGCGGATGGACTCCAACCGTGGCGGCGCGGACCATGTTCAGGCCGATCTCGCCGGCAATCTCCTGGGCCTCGGTGTCGAGATCCCAAATCACCTCCAAGTGGTCGGAGATGAACCCGATCGGCAGCACCACGGCATCGGTCGCGCCGCCGGCGCGGAGCTCGCGCAGGTAGTCGCCGATATCCGGTTCGAGCCAGGGCTGTTGCGGCGGACCGCTGCGACTCTGATAGACGAGCCGCCAGGCGTCGCGGCCGACCGCCTCGCTGACCGTGCGACAGGCATCTTCCAGCTGCGCCGCGTAGCGGCAGTTGTCCGCCATCGCGCTGGGGATGCTGTGGGCCGTGTAGACAATCGCCGCCGCGTCACGCCGCGCGGCCGGAATCTGCTCGAGCGCCGCGCGCAGGTTCTCGATGTTCGGTTCGATGAATCCCGGGTGATTGAAGAAGACACGCAGCTTGTCGACTTCCGGCGCCTCAGGACCGACCTCTTCCCGTGCGACCGCAATGTTCTCGCGATATTGCCGGCAGCCGGAGTAGGAACTGTAGGCCGACGTGAAGAACGCGATCGCCCGCCGGATGCCGTCGGCCGCCATCTGGCGGAGCGTGTCGGGCAACGTCGGATGCCAGTTGCGATTTCCCCAATAGATCGGCAGCTGCGGTCCCTTGGCAGCCAGCTCGGCCTCGAGCGCCCCGATCAGGGCCCGATTCTGGTCGTTGATGGGGCTGACGCCGTCGAAGTGGCGGTAGTGTTCGGCGACCTCGAGCATCCGCTCGCGAGGCACGTTCTTGCCGCGCAGGACGTTCTCGAGAAAGGGCATCACGTCGTCGGGCCCTTCGGGACCCCCAAAGGAAACGACCAAAATTGCGTCGTATTGAGCCATCGATCTGGAGCCGGAAGACGGTATCACGCAGAGACTGGGGGCGGCCAGAGTCAGCGGCGACTGCCCGGGACGGGCCAGCGGCCGGCATGACCGCGGCCGCGATAAAGAAGTATAGTGACCCCGACGGGATTCGAACCCGTGTTATCGGCGTGAAAGGCCGGTGTCCTAGACCTGACTAGACGACGGGGCCGGCGTGCGGAGCGTTTCCGCGGCAAAGGACGAAGTCCGCAGGGTTTATAGGGGCGACGACCGCCAAAGGTCAAGAGGAGGGCCGTGCGAACACGGTCTGCGGGCGGCTTTGTTCGCCTGTTGCGCCACCGACTTGCCGCGCGCGAGAAAAGTCGTCCGCGCAGTGCATTTATTGATGGCTGCGTTGTTAATGAGCCCTTCGCGGCGGCGGTGATGGCTGAAATGCCGACCTCCCGCTGGTCGGCCTGGTTGATTGGCTGCGCAGGGCTCAATATAGAGAAAGAGCCGAGGGAGCCCGCCATGGGCTGGGCCAAGCCGAAGATCAACGAATCGCTACGCTTCGGCGGTAGAGCCGGTGGCGTCGGCGGGCTTGTCATCAGCCGCGGCCTGGCTGCCACGCTGGATCGCCTCGTAGACTTCGCGGCGATGCACCGGCACTTCCTTGGGCGCCTCGACGCCCAGGCGGACCTTATCTCCGCGGATTTCGACGACCACGATCGTGATCTTGTCGTCGATGATAATGCTTTCGTTCTTCTTACGAGATAGAACCAACATGGCCGATTCCTTCGCGAGTCTCGCCGGGACACACCGTCGTGGGGTCCGCTGCGAAATGCTCCTCGATCTATTGTATACAGCCACCGTCGCTGGGGCCGGCGTTCGACTGCCTGGGACGTCGCGGTGGACACCCCACCAACAGGCCGTCCGATCCATGCATCAACGCATACATTCCCTTCGTTTCACTCTACGTGCTGGTTGACCATAGTCAAGCATTCTGGGCGTCCGAGGTGGGTCATTTCCCGACATTTTCACAAACCGTTTACCTAGGATGCGGATTTTCCTCGCCAAAGTGTTGCGCGGCATACATTTACAGACCGTCACAGTTGGACCCGGCCAGACCCGAAATCGGTGCCAAAAAGCGGGAAAATGGGCCAATTTGTGCCAGTAAGCGTCCCGTCGCTGCGAAGGCGAGCTCGGCCCAAGTATCAACTTTGCTAATCTTGGAGTTTGTTCGATTTGGCCCGATTTGGCGTGGACAGGCTGCCTAAACCGCCACGCATCCCGCGGCGCGGATGGCTTCCGGGAACTGGAATCTGAGCCAGTGGATCGGCCAAATCGAGCGTTCCCGCCATCGCCGGATCCGTAGCCCGCCGAGTCCAGCCCGGGTCGCCGACCGCGGCAGCAGCCGGCCGCCAGATGAACTCAGGAGCGCGCGCACGGCCGGGCTGGCGGATGCTCGGACGCAATGCCCTGTTGGTCACGACGGAGTGCAACGAGGTTCGCACCCTCGCGGTGTCCTCCTCGGATCGACGATTCTTATCGAGCCCTGCGCAGCCAACCAACCAGGCCGACCAGCGGGAGGCCGGCATTTCAGCCATCACCGCCGCCGCGAAGGGCTCACTAACAACGCAGCCATCAATAAAGGTCGACACCCCGCTAAGTGCTGGTGTGTCTCTTGAGGCGCGCTGTCAGCCGGATGTCGAACGCGCGCGAGGTGGCGAACATCGCTTGCGACCCGATGGCGGGCTCTTATAATTCCAGGCCAGTAGCTGACATCGCGCGGCTGCGATAGGATAGGCATAGACGCGCTAAGCGCGATCGACACGCTTGCAAGAGGCCGTCGAATCGCCGCGGAAGCGAGTGCTCTTGAGTTCGAGTTGAGGAAGAGAGAAGCCAGCCATGCTCCAGTGGTTCGGGAACGTTTTTTCGGCAGTCTACACGGTCGCGCACGGGATGTTCGTGACCTTGCGATACTGGATCGCGACCTACGCCCCCGAGCGCAAGACGTTCACGGAGCACTTCGAATATCCTGAGTTGCCGGTCCCCGTGGCGGGTCGCTATCGAGGTTTCCACCGCTTCGATCTGACGACCTGTATCGCCTGCGACCAGTGCGCGAAAGCCTGCCCGGTAGATTGCATCTACATCGACAAGGAAAAGGTCGAGGGCGGCAAGGGATTTAAGGTCACCAACTACACGATCGACTACACGAAGTGCATGTTTTGCGCCCTGTGTGTCGAGCCTTGCCCGGTCGACTGCATTTTCATGGGCGCCACGCACGACTTGAGTTGCTACAGCCGCGACGGCTGTCTGGTCGATTTCTCGCGTCTGCCGGTCGACGTGGCCTGGGGTCGCGCAACACTCAATCCAACGGCGGTGGCCGACTCGAAGGTGATTTTGGAGCCGGTCCACGGGGGTCCCAACCAGTAACGGTGCCCCTAACATGCCCTGTCGGCCGTATGGCGAAGCGGCGAAGCACTGACCAGTCGCGTTGGCGAATCGTCCGGCAGACGACGGGCCCCTGTTTGTCCGCAGCAGGTCGCGCACGCAACGCCGGAATGTCGCGGTTTTGCCGCTGGTCGTTGGGAAGGTCGCTTTTGCGGCGAAGTTTGTCCATAATGAGATTCGGCTGGGCATCAACCCTGAGCGGCGGTTGAGTTCCGAGTCGCGTAACCGAAGGTTGAGCACGATGTCCCTCGATCCGAAGCAGTTCAAACGGCTGTTCACCGTCGAAGAGGCCAACGCCACGCTGCCGTTGGTGCGGGCGATCTGCAACGACATGTCGCAGTTGTCCAAGTCGCTGCTGGAGCGCCGCGAGCGGCTTGCGCACCTGGCGGGACGCCGGGCAACGGCCAGCAAAGGGGATCGCAACGATCCTTATCTGGAAGAGCTGGCCCAGGTCGAGCAGGACCTGGCGCTCGATAGCCAGCGGCTCGAGGAGTACGTCGAGGAGCTGCGGGATTTGGGCGTCGAGCCGAAGGACGCTCCCCGCGGACTGGTTGACTTTCCCTCGTTGATGGACGACCGGGTGGTCTTTCTCTGCTGGCAGTTGGGCGAATCGGAAGTGCTCTACTGGCACGAAGTGGAAGACGGTTTCCTGGGTCGCCAGCCGCTGACGGCCGAGAGCGCCGCGAGCGACGACTCGTTCGACGGCACGATCACGGGCGAGTAAGGCTCGCGCACGTCGAGCACGCCGGCCAGGGCGGGCATCCAAGTCGGTTGGTGAACGGCCGGCCGCGATCGGTCCCCGCGAAACCCCATCTTGCGTTGCGGTGTTCGATTTTTCAGAATGCCGTCATGGCTACGCCCACCGCAATCGTCGCCTACCTGGCACTGTTCACCGCCATTGGGTTCGTCTTTCTGTTCGCAAACCTGGTGATCGGCTATCTCGTGCGCCCCAAGGATCCGCACGCGGAGAAGCTCGAGATCTATGAGTGTGGCGAACCGACCATCGGTTCGAGCTTCGTACAGTTCGACCTGCGGTTCTACGTGGTGGCGTTGGTCTTCATCGTGTTCGATGCCGAAGTGGCCTTCCTGTTTCCGTCGGTGACGGTGTTTGGCAAGCTGACCGAGCTGGCCAATCCTCAGGTTGAGGTACTCGACGAATCGGGCACCGCGCTGACGCCGGCCGCGGCGAAGATCTACGCCGAGCTGGGTGTCGCCGACGCGACGCTGGCCAGCGTCGCCCCGGGCCAGAGTGGCACCGCGGCCGAAGCGGCCGTGCGCATGGTCAAGCAAGAAGGGCAGTCGCTCAGCTACCTGTGGTACTCGATGGCGGCGATCCTGATCTTCTTTGTCGTGTTGTTCATCGGCTTTGCTTACGAATGGAAAACCGGAGCCTTCGAGTGGGTCCGCTCGGTCCAACAGGAACGGGCGCCGCCACGGAGCACCCCGGCACCGACGCCCAGCGAATCGCCGGCCGCGTATCCGGTGCTCACCGGCTGACCGAACGAGGTTGCTTGGGGCTTGGCCGCGAAGTCGATCTTGGCCCCGCTAACTTGACCTTGGCCAACATCGCCGCCTGTCACGAGCACCGGCCAGGCCTACAATGGCAAGGCGGACAGTTTCTCGGTCCAAGGCGGCCGAATCGCCGGCTGAGCCGTCAACCTCTCACCAAGTAAACCCAACGGTCCCTTCCTCTAACCAAGAGCGTGCGATGAGCGGAACGAACCTCGTCGATCAACTCAAGGCCAAGTTTCCCGACCAGGTAACCGGCGCGGACCTGGAGGCGATCGATCCGTGGATTGCGGTTAGGCCTGAGGGGCTTGTCGACGTCTGCCGCTTCCTCAAGGAAGACGACCAGTTGCGGTTCGACATGCTCTCCTGCATCACTTGCGTCGATTACTTCGAGCCGGATGAGAAGAAGGCGGCCAAGGTCCCTTGGGATCCGCACCTGGAGGTCGTCTATCACCTCTGGAGCGTGCCGAACAAGGTGAGCCTGGTGCTCAAGGTGATGCTGCCCCGTTGGAAAGACGACACCGAGGGCGAGCTGCCTGAGGTGCCGTCGGTGGCCGGAGTCTGGCGTACCGCCGACTGGCACGAACGCGAGGTCTACGATCTCTCGGGCGTGCGTTTCACGGGCCATCCCGATCACAAGCGGATACTCTGCCCCGAGGACTGGGTCGGTCATCCGCTCCGCAAGGACTACGAACTACCGCTGGAGTATCACGGCATCCGCGGCCGCTAGACGCGAACCCGGGTGGGCGAACGAAGAGAGATTTCCATGGCTACCGTCGAAGATCCCCGCATTGTCGAGTTCGACGTCCGCACGGACGAGATGCTCATCAACATGGGCCCGCAGCATCCGAGCACCCACGGCGTGCTGCGGCTGGTGCTGCGTACCGACGGTGAGATCGTCTCGGAGACGACGCCCCACATCGGCTATCTGCATCGCTGCGCGGAAAAGATTGGCGAGAATCTGACGCCGCGGCAATGGGTGCCCTACACCGATCGCATGGACTACCTGGCCGGGATGAATATGAATCTCGGTTGGGCGCTGGCGGTCGAGAAGCTGATGAACCTGCAGCTTCCCGAGAAGGCGAAGCACCTCCGGGTGATCATCGCCGAGATGGGCCGCATCGCCAGCCACCTGGTCGGCATGGGCACCTACGGCTTGGACCTGGGGAGCTTCAGCCCGTTTCTGTATGCGTTTCGCGAGCGGGAAAAGATCCTCGATCTGTTCGAGGAGACCTGCGGTGCCCGCCTGACGTACAGCTACCTCACGCCGGGCGGAGCCACGGCCGATCTGCCGGCGGGCTGGCTGGCCAAGTGCGAGGCGTTTCTCGACGGGCTGTTGCCGGTCATCGACGAATGCCATGCCCTGCTCACCAACAACGCCATCTTCGTCCGCCGTACGGCCGGGATCGGCGTTCTGCCGCCCGAGATGGCCATCGACTACGGCTGCACCGGCCCGGTCCTCCGCGGTAGCGGGGTCGATCAGGACCTGCGTCGGGACGGCGAAGAGTGGTACACCCACATGTACGACGGCTACGCCTTCGAGGTGATCGTCGAGAAGGACGGGCAATACCCCAAGGATCACGAGTACCCGCCGATTCCCGAGGCGGCCGAGCTAGGCGACTGTTGGCACCGCTTCTACGTCCGCATGCTCGAGGTGCGACAGGCGATCGATCTGGTGCGTCAGGCCATCGACCGCTACAGCACGGCCAGCGGCTCTTATGGCGAGCCGATCAAGCTCTCGCAGAAGCTGCCCAAGGGCGAAGCTTATCTCGAGACCGAGGCTCCTCGCGGCCAGATGGGCTTCTACCTGGTCAGCGACGGAAGCTCGATTCCGTGGCGGGTTCGCGCGCGGAGCAGCTGTTTCTGCAATCTCTCGGTAACGCACGAACTCTGTCGCGGGGTGCTGTTGGCCGACGTGGCGGCCATCGTCGGCTCGCTCGACATCGTGATGGGCGAGATCGATCGGTAGGTCGGCACCCGAAGACCATCTTGTGTCAGTGCGGACCGATCCGCGACGGACTGGTTCGCGACTGGGGCGCGGCGTTTCCCAGCTCTCCCTGCTTGACCCCGCAGCGGTCTCTCGCCGGTTCGCTTCGCGCGCGAGTCGGCACGGCCAAAGCCCATGCGGGAGGAGGCACTTACGGGGCTTGTCGAACCGGGTCCGCCTGTGCCATATTTCACAATCTCAGTCGCGTCGCGGAGAGCACGGAGGGTGGTTTCGCGCGACGAGGCATCTGCCGCAGTGGCGGCGTTCGGTCGGTCGATTGCCGGCCCATCGTCGCGCCGCCAAGAGACCGTCCGCGAGAACGGTTCGGACCGTGGTCGAGTTTATCAACGAGAAGATATTCGGATTCTCTCCGACGGAGGCGGCCCTGGCCGTACCCGGCCAGGTGATCGTCGCGCTGTGGGCGGCCTTCTTGATCCTTAATTTGATCGCGGTCGGCGCGCTGCTGTTCATCTGGATGGAGCGCAAGATCGCGGGGCGGATTCAAGATCGCCTCGGTCCGACGCGGGTCGGCGGGCGCTTCGGCTGGCTGCAAACCCTGGCCGACGGCATCAAGCTCATCGCCAAGGAAGACCTGATGCCGGGCGGCGCCGACGGGCTGCTGTTTCGGCTCGCTCCGTATGTGGCCTTCTGCGCGTCGTTCGGCGCGTTCATCGCCTTGCCCTTTGCCACCGGTTGGGTCGGCTTGGAACTGAACGTGGCCGTGTTCTTCATCACGGCGGTGTTGGGTCTGGAAGTCTTCGGCGTGATTCTGGCCGGTTATGCCTCCGCGTCGAAGTGGTCCCTGTTCGGGGCCATGCGCGAGGCGGCCCAGGTGATCAGTTACGAAGTGCCGCTGGGCCTCTGCATCGTGATCCCGGTGATGATCGCGGGCACGATGGACCTGATCAAGATTGGCAACGAACAAGCGGGCTGGTTTACGAACTGGTTTCTCTTTCACGATCCGTTTACGTTCATTACCGCGTTCGTCTACTTCACCTGTGCCACGGCCAGCGTGAATCGGGCTCCGTTCGACCTGGCCGAGGCGGAAAGCGAGCTGGTCGCCGGCTTCCACACCGAGTACTCCGGCCTGCGGTGGAGCTTCTTCTTCATGGCCGAATACGGCTCGATGTTGCTGGTCAGTGCTCTCGGTGCCATCCTGTTCTGCGGCGGTTGGAACGGACCGATCCCGGTGGTGGCCATGATCGGCGGCGAGCATGCCTCGCAGCTGAGCGGGTTCGCCTTCGTGGTGGCCAATCTGCTGGGCACGATCATGTTCCTTGGCAAGGCCATTCTGGGCGTGACCTTGATGATGTGGGCGCGCTGGACGCTGCCGCGGTTGCGGATCGATCAGGTGATCACGACTTGTTGGAAATATTGCACGCCGATTGTGGGCGTGATGTTTATTGGCGTGATGGTTTGGCAAGCGTATCAATTGCCCAGCCCCCGTGACCTGGGTTGGGGAAGCCTCGAACCGGGTTCGGTGCGCGAGGCGTGGCATCCGAGCGATGAGGCGAAAGCGACACCTGCGGTCGACAAACAGGCTCGTGTCGACGATTTACAAATGACGGACGACGCACAGGCACGGGTGGAGTAAACGAGCATGGACCCCATCAATTGGCACACGCTGTTCTTCCTGCTGTTCGCAGGCATTGCGTGTGCCTTTGCGCTGGGAGTCGTATTCTCGTCGAACGTCGTGCGGATGGCGTTCTTCTTGATTATCTCACTGGCCGCGACGGCCGGATTGTTCTTCCTGGCGGGTGCTGACTTTGTCGGTGCGATGCAACTGGTGCTCTATGTCGGTGGCACGTTGGTGCTGCTGGTCTTCGGCGTCATGCTGACCGCGCAAAGCCCGTTCATTTCGATTCGCACGAGTGGTGGCGACTGGATCCTCGCGGCGCTAGTCGGCGGTTCGATGTTGGCGATTCTGGTGCCGACCGCGTTGATGATCGGCGAGCGGGCCAACATGCCGTCCGCCGAAGCAGACGCGACGACGAGGGCCGAACCGCCGGGCGCGATTCAGCCGGTGGTGATGGCCAAGGAAGAACCGACCGTCGCCATGCTGCCGCCGGTGCCCGTCGAATCGAGGCCGACCGCCACGAACATTGGCCAGGCCCTGATCGGCGTGCGGGTCGACAAGCTCGAAGAGACGAACGAACGCAAGCGGGCGGGACTGGCCGGCTACGTCATGCCGTTCGAAGTGATTTCGATTCATTTGCTCGTGGTGTTGGTGGGGGCCGCTTTCCTGGCTCGGGCCCGACGACGAGCCAAGTCGCGGTTTGCCGACGCCGCCTAGAACGACCAAGGGACGAACCCGTGTTATCACTGTTGTCAGAACCGGTTGGACTGAGCCACTACCTGATCGTGGGTGCGGTGATGTTCGTCAGCGGTGCCGTCTGCATGGCGACGAAGCGCAACGCCCTGGGCGTGCTGATGGGCATCGAACTGGTGCTCAACGGAGCGAACGTCAACTTCGTGGCCTTCGGCAGCGACTTTCTGGCCCGTAATCCGAATTACGGCATCGGGCTCGACGGCCACGTAATCGCCCTGTTCGTGATTGTGCTGGCCGCGGCCGAGGCCGCCGTGGCCCTGGCCATCGTGCTCAACTTCTACAACAACCACGCTACGATCGACGTCGACAAAGCCGACGAGCTGAAAGGCTAGATGGAAACCATTCCCACACTTCTGGGCGCCGCGTGGCTGCTGCCGCTGGTCAGCTTTACGCTGATCCTGCTGTTCGGTCCGCGGATGGGCAAAGCCGGCAAGGCCGCCTCGTACGTGGCCATCGGGGCCATTGGCGGCGGCTTCGTGCTCTCGCTGATCGCGCTGTTCCAGTGGCGCGGCATCGACGAGCCGTACCTCGCCGGCGAATGGTACACGCTGGCCCAGTTCGACTCGCTCAAGCTGACGATCGGCTACTACGTCGACACGCTGACCGTGGTCATGTTCTGCATGGTGACGCTGATCGCCACCTGCATCCACTTCTACGCGGTCGGCTACATGCACGAAGAGCTGCATGATGTGACCGACCACGAGGTGACGCTGGCCGACGGCTCGCACCTGACCCGCCCGGGCCGGTTCCACCGCTTCTTCCAGTACCTGTCGCTGTTCTGCTTCAGCATGCTGGGCATTGTCATCTCGGGCAACATCGCGATGACGTTCGTGTTCTGGGAGCTGGTCGGCATCTGTTCCTATTTCCTGATCGGGTTTTACATCGAGCGGAAGAGTGCCTCGACCGCGGCCAACAAAGCCTTCATCGTCAACCGCGTCGGCGACATGGGCATGATCATCGGTCTGATGGTCCTGTTCACCACGCTGGGCACGTTCAACTTTGGCGATGTCGACGGCGAGCCTGGCATCTTCTCGCTGGTCCGACCCGAGGTGGCCCATCACGACGACCACGCCGGTCGCGACGCGGCGGCGAGCCCCTTTGCGACTGTGGCCCTCGCACCCAAGGCGGACGCCGGCGACCAGAGCGATCACCACGGCGACCACACCGCGCACGCGACCCGTCCGCTGGTCGTGCCGCAGGGCATGTTCGACGCCGCCGTGCGGGACCGGGTGGCCGCCGGGGAAGAAGCGACGGCCGAGAATCTCGAAGCGTGGCAGTCGAGCAAGCTCGGCTACGGCCTGTTGGTTATTGCCGGCCTGGGCATCTTTTGCGGCTGCGTCGGCAAGAGCGCCCAGTTCCCGCTACACGTCTGGCTTCCCGACGCGATGGAAGGCCCGACGCCCGTCTCGGCCCTGGTTCACTCGGCGACGATGGTCGCGGCGGGCGTGTTCCTGGTCGGACGATTCTATCCCGTCTTCACCCCGGAAGTGCTGCTGGCGATCGCCGTGATCGGCTGCTTCACGCTGTTCATGGCGGCGACCATCGCGATTACCGCCACCGATATCAAACGGGTGCTGGCCTATTCGACCCTTTCACAGCTCGGCTACATGATGTTCGCCCTGGGCGTCGGCGGTTGGGTGGCCGGCATGCTGCACCTGATTACACACGCCTTCTTCAAGAGTCTGCTCTTCATGTGCTCCGGCTCCGTGATCCACGCGGTACACTCGAACGAGATGACCGACATGGGCGGGCTATTGAAGAAGATGCCGATCACCGCCTACACGATGCTCGTCGGCTGTCTGGCGATTATCGGCGCCGGCATTCCCCTGGTGATTGGCCTGTCGGGCTACTACTCGAAGGACGCGATCCTGGCCCAAGCGATGCTGTTTGCCGAGCAGGACGAGAACGGGCTGTTTCGCCTGATGTTCTTCGTCGCCGCGGGCGGCGCCGCGATTACGGCGTTCTACATGTTCCGGCTGTGGTTCATGACCTTCCTGGGCGAGCCCCGCGATGCGCATCGCTACGAGCATGCCCACGAATCGCCCAAGGTGATGACCTATCCGCTGCTGGTTCTTTCGTTCTTCGCGATTTTCGTGGCGACGCCGCTGACGAGCCTCGACATGACGACGGCCCCGCTCACCGCGGCACTCGACGAGGCCCGCCCCGCGGACGATCACCAGGCCCGCACCGCGGAAGACGCCGCCGGTGCGACTTGGTTGTCGATTCCCTACGAACACGATTCGCACACCGCGCGAATTCACACCCAAGCGGGGCTGATCGCCTTCGGCACGGCCATGGGGGGGCTGCTGCTGGCCTGCTGCATCTACTGGTGGCGGTTGGTGAACCCCCGTGAGGTGGCCGACATGTTCCGCCCGATCTACCGCTTCCTGCTGGGCAAGTGGTGGTTCGACGAGCTATACGATCGCCTGTTCGTGCAGCCGACGTTTTTCTTCTCGCGGATCATCGCCGGCATCGACAAGAACCTGATCGACTGGCTCATCGACAACCTGGCGGCCGGCACACGCTGGTTCTGCGTCGGCTTCGACACCTGGATCGACCGGCTGTTCGTCGACGGGCTGGTGAACTGGACCGCCCGCAAGATCTACGCGATCGGGCTGGCGTTCCGCGCCGTGCAGACGGGGAACCTGCGGCAATACATCGTGCTGATCGTGGTCGGCACGGTGGCGTTGTTTATTTTGGCCACCTTCGGATTTGCCGGATGAGCGCGTGCCACATGAGTGAATGCCACATGAGTGAATGCCACATGAGTGAATGCCAGTTGAGTGAATGCCAGTTGAGTGAATGCCAGTTGAGTGAATGCCAGTTGAGTGAATGCCAGTTGAGTGAATGCCAGTTGAGTGAATGCCAGTTGAGTGAATGCCAGTTGAGCGAGACAACGAACACAGACAAATAACCGCGACCAACGCGAACCAACGAGTCGGAAAGACAAGACGATGGAAAATGCAGCCCTGTTGTGGTTGAGCGTATTGGTGTTTCTGCCGGCGGCGGGAGCCCTGTTCTTGATGCTGCCGATCGTGCCCCGGTCGAACCCGGAGGCGATCAAGCGGATCGCCCTGGGCGTGACGCTGGCCACGCTGGTGGTCTCCATCCTGCTGGCGATTCCCGGCATGCAGGAGAGCAGCTTCTCGTTCGATCCCGAGGCCGTCAACAAGATGCAAAGCGTGTTCAACGTGGGGTGGATTCCCACGTTCAACATCGAGTATTTCATGGGCTTCGACGGCATCAGCTTTCCGCTGGTGCTGCTCACCACGTTCATCAGCGTGCTGGCGATGGCCGCCAGCTGGCCGATCAACAAGTACGTGCGGGCCTATTGCGTGCTGTTTCTGCTGCTCGAGACGGGCATGATCGGCGTCTTCTTGGCGCTCGACTTCTTCCTGTTCTACGTGTTCTGGGAAGTGATGCTGCTGCCGATGTACTTTCTGATCGGCGTCTGGGGCGGTCCGCGAAAGGAATACGCCGCGATCAAGTTCTTCCTCTACACGCTGCTCGGTAGCGTGCTGATGCTGATCGCAATCTTGATGCTGTACTTCAAAAGCGATTTGAAGGTGCTCGCTGAAAGCTCGGCCATCGACAACGGTCAGCTCGTTGCCGCCGGACTCGTGACGGACGCGGCCCAGGCCGATGCCTGGCGGGCAGAGATGAAGGCCTCTGAAGGAGCCCGGCACACGTTCAACATCCTAGCCCTGCAATTGATGGGTCAGCACACCGAGCTGTTCAGCCGGCCGGTCTTCGGCGAGGGCGGTTACTCGCTGCAGTGGTGGGCCTTCGTGCTGCTGTTCATTGGTTTCGCGATCAAGGTGCCGAGCGTGCCGGTGCATACGTGGTTGCCGGATGCCCACGTCGAGGCCCCCACGCCGATCTCGATGATCCTGGCCGGGGTGCTCTTGAAGATGGGCGGCTACGGCATCATTCGCATCTGCTATCCCATCTGCCCCGAGGCGGCCTTCGACCTGGCCTGGTGGGTTTGCGGCATCGGAGCCTTGAGCATGGTCTACGGGGCCTTCGCGGCGCTCGCACAAAAAGACTTCAAGCGGCTGGTCGCCTACAGTTCCGTTTCGCACATGGGCTACGTCATTCTCGGCATTGGTGTGGCCAGCGTGATGTACGGCGGAGCGACCTCCTACTGGTCGATGGGCATGAACGGAGCCATGTTCCAGATGATCGCCCACGGCATCAGCTCGGCCGGCATGTTCTTCCTGGTGGGCGTGGTTTACGACCGCGTTCATCATCGCGAACTCGACAAGTTCGGCGGCCTGTTCGGCAAGATGCCGGTCTACAGCGGCCTGGCCATCGTGATCTTCTTCGCCGGCTTGGGCCTGCCCGGGCTATGCGGCTTTATCGGCGAAGTGTTGGTCGTGCTCTCGGTGTGGCCGTTCAGCAAGACCTTGGCGATCATTTCCGCGGCGGTGGTGATCCTCACGGCCGCCTACATCTTGTGGACGCTGCAGCGGGTCTACCTCGGTCCGGAATACAAGGGTCCGCACGGCGAGGCACTGACGCCGATCACGGCCCGCGAATGGTCGATTGCCGTGCCGCTGGTGATCTTTGCGATTCTCTTCGGCGTCTATCCGCGAGCCGTGCTTGACTACATGGAACCGAGCGTCTCGCAGACGGTCGAAGACCTTACGCAGTGGGGCAAGGCCAACAACTTTGCCCGTGACGATTCGGCCGAGGGCGAGGCGGCCGAGGTCTCGCTCGAGCGCCGCGCCGAACCGGCAGCCAAACCAGCGGCCCCGGCGGCTAATCGTGAAGCCCGCGTGAACCGCCCGCCCGATCACAACCTTGTACGCCAGTAGCCCGGGTTGCCCGCGTGAATCTGCTTGAACTATTTACCGACCTGCTCGGCAACACCGAGAGCTCGCTGCGGCTGTTTCTGCCGGAGTTGATTCTCTGTGGCACGATCCTCGTGCTGCTGGCACTGCGCATCTTCAGTGGGCTGGACAAGATTCCCTCCTGGATCGTCGCCTTGGCCGGCTCGGGATTGGCCCTGTACTACGCCGCCCCCTGGGTGTTGCTCGAGGGAACGGTCAAGTCGCAAGAGATTTTCACCGGCATGCTGCTTTACGACGGCGTGACGGTCTTCTTCCGCGGATTGCTGTTGTTCTTTGCCATCTTGTTCATCCTGCTCACGCGGGTGACCGAGCTCGTGCAAAGCGAGGACGACGCCGACATCGCCACGTTGGTGCTGGGGGCGACGCTGGGCATGTGCCTGATGGCGTCGGCCAACCATCTGTTGATGATCTTCATGGCGGTCGAGATGGCCAGCGTGCCGTCGTACGTCATGGCCGGCATGCTCAAGTCGCGACGCCGCAGTAGCGAGGCGGCCCTGAAATACTCGGTCTATGGTGCCGGCACCGCGGGCGTGATGCTCTATGGAATCAGCCTGATTGCGGGCGTCGTCGGTTCGTGCCACCTGCCGACGATCGCCGCGTCGCTGGCCGATCCGAGCCTGGCGAGCCAGCTGCCGACGATGCCGCTGGTGCTGGGCGGTTTGATGCTCGCCGTCGGACTGGC
Organism: Planctomycetota bacterium; assembly: GCA_003389215.1. Taxonomy (GTDB): domain Bacteria; phylum Planctomycetota; class Planctomycetia; order Pirellulales; family UBA7805; genus MB-PLM-2. The sequence goes on along the minus strand of QQVP01000044.1, from coordinate 25,906 downwards.
GTTCAAGCTCTCGGCCGTGCCCTTCCACTTCTGGTGTCCCGACGTGTTCGAAGGGGCGCCCGCCGAGGTCGGCGGCTTCCTGTCGGTGGCGTCGAAGGCCGCAGCCATGGCGCTGCTGGTTCGCGTGGCGGTCGGTTTCGCGGCCCCCGCCGGAGGCGGCGTCGACGTGGCCAGCAGCGAACCGATCGTGGCCCCCGTCGTAGCCACGGCGGCGTTCGCCTCGCAGGTTGAAGGTGCCGTGACCCTGACTGCCGCCGACACAGCGGCCGAGCCGGACGGACTCCTGGGGAGCGTCCGCTACTTCATCGTCGTGTTGATTGCCCTGGTCTCGGCCATCACCTGCACCTTCGGCAACCTGGCCGCCTACGGACAAACGAACATCAAGCGACTACTGGCCTATTCGACGATCGCGCACGCCGGTTACATGATGATGCCGGTCGCGGCGGCCATCCATATTTTGGGCGAAGCCGCCGCGGGCTATTCCGCTGCGGCGGGCGACGCCGTGGCCTCCGTCTTGCTCTATACGGCGATCTACCTGTTCATGAACCTGGGTGCCTTCGCCATCGTGGCGATCTTGCGCAACAACGTGGGCAGCGAAGAGATCCGCGACTACGCGGGACTCGTGCAGACTTCGCCCGGCCTGGTCATCTGCTTCGCATTGATCCTGTTCAGCTTGATTGGCTTGCCGCCGCTGGCCGGCTTCGTGGGCAAGTACGCCATCTTCTACGCCCTGGTCGAAGGCAATCTGATCTCGCTGCTGATCGTGGGCGGATTGAACACGGCGGTGAGCCTGTTCTTCTACCTGCGGGTGATCAAGGTGATGACGATCGACCCGCCGCCCGAAGATCGAGGTCCGGTAAGCCTGTCGCTGATTTCGCTGCCGGGCATCTACGTCACGTTGATTACCGCCCCCGTACTGTTGCTGATCATTCAGTGGGACGGCCTGGTGCGAATGGCACAGGCGGCCTGTCGCGCGCTCGTTCAGTAGTTTCCGCAATCCGGTAGCGAGACAATCTCACGATGAGTTCCTCGGCGGCCATCGACGTGTTGGGCGAACTGCTGGTGATTCACTTTCGCTCGTTCCCGCAGTACCTGGCCGCCACGCACGCCTGGATGGAGCGGAGCGAGGACGAAGCGGTCGAAGTGATTCGCAACATCGTGGCCGACCAGCAGACCTATTGCACGCGACTGGCCGACATGATCCAGCGTCGTGGTGGGCGGATCGATCAGGGCGACTTCCCCATGGACTATACCGACACCCACGACCTGGGGCTCGACTTCATCATCGGGAAGCTGCTGCGCGAGCAGAAGCGGGACCTGGAACTGATCGAGAACTGTCGGTCGCGGCTGGCCGCGGACGTTCCCGGCACGGTGCTGGCCGAAGAGGCCCTGGGCGCGGCCCAGGCCCATCTCGACGCGCTCGAAGAACTCGAATCGAGCCGGATGGCCACCTCGTAGGGCGGCCGGGCCACCGACCTTCGTTTCCCAGAACGCGGTGGTTGCCGACTTAGGCGGCCGCAATTGGCTCGCTTTGCGCGTTGCCGGTATAATCGGTCACAGCTTGGTGGCGCCTCGCCAGTTCCGCCTTGTGCAATCGAGTCCTCGATCGTTCGAGCGCCGTCGGCACCGCCAAGCCGCCAGGGGCGGCGAGTTTCAGGCAGAAAGGTCCCGCCACCATGCGGCCCGTCACCACGTGGTACTTCGAGCGATCCCGACAGCCAGCCCGGGCGAACGCGCGCCGTGCCGGCTTCACGATCACGGAAATGCTCGTCGCCTTGGCGATCTCGCTGATCGTGATGGCCTCGCTCGTCGAACTCTTTGCCCGGGTCAGCGGCGGCATCGACCAGAGTCTCGGCTCGATGGAGGTCCAACAGCGGCTCCGCAACGCGCGGAATCTGTTGATGGACGACCTGAATCGCATGACGGTCAACCCGGCCCATCCGCCACTTTCCTCGCGGGTGGGACAGGGTTTTCTGGAGATTCGAGAGGGCGCGACCAGGGACTATTTTGCCTATCATGCGACCACGATTCCGGGCCCTAGTCCCACGGGTACCTGGGCGGGCGATATCGATGACCAGCTGCACTTCACGATTTACGGCACGGAGCTTCCGAGTACCCGCTTGGACGAACTCACCAGCGGTTCCTACGTGGCGGGCGAGCCCACCGCGGCGCAGGTAATCTGGTGGGTCGATCGCGATCGCCGGCTACTGTACCGCTACGTGATCCCGATTCTGCCCAATCATCCGGCCCAAAACGATGCGACCGTCGTGAACCTGACGAACGAAGACTTCTTCCGCGGCGACGGGACGACGGGGCGGCCGCCACTGAACGTCTCGCGGCGATTTGATTCGACCACCGGCCAAGGAGTCTTCAGGTCGCTGACCGATCTGGCCCTCCCCGACAACCGGAACAGCATCGGCGAAGTTACCAACCCAGACCGCTTGAGCACCGAGGTTGTCCTCGACAACGTGGTGGGCTTCGACGTGCGGGTTTGGGATCCGGGTGCGCCGCTGTATGGCCTCACGATCGGCAGCGAGAGTGTGGTGGTCGACCCGGGCGATGCCGCCTTCCAGAACTCCTCGATCACCAGCGCGCCCGTCGGCTTCGGTGCCTTCGTCGATATCGGCTACGGATATACAGCTAGCGTCGGCGATCCGCCCGCGCCGTTTGGAGTGACGGGCGATCGCTACGACACCTGGTCACGCGATGTCGACGGCGATCCGGCCAACATCGAGGCGGTCGACGGGCTCGACAACGACGGGTCGGGCGGCGTCGACGACCCCGGTGAGCGCCCCACCCGGCCGCCCTATATGGCCCCGCTGCGGGCCCTGGAAGTCACGATTCGCGTCTACGATCCGGAAAGTCGCGCCGTCAAGCAGATGACGATTCGCAAGGCCTTCCGCAAGTAGCGCGACGCCTGGGCCGACAGGTCATCTGGAAGTTTGAGCGACGGATGGTTAGCTCGTCGACCCGGTGGGGGGCGTGTAGGGCACATCGGCCGGAATCGCTTCACCTGTCCACTCGTCGTCCTCGTTGAGGAAGTGGCGATCGCGGAGGAACAACCATCGCTCGCGAAACTTCATCTCCTTGACGCGATCGAGTTGGGCGTCGCTGAGGTTGTCGACGTCGATCGTGCCGAACTCGTTCTCGAGCGTCTCGATCTGAACGGCCGTCAGATCGTCGCCTTCCAGCGGACCGTAGAAGACGTGAGGGCCCTCCATCGATTCGACGTGCGTGTCGCCGAAGAGCACGTTGCAAGTGCTGCGATGCCGCGGTCGCAAGAGCGAGACGGTCGGGTCCTCGCCAAAGCGATCGTCGCGGGCCTCTATCCCGGCTGTCCCTTCACCCTCGGGCACAAACGGGTTGACCAACGTCTGGGCAAAGTCGAGTGCCATAATCTGCGAGCTGTCCTCCGAGCCGCGGTTGTGGATGCGGGCGTGAATGCCATAGCTGGTGCGGGTCGGGTTCGGCTCATAGTTGGTGGGACACTTGAAGGGCTCGTACGTGCCCCCCAAGGCCGGCTGCAACTTCTCGTGGAATTCCGCGATGCGGGGAATGCCCTTGCGACTGGCGCTGAATTCGATGGCCTTGCCAAGCTCGCCGAGATTCTTGATGCAGGCCGCCGAGCGTCCCGCCTCCAGGGCGTCGAGCGCCGCCGGAGTGAGCATCGAAATCATGATGCCGATGATCGCCAAGACGATCAGAATCTCGACGAGCGTAAAGCCGACCTTCGCGGTACGCCACATGTTGGCTCTCCTCTGGTTGTGCGCCCCGAACGTCCGGGCGATGAGCAGGTATGTCTGACCCGCTCGACGACTCCGCAGCGGCCGCCAGGACCAAGTTCGAGACTCGGTCCGCGATGCCCAGCCGCAAGGCGACCTCCTTGCGGAGCTACTGGGAATTGTCGCCGCTAGGTGCCTTTTTTTCAACGTACGAGCGAGTTGCTCGCACTTTGGCCACCCACCGTTCCGCCGGTGTTCCGCCGCTCCGAGTCCGACGTGCCGTTGCCCGTGGCACGGTGACGGCCCCGTGGTACGGTGACGACGTTGTCGATATGCTTGGCGCTCGATGATCTATCTCGATTACAACGCGACGACCCCGGTCGCGCCGGTGGTGCGCGAAGCGATGCTCCCCTACCTGGACGAGCAATATGGGAATCCCTCGAGCACGCACTCGTTGGGTCGCCGCGCGGCGATGGCTGTGGAGAAGGCCCGGTTGCAGTTGGCCGAACTGTGGGGCTGTCACGAAGACGAAGTCGTCTTCACCTGCGGCGGCACCGAGAGCAACAACCTGGCCATCCAGGGCTCGCTGTTTCGTCACACGCCGCCCCGGCAGTTGCGGGAGCGGCCCGCCCACCTGGTCATCTCGGCGATCGAACATCCGGCGACCAGCGAGCCGGCCCGGTTTCTCGAGTCGCTCGGTTACGCGGTGACCGTGGTCGGCTGCGACGATCAAGGCCGCATCGACCCTGCGGCGATCGCGGCGGCGCTTCGCCCCGAGACGGTGCTGGTGAGCGTGATGCACGCCAATAACGAGGTCGGCACGATCGAACCGATCGCGGAGATCAGTCGCGTCTGTCGCGACCGCGGCGTGCGGGTGCATACCGACGCGGCACAATCGACCGGCAAGCTCGCCACGCGGGTCGACGAGCTGGGGGTCGACCTGCTCTCGATCGCCGGACACAAACTCTATGCCCCGAAAGGAGTCGGGGCGCTCTACATTCGCCGCGGCGTCGAACTGGAACCGATGCTCCATGGGGCCGGTCACGAACAGGGCCGCCGGCCCGGCACCGAAAACGTCGCCTGCATCGCCGGACTGGGCGAGGCGGCCGCCTACGTCGAGCGGCAGCGCCGCGAGCTGTCCGAACAGGTGCGAACGCTCCGCGATCGGCTGCAAGAATCCCTTTGCCGGGCCACCACTCCGACCGCCACGGTGAACGCCGCCGGGGCCGAGCGGCTGCCGAACACGCTCTCGATCAACTTTCCGCGGGTCAACGGAGCCGAGCTGCTCGCCGCGGTCGAAGGTCTGTGTGCCTCGACGGGGGCCGCCTGCCATAGCGGCGCGTCGAGCCTCTCGGCGACGCTCCGCGCGATGGGGCTCGACGAACAGACGGCCCAAGGCACCGTGCGGCTGAGTCTGGGATACGGCACCACGGAAGCGGATGTCGACCGCGCCGCCGCGCTGCTGGGTGAAACTTGGCGCCGGCTCGTAGGCGACTAGACTTTGTGCCCCGCTCAGAGCCGAGAGCGACGAATGATTCTGCGGCTCAGCAGGAGCTTCGCCCTCCCGACGGACGTTCGCAAACGCCATTTGAAACAAAGCCTACTTTGTGCCCCGCTCAGTTCGCGGCCGCGACCTTACGACCCATCCTGGATCATCCGCGAGCGGGCCATCGCGTCTTCGGCCTTCTGGATGTAGGACTCGTCGTTCGTGCCGGCATACGCTCGCTGGCAGATCACGCTCAACTGCGTGTGGCTGAACGGATCGTTCGGTTCCAGCTCGCACACCTTGCGGGCATGGGCGACCGCTTCCTCGTGCTTGCCCAGGCGTCCGCAAACGACGGCCAGGGCGGCGTAGGCCAGCGAGAATTCGGCATCGCCGGCCAACAGCTCTTGCAGCTTGGCCTCGGCCTCCTCGAGTTTCCCCTCGTCCTTGAGCTTGTCGGCCTCGTCATAGAGTTGGTGGCTGTCGGCCATCGTAGACGGTTCTCCCTAAGTCGTGTGCACGCTATGTCCCGCTCGCGCCGATGGGGCCACCCGCCCGCCCTGGCAGGCCTTGGTCAACAGCCATCGCGGGCCGCGAGAGCTTCGCTGATCGTTACACTTTAACGCGCGCCGAACGCCGCGCCGATGCGCCTCGGAACCGGCGAAATAGGGGCAATCGCAAGAATCGGCAGAATCGGCGCATTCGGCTGAATTGCCACGAAGCGGTCGTCCGATATCAATTTCTGCACACCCGCAAACGATCCCGTGCCCGCCGCCGTAGGCCTCGACCCGTCCGCTGCCACCCGCGTCGTCTTGAGCGTTTGCTCCTGCGCCGCCGGAACGGGCCGACGAGGCCGACGCACGCGAGCCGACCCACTTCCGCCACGGGAGGTCGCTGCCTTGAACATTCACCCGACCGCGATTGTCTCCCCGCAAAGCTACCTCGGTCGCAACGTCACCATTGGACCCTACTGCGTCATTGAAGCGGACGTGAGCATCGGCGACGGCTGTCGCCTGGCCGCCGGGGCCGTCATCAAGAGCGGAACGACGCTCGGGGCGGAGAATGTCGTCAGCGAGGGGGCGGTCCTTGGTGGCGAGCCGCAAGTGATGCCGGCCGCCAAGCAGCTCGGTCGCCTGGTGATCGGGGCGGGCAACTCGATTCGCGAGAATGTCACCATTCATCGCGCGCTGAAGCCCGACGCCGAGACCCGCGTGGGCGACGGCAACATCCTCATGGTCAACGCCCACGTGGCGCACGACTGTGTCGTGGGAAACCAGGTGATTCTGGTCAACAACACGATGCTCGCCGGACACGTCGAGGTGGCCGACCGGGCGTACGTGGCGGGCGGGGCCGGCGCTCAGCAGTTCTGCCGCATCGGCCGTCTGGCCACGGTGGGGGCTCAGGCCCGTTTGACCAAGGACCTGCCGCCGTTTGTCACCATGGACGGCGTGACCTGTCTGGTCGTGGGACTGAATCTGGTCGGCATTCGCCGGGCCGGCTACGATCGGACCGACGTTCGCCAGCTCAAGGATGCCTACCGCTTGATCTACCGCAGCGGTTTGACCTGGAAGGAAGTGCTCGAGCAGTTGCCAAAGACCTTCACCTCGGGCCCGGCCACCGAGTTCTACGAGTTCTTCCGGCGGGGTGAGCGGGGCTTCGTGCCCGAGCGACGGGCTCCGGTGCAGGCGGTCGTGCCGATGGTCTCGCCCGAGGCGGACGAGAATCCGGAACTGCATCTGCACGCGGGCTAGCCGGCCGGCCTGGCCGCCGAGCGACGACGGCAAGTGGCCACGAGACGATCACGCACAACTATTCGTTCAGGCGATGGTTGTGAACGTTGTCGTAGTGATTCAGTTCGTCGTTGGCGTCCTCACGACCGCCGTTCCAGCTGTTGAGGTTCTTTGGTATGCCGAGGAATCGCGGTGCCGCGTTCGTGGGCCAAGTGCCTCCGCTCTCCTGTTTGGCCAGGATGTCATACGACTCGCAATCTGGGCGTTCATCGAACTCGGCGCCGACGCTTCCATACTCGAAATGCGGGGTGTCCGTCGGGTTGCCCTCACCTGAGTATATGTCAAAGATCTTATCGGGGCCGGCTGAGTAAATCAGCGGATAGGTGCGAAACGCGATTTCATCAACGCGCATAACGTCAAAGGGATCGTGAAACTCAACGGTGTTGGGCCAGCACTTGCCACCGCTTGCGACGATCGGCGGCATAATATCGCTCAGACTACCCATGAACGCGTCATTACCGACGGCGTCATCATGGTTCGAGTTGGTAACGAAGCCGATCGGCCAGCGGAGAAAACGGATCGGCCGGTTCCACGCGTCGAGAAACTCGGGGGCCCCGTCTTCGTCCAAATCGCCGACACTGTTCTCCAGGATCGAGCGCGGCAGCTCGTCGCCCCCGCCCAGGCCGACCGTCACAATCATGTAGAGGCACTCGGCGTTTTCGAACACGGGACTCGGCGTGAAGGAATTGTGATAGGCCAGATAGGCCTGCGAAATCCCTGGTCGGGCCATCGCGCCGTTCGCATTCGTCAACGCGGCAGGGTCCGTGGTGACGTCGGCCCAGCGATCGGGGAGTTCCAGCCGCATTACTTGGCGGAGCGCATCGAGGCGCAATTTTGCAAGTTGTTCCCCCGTCAAGTTCGCGGCCGCCTGCACCGGCACGCGGCGGGTCTCGTAATTGCGCCAGTGCCGGCCGATGATGCCGTCGAGTGCGACGATGATGCCCTTGGTCTTGGCGACCTGGGCCTGTTGACGGGCGTCGGCCACGGCGAACATGACCATCGAGGCCAAAACGCCGATGATCACCGCCACGGCCAACACCTCGATCAAGGTCAGGCCGGTGGTGGCCCCGCGGCGGGATGAGCGACGTGAACTTCGCCAGCCCGTTCGGGTCGCCGCCATCAATGGGAAAAACGCCGCCACGGATGGGCAAACCGTCGGTCGCTCGCCGGGTGCGGCAGAGCTGTTTGATGGGTTCACGGGAAGAATCGCCTCCGCCCTTTCTCGACTGCCAGTCCCCTGCGACTCGTCAACTGTCACTCTAAATCTTCCGCGGAATGAGGTCAATCAAAGCGGCCCTTTGCGGGGTTTTCCGTACGGCCGGGAGCGATGCGGGCGACGGACGCCGAATCGCCGAAAAACAGGGCGAGCAGCCCAATCGCTGGAAAAAAAATCGCCGATCCGCAACAATAGTCGAGGGAACAATTGGCGAGCCCGCACGCCGCGAGAGCCAGCGCGGCCCAGGCTCACAGGACGTGAACGTGAGGAGGCAAATCATGTCGCGGAACCAAACCACTCGGCGTGCTTTTCGCACGGGTTTCACGCTGGTCGAGATGCTGGTCGTCGTCGCCATCATCGGCACCCTGGCCGCCCTGATCCTACCGGCCGTCAACGGAGCCTTCGCTCACGCCAAGAATGCCGCCTGCCAGTCGAACCTGGGTGAGCTTGCCAAGGCGATGTTTCAGCACGAGAGCCTCAAGGGCTACTACCCCGGCTACGAGGCCCGGATCGCCACGAACAGCGGCACGCCGGTTACGGTCGGATGGCTGCCCCAGATGTTCGACTATCTCGATCGGGCGCCAGCGATGAAGGCAATTCGCCAGAATCAGGCCGCCACGCTGTGGCAGGAACCCTATGAGTTCGTGATCTGTCCCAGCAAGAATCCCGACTTCGGGGCGACGCTGGGCAGCTCGGGGGCGATTCTCGAATTTCCGCTCTCGTACGCGCTGAACTGCGGGCGGCAAGACACCATCGATACGTCCGATCCGTCGAATAGCGATGTGGACAATCGTCGCACGGCGATCGGCCACAATCACAACCAACTGAAAGTCCAGCCTTCGCGTAAGGTCAGCCTCGACGACATCACCGACGGCAAGAACCAGACGATTTTGATGACCGAGAATCTCGATCTGGCCAACTGGACCGACCTGGGCGAGTTCCAGCAGGGGGTGATTTACGCCGCATCATACCCCACTTCGCCGAATCCGCTGCAAGTGCCGGTCGGCCCGCCGACGAATGCACTCGGCAACACCCTGGCCCGGCCGAGTTCGTATCACCAAGGTGGCCCGAACTTCGCCTATGCCGACGGCCACGTCGAGACCTTTGTTATCGACCTGGCCAACCCCAACGCCAGCTACGAGCTTTACGCCGCATTGATGACGCCCGGCAACAACGACAGCGGGGCGAACTCGCCGGCGTCGCCGGCAAATTAGCGGCCGCGAAGTCCGTCGCGCGACCGCATCTTGCCCATCGACGCCGTGGCGATCGGCACTGTGGCGATCGGCACTGTGGCGACCGACCCCGTGGCTACTGACGTACGGCCGGCCACGTTCATTTCTTGCCGGCGGCCCGCTGCTGGGCAAAGAAGCGGCTGAGGATCTCGCCGCACTCGCGCTCCAGAATGCCGCCCACGACTTCGGCCGTGTGGTTGAGCCGCCGGTCCTCGAGCAGCTGGTAAAGCGAGGCGACCGCGCCCGCCTTGGCGTCGCGGGCCCCGTAGACGACCAGCGGAATGCGGGCCTGGACGATGGCCCCGGCGCACATCGGGCAGGGTTCCAGCGTGACATACAGGGCACAGTCGATCAGCCGCCAGCTGCCCAGCGACTCCGCCGCCTGGGTGATGGCGATCATCTCGGCGTGAGCCGTGGGGTCGCGGAGTTGCTCCCGCTGATTGTGCGCGGCCGCGATCACCCGACCGTGCTGAACGACGACCGCGCCGACCGGCACTTCTTCGGCCTCCATGGCGGCCTGGGCCTCGAGCAGCGCCAGCCGCATGTAAGCGGTGTGCGGTCCGGCGTCCTCGGGCGGTCGATTCTCGGCAACCATCGGTTTGCTCGTTTGTTTGAAACGCGACTCGCTTCCCACGCGCAACTGGGAGGGCGAGGCCGCCGAGCCGAGAATCCGTCAACACGCCGCGGCTCCGCGGGAGCTTGGCCCTCCCGGGCGAAACCAGGCCGGTTCGTCTCACGTTGGCGGCAACGCCGCGCCGTTCGCCCTAGAGACTGAAGTTAAACGTTTGCCGCAGCAAACGGTAGAGCCGCGTGGCGAGCATCTGCGGAGCGGTGTGGATCTTGGCACGGCCGCGCAACCCGCGGTGGAGCTGGCCCTCTTCGTCGGGCAGCAAGACGCGGGCTTGGTACGAGGTACTTACCAACTGCTGCCGGCCCAGTTCGTCGGTGGTCGTGCTCAGCGCGCCGCCGGCAGGGGCCGCGAGTCGCTCGGGGCTCGACTCGAGCTCGACCCGGGCGATGCTGGCCACGGAGCTGTCGAACCAGCGATCGGTGACCGCGTCGAGACAGATTTCGACCGCCTGCCCCTCGACCACCAACTCGATGTCGGCCTGATCGATCACCAGGATCGCCTCGAGCGACTTGGGGTCGCCGATCTGACAAAGTCGCTCACTGGCTTGCAGCAATGCGCCCCGATTGCGTGGTTCCAGGGGCGTGCCGCTCCACGCGGAGAGTCCGCCGGCGGTCGTCGGCTGGGCCTGCTTCAGCGGTGGCAACATGACCACGCCGGCCCGCGGGGAGCGCAATTCCAGTTGGGCCAGCTCGCGGCGTTTCTGTTCCAGTTCCTGCTCGATGCTGAGCAGCGTCTCCTCGGCCGCCGGCAGAGCCGCCGTGGCCTCTTCGCCAACGCGGTCGCGGCGATGTCGATCGCGAAGCAACGAAGCGACGCGGGCACGCTGCCGCTGGCGCTGGCCTGCGAGTCGCTCGGCCTCGATCTGAACGTCGAGGTTGCGCAACCGGGCCAGCGGTTGTCCCGCTTCGACATACTCTCCCTCGTCGACCAGCACCTCCTCCAGGTTGCCGGGCACATCGACGAAGACCTGAGCGGCGTCGTAAGGTCGCAGCTCCAACGTGCAAAGCACGTGATGGGGCAGCGGCACAAACAGCAGAGCGGCCAGCACGAGCGTCACGCCGGCCAGCGATACCGAGAAACGAGTGCGATTCACTTTCTGAAGTCTCCCAGGAACGTAGAAGAACTTGACCAGCCGAACCAGCGGCTGCACGAACATGCCGTAGATGGCGACCAGGGCAATCAGCTGGCCGAGAATCTGCAGGCCGTAGGGTTCAAAGACCTTGTAGAGGAACCAGAGGATCGAGCCGAGCACGATCCAGCGATAGACGGCCGCCGCCACGCTGTAGAAGGCGAAGAAGCTCTGCCGCCGTCGCGGCAGAAAGGGATCTTCGGGTTCGGCGAGGCCGAGAAACCAACGGCCCAGCTTGCGGTTCAAGATTGCGCTGGCCTTGCTGCGCAAGTTGGGGATCTCGATCAGATCGGCCAGGATGTAGTAGCCGTCGTAGCGCAACAGCGGATTGGCGTTGAACAGGATCGTGCTCACCGAGGAGACGAAGATCACGCTGAGACAGAGTTGATTGAGCAGACCGGGATGGGTGAACCACCAGAGAAACGTGCAGGCGGCGGCGAGCACGACCTCGACGTACATGCCGGCGGCCCCCACCGCGGCTCGGCGCCATTTGCTCGGCAGCATCCACGAATCGGAGACGTTGCAGTAGAGACACGGCGTCAGGACCAGCAGCATCACGCCCATTTCGTGACACTCGCCGCCAAAGTGCTTGCAGGTCAGACCGTGACCGAATTCGTGCAGGATCTTTGTGCCCGCCAGGGCCACGGCGAGCCAGATCCAGTTCTGGGCCCGGAAGAACTCGTGAAAGGCGGGCAACTTGTTCAGAAACACGTCCCACTGCGAGCCGATCAGCACGAGCGCGGCGAGGACGAGCAAGAGCGAGGCCGCCACGCCCAGCGGATGGAACAACCAACGGACCGCCGGGTAGAGGGCCGCGAGCAGGCGCTCCGGGTCGAGGCCCTGGAAGCGGATGGCCAGCACGTTGCTCAGGCGACTGAGTCGCTCGCGGCGGCGCTTCTCGTCATGCTGCCCGACGAGCTGTTCGCCCTGCCCAGGCACGTCGGCCAGCACCAGGCCGGAGTGATAGAGCGTGCCGACAAAGCGGGCGACTTCTTCGGTCGAGATCTGCTCGGGGGCAAACTCGCGTTGGTAGGCTCGCCGGATCGCTTCGAGACTTTGCCGGCCGTCGAGCCGGCGGAGGATGAAGTACTCCTCCTCGTGAAAGCGGAAGTAGTTCAGCCCCACCGGATCCTTGACGACCCAGTACCCGCGGCCTTCGTATTCCTGTCGCGACGCCGACAGGTCGGCTCGGGCGCGGACCGCCAGGGGGCGCGACGAAGCGGCGGTAAGACGCTGCGAGCGGGCGGTCATTGTGAGGGCATTCCTTGCCAAAAGGTCCGGCGGGACCGGACCCCGATCACTTCCATGTACCGGGCGTTCCGTCGGAACGCATCAACGGTGGCCTAGAGCGCGTCCCTACCGGATCGTAATCGTGGCCTGTTGTCCCGGCTTGATGACCCAGAGGCCGTCTTCCTGCACGTTCTCGACTTCGGCCGCGATGCGGAACTCTCCGCCGCCGGTCGTCTCGGAACTGGCAAAGACGATCTTTCCATCGAAAGTGCGCTCGCGGTCGCCGTCGAGTTTCACGGTGATCGTGACGGGTCGATCGATGACGTCGCGGCGAGCGACCTTGGCCTGGCGGACGTAGCCGTGCACCTGCAGACGATTCATCCGCACGACGCGGAGCACCGGGTCGCCGGCCTGCACCCACTCGCCACGATCGCGATGGACCTCGAAGATTTCGCCTTCAAGGGGCGAGGCGACCTGCCGCCGTGCGACGTCCTGTTCGGCTGCCTTGAATTCCGCGTTGCGGCTGCGGATGTCGTATTTGAGCAGATCCTGCTCGAACGTCGCCTGTTCGATCTGCAACTTGGCCCGCTTCGCCTCGAGCTCCAACTCGCGGACTTCCGACGCGGGAATCGTGTCTGGGACCTTTGCGTTGGCCGCGTTGGCACTGGCGACCTTGGCTTCCGCGACCTCAGCCGCCGACACGGCAAAGCGGACGTTGATGTCGTTCTCGCTGGCCTCACGGGCCTTGTAGACCTCGATCAAAGCCAGCTGACGCGCCAACAGCGCGCGTTCGTCGTCGATCTTACCGAGCACTTCGCCCTCGGACACCTGCTGACCGGGCCGTGCCGGCAGCTCGGTGAGCACGCCCGCCTCCTTGGCCGGAACGTCGACGTCGTCGATCGCCGAGACCAGGCAGTTGTGAATCACCGGTTCTTTGGCCACCGCGAGCGGCGGCGTGCCGAGCGAAGCGATGACAAACAGAAAGAGGATCAGCGCAGAACAGGCGGCATTCGCAGGGACCCGATTTCGCATGGCTTTGACTCCGACAGAAATTGAGATCGTGGTTGCAGAAACGCCTGCCTGTCGATCCCGGAATCGACGCCCTCTCGCCTCCGGGGACCGCCAGCCCGCTCTTCAAGTATTGTCTGCGATTCTCGACGCCTTGGCAAAAGGTACGTCATACCCGGGGTTCGTGGTGCACACGAGTTCGTCGGGCTGGAGGGGCAACCGTTACAACCGGAACAACACCCGTGAATTGAGGAAGGCCAGGACGTCATGAAACCAGACGTAACCGAGGCTGCGGCGGCCACAGTCGATCTTCGCCGTGACGCTCGCCCCGGGCCGCAACTCGACGTCGGCCAGATCCGCCCGCTGGGGGGCAACCCGAATCAATACGGTGTTCCCGTCTTGGCCGCGCAGCTCGGCGGCCGACTGAATATGGGTAACCTTTCCCGCGCGGCTCCGCCCGGGCTCGGTGGCCAGAATGTATTCGACCGCCAGCGGTTCGCCGCGCTTGCCGGCAGCCGCCGCGGCTCGGCCGACATGGCCCATGCGGTCCTCGCGCATCTTCAGCTCCAGCTCCCACGGTCCCCGCGGGTCGGCGACCGTCAGCAGCAGTTGTCCCTTCTCGACCGGACGTCGTAGCAATCGCCGCCGCGCGTCCCAGGTGACGACCTCACCGTCGATCGGGCTGGTCAGCGTGAGCAACTGCTGCTTGGTCTCGAGCAGATCGATTTGCAGCGTGAGGCTGTCAAAGGTCTCGCGCAGCTCCTTCAACTCTCCGGCCAGGCGATCTCGCTCGTCGGCCGACAACTGAGGATTATTGCGTTGTCGCGAGACGGCGGCCATCTGCTGCTCGGTCGTCTGGCGTTGGCCGTTGAGGCCGGTGATCTGCACGTCCAGATCGCGGCTTTGCAGCTGAACCAGCGGCGCGCCGGCCGTGACGAACTGACCGTGGTCGGCCAGCACCTCGGTGACCAGGCCTCCCTCCTGCACGAAGACCTCGCGCCGCAAAGTCGGTTCCAGGGTGCCACGAGCTTCCAACTGGAAGTCGGCCGGGAGGAAGAACAAGGCGACCAACAACGTGGCGACCGCGGCCGCAGCAAGCAACGTCCTGGGGAGATTGCGCGCCACGGTGAGCAAGCGGGTGCGGCCGAGCCAGCGGACCAGCGGCATCAGCGGACCGTGATGGTCGAGGGCATTGGACAGGGCCACGGCGGCGTGGTCCCGCAGCAACTCGGCCCGCTGCGTTAGCCCCTCGCCGAAGCGGGCTTCGTCGAAACGTTCGATCAGGAGCGCGCCGATCACGTCGCGGCGCGTCATTTCGCAGCGGGGGGTGCCGTGGGACCCGACTTCCGGCTCGCGGACGAGCGGCAGCACGGCGACCGCCTTGGCGTGCGATAGGTCGACATGCGCGTCGATGGCCTCTTCGACCTGGGGCGGAAGGTGTCGGGCGTCGCCGCTGAACCACACCGGTTCGCCGGCTGCCACGACGCGCTCGGCCAGGCGGGCCAGCGACGTCACCACGTTCGAGCGGCGATCAGGACTGTCTTGATTGCTGACGGCCGCGATGCGGCAGCGCCGTCCCTGGCGAACTGCCAGGCTGACCCGCTCACACTCGAGCAGGCGTCGACCCTCGGTAGCGATCGTGTACGCGGTGCGTCGCGGATCGAGGCTGCGATGCAACGCCCGGGTGAAGTCGTTGAGCTGGCTCCAGAGCGCCTGTCGGTCTTCATACTGGCGGAGCCGCCGCGACTTGAGGAAGTCGGTGGCGATTTCGCCCATCTGGTCGACGAAGCGAAGGTAACCACGCTGCGTGACCGGCCCGGCGCCGGGCCGCTGGAAGATTTCTAAGACCGCCTGCGGTTGCTCGCCGCCGAGCCTGGTGAGAATCAGCAGGTGTTCCGTGTCGTTGCCGGCGGCTTCGTCATCCTCGACACCGCTGTGCGGCGCGACGATGAGCCCCTTGTCCTGGGCGAGTGCCTTGCGGAGCAGGCGCGTGTGCCGCTGTTGGGGTGGGCCATCTTCGACCAGGCCCGTCTGCCGGTAGTTGATCTGCACTTCCAGGGCGAGCACGCCGTCGTCGCGGAGCCGCCAGACGGCTCCGCCCGAGGCCGCCAAGGCCGCGACCGTGCGCGAGAGCAGCACCTCGAAGAACTCGGTAGCGTCGACGTCGGTCTTGGCGATTCGCGCCACTTCGGCCACCAGCGCGCGAATCTCCTGGCGGGCGTTGGCCACGGCGACCGCACCGCCCTCGGCTCCGGTGCCGTCACCGTCGGCCGAGGCGGCGGCAGAGGCACCGGCTTCCCGCTGTGCCGACGCGGTCGTCTCCTCGGCCGCGCGGGCAAGGGTCGGCCCTCGGGTCGCGGCGGCTTCGTGAAGCGGGACGGTGCTCATACGCAGTCGCTCAGCTCGCGGCAGCGAGAGAAACGGAGTCTGGGGAATCGAAAATTGTGCCGGAGTGTAGGGAACGGCGATTCGCGGGCCAATGCGGATCGATGTCGCAGGCCCCGCGATCTCCGCCCAATTTCACGACCACGCCGTCAGTAGCTCCGCTAGCATTCGCCGGCGCGGTATGCGAGAGTGGGTCGGCGGCCAAGGACATCGGCCGCAGCGGTCAAGCGCGGCACCGCACTTGGAACGCCGTTCCGCTCCGTCCCGTTTCATGGATTTCCCCAGTGGAGGCAACCTTGCAGGCTTTCAGCGATCGACTTGCCGACGCCATCCGTCGGTGTGGCAACCCCGTGCTGGTCGGACTCGATCCGCGTTTCGCGCAGTTGCCCGATCCGCTGCGAGCCGACGTGGCGGCGGAAGACCTGGCGGGCCAGGCCCGCGCCTATCAGCAGTTTTGCCACGGCGTGATCGACGCAGTCGCCGAGCACGTGCCCGCGGTGAAGCCGCAAGCGGCTTTCTTCGAAGAGCTGGGGCCCGCCGGCATGGAAGCCCTGGGCCAGGTGATCAAGTACGCCGCGGAGCGCGGCTTGCTGGTCATCCTCGACGGCAAGCGTAACGACATTGGCTCGACGGCGACCGCCTATGCCCGTGGCTATCTGGGCTCCGGAGGTCAGAGTCCCTGGGGAGCCGACGCGCTCACCGTGAATCCCTACCTGGGAGACGATAGCCTCGCGCCGTTCGTCGAGGTCGCCACAGAGCGCGGGGCCGGGTTGTTCGTACTGACGAAGACCTCGAACCCCGGCGGCGGCATGTTTCAGGACCTCGAGGCGGACGCGAAGCCGCTCTATCGCCACGTCGCCGCGCAGGTGGAAGCGCTCGCTAAGGAAACGGTCGGACACTGCGGCTACGGTGCCGTGGGGGCGGTAGCCGGCGCGACCTATCCGGAGCAACTGGCGGAGCTCCGCGCGGCCATGCCCCATGCGTGGTTGCTCGTGCCGGGCTTCGGTGCCCAGGGAGGTGCGGCGGCCGACGTCGCGGCGGCCTTCGACGAACAGGGCTACGGGGCGATCGTGAACAACTCGCGGGGCATCATCTTCGCCCACAGCCGCGAGCCCTACCGCGATCGCTTCAAGGCCGATCAATGGCGAGAGGCGGTCGCCGCAGCCACGCGGGAGATGATCGCCGCCTTGCGCGAAGCGACCCCGGCCGGTCGCCTGGCGTAGGACGGCCCGCTGGCGAGACCCGCGCGGCGGAGTCGCGACCCGTGATGTGCGCGAGGCGAGGCGCCGCGGACAGGTGCCGCGCCCCGCTACTCGTCGTCGGCCTTCAGCCAGGGCGTTACCGTGGGCGAGTAGGCGCAGATTTCGCCGGCAGCGAAGTAGAGCTCGATCTCGCGGGCCGCCGCTTCCGGTCCGTCCGAAGCATGGACCAGGTTCATCTGGCGGCTGGAGCTGAAATCGCCGCGAATGGTGCCGGCGGCCGCCTTCAACCCACTGGTCGCGCCGAGCAGCTCTCGCACGACCCGAATCGCTTCGAGACCTTCGATGACCGCCGCCACGACGGGGGCCCCGGTAATGAACTTCTCGAGCCCGGGATAGAAGGGCTTCTCGACATGCTCGGCGTAGTGATGCTTGGCCAGTTCCGGCGTGACCTGCATCATCTTCATGGCGACGATGTTCAGGCCCTTGTCCTCGAAGCGCGTCAGGATCCGGCCCATCAGCCGCCGTTGGACGCAGTCGGGCTTGAGTAGAATGAGCGTCCGCTCCATAAGTCTTCTCCGCACACGGTCTTGCTAGTCTCCACGTGTCGGGCACGTGGGGCCGGGATTCTAGCGAAACGCGGGAGAAGTCTCAACCGGAAAGGAAATCTGCTCGGCGCGACGATGGGGCTGCCAACCGGGAAGACCCACGTCGGGCTGGCCCAGGGAAAGTGCCGGCCCGTCCCCTGCGCGGCCTCCGTAAGGGGCCACATGCCCGTGGTGCGTGGCGGGCGAGCGGTAGGCTTGCGGCGGTTCGTCCTGCGGACGGTGCAACTCCGGCGGCGGCGCCCAGGGCTCACCCGGGGCGATCATCTCGCTGGGCGTGAAGAAACCGTAGGGATCGGCGAGGGCCGACTGCCAATTCCCGCGCCGCTGGGTGACGACCTGGTAGCGATGGGCGATCTGGGCGTGATACCCGCGGCCGCAGTGGATCCCACACTTACGCAGGTAGCGGCGATAGAGATTGCCGTTGGCCTCGACCGAATCGGGGACGGCAACCAAGGCGAGTCCCAGGCTGACGGCAACCATCATCAGCTTCTTTGACATGGGTGTTGCATCCTTTGCAATCTCGACTGGCTTCATGCAGATGCCCAAAAGGCAGCGCGAATCGCGCGCGTGGGCGACGACCGCGGCGTGCAACGCGGCCATTCGGCATCACTTATTGAGCCCTGCGCAGCCAATGAACCAGGCCGACCAGCGGGAGGCCGGCATTCCAGCTATCATCGCCGCGGCGAAGGGCTCATCGACAACACAGCCATCAATAAGAGACTTCGAGCGAGCCGCCCGCGCGGGTTGATTACTAGCAAGAAACTTCCGCAGACCTGCCGCGGCGGAAGGTAGCAAGCAGCGATTCTGCCGGATTTGCCGGGGCCCGCACGCCGTGAAGGTGGGGATCGTAACGGTCGTGGCGAGTTTGACGATTGGCGTCGGCCCACCGCGGTCGAACCGGTCGTACGGGATTTGAGCACGGTCCGGATCGTGTCGATAAGACGTATATCCCGCCCCACCTCCTCGTCCATCGCCGCGGCCCACCTCGCGGGCGATTGACCCGCCATCCCGCGTGCGAACCCCCCTGTGATGCGAACCCCACTCGAACACCCTCGGTCTGCGCTCGCTCCGCGCCTGCGACAGGCGGGCTGTGGTTGGCCACTCGGCGGACGAGTCACACGAGTCGCCGTCGTGGCGGCCACGATGGCGCTGCTGAATGTGGGAATCGCCGACGCCCAGTGGCGCGCCACCTGGAACTTGCCGCAACCGCAATTCGCCGCCACGCCACCGACGGCCGCTCGGCAAGCGACGACGACGGCGAAGGCCGCGCGCGACGTGCCAACGATCCTCTACGGAGGCCACGGACAGCCCGCCCGCGTCCTACCGAAGCCTGGAGTGGTGGCCTGGTCGCGCAGCGCGCCGCAGGCGACGACCGCTTGGCGACCCCAAGAGACGCTGGCCCAGGCACCTCAGCCGCCGGCAGCCACGAGACCGCACACCCAATCGCAACCGACATTCGGCCCCGTCGGATTCACGCCTGTCGGCTTCACCCCCGTCACCTACGGCCCCAGTGCGGCCGGACCGGTCTGCTATGCCCGCGACCCTTATCCGCACGAAGGCCCCGGTTGCGGCGCGGGCGAGCCAAACTTCGAGTGTTGCTCCGGACAATCGCTGCTGCAGGAGTTCCTCGAGCCGTATCGCCATTTTGGTGCCGGCGCTGCGGCCCGCAGCGGGCAACCCTGGACCTGGCACATTCTGCCCGAGAGATTGATCTTTCCGACCTACCTGGCGGGGGTGAAAGAGCCCCGCATGGGCGCGGTCCTCAACTACGAGAACAACGACGGGGTGAAGTGGGATCTGTCGATCGGCGGGCGCTTCGGGGTGGTGCGTTTCGGCACGCCCGATGGCGGACCGCTGGAGGGTTGGCAGTTGGACGTCGAGGCGGCTGCCCAACCGCGGCTCGATCCGGAAGAGAACATGGATTTGGAGGCGACCGACTATCGCTTTGGCGTGCCGCTGACGTATGGGGTCGGGCGTTACCGGATGAAGATCGGGTACTTTCATCTGAGCTCGCATCTGGGCGACGAGTTTGCGATTCGCAACGGGCTGGGCGGCCGCATCAACTACTCGCGCGACGCGATCTTGTGGGGACATAGCTACCGTGTGACGGAAGAATTGACGGCCTACTTCGAGGTCGGCTACGGATTTCACACGGACGTCAACGAGCCGTGGGGATTTCAGTTCGGGTTCGACTGGAGCCCCCCCTGCACCTGCGGTTTTCACCCGGTGCCCTTCTTCGCAGTCAACGGACACCTGCGGGAAGAGAACGACTACGGCGGCAACTTCGTCGCTCAGGCCGGCTGGCAGTGGCGAAGCGGCCCCGACCGGCGACTGCTGCGGATGGGCGTGCAGTACTTCAATGGGCAGCACGAGCGGTACGAGTTCTTCGACACCAGCGAGCAGAAGATCGGCCTGGGCATCTGGTACGATTTCTAAGATTCGGTGGGGCAACGGGTTGCGACCTACGGGCAACCCTTCTCCGCGAGCGCTGCGGCGGCCCGCATGGCGGCCTGCGACGCCGCTCTCGGCGAGTTGCCAATCAGGACGGCCAATCAGGACGGAGTGTCCAGTTCGAAGCCCGTTCCCAGGGCCCCAAGTGCGACTGCCCGCCGAGCCAGTCCGCCCGGGTGCGATTCTGCGCACTTTTTGTCGGTTGTAGGGGGTTCCGCGCGTCGGGAAATTGTCGAAAGACCCTATAAAAACAGGCCAATTCGTTGGCAGCCGGCGCAGTCACGGGTATCATGGAGGGACTTGGACCGGTACCGAGGAAAGGCCCGCATCTCCCTGCTTGCTCAGGAAGCTCCATGATTCAGAAGATCGGTCGCGTTGCGCCCAAACCCGAGATTGAACGACTGCGTCGCCTGGCATACGAATCGCTGGAAGCCCGGCACCTGCTGGCGGCAACGACGCCCTCCTTCGACCCGATCGGGAATCTGAACGTCCCCTTCACCGCCCCGCTCCATGTGGGGATCAACGGGGACCACGGTCTGGGGGAGAACATCACCTATACGGTCGAGACGAATAATCCCAACCTGCAAGCCGAGATCCTGACCGGCAATCGCAGCTGGGCACTGAGCGTTCAAGATCAGGGGACGATGATTTTCGAGTTCTTCGAGGGCCGCGCACCGCGGGCCACGGGACAGATCATCGAGCTGATCGAGTCGGACTTCTACGACAATAAAGAGTTCATTCGTATCGTCGACAACTTCGTCATTCAGGCCACGGGACAGCAGTCGCCGCTGGAAGACTTCGACGATGAGTTTCACGTCGACCTGAATCACGGCCAAGTCGGCACGTTGTCGATGGCCAAGGCAGGCGAAGACGACAACAACGCCGAGTTCTTCGTCACGCTTGTCACCACGCGATTTCTCGACTTTCACCACTCCGTGTTCGGGGTCATCACCGAGGGCGTCGACGTCCTGCAATCGATCGGCGATCTGCCGACGGAGCCGAATCCAAGCACCGGGGAGAACAGCTCGCCCGTCGATCCCGTCGTGATCACCAATTCCGAGGTGTTCACAGACAACGAGAACGCGGTGCTGTTTCTCAAGGCATTGACCGATCCGGACGGCAACGACGGTGGACTCGGACTCGGCCCGGAGGACTCGGTCGGTCCGATCGAAGTTACCGTCACCGCGACCGACGAGTCGGGCAATACATTTAGCGAGACGTTCGAGGTGTCGATCACCGACGACACCGATCCCAACGCGAACAGCCTGCCTTTTCTGGACGAGATCGACCCGGTCTTGGGGGCCGTTCCCGGCGCGACGATCGACTTCACGATCACCGCGTACGACGCGGAAGGGGACGAGATAACGCTCTTCTTCGATCCGGCGGGGCTTTCGGTTCCGTTCCAGACCACGACGATCACCCCGGTCGGCCAGAAGGGTGAAACAACGTTCGAGATTACGTTCGATTCCGACTTTGTCGGCCGTGGCGGCTTGCGCATCTTTGCCTTCGACAATTCGCGTCCGCCGTCGGGGCCCGACGATTTCTCGAACCTGGACTTGAATACGTTCATCATCGAGATCAACCCCGATGCGCCCACGAGCGTCGACCTCTTGCCCGGATCCGACACCGGTCCGAGCGACAGCGACAACGACACCGACGCGCCGCTGCTGACGTTTCGCGTCGACGGCCTGAACGTGATTGGTAACACCGAGGGAACCGTCGAGTTGCTCAACGGCGATACCGTCATCGGCACCGCGGTGGTCCAAGCGGGTACCACCGAAGTCGACATCACGGTCGACACGCTGACAAACTTCGCCAACGGCGTCAATGCGGTTACCGCGCGTCTGGTCGTCGAGGGGCTCGACGTCGAGAACCCCGCCGGATCGGTCACCATGACGAGCGCACCGACGCCCGTTCTGAACGTGACCGTCGACACGACAGACTTGGGCATTTCGCCGCCGCTGCCGACCACGGCCCTCGTCGGTGTCCCATACGTCTACGACGCGGGGCACGCGCGCGAAGACGATGTCGACTCGATCTACGAGATCGTTAACGGACCGGATGGGATGACGATCGACGAGGACACCGGCGTGATCACCTGGACGCCCGCCGGTAATCAGGTCGGCCCCAACGAAGTGACGATTCGCTTCACCCATTCCGGTGGCGTCGAAGACGAACTTTCGGCGACCGTGGATGTCAGCGTCCCCGTCCCCGGCACACCCGACCTGACCGTCGAGTCAGACACGGGCTTTAGCGACACGGATGACCTGACGAACGATTCCACGCCGACGTTCGAAGTTGCCGACGTCGTGCCCAACAGTTTGGTCAAGATCTATGCCAACGGGGTCGAGGTGGGAAGTGCCACGGCTCCCGACGGCACCCCCGGAACCTTCGTCACGGTGACGGTGGAAACGACCATTCCGGACGGACAGCTCAACGATGACTCGAACGTCACCGCCACCATGACCGTGGACGGCGTGGAGAGTGCCGCCTCGGGGACCCTGGCCGTGAGCTTCGACACGACGATCGGGCCCATCACGACCAACATTCCTGCACAGATCTCGGTCGGATTCATCGGGCTGTTCAACGCCTCGAACGACGAAGAGGGCGACCCTCAGTTTCGTTATTCGCTCGTGTCTCCGCCCGAGGGCGTGAGCATTAACGCTACCCAGGGTGTGATTACCTGGCAGCCGACGGTGGCACAGGTCGGCAACCAGACGATTACCGTCAAGGGCGTCGATGCCGCCGGCAACGAGACGACCCTGGAAACGGTGATCGAGATCTTGGCCGATCCGCCGACCGGGGTGGTCCTGGCGAGCAGCTCCGACACCGGCGTAACCGGCGATGACAAGACGAACCAAGCGTTGCCCACGTTCCTGGTCTCCGGCGTCGTGCCCAATGCCACCGTCGTCGTGAAGGTGGGCGATACGGTTGTGGGAACGGCCGTTGCCCCCGATGGCGAGGCCGGCGTGCTTCAGGATGTGGAAGTTCCCACCGACGCCTCGTTCCCCTTCACCAATGGCAACCACACGGTTACCGCGACGCAGACACTGATTACCGAGAGCGACGCCTCGACTTCCTTCACGTTCGAAGTCGATCTCGTGCCCCCGGCCGACAACACGGGTACGGCGGCCGCGACCGGCGCCGTCGACGTGCTCTACACGTTCGATCCCGGCAACGCCGAAGAGGGCAACACCGGCTTTGGCTATGCGCTTGGCCCGGCACCCGACGGCATGACGATCGACCCGAGCACGGGGGCCGTTGCCTGGACGCCGACCGTGGACCAGATTGGCGATCAATCGTTTACGATCGTCGCCATCGACGCGGCCGGCAACGAGAGCTCGAACGTGTACCACGTCGAGATCGCCCCGCCGCCACCGACCGCCATCGACTTGCTCGACGACACGGGCTTCAGCGACTCCGACGATCTGACCAACGACACCACGCCCCGCTTTGAAGTCTTCGGTCTGGTGGGGGCGGAGATCGAAGTCTTCGCCAACGGGCAGTCGATCGGTACGGGCACGGTCGGACCGGGTGGCTCGGCGATCGTCGAGACGACGATTCCCGCCGGTCTCCAGAATCAGCAGGTCTCGATCACGGCGACGCAGACCGTCAACCCGACCAGCACCGCCTCGGCCGCCCTCGAGGTCACCTTCGACACCACGGCCCCGGCCGACAACACGGGTACGGCGGCCGCGACCGGCGCCGTCGACGTGCTCTACACGTTCGATCCCGGCAACGCCGAAGAGGGCAACACCGGCTTTGGCTATGCGCTTGGCCCGGCACCCGACGGCATGACGATCGACCCGAGCACGGGGGCCGTTGCCTGGACGCCGACCGTGGACCAGATTGGCGATCAATCGTTTACGATCGTCGCCATCGACGCGGCCGGCAACGAGAGCTCGAACGTGTACCACGTCGAGATCGCCCCGCCGCCACCGACCGCCATCGACTTGCTCGACGACACGGGCTTCAGCGACTCCGACGATCTGACCAACGACACCACGCCCCGCTTTGAAGTCTTCGGTCTGGTGGGGGCGGAGATCGAAGTCTTCGCCAACGGGCAGTCGATCGGTACGGGCACGGTCGGACCGGGTGGCTCGGCGATCGTCGAGACGACGATTCCCGCCGGTCTCCAGAATCAGCAGGTCTCGATCACGGCGACGCAGACCGTCAACCCGACCAGCACCGCCTCGGCCGCCCTCGAGGTCACCTTCGACACCACGCCCCCAGCCGTCTTCACGGTGCCGCTGCCCACCGAGGCCGTGGCCGGAATTCCCTACGAGTACGATCCAAACAATCCGGAAGAGGGCACCACCGGGTTCACCTACGAACTCGGCGCACCGCTTGACGATGCCACCATCGATCCCGATACCGGAGTAATCAGTTGGATCCCGAATGTGGCCCAGGTCGGCCAGCAGACGGTCACCGTCATTGCCCGCGATGCCGCCGGCAACGAGACCTCCTTCAGCGAGACGGTCGAGGTCGAGCTTCCTTCAGGTCCGCCCAACACGGTCGGCATCGAGGCGTCGACCGACAGCGGGGCCAGCGACAGCGACGGGGTGACGAACGACCCCACGCCCACTCTGTTCGCCACCGCGGTGGCGCCCGGGGCGCTGGTCAAGTTCTTCGACAACGGCGTGCTGATTGCCCAGGGCACGGTACCGGCGAACACGACGACGTTCTTCGTCGAACTCGTCGATCCGCTCGATGAAGGCGAACACGTCATCACGGCCACGCAAACGATCAACGTCGAAAGCGAACCTTCCAGTTCCTTCACGGTCGTCGTCGACCTGACGCCGCCCGAGGAGAACACCGGCGAGGCGCCCACGAGCGGCACCGTTGGCGTGTCGTACAGCTTCGACCCCGGCAACGCGGAAGAGGGTGATGCCGGCTTCAGCTATTCGCTGGGACCGGCTCCCGCCGGCATGACGATCGATCCGAACACGGGCGAAGTCTCTTGGACGCCTGGCGTCGATCAGACCGGCGACCAGTCGTTCACGATCAACGCGATCGATCTGGCCGGCAATTCCACCGCGACCAGCTACGACGTCGTGATCGAGCCACCGGCACCGACGGCCGTCGATCTCTTGGACGATACCGGCATCAGTGACACGGACGACCTGACCAACGACGCCACGCCCCGCTTCGAAGTCTTCGGCGTCGTACCGGGGGGAACGGTCACGCTGTTTGCCAATGGCGCAGAGATCGGCACCGCGGTCGCGCCCAGCGATGGCCCCGCCGACCAACTCGTCTCGGTCATCGTCGACACGACGATTCCGGAAAATTTGCAGAATCAGGCGATCGACATTACCGCCGAGGTAACGATCAACCCGACTGGCGCCGTTTCGGCTCCGCTGACGATCACCGTCGACACGATCGCCCCGGCCGAAATCACGGGCGAGGCCGCGGACACGGTCGTGGCGGGTGAAACGTACACCTTCGACCCGGGCAACGCCGAAGAAGGGCAAAGCGGATTCCGCTACTCGCTCGGCGATGCGCCCGACGGCATGACCATCGACGAGCTGACGGGTGAGGTCTCGTGGACGCCCACGGTCGACCAGGTCGGCGATCCGTCGTACACGATCATCGCCACCGATGCGGCCGGCAACGAGACGTCGAGCGATTACGACGTCGAGGTCGCCCCGCCCGCCCCGCTGGCCATCGACCTGCTCTCCGAATTCGACACGGGCAGCGTCGACACCGACAATGTAACGCGACTGACCACGCTCAGCTTCCTGATCACCGGGGTCAGCGAAGGCGCCACGGTGACGCTATTGGCCGGTGGAACCGCCGTCGGCAGTGCAGTGGTCGAAAGCGGC
>QQVP01000077.1 GCA_003389215.1 Planctomycetota bacterium | reverse complement strand
AAACGGATGGGGAGGGATTCGAACCCTCGTTACGGTTTCCCGTAAACTGGTTTTCAAGACCAGCGCCTTCAACCACTCGGCCACCCATCCGGGAGAACAGCGGGATTATACGTCGTGCCGCGGAGGCGGAATAGCATTCGCCAGGGTTTGCCGGTGGATCGGCGAACGACAGCTTCGGGCAAACGCCGTGGAATGCGACGGGCAGATGGCCGCGACAGACGTCCGGCGAACGCCGCCGGTCCCGGTGGACCAATTCCGCAGCACCGCGTCGTTAGCGCAGAGGATTACCGCCGGGCAGGCGGGCCGCATGCGAGGGCGGCAACACCGGCTGATGGGCCGCCAGATGCTCAACCCAACGGCGGGCGGCAACCAGATTGGGATCCGCTTGGGCGGCTTGCTGAAAGTGGAAGATCGCGCCCGGCTGATTGCCCTTCTGATGCAGCAAGTGCGCGAGGTTGAAGTGCGCCACGGCCGGACCGTGGACGGCCGCCAGGTGACCGAAGGCCTCTTCGTTGCGCTGCATCTCGATGAGGATGGCGGCCAGGTTGTTGCGGTAGAGTTTGCGTTGGGGCTGCAACTGAACGGCCTGGTTCAGAGTGCTCACCGACTCGTCCAGCCGTTGCTGACGTGCCAGGCAGAGCCCCAGATCGTTGAAGCAAGCGGCCTCCTGCGGATGGTGCTGACAGGCCCGCTGGTAGAGTTCAGTCGCTTCCGGAAATCGGCGCTGGCGATCGAGCAGGTGACCGAGTCCCAGCAGGGCTTCAGCGTTGGTGGCTTCGATCTCCAAAGCCATGCGATACTGTTGTTCGGCCTTGGCGTTCTGCCCCGAAGACTCGAGCAGCCGAGCCATCGAGTTGTGCATCTTCACCGAGGGCTCGGGCTGTTTGCCGTCGAGCGCGATCGGATCGTCGGGCGGGGCCAGCTTGTCCTTCGGGTTCGTCAAGGAGGCGAACTTGGCGGTGGTCTTGTGCCAGGCCGAGTCGACGCCTTTGACCAACGTCGAATCCTTCACGGCCGTACTGAACTTCTCGTAAGCCGAGGGTTCCGGCTTGTGGCCCAGCTGATGCCGCGAGATGAGTTCCGCCGGGTCCTTGACGAGAGGATGCTTGTCCTTCGACCAGGGCATCTTCGGCATCTTCCACTGGCCGAAGGCAAACCCGTTGTTGCTGCCTTTTTGCGCGACCGTCGGCGCGCAGCCTGTCTGCAGCGAGATACTCGCGCAAAGTACGGCGATCGGCCAGAACCTTTGCACCCGTGCGCCTCCGTGCGTCGTCGTGGATCGTGTTCGGCTCTTCGTCGAGCCGACTTCCTCGGGGCGCACTCGTTGCACCCCCCAGGCGTTCGTCGACCTGCCCCGGTCGTCGGAACCCCTTATCTTCTTTCGACTAGCAGGGGTCACGCGCTACAGCGGAACCGCGCGACATCGCGTCGCCGCTAGCACTCGCCTGGCAAACTGGATGACCCGGTCAAGCTATGACACCCGCCGCCGACCGGGCGGCGCATGTGATGCTAGAGCGCGTCGCGTTTATCTCTCGCGTCTTGGCTAGCTGCGGCTGCGCCAATGATGCGACACCTATCTTAGGACACGCTCTAGTCGACATCGAACGAGCCCGACTCCGCCGGCAACCGTGGATCGCCCGTCGAGGCCCGGAACTTCGTGCTGATCAAGTCGGCGTAGTCGCCCGACCAACCGTATTCGGTGATGTGGGTTTCGCGGACGTCGGCGACTTCCGGGCCGACCAGGAAGCGGTCGGCGGCCGCTTGCACGTCCCGCATGCGGGCGGCGGTCTCGTCGTGCGTCATGCCCCGTTCGACGAACACGGTGCGCCGCTGCACCGGTGCCTGGGTCACGATCCAGCGGACCTTCAGCAGACCCGACTCGTTCAATTCCGTGGTGTCGGGCTTGAAGTTGTGCGGGCCAATGAGGTTTTGGTGACGCCAGCCGTTGTTGACCATCACGCCCAGGGGAGCCACGGCGGCCGCCCGGTCTTGATAGACGTAGGGCTCCGGCCAGGCCTTGTTGCGGGCGTAGTGCGAATCGAAGTGGTGAAACCAGCCAGCGACAGGGTGCTTGGCACTGGCCACCGAGGTGGTCAAACAGACAATCGTGAACGTTAACGTGCAGAACAACCGCATGGGCCGAATCCCCCCCAACATGAGTTCGCGAATCGACAAAACCGCGCGGGTCGAGTTTACCGATTCCTCGGAATGCTCAAGCTATCACCGCACGCGCAAAGCGTGCGCAGCCATAACTGGTATCGGCCGAGCAAGTCGGGGAACTACGCTCCGATCGCGCGATTTGCCCCCGGAATCGACAAAAAAACGGCGGAAACTCGCCCTGGAGTGACTCACCGATTCGGTCGGATGACCGGGCCCGGTGACTAGCCACCCTGCATGGCGGGGAACATCTCGCGGACCATCGTGATTGCGGCCGGGCCGACGAGAATCACGAAGATGCCCGGGAAGATGAAGATCACCAGCGGGAAGATCAGTTTCACCGCCGTCTTGGCGGCCTTTTCTTCGGCCAGCTGGCGACGACGCGTTCGCATCGAATCGCTCTGCACGCGAAGCGCCTGGGCGATGCTGGAACCGAACTTGTCGGCCTGAATCAAGATCGCGGCCAGACTGCGGAGGTCTTCCACGCCGGTCCGGTCGCCCAAGTCCTTGAGGACTTCGCTGCGGGCGCGGCCCATCTGCAGTTGGAAGTTGCAGAGTCCGAATTCGTCCGAGATGACGCGGAACGTCTTCTTCATTTCCTCGGCGACCTTCCGCATGGCCTGGTCGAGACCCAGGCCGGCCTCGACGCAGACGACCATCAGATCGAGCGCGTCGGGCAAGCCGAAGAAGATGGCGTCTTTACGCTGCTTGGTGATGAACCAGATGATCGCGTCCGGCAGGAAGAACAGGCCCGCGGCCCCCAGCACCGTCTTGATCAGCGTGTCTTGCGAGAATCCGGAAATCAGCAGCATCGGTGCCCCGAACAGCGCCAGGCCGACGATCAGCCCGAGGAACTTCATGCCGAGGAAGATCGACGGGGCCGACTCCGAGCGGAAGCCCGCGCAGGAGAGCCGTTGCTTGAGCTTGCTTTGCGAGGCTTCGTCCTGCGGCTGCAGCGGCTTCGAGAGGGCGGGCGTGGCCTTTTCGATGAGCTTGGTCATCGCGCCGGCGTCGCGCGAACCGCCGTCGTCGAAGAGCTTGCCGCGCTTCGACGGATTGCGGATTCCCTCGAGTCGTTGCTCGGCCTTGGGCCGTCCCGAAGCGAGGATCTCGAGCAGCCACCACGAAGCCACGGCAAACAGGCCGAAGATCGCGAACGGCAGGATCGATTCGAAATTGATTATCGTCGTGGCCAGCATGGGGCTACACCTTGATGTTGACGATCTTGCGAATCACCAGGGCCCCGAGCACCTGCATCACGATGCCGCCGATGAGCATCTGCTTGCCCATGGGGTCGGTGAACAGCACACTCACGTAGTCGGGATTCAGTTTCCAAACGGCCACGAACAGCGCCGGCGGCAAGGCCAGCAGCACGATTCCGGAAAGGCGACCTTCGCCGGTGAGCGCTTGCACCTGTCCCCAGATGCGGAAGCGTTCGCGGATCAGGTGGCCGATTTTGTCGAGAATTTCCGCCAGATCGCCGCCCGTCTGTCGCTGCAAGGCCACCGCCGTGCAGAAGAACTTGAGGTCGAGGTTGGGCATGCGATCGGTCATCGAATCGAGCGACTCGTCGAGCGAGACGCCGAGGTTTTGTTCGTCGAAGGCCCGCTGAAACTCCTTGGAGATCGGCTCGCTCATCTCGTCGGCGACCAGTTGAAAACCGGAGCCGAGGCTGTGGCCGGCACGCAGGGCGCGGGCGATCAGTTCCAGGGCGTCGGGCAGCTGCGCGGCGAACTTCTTCATCCGGCGACCGCGACGGAACATCAGCCAGAACAGCGGCAGTACCCCGCCCAGCACGGCGAATACCGGAGCCAGCCCGGGATGCAGTCCGGCGGCCAGCGGCGTCACCGCGGCGGCGGCCGCGACCATGCCGGAGATGGCGAAGAACCGCGTCGCCGTGAGCGACGTATCGGCTTGTTCGAAGAGCAGCCCCAGGCGTCCGATCTTGGTGACCAGGTCTTCGAAGAAGTTGTGGCCCGTGTCGAAGGCCTCCATCAAGCTGGCGTCCTTGATGGCGCCTTCCTGCAGGAGTCGCGAGGTGCGGCCGGTCGTCAATTCGGAGAGTCGGCCTTCCAGCTTCTCCTCACCGCGACCGCGCAACATCACAGCCACGCCACCGACCAGGGCGCTGACGCCTACGAAGACCGCGATGATGATGAATGTCGTGCCCAAGTCCTAGTCCTCCAGCATGACTCGCTCGCGGAACGCGCTGCTGGGAAGCCGCACGCCCGATTGCTCGAGTCGCTCCATGAAGCCGGGGCGAATTCCGGTGGCCCGGAACTGACCGCGGGCCTTGCCGGTTTCGTCGATGCCCATCTGGTGGTAGCGATAAATGTCCTGCATCACGACCGTGTCTTGTTCCATGCCGACCACTTCGCTGATGTGGGTGATGCGCCGCACGCCGCCCTGCAAGCGATTTGCCTGAACGAGCAGGTCGACGGCGCTGGCGATCTGCGTCCGCATCGCCTTGAGCGGCATTTCGAAGCCGGCCATCATGATCATCGTTTCCATCCGCGCGACCGCGTCGCGGGGCGTATTGGCGTGCAGCGTGGTCAGCGAGCCTTCGTGACCGGTGTTCATAGCCTGCAGCATGTCGAGCGTTTCCGGACCACGGCACTCACCGATGATGATCCGTTCCGGACGCATACGCAGAGCATTCTTCACGAGGTCGGTGGCGGTGATGGCGCCCTTGCCTTCGATGTTCGGCGGGCGGGTTTCCAGGCGGACGACGTGATCCTGCTGCAGCTGCAGTTCCGCGGCGTCTTCGATCGTCACGATACGATCTTCATTGGAGATGAAGCTCGACAGCGTATTGAGCAGCGTCGTCTTACCGGAACCGGTACCGCCGGCGATGATCACGTTCAACCGGGCCTTGATCGCCCCTTCCAGCAACATCACCATTTCCGGCGTGAAGGCCTTGAAGTTCAGCAGGTCTTCCAGCTTGAGCGGATTGCTGCCGAAACGACGAATCGAGACGCTGGCCCCGTCGAGCGCCAACGGCGGAATGATCGCATTCACACGAGACCCGTCAGGCAGACGGGCGTCGACCATGGGGCAGACCTCGTCGACGCGGCGACCGACTTTGGAGACGATGCGGTCGATGATCTGCAGCAGGTGATC
Source organism: Planctomycetota bacterium (assembly GCA_003389215.1). GTDB lineage: Bacteria > Planctomycetota > Planctomycetia > Pirellulales > UBA7805 > MB-PLM-2. Next base: position 46,093 of record QQVP01000077.1, on the reverse strand, counting down.
GTTGTCGCGAAAGGTGCAGGTGGTCTTCTCCATGCGACCGCCCCGCTCGACGTAGACGTTCCTTGGTCCGTTGATCAGGATGTCGCTGATCGATGCGTCTTTCAGCAGCATCTCCAACGGACCGAGACCGAACGTTTCGTCGAGTACCTCTTCGATCAGGCGGTCGCGCTCGCTGCGATTCAGCGGCACATCTTCGTTGTCGCAGAGATGTTCTACGACCAACCGGATCTCGCGACGCAGCGTCTCCCCTTCCAGTTCACCAACGCGGCTCAAGTCGAGCTTGTCGACGAGCTTACTGTGAAGGCGACGCTTGATGGCTTCGAATTCGGCGTGCCCCGTATCATCGGGCAGCGTGGCGGTGGCGGTGTGCTTCATCGTGATGGTTGCCTGTCAGGCCGATGGGGGTCTCGCTTGGTTTCCAGCTACCGCCCTCGGGTCGTCCGCCATTGCGAACGAGGACGAAACGGCGCAAAGACGAGGGGGGGTAAGGGCTTCCGCTGGAAACATAGCTCACCGAAAACGCCGCGGGGCTGCAAAAAAACAACGGTCACGGCGTCCACGGTCGGTCGCAACAGTCCTGACGAAGATACCGCCCGTGACGCTCACGACCGAGGAAAGACTTCCGTCCATGGCGGCCGAGGCAGATCCTCGTGGCAGATCGTGACGGCGACACGCGTCGTATCAGCGTCGCGGTGGAGAGATCGCGGGACGGGTGCTGGGAGGCCGCGTGCTGGGACCGGCACACCCGAAGCAGCCGACCAGGACGCGGCGGCCGGCGCGCGTCGGGGTGCGCCTGTTCCAAAGCAGCCGCGACGCTGCCGGGAGAAAAGAGAGGCGCTAGATCTGCTGCTTGCCCGAGAGCAGGTTGAGCCAACGGCCGATGCCCGAGCTAGCTTCGACGGGCTCCTCCGCCTCGCCGCCGGTGAGCGTCGTGGCCAGCTTGCGAATCGACTGGGTGATGGCGGCTCGCGGTGCCTGCTCGATGAGCGGGATGCCGTTGTTGCGGACGTCGACCATCACGCGATAGTCGTTCGGCAGTTGCCAGAAGATATCGCGCCCGATGGTCTCTTGGGCTTTCTTAAGACCGATCTGGTGATCGTCCATGCCGAAGCGGTTGACGACGATCTTGATCTTCGACGCCAGGCTCTCCATCTCGTTGAACGACATCATCAACCGCACCACGTTTCGCAAGCACGGGAGATCGAGCTGCGTGACCAACAACACGTGGTCCGCCGCGGCGAGCGCGACGCGGTCGATCGGCCCGAACGACTTCGAGAGGTCGAGGATCACGTGCGAAAAGGTCGCCTTCAACAGGCCCAGGATCTTGCCCATGTCGTCGGGCGAGATCTCGCTGACGTCGTCCAGCTGAACCGGTCGGGGCAACAGGTACAACCCCGAGGCGTGCTTGGTGAGCGAACGCTTGAGCAGCGTGAAGTCCATACGGCCGGCATTCTGTGCCACGTCGACCAGCGTGTAATCGGGAATCGCGTCCAAGCAGACGTCTGCATCGCCGAGGCAGAGGTCGAGGTCGACCAAGACCACCGAGTGATTCTCGACCGCCGCCAGACAACAGCCCAGATTGACGGCCAGGCTCGTGGTGCCGACGCCGCCGGTCGCCCCGGCCACGGCGATCACCTTGCTGCCCATGTTCTTGCGGTGCCCGTCGCTTTGGCCGGTCTGGCCGATCCGCTCCAGGGCCTGCACGACATCTTCGGGCGCAAGCGGCAGGGCCAGGAACTCCTTGGCGCCGGCCCGCATGGCCTGCAAGATCAACTGCCCGTCGGTGGAGCCGCTGACGACCAGAATCTGGCAGTTGCGGTGCGTCTGCTGCAGTTCTTGAATCAACCGCAGGGCACGTTCGGGATCGGAGTCCATCCCGATGACGCCGACATCGGGCGTGGTCTGCTCGACGACGTCGGCGAAGAAATCGTACTGCGAGCACTCCGCTTCGAGCCACACACTTTCCATGCCCAAGAGCAACGCCTTGAGCGACTCGCGGGCCGAGTCGTTGGGATCGACGATGGCTAATCTGAGGGCGTTCTTCATCGCAGCTTCTTCTTTTCGAGCATGTCCACGCGCGCTTCACCCAGGGTTTCTCCGCCCAGGGTTTCTCCGCGGCCATCCAAGGCGACGTGCCGCCAGCGAATCTTGGTTTCTATCCGGTTCTCAGTTTCTAGCGGGTAACGTCGTAGCCACGGGGGCCGATGAAGCCGTCTTCCTCGCGGGGTACCTGGCGACGCGACGAGGCCGGCACGCGTGGCGGGCCGCCTGCGTTCGCCTCGGCCGGTAGCGTCGATAGTCGGCTCGGTCCCGCGGCGGACGCGTTGATCATTTGCGACGGCCAGGGCTGTGCGCTTTGGGCCGCCATGGGAACTCCTGATTGCAGGCGACTCGATTCGACTCCCGGCGGAATGGCCTCACCCGACGGCACCGGCTGCTCGTAGCCGCCGTGCGGTCCGTGGGGAACGTAGTGCGGCTGGCCTTCAGGCCCGCATTCGGGTCCGCAGTGTCCGCCGCGGCCGTGCGGTCCGCCACCGAGCGGCACTTCCAGGTGACCCCGCCAGTACAGGTCGCAGTCGCGCGGCGAGGCGGTGTTGAGTCCCGGACCCCCCGGCGGCACTTCGTGACAGTCCATCGCCTCGACCAACTCGGGCGTCACCAGGATCAGCAGCTCGATCTCGTTGTTCTCTTCGGTGACCCGACGGAACGCGGCACCGACATAGGGCAGGTCGGCCAGGGCCGGAATGCCGAGGTTGCGGGCTTCGATGCGGTTCTGCACCAACCCGGCCAAGGCCAGGGTTTGCCCGGCTTGCATTTCCACGCCGGTGTCGACTTCGCGAACCCGCAGGCCCGGCACGGTGATGTCGTTAATCGTGACGCTTCGTGTCTCGTCGATTTCGCTGACGCGGGGTCGCACCTCGAGACGAATCCGACCGTTGCCCAGCACGATGGGGACGAAGTCGACTTGGGTGCCGAACCGCTTGTACTCGATCGAGACGGTTCCCAGGCTCTGCGGGATGAGAATCGGAAATTCGCCGCCAGACTGGAAGCTGGCCGCCCGTCCGCTGACGGTCACCAGGGTCGGCTCGGCGAGGATCTTCATCAGGTCGTGCTGGCGCAGGGCTTCGAGGAAACCGAAGAAGGCGTTGTTTCCGTCGACGAAGCCAAAGCGAACGGTGTCGCCGCCGAGACCGACCGCACTGCCGGAACTGGCCGCGGAGGCGGAAATCAGGCCGCTGATGCTCGACACCAGGAAGTCGCTGCCGTTGGTGGCCCCGAAGTCGAAGCCGAGCGTACGGAGCTTGGTCCGCGAGACCTCCATCACCTTGACGTGCAGCAGCACCTGCTGGACGCCGCTGACGGTGATGTTGTTGATGACTTTGGGATAGTAGTCGCCGGCGATCTCCATCACGCCGCGAACTTGCTCGGGTCGGTCGACCGTTCCGGAGACGACGACGCTATTGGCCAGCGGAACGACCCGCAAGGCCGAACTGGGAAACTGCGAACGCAGGTGCATCGACAACTCTTGAGCGTCGCCGTAGACAATGACGTCCATCGACTTCACGTTGTTCTCTTCGTCCCAGATGTTGACTTGCGTCACGCCGGGCCGCTTGGCGAACAACTGCAACTGGCTGGGCGAAAGGGCCCGCAGTTCGAGAATGTCCGGGTTATTCACCTGGGCCTGCGGGATCTTGTAATCGACGGTGAGAATGCGGCTGCTCTTCGCCGTCATTTCCAACCGCTGGGTGTTGGCGGTGATTTGGATCACCGGCGAGGGAACCTCGGGCGTTTCGGCCGCGACGGGTCGACCGACAGAAGCCGCCGCGATTACGAATCCGTACAACGACCGGCGCAGCCATGCGCGGCTCAAACGGGCCATGTCCATCCGTGTGTTTCCTTCGCGTTACGAAGTTTGCGGGTATTTCGTCCGTGAAAAATCGTCGCTCGTTCCGCGGCGTCTGCGAGTCGGCCTTCCGGGGCCTGGGTCCGCGACGGAACGGCGGAGATGCCAGTTTGTGGTTTTGTTGAGAGGCTTGTTGCCGCTGTGCGTTGGTGTTGGCAGTGCCTGGGTGCCCGCAACGTCGTGTTCGCTATTCTTCGGTCTCTTTGCTGGAATCGTCGTCCGCCGGCGCGATCGCCGGACCGTCGTCGGCACCGGCCGAGGCGGGCTCGAACTGAGGCAGTCCGTCGTCCGTGGGATCGACGACGGGCGGCAGGATGCCGGAGTTCCGCTCGGCGCCGTAGTCGAGTGGTTCGCCGTCAACGAAGCGTTCCACGCGAACGTCCATACCGGTAAGGATGCGCATCTGCCAGTTGTCGCCCGGCGGCACCAGGCTGATCTGGGGTTCGCTCTCCGTTACCGGCTCCGGAGTGTCGGTCTGGCCGTTGAGAAAGTCGGCCAACGCCGATCCGCTGTTGTCGTCTTCTTCTTTTTCGCCGAGTTTCTCGGTATCTCCCAGCAGATCGGGAATGCCGATATTGAATTCTTCCGCCGCCGTCTTGTCCTTCAGGCCCCGCATGACCAGCCGAATCGTGCCGATCTCCGAAGCGAGGATCACGCGGGCCGACTGCTCGGGCGTGACCAGCAGCGAGATCGTCTTGGCCGACATGGCCTCGCTCGTCTCGTCGTCGTTGATCATCGAGTCGACGGCGAACACGCTGACATCCTGAAGAATGTTCCAGGTGCCGGCCTCGCGGATACCGATGCTTTGGTTCTTGCGGGCATAGACCTGGACGTCGACGCGGTCGCCCGGTCGAATCAACCCGGCCCCGCTCGTGTTGTCGACGCTGACCGCCACCACCCGCATGCCCTCGGGCACCTGCTCGCTGGCACGAATGCCTTCGCCGGTGCCGAGCATCGGTTCGAGCACGATCGAACCGGGGTAGATGACCGTGCTGGGGCGTCGACCTTCGACTTCCTCGAGATTGGTCAACGCGTCGGGCGGGACATTCGCGACGGGAATCGCGTCGAGGCGGAGATTTTCGGCCGAGAGCTCGGTATTGCGATCGATCCGGGCCATGGCGACCAGAACCAATTGCGTCTCGGTGGGAGCCTGTTGCTGACCACGTCGCGCTTCCATGACCTGGCTGATGCCAACCGAAGCGATCAGGCCGCAGCCGAGCGCGAGTCCGAGCAGAATTAACGATTTTGGACGCATGGATCCCCCCGGAACCGTCCGCGACGCTTATTTTATGGCACGCTGTCGATCGTTTGTTCGTCGAGCCTCACCGCGTCGAGGGCAGTTCGCGAATCTGCCGCCGCCGCGTTTCACTGCCCCCTGCGGGGCCGCGTTTCACCGTCCCTTGCGGGGCCGCGTTTCACCGTTCCTTGCGGGATCGCGTGTTACCGCCCCTGCGGGGCCGCCCCTTATTGGACGGTTTCCCGGCGCATAACGGTGCTAGCTTCGAGGTTCTCTCCACCTAAGTACATTGGCGATGGCAGCCAGCTTACTTGACTGAAAGGAATCGAGACTCTCACCTCTACGGGACTGCCAAAACCGGCATTTTCCGGGTTACCCTGGGGAAACGAAATCGTGCCGGACGGCAGCGACGCGTTCGTAAGGTACGTGTTCACAAAGTTTTGTACGTCCGCGGCGGTGGCTCCGTCGAGCACGGCCCGCCGGGCCCCCTCACGCGAAGCGTTGGTAATGACTTGCTGGACCATCACCGCCCGCCCAATTTCGATCATTCCCAAGACCATCAGAAAGAACACCGGGGCCACCAGCGCAAATTCAACGGCAGCGGCACCTGTTCGTTTTCTTCGGCATAACCGGCAAGGTTTGTTCAGCCCGGGTTTCTTACTCATCGCAACTTCTCCAGCGAGCAGTGCTTGCAGCGTCAAATCGAGGAAGCGCTAAAGGAGCATCCCTGCCCAGGCGAAGTACGCGATCGTGCCGATCGCGATCGGAATCCCATAAGGCAACAACATCATCGAACTCTTGCGGTCTGCCGCGATGGCAGCCAGCTGTTCGGGATCGCGAACGGTGCCGATCTCGTGCAGGATCATCCAAAACTGCGCGCGGTGCTTGTGCCAGACGCCTCGCAGCACCACCATGGCCACGGCGATCACTCCGCCGATTACCGCCGACAAGCAGAACGCGTAAAACGTGTTCGTCGTCCAGACCCAAGCTCCTACGCCGGCCAGCAGCTTCACGTCGCCGGCGCCCATGCCGCCGATCGCGTAGGCAGGCATCAAGAGGGCCAGTCCGACCACGGTGCCCAGCAGGCTCCAGAGCAGTCCTTCCCAGCCGAAAGCCGCCGTGCTGTAGATCCAGCCGCTGGCGATCATCGGAAAGGTGATCCAGTTGGGAACTTTCAGTTGCAACCCGTCGATCACCGCAGCCACGACGAGCGTGACCGTCACGAACCAAATGGGCCAGTTTTCCACCATCGCCGCTGCGATTCCTTCGAAATCAAACATCTTGTTGTGCCTTTCTCAAACCCCTCCGGGCATACCGCGACGCCGTGCTGAAGCAGCGACCGCCCCGCCAAGCTGATTGCGCACGAACGACGAGAACCGTGCCGTCGCGGGCGACTCGGCAGCGAACTACAGCTTCAGAGCGGTGAACCAACCCATCATCACCGCCACCACGGTGGCGAAATAGATGATCAGCTGGGACGCGCCCGCCATCGTTTCCGCAGGAATGCCAGGGTACATCGATCTTTACCCGTGTTCGAAAAACTGTCGGCCGCGGAGGCGACTCCCACGAATCGCCCGGGCGGTCATGCCCGCCCGACCTATCGATCCGCATGCCTACTCAAATCTAGGTCGCAAAACGGGGCGGGGTCGGGTGGCGGTGCGGATTTTTCCGCCCCTAACGAACGATCCCCTCGGCACCGCAGAGGGCACCGAGGGGATGCGTTGTCCGGTCTGCGACAAGCGGCCCACAACCGTGGAGCCCGACTTGCCGCAAGTGTGAATCCTAACGAACCGTCGGCATTAGCTGCCGCCGATCGAGTTGGCAACATTGGTGAACGTCGTGTTCGCGTTGGTACCGATCGAGTTGATCGCGGTCAAGCACACGATCACGATCAGCGCCAGCATCACGGCATACTCAACCGCGGTGGGGCCGTCTTCCGAGACGAGGAAACGCTGCACCTTCTGAGCAAACTTCTTCATCACTCTTCCTCCAAAATCGGCACCAGCCAGCTGGCGGCACCCTTTATATGCCGGGAACCCGGCGGACATGTGAGTTTCCTTTTGAATCGCTCGGCTTCCGTCCCTGCGAGGAGTGACCAGCGGCCTGCTGCCTCGACACTGAAACACTAGGTCACATTCCCGGTCAGTCAAACCAATCGCTTTAGCAAATCTGGAAAAAGTTTGACGAGTCGCAAATTGTCGAATCGAAGAGGCATCCCCCGTCGCGAAATTGCCGCGGCTCAAGGTCGTCGCAACGTCCAAGGCATCACGCCGACGACCTCACGACCGGCATAATCGTCGCAATAGAGCGCCGGTGCGATAGTCGATCCGCGATCGTCGCCAACGCTCGCGACGGCGCGTGCCCGATCGGCGAAACCGATCCACCACACGGTTCCGACGTCGTGGCGGGTCACGTCGTGGCGAGTTGTATCGCGGGTTTGCGCGACGCGCGTCGTCTCGCTGTCTTCATCGGTTTCGAATCGGTGCACGCGAATCCGCGGATTCTTGTGGGCGAGATAGGCCAGCGGCCAGTAGTGCCACCAATCGTCGGCCACGATGTCGATCGTGCCGTCCGGCGAGTGGGCCGCCGCAAGCTGCAGCGAAGCCAACTTCGGCTCGACCGGTGCCGTGCGAAAGGCCGCGTGCGATGTTCCGCCCGTGGTGCGGAAGTGAACGTGGTAGTGCAGGGCAAAACCGACCAGCAACAGCCAGGCACACGTCGGGGCGACCCACCGTGCGGCGCGTCGCCCTTGGTCGTTCGCTTGCGTTAGCCACCACTCGATGCCCAATGCGAGAGCGAGCCCGCCCAGGGCCAGCAGGCAAACGCCGTAACGTTCGAAGTGGGGGCGAATCGCTTCCGGACCCGCGATGAGAAAGTACACCGCGAAGCTGGCCAGGGTTCCGGCGGCCAGCACGCCCGTTCCGACGTGGTGCGTGGTGCGGAAGTATCGCCAGCTGCCCCACAGCGCCGCTCCGAGCAGCGCGCCGGCGAAGGCTCGGTACACGATCGTCGACGGCGCCGAGAGATCGGTAAACGAGCCGGGAATGAACTGATAGACCGAGATGCCGGCAAAGAGATCGACCAGCGCCACCAGAAAGGTGCCCGATTCGCCCGGTGTGATCAGGCGTCGCGTGGCGATTTCGCACCAGGGCCAGAGCAACCACACCATCAGGCCTGTCGCGGCCGCGGCCAGTGCGAGGACCACGTGCTGTAGCCGTCGCGCCGTGAGTTGCCGCCACACGTCGGCCAGTTCGCCGCGGTAAACCCAGGTGGCCGCAAAGACAGGCACGGGGACCACGAAGATGTTCGTCGGATGGACCAAGATCGACATCGCCTGCACGGCGGCCGCCAACAGCAGCCAGCAGCGGCGCCAGTCGGGTTCGCGGACCGCCAATAGCGACAGGTAGATGACCGGCAACGTCGCCAGCAGCGACTGACTCGCATCCCAGCCAAACCGCGCGTAGGCGATGTTGAGCGGCAGCACGGCGAAGAGCAACGTCGAGATCGTTGCCGCACGACGGCCGAAGACGCGGCCGCAGAGCCAATAGTTCACCGCCAAAGCCGCCAGTCCACTCAGCAACGCCGGCAGACGCAAGAGGCCAATCGACGGTGGCAGCCAGGTGTGCAGCAACACCGTCGGCCAAAACAAGAACCAGTTGATCGGGTTGCCGGTTGGCGTGCGCCACTGCACCGACTCGACCGGTTCGTTGCCGTCGCCGGCGAACCCATCCAAGAATCGCTGCGCTTGCACACCCATCCAGGCTTCATCGCCATTGACGCCGGGCACGTGATCGATCTGCCAGCCGCGCAGGAAGACGGCGGCCGCCAGGATCAGCGCGACGTGCGCGACGGTCGACCAGCGCGCCGGCCGGCAGGTCACGGTGTATTCATTCTCGGGCGATGGATGCATCGTCTTTGGCCGTTTCTGGGGGGGTCAGTCAACTGTATGCCACGACGGGCACGGGTGTCGGGGCTCGCGATCAGGGGTCACGGCCGCAGGATCGATCGCATCGGTACGATCGCGACAATCGGCACCGCAAGCGATCGCCAGCGGCTGCCAATAAAGCGGAGCCGATGACCCGTCGCCGAGCTATCTTTGCTCAGGAAACGCGCGGACTGGCGACGGCCAGCCTGCGTTTCCGCCCACCCCAAGTGTCGGCCGCTCGCCGCAGCCGATCCCGCCCACCGTCATGAACTACCGCGATCGAATTCTGGACCGCCTCGCCGCCGCGCGCGTGTGGGGTTATCACGCCGACCAGCCGGCCGCCAGCGAGCCGACCGCCACGGCCGCCCTGGCACTCTCATGCGCCGGTCGCGATGCCGCTGCCCGGGCGGCCCTCGACTGGCTGGTGCGCGTGCAGGGCAAGGATGGCAGCGTCGGCGTGACCGCCACCGAGGCGCTGCCCGCCTGGCCGACCGCGCTGGCTGTGTTGGCCTTCGCGGCTGCCGGAAATCGCTACGACGGGCGTCGCCAACTGGGAGTCGACCATTTGCTGAGCATTCGCGGGACTCCGGTCGACCGCAACGAACAGATGGGGCACGACAGCACGTTGGTTGGCTGGCCTTGGGTCTTGCCGACACACAGCTGGTCGGAGCCGACGGCGCTGGCGCTACTGGCCCTGCGGGCGGCGGGTCACGGCCGACACCCGCGCGCCGACGAAGCCACGCGGTTGCTCGTCGATCGTCTGCTTCCCGCCGGCGGCTCGAACTATGGAAACACTCGCGTGCTGAATCAGATGTTACGTCCGCACGTGATGCCGACCGGCGTCGTGCTGTGGGCCCTAGCCGATCGACAAGCCGCGGACTCGCGGATCGGGCTCTCGCTCGACTTTCTCACGACGGAGCTTGAGGTGCCCACGTCGGCGGTGGCCCTCGGCTACAGCGTGCTGGCCCTTGCCGCCCACGGTCGCGATCTGGGCGTGGCCCGTCGTGCCTACCAGGAGGTCGCCGCGCGTCATCTGCAGCAGCCGGCCGCTTCGCCGTGGAAACTCGCGGTGTTGGCGCTGGCGGCCTTGGAAATGGAGCCGAGTTCCTCACTGCGGCGGCCCACGCAAGTCATCGCCGAAGGAGCGTCGTCATGAGCACGGCTGTCCATCCCAATTCACCGCCAGCCAAGTCGGACGGTGGCCGCGCCGACGACCTGGCTTCTGCCCGCCTGGATCGGCGTACGCTGCTGTTGGCCAGCGGCGCCGCGGTCCTCGGTCTCGGCGGACTCGCATTGGCCCGACGTGCTTGGCGCGATTCGACCTCGACGTTCGTGGCGGCGGGTCAGCGCTACGACGGCACGCTGGTGCAAACGATTCGCGACGGCCTGGCGGCCTGCGACTTGGATACCCGCGCGCTGCGGGGTCGCCGCGTGTTGCTCAAACCGAATCTGGTCGAGCCCGACCGCTCCGCCCCGCACGTGACGACGCATCCGGCGATGGTGCTGGCCGCGGCCGAGGTCTTTCGCGGTTTCGGGGCCGAGGTTGTCGTGGGCGAAGCGCCCGGTCATGTTCGTGATACGGAGATTGCGCTGTTGAACTCGGGCCTGGGCGAGGCGCTCGCCGGAGCCGAGCTGCGATTTGCCGATTTGAACTACGAGCCGGTTCGCTGGGTGAAGAACGCGGGCGGGCAAAGTCCGCTGGCCGGCTTCCACTTTCCGCAGAGCATCGTCGAGGCTGATCTCGTCGTCTCGATGCCGAAGATGAAGACCCACCACTGGGTCGGCATGACCGGGGCCATGAAGAATCTCTACGGCACGTTGCCCGGCATCAAATATGGCTGGCCGAAGAACGTGCTGCACTTCGCCGGCATCCCGCAAACCGTGGTCGACATCAACGCCTCGCTGCCCAAGACGATTGCGATCGTCGACGGCATCACCTGCATGGAAGGCGATGGCCCGATCATGGGCTCGCCGAAGGAGATGGGCCTGGTCGTGATTGGCACGAATTCGACCGCGGTCGATGCCACACTGGCCCGCATGATGCAGGTCGACCCGCGACAGATCAGTTACCTGGCGCTCGCCGAGCATCGTCTGGGCCCGCTCTGCCCGAAGCGGATCGAACAGCGGGGCGAGCGATGGCAACATCACGTCGACCCGTTCCAGATTCTCGACGTGCCGCACCTGCGTGGCCTGCGTCAGGATCAAGGCGAGAAGGTCTCGCACCTGGTGCCGCCGGTCATGCCTGCGCTGCCGGGTCGCTGTCCCGGCCTGGCGCGAACGATGAGGGGCACATGCTAGACGGGGCACCAATGCAGCATTCGCGTCGCGGGGTCGGCGAGCGCCCGTTAGCCTGGCTGACGGCGGCGCTTTGTGGCGCGCTGTTGGTGGCCCTGGCCGCGCCGCTGCTGCGGGGCGAGGTCTATGTGGGCGATGACCTGGGAGCGTTTCATCTGCCGCTGCGGGCGTTCTACGCCGAGCAATTGCAGGCGGGCGAGCGCTTCGACTGGTGGCCCCAGCTGTTCGGCGGCATGTACGCCAGCGGCGAAGGCCAACTGGGCGGATACCACCCGTTGCATCTGGCGCTCTACAAACACCTGCCTCTGCCGGTGGCCTTCAATCTCGAGGTGTGGCTCAGCTATCCGGTAATGCTGGTAGGCACGTTCCTCTGGCTACGTCGCCGTTTGCGAGGCACAGTGCCGGCCCTGTTCGGCGCGATGTTGTTCGCCTTCTCGGGCTTCAACTTGTTGCACCTGTTTCACGTCAACGCGATTGCGGTCGTGGCGCACATTCCGTGGCTGCTGCTGGCGATCGACATCCTGCTGGGCGACGCGAGCCGCGCGAGCGATGGCCCTTCTCGACGTCGCCAGCTGGCCTGGGCCTGGCTGGCGATCGCCCTGTTGACCGGCTCGCAACTGCTGCTGGGCTATCCGCAGTATGTGTGGTTTTCGCTGCTGGCCGAGGCCGCCTACGCGGGATTCGTTGGGTTTGGCTCGCGCGCCGCCTGGGCCGGGACGTGCACCACCTGGCTCGGACCGCTGCGTCTGCTGACGGCCAAGGTAACCGGCCTGGTGCTTGGCGGGCTGCAACTGCTGCCGACCTACGACACGTTCACCACTTCCGCGCGGCGGTCGGTCGAAAGCGGATTCGCCGAGACCTATTCGCTGCACCCGTTGAACCTGATTCAGTTGGTGGCGCCCTACTTGTTCGAGACCCGCGTCGTCGGGCAGAACACCCACGCGTTGGGGCTCTATGCCGGGGCAGTGCCACTCGTGCTTATCGTCTACTTGTGGACCGAGCGAAATCGGCTGGGACGCTGGCGACCGTTGGCCGTCGCGGTGGCCTGCTTCGGCCTGTTCGCATTGATAATGGCGCTGGGTCGATTCGGCTATCTCTACCGGCTGCAGATGTGGCTTCCGGTGGTGGGCAGCTTTCGGGCGCCCTGCCGCATGATCGTGCTGTTTCACCTGGCGACGGCCGTGCTGGCGTCGATTGCCCTGGCCCGGATGTTTGCTTCACGGCGCGTGGCGAGTGATCGGGAAGGCGGCGCGACGAGCATTTCGTTTCGCCCCTATCTGCTGGTGATTGCGGCCAGCCTGGCCATGTTGCCGGTTGCTAACTTGCTTTGGCCGCAACACACGGCGGCGCTGCCGCTGACGCTCGTCGGCCCGGTGCTGATCGCGCTCGCCGCGGGACTCGTCTATCATGCCGTGCGCGGCGGACGGGGATCGTCGTGGGCGATGGCCGGTTTGTTGATGCTCGCGGCGGCCGACTTGGGCACCTACGGAATGAGCTACTCGGTCTGGCCGCACACCGCGACCTGGCAGGAACATCTCGCCAACACCGCGACGCCCTCTGCCACGCCGGGACGCGTGGCCCTGGAATTGCCCGACCGACACGGCACGCTCCGTCACGGCAACCACGTCACGCTGGCGGGCGTTGCGCGGTTGCACGGCTACGCCGGTCTGGAACCACAGCGCAGGCTCGACTATCGACAATCGAACGCGCTGCGGGCGGCGGGCGTTGCTTGGGCCTTGCCGCAGGTGGTCGAGCAGATGTTCCCACCCGACGAGGAAGACGAAGCGGAAGTGAACGAGTCGGAGGCGGTCGGCCCGTCGGACTCGGTTGGCGAATCTGTCGAGGAAGTTTCGGCGCCCCGCGAGGCCGACGTTGCCGGGCCGTTTGTTGCCCTGCCGGTGCCGGCGCCCCGCTTTCAGCTGGTCAGTCGCGCGTTTCAAAGCGAACGTCCGGCTTGGGACATTCGTCGCATCGACGTGACCCGCGCCGCCCTGGTGGCGACTCCGCTGGAACTCGAGGGAGGTCCACCCGGCATGGTGCACGTCGTGGCCGACAAGCCGGGTCGCCTGTGGCTCGTCACCTCGTGTGTCGCGCCGCGATTGCTGGTTACCAACGAGTCCTTTCACGCCGGCTGGCGAGTGCGGGTCGACGGTGTCGACTACGAGCCACTCCGCGTCAACGGCGACTTCCTGGGTGCGGTTGTACCGGGTGGAACGCGTCGCGTGGAGCTCGAATTTGCCCCGGTAAGCCTGACCCACGGGCTGCGAATGTCGGCCTGTGGCCTAGGTTTGTGTGGGATCGGATTTCTGCTGATTCGCCTGGGCCGCCGCCCTCGGCGGCATATCGATTCGGCGAATTGACAGACCGGTGGCCAACCGCCTCCCGCAAGAAGAGCCAGAACAACCAAACCTCAACGACGATTCAAGAACGATCAGAGACTCAAGTCCGACCATGAACGCCACCACCACGACACCGAACGAGCGACCGGCCGACGCGCTGCTAAGCGTGGTGCTACCGGTCTACAACGAGCGGGAAGTACTCGAAGAGTTGCTCGGGCGGGTGGGCACCGCGGCGGCCGCGTGTGGATCGCGGCATGAGATCGTGTTGGTGAACGACGGCTCGCACGACGGCAGCGGAGAGTTGCTCGACGAACTCGCCGCAGGGGACCGCCACCTGCGCGTCATTCATCTGTCCCGCAACTTCGGACATCAAGCGGCCGTGCAGGCCGGCCTGGTCGCGGCCCAGGGCGACGCGATCGTGATGATGGACTCCGATTTGCAAGACGCGCCCGAGGCGATTCCGCAATTCTACGCCGAATGGCAAGCCGGCACCGACGTGGTGTTCGCGGTGCGGACCAAGCGAAAAGAGAACGTCATCAAGCGCTGGCTGTTCGCGGGCTTTCATCGCCTGCTCAGCCGCGTTGCCACCACGCCGATTCCCGCCGACGCCGGCATCTTCGGCCTGGTCGACGCCCGCGTGAAGCGGGAGATCGTGGCCCTGGCGGAGCGCGATCGCTACCTGCCCGGCTTGCGTAGCTGGGTCGGCTTCCGGCAGCGGGGCGTGGTCGTGGAACGGCTGGCCCGTTACGACGGTCGTCCGCGTGTTTCACTGGCGGGATTGTGGCGGTTGGCGAAGACGGCCGTGTTTGGCTTCTCGTCGTTTCCGCTGTTCGTGTTTCACGTGATCGGCTTTGCGGCCCTGTTCGTGTTCGTGACGCTGAGCAGCTACGCCTTGTTCTGCAAGCTGTTTACCGACCTGGCCATCCCGGGCTGGACGTCGCATGTATTGTCGGCCAGCTTCTTCGGAGCGCTGAACGCACTGGGTATCAGCATTCTGGGCGAGTACGTGATTCGCATCTACGATCAGGTGCGGGGCCGGCCGCTCTACCTGGTCTCGCGGACCGTGAACGTCTCGCCGGCACACGCGATCGCTGCTCCGACGGGGACGCCCGCGAATGTGGCGCCCGGGGCTGCGGCTCCCTTGGTGAGCATCACCCCGAGCCAGGACGTGGCGTCGCAACAAGAAGCGCTCCTGCACGAAGAGGCGGAGCGGTTCTACGACGCTATCTGCCCGCCACTCGATTCGCCGACCATCTTCACGGTCGCCGATCCCCGCGACTGAGTCGCCCGGGCAGCGAGCCAAAGGTCACGCAGGGCCCATGGCGAGCGGGCCGCCCCCAGGCACAAGAGCGGGGCGATGAGCGAGCCCCAGTACTGATTGATCGGCTGGCCGACCACGGCGAAGAGCACGAGAAAGAGCAGCGTTACCAGGGCCGTGCGTCGGCCAGTGTCGCTCGACCAACTGGCCAGTCCCAGCATCGCCAGCGGCAGGTAAATGGCACTGACCCATTGCGGCAGCGTGAGCAGAAAGCCGTTCATCTGGGCGAGCGAAACCAGAAAGGCCAGGCCGCCGAAGCGGACCCAGCCGTCTTCGTGAGCGGTCGCGTCGGGCGTTTGCAGGGCCATGACGTTCCAGACATGCCAGGCGAAGTAGACCGCGTAGGCCGCCAGGCCAGCCGTCCACAGGGCCGCTTCCCGCCATCGCCGCTGCCAAAGGGCATAGGCCCCTTGGAACACGCAGTAGGGTCCCGCCAGGTCGCGCATGAAGAGGGCCGCGATGCCACTGGCCACACCGAGCTTCGTGCGTCCGCTGCCGAGGGCCGCTACCGAAATGGTCAACAAGGCTCCGGCCCAGAGCATCGGCATCACGTACAACTCGCCGAGCCAACAGGGAAGCAGGGCCCCGATCAGGAGCAGCATGCCGACCAGGCTGACACCGAGACCGCCCTCGCGCACCAGGAAGGGAAAGCTCATCAGCAGCGCGACGACCGCCAGACCACCCAGCAGAACTTTACCCCAAACCGGATGCGGCAGGTTGCCGATCAACCACATCGGCAAGGGTGTGCGCCAGTTGAAGGCGCTACGGGTCGGGTAGCCGCGCTGGCGGAGCTCTTCGCTGGCGACCACATAATACGACTCGCCGGCCGCGATTCGATCGACCTCGGCACGATACAGGGCGACATCGCCCGGTCCACGGTGGGGTTTGTCGGCAAAACCTTGGGCCAGCGGCGAGAGACTCACCACAAGCGCCAGCAGGACGAAGGCGAACAGTGCCGCCAGGATCGCGCGGGCAGGCCAGGCCGCCAGGCGGGCAAAGGGCGTCGTGCAGGACATCGCGTCGGTGGTGGGCGGGCTGGTCGTGGACATGGCGGAGCGGGACGACATCGCTGAGCTGGGATTCGCGCGTCAAGTCGTCTCGAGGGCGGCCGTCGCGGACGCTTCGCGGGACGCGGCAGCGGACGGCGGCAGCGGACGGCGGCAACGTCCTATTGATGGCTGCGTTGTCAATGAGCCCTTCGCCGCGGCGATGATAGCTGGAATGCCGGCCTCACGCTGGTCGGCCTGGTTCTTTGGCTGCGCAGGGCTCAATCAACTTCTTCGGAATTGCGAGCCGGCACGCCCGAGGGCGGAGTTCTCGCGCAGCGTAATCGACAGAGCCGCTACAAGCGGGGCACGGTTGGAGCGCGAAGACGCATTGCGCCGGACAGAGCGCGCCCCTGGATCGCTAGGGATTCTCTTCCCGCGCGGCGGCCTCGGCCACGTCGGCTTCGGAGATCTCGGGCGTGGGCGTGTCTTCTTTGAAGATGAGCACGAAGAGCACGAGGACGATCGCCGCCCCGATTGCCGGAATCAGCCAGATCATCCGCCAGTTCTTGGTTGTGAGGAGCAGCTCGCTGCGTTCCGCTCTTAAAGGCGAGACCTCGGCCGCAAGTCGCTCCGCCTCTTCCCGCTCGCTCGACGACGCGTAGCTGGGGAACAGGAATCGCCACATCGCCACGGCGCGGTCGAGAATGTTGGAATCCTCGTCGGTATATCGGCCGGCTAGCTTATCGATTTGGGTCTTCAAACCGCCAATCTTGGTGGCGATGTCACTCGCCTCGAGCACCGGCAGGCTGTTCCGCATCGCGGGGAGCTGGGCCTCGAGTTTGCCGATGCGCGAAGTGTCGGCATCCCCTTCCCCGTCCGCCGCGGTCGCCCCCGCCTCCGCCGTCGCGTCCCGCCCTGCCAACTCGGCTTCGGCACGCTCGATCCAGGACTTCATGACCGGGAGTCTATCCTCGCCCTTCTTGAGCATGGCGGCGAGTTCTCGACCCCCCTCTTCGCTCCCGGCGATCAGATTGGTCAGGTTGGCGACGACCTCGGGATCGTCGACGTTGATCGTGGGCGGGGTGTACGCTTCCTCCACGACACCTGCCGCTTGTGCCCCGATGAGCATGCCGAAACCGATCGTGAACAAGACCAGCATGCCCTGGGCCTGAGAGCGAATCGACGAAGGGGCGACCGTATCTGTATAGATCTGCCCGGTGACAAAGAAGAAATCGTAGCAGATGCCATGGAGCACGATGCCGCCGAGGACCATCCAGTAGGTGCCGTCGGCGGCGGCACCCGTGAACAGTCCATACCTTATCACCCAGCAGAGCATGCCGACGGCCAGCATCCACTTGACCCCCAGGCGGGCAAAGAACAGTGGCATCACCAGCATAAAGACGATTTCGGACATCTGTCCAAACGACATCTGCGCGGCCGGGTTGGAGAGGCCCGAGGCATCCGCAAACTTCGTCGCAAGCTGGTAATAAAAGGCAAGCGGAATGCAGATCAGAAAAGAACAGATCATGAAAATCAGGTAGGGTCTTTGGCGCAATAAAACGAGGGCGTCAAGTCCCAGCACCTCGCGGACGGAGATTGTCTGGCCTGCCATGGGCGGCGGCGTATGTGGAAGCGTGAAGCAGTAAAGGCCCATCACAAAGGATGCCGACGCCGCCAAATAGAACATGTTGATTGCCCCGTCCCAGGCGAAGAGGCTTAGCGTCAAACCGGCAAAGATCCAGCCGATCGTACCGAACACACGAATCAGCGGAAATTCTCTCTTGGCGTCGGTCATGTTGTGCAGGGCCAGGGAGTTGGTCAGCGCCAACGTGGGGAAGTAGCACAGCATGTGGGCAAAGAAGAGCAAGTTGATGACCGTGGGGCTGGGATTCTCGCCGCCCATCGCGCCGATCGCGGCCACCATGGCGCCGCCGCCCAACAGGTGCATGACCGCCAAGACGCGCTCGGTCGAAAAGAAACGGTCGGCAATCATGCCCACAAAGAACGGCGAGATCATCCCCGCGATGGGGCCGACCGAATAGGTCCACTTGATCTGACTACCGCCGAAGCCGATGCTTCCGAGGTAAAGATATGCCGTCACATACCAGGCTCCCCACAGAAAGAACTGCAGGAACATCATCACGCTCAGGCGGGCGGCTACAAAAGACATACGTTCCTCGTCGGTGGCTTGGCGATCGGCTCGAGAGCGATTTTCATTTCCCTATCGCGTCTCGGCGGGCTACGACCGCGTTTTGACGTCGTCGACCTGCATCGACGAATCTCCTGGATTCGCCTGCTTCGATCTCCTTGTCCAACTTGCCTCGCGGGCGCCGAAGACGCGACATCGATCTGAAAAACGCTCTACATTACACGATCCATAAACCAATGCAAGTGGATCGGCGCGAGCCGCTTGGCCTGCCGCGTAGACGCTCAGCCCGCGGCGTAGACGCAGAAGAGATGCCCCTCGGCCGCCACGTCGCTGTTGTCGCGAGTGATCGGCGTGTCGCTCTCGATGTGCCGAAGGTCGGCATAGCCCAAGTCGCTCACGAAGTTGACGATGTTGCGAACGTTCTCCAACTTCTGCTCGCGGGTCGCCCCGTGCATCTCCATGTAGATGTTCGGATGAGCTCGACCGAGCATCTCGCGCATGCCCTCCAAGGCCGCCAGCTCGAAGCCCTCGATGTCGATCTTCACGAAATCGGGATCGGGCAGACCTTGCGCGCGGATGTCGTCGTCGACGCGGACGACCTCGACCTCGACCTTTTCGGCCACGTCGCCCGAGTCCATCTGTGAAGCGATTTCGTTGTCGGCACTCGCCGCGCCCGGCATCAGGGGATCGAGCGTCAAGGTGATCGAGCCGGCCGTGTTGCCGACGGCGCGATCGCGAAGCTCGACGTTCGTGACGTTGTTCAGCCGCAAGTTCTCGCGCACGCGGGCCAGGCTACCGGGATTCGGCTCGTAGCTGACGACCTGCTTCGCCCGGCGGCTGAAGAACATCGTCGTGATACCCTCGAAGACGCCGATGTCGTAGACGACCTTTCCCTCCAGGTCGAGGTTCATGAAGAACAGGTACTCGGGATTCGTGTCGTCGCCGCGCGAGAGGAACGCCGGCAGGAACCCGAGGCCCCCCTTGCGCCGCATGCCCTTGGCCAGGCCGTGCTTTTGGGTGTAGACGAACCCGTCGAGCAGCTGGCTGATGCGGGCCTCCCAGATATGGCGCTTCGAAAAGTGCTTTTCGCGAAAGGTGGAAGTCATGCGGCGGAATCACTCGGGCGGGCAGGATCTGAGAATGCGACGGCTGCGGCTATGAGCCGCCTGGGGCTTTGGGGCGGCTGGGGCTGCGGGGCGGAACGTCTGCGGGGTGGACCCTCTACGGGGCCGCGGCAACCGATCGCCAAACTCTGATGATAGCACAGCGGCCGCGATTTGCCATGCGTCGACCGCGGCTGAATCGCCGCTCGGCCGGCCCGCGATTCCCGTCGAAACGGTCGTCAGAACGCCGCGTGAAAACGCAGCCCGAACAGATTCGACTCGCCGTTGTCGGCGCTGCCCGGCACGACGCTGCGGGCCCAGATGTGATTGAGCATGATCTTCACATTGGGATTCAGGTACCAGGTCAGCCCCGTGGTGACGGTCTGCAAACGTCCGCCGTCGACGCCCGTGTCGTTCAGGTCGACGTTGCTATAACGGCTGGCCAGTTCCCAGGCACCTTGAAAGAGCAGGAAGCGATCTTCGCCGGGGTGGACGTTGTCGGCGGGGACGAGCCGGGCAAAGGTTCCGTTCGGACGGCTGTATGCTCGCTGTTCACCGGTGAGCAGGTAGGCGACGAGAAAGTAGTAGCCGTCGAAGATGGCGGAACCAAGGTCCGGCCCGCCGCCCGCGATCGAGGCGTTGTGAACGTGCGTGTGAATGTACTCACCCTGAAACAAGAGGGAGCGGACCTTGAGCCCCAGTTCGCCGCCGACAAAGGTGACGCCGGTCGCTTCCAGCGGTCCGGTATCGACGAAGCGCGGGGTATTGCGGATCTCGGGACGCGCACGAAAACGCACCACATCGAGGCCGGTGGTGGGATCCAGCGTACCGCCGTTGTTGTAACGGGCCGCTCCGCCGATATGCAGCAGTGACTCGTCGCACTCGGTGGACCAGGGCACCATGCTCAGGCGGGCCACGCCGCTGTACTTGCCGTTGCCCGCGGCGATGCCTGCCTCTTCGGGGTCGAACCGCACCATGCCGACGGCCCATTGCATCGAGCCGTCTTCGCGATGGTTCCAGACGACGACACCGGGATCGTATTCCTGCAAGAAGGCATCGTGAACGGCGTCGCGCTCCAGGAAGATGAGAAACTTGGCGCTCGTCAAGCTCTCCATGCCCAGGGGCGGCTTCAGGTGGCCCGCCCGAATGTGCCCCAGCAGCGGCACGTCGCGAAGCTGTACCCATACGTCCTGATAGACAATCTCCTCGACGTCGGCCGTTTCGATTTCCAAGTAGTAGTCGAGTGATCGATAGAGGGTGCCCGCGATGTGCATGCGGGCCCGGCGGAAAAAGACGATGTCTTCGATGCGACCGACGCGGGCTTCCAGCTCGGGGTCGACCTCGGCCCACAGGTAATCTTGCTCGAGCCGGCCCCCGACATTGAAGCGGAACTCGTCGTCCGGGGTGGCGAACCAGAGCCCGTAATCCCATTCGTTGCTGAAGTAGTCGGCGTCGTCGTTGAAGCCGTAGCCGCTCGTCGACTTGCTCTCGAATTCCAGACGACTGGAAAGGCGGTTGATTTCGGCCGCCTGGCTTTCAAGCTGGTGCTGCAACTGATCGAGCAGATAGGCGTTGTGGTTTGCCAGCGCTGCATGCGTTGCCGGCTGCACAGGCTGCTCGGGTCGCACGCGATCGCGCGTGGGTAGCGCCGCCGTGACCGGTGCTGGCAACACCGGCACTTGCGCGACCGTCGTGCGCGCAGCGGCAAATAGCCCGAGAAAAACGGCAATCGTGCGGACACCAAGCTGCACGGAAATTCTCCCACCTCCGGCGCCGGCGTCCCTCAAGCTTCGCCCAACCGGTAAAGTTTGCGCGACAGGCGCAGTCATCATCTGGAATCGACTTCGCCGAATTGCTTCGTGAGCAAAACTAGAGCTGACGGGCCGGGATGGCGGTCGAGGAGTTTTGGCGTCGCGGTGCGCCGGTTGTGCCAGTTCCGCACATTGCTATCGGACAGATCGAGTCCCACGGAACCAGGGGATGCGCTCGCGCGGAGGGCGCCGGTGCCGAGCTAGTCGATCGCCGCGCGGTCGCTCGCGAAGGTTTCAGTGCGAGGAGGGGCCCATGAAGACGGATGGGCCGGCCAGACGGATGGGTCGGCGAGACGACGGGGGCGAGGACCCGACCAAGAGAAAAGAAAAGAGTGGAGGATAGGGGACTCGAACCCCTGACCTTCTGGCTGCCAGCCAGACGCTCTCCCAACTGAGCTAATCCCCCGGGAAAATTGCCGGAGATCGGACAAGCGGCGACGATCGGCCGGTGCGGCAGAGACCACCCGTGCGGGGGCGATTCGCCCTTGTCGTGCGCAGCAGAAAAACCTATCACCGTCGTCAAGACGTGTCAACGGCACCGGAATCGATCGCGTGAAGAAGCATGCTATTCAGGTCGTCAAGTGGGCCATCTCCCTGGCGATCATCGCTTTTGTCGTTTACCGGGTGATGGAGGAAGACCCGCAGACGTTTTCCCGCTTCCGCAACGAGCCCAAGGACTGGTCGCTGTTGGCCCTCGCCTTTGTCTTATTGGCCACCAGCGTCACGCTCACCTTCGTCCGCTGGTTCTGGCTTGTACGGGCGCTCGGACTGCCGTTTCGGCTGGCCGACGCAATGCGGCTGGGCTACATCGGCTACATGTTCAATCTCGTGTCGTTGGGTTCGGTGGGGGGGGACCTCTTCAAGGCCGTCTTTCTCGCTCGTGAGCATCCGACACGAAAAACCGAAGCGGTGGCCACCATCTTCTTCGATCGCTTCCTCGGCCTCTATGGCATGTTGATTCTGGCCAGCGGGGTAATGGCCTGTCTCGACATGACCCAATTCGGCGCGCGGGCGGAGGACCTCGTGCGGGTACGCAACTTCTCTTACATTGCCACCGCGGTGGTGACCGCTATCTTTGCGGCGCTGCTGTTGCCTTACTTTCTGCACGGTTGGCTGATCGACAAGCTTTGCTCGCTGCCACGGATCGGCACGACCATCCGCCGGTTGGTCGATGCGGCGATCGTCTATCGCCAGGAGCGTCACGTGCTGCTGGCGTGTGTTCTGCTTACCGTCGGACTGCACGGCCTGAACGTACTGGTGTTCTACTTCTGCTCGCGAGCGCTGCCGGGCGAGGCCCCGCCACTGTTGGCTCAGTTTGCCGTCGTGCCGATCGGGTTGCTCTCGAGTGCCATCCCACTACCGGCGGCGGCGCTGGGGGCGTTCGAGGCGACGATGGACTTTCTCTATCGGCGGATTGGCGTCGGACTGGAAACGCCTGTGACGGGATTGCTCGTGACGCTCGCGTTTCGTGTGTTGTCGGTCGCCCTCGCGATGGTCGGCGTGGGGTACTACTTGCGACGTCGTCGCGAGGTGGACGAGGCCTATCATGCGGCCGAGCTGGAAGAAGAGGGCCTGCCCGATCCCGCGGACGATATCCCCGCGGCGGCCACCAAGAGCGACGTCGTCACGCCCTAAACGCGGCACGCCTGCCGCCGCGTCGGCGGCCTCTTGCCGTTCTATGCCAGCTATTCCGGGCTTTCGCCGCGATGGACGACGCCATCGATAGTCAGCTCGCCGCCCGCAAGGGCGTATTTCGGAGCCGTGTTGTCCAGTACGTCGCAATTGACCAGGTCGGTTCGCGAGTATCCTGCGGTGCGAACCTGTGCCCGGCCGTTGTTGCCGACCAGGCTTTCCGAGAGCCGCACCCGCGAGGCCCCTTCGACGGACAATCCGCTGCGCCCGTTGCCGCGCAGATTCAGTCCCACCAGTTCCACGCGGCCGACCAGGTCCTTGGACTGCACGGCGTCGAGTGCGAACCCTTGGATCACCAGGCCGCTGATCTCGACGTGTTCGACGCGATAGAGCAGGATGCCCGCCTGTCGACCTGCGTAACGAAGTTGGTAGTTCTCCGGCACGCTGGTCGGTTCGACGCGAAAGTAGATGTGCGCGTCGTAGTAACACCACTCGAGCGGGGCCAGCGGAGGACGAGCGATCTGCTCGGACGATGGCTTGACTTGTCGCAGCGGCTTGCCTTCGTAGTAGAGTTGCTGCGGTCCGGGCAGCTGGGGACGAAAGCGAAACACGCCTTCGCCCAAGCTTTCCCAGGCATCGTCGGGCACGGGGATCGTGCCGTCCAGAATCGCTCCCTGGCCCTCGATGCGAAACGGAGCCGCGCGGGTGCCTGAGTTTTCATAACCGAACAGCACGACGTTTTCGTAGTAGGGTCGCTCGGTCTTGGCCACCACGACACGACCGCCACTGCCGGCCAGTCGCACGGCGCGGGAGATCGTCGCCACCGGACCGAGGTTCACACCGGCCGGCCGGGCCGATTCGCCGTTGAAGCGGTCGTTGCCCAGCACGTTGTTCACGTAGATCGTGGCGGCAGTCGCGGGCGAACTCAACCAGATCGCCAGCGCTGTCAGGACGATGCTTGTGACAACGAGCGGCGCGCTGCGCCGGATCGAGCGCGGCCCGTGACGATTCGTGATCTTCACGCTTTGGATTCTCGCTTGCATACCTCTATTCTAGCACGCCGAATTTAGCACACCGGAATCGCCTCTCCGGTCTGCCGAGCCTCTTCCGCTACCCGGCGCCGAGTGCGGGGCCGTTCTGCCGCCGTCCGGAGCGATCGTCTACAATCGGCGGCATGCGAGTCGAAATTGCCAGTACGTGGTTGGAACTGGTCGACGGCGACATCACCGCGCAGGAGGTCGCCTGCGTGGTCAATGCGGCGAATAGCCGGCTGGCCGGAGGTGGCGGGGTCGACGGGGCGATTCACCGCGCCGCCGGACCCACGCTGATGGAGGAGACCCGCCGACGCTATCCCGAAGGTTGCCCCACCGGCAGCGCGGTAATCTCGAGTGCCGGCGAGCTGGCGGCCGAGTACGTCATTCATGCCGTCGGCCCCGTTTGGAACGGAGGCCAGAGCGGCGAGGCGGAGCAGCTGGCCGCGGCCTATCGCCGCGCCTTGGAATTGGCCCACGAGCAGGCCTGTGCGAGCATCGCCCTGCCCGCTCTGAGTACGGGCGCTTACGGTTATCCCGTCGACCTGGCGGCCCGAGTTGCCCTGGGCACTTCGATCGACTTTGTCTCCGAGCACTCGCTGCCGAGTCTGGTGAGGTTTGTGCTCTTCGGCGGGGGAGCCTATGGGGCGTTTGCCGCCGCGCTGGAAGAACTCATCGCGGCGCGGCAGGACTATTGATGGCTGCGTTGTTATCGCTTACGTGTCGGATGCCGACGACTTGGTGGCGGCCTGCTGATGTGCCTTTTCCGCGGCGGCCTTCTCTTCGGTGGCCTTTTCTTCGGCGGCGCTCGCCCGATAGTAGTTCGGCACCAGCTGCCAAAGGTCGTCTGACTCCCCCGCGGCGAGACGCTGCCAGGCACGCTGTCCGACCCAGGCCGCCCGAGGCGTCCAGTCGTCGCGCTCGCTGGCACTCACTTCCGCCGGCAGCCGTGCGTGCAGCTTTTCCAGCATCGGTCCGCAAACCACATCGCCGGGGCCGAGGCGGTTCAGCCAATCTGCCACTTCGTAGATCTGCGTCGGCACGAGCGTGCGTGGCGGTTCGGCGGGGCCAGCCTCGTTGCTGAACTGGGCCGCAAAGACCTGGCCCCGAAAGGCGTCGAGGATCGTCCACAGACGTGGCGTCTTCTGCCCGACGCCCAGCGCGATGACCTCCAGCGTGTTGACGCCGATTACCTTCGCGCCCGTGGCATAGGCCAGCGTCTTCGCCGCGGTCACACCGATCCGCAAGCCGGTAAAGGACCCTGGACCGACGCAGGTGGCAACACACTGCAGGTCGCGGATCTTCCAGCCGACCTCGCGCAACAGTTGCTCGATGCCGACGGCAAAGCTGGCAGCCGAGCGTTGCTCGGCGGGCAAGCGAGCTTCGGCCACCGGTTCGCCCTCGTGCAGAACTGCCAGGGAGCCAACACGTTCGGTAGTTTCGAGGGCCAGTATTCGCATCGATTTGCAGGATTTCGCGGCGGAGGCAACTTCAAGCGGCGGGCGTCAGCTTGGCGGTTTTGACCCTCGGCGGCAAGTCCCGCGACCGCGGCGGGGCATTGCCTTGACCTTCCCGAAAGACCGCCTTAAATTACGGGATTGTCGAGACTTACACTCGCCGGCCAGCCCCGCCCGTCGACCCTCCTCCCCGCACAACGCCACGGCCGCGTGCCCATAGCCGCACGATCTCGATGGCAGACAAACGAGCCCTCATCAGCGATATCCACAGCAACCTCGAAGGGCTCGAGGCGGTGTTGGCCGATATCGCGGCGCAACAGATCAGCGAGATTTACTGCCTGGGGGACATCATCGGCTACGGGCCCAACCCGCGCGAGTGCATCGACCTGGTCATGCAGTGCAAGATCTGCCTGTTGGGGAACCACGATCAGGGGGCGCTGTTCGATCCCGAGGGATTCAACTCGGGGGCCGAACGGGCCATCTTCTGGACCCGCGATCAGCTGGAAAGCGCCGGCGGCAATCCGCGCGAGAACGCGCGACGTTGGGACTTTCTCGGCGAGTTGCCGCGCAATCATAGTGAGAACGGCTTTCTCTACGTCCATGGATCGGCCCGAAACCCGCTCAACGAATACGTCTTTCCCGAGGACATTTACAATCAGCGCAAGATGGAGAAGATCTTCGCGCTCATCGAACAACACTGTTTCCAGGGGCACACCCATGTCCCGGGTGTCTTTACCGAGGGTCTGCGCTTCATCGGCCCTGAAGAGATCGACGGAGCGTTCGAGCTGGGCCGCGAAAAGACGATGACGAACGTGGGCAGCGTGGGTCAGCCGCGCGACGGCGATCCGCGTTCGTGCTACGTGATCGTCGAAGGCGAGACACTGCGATTTCGGCGCGTCGAGTACGACGTCGAGAAGACGGTGAAGAAGATTTACGACACACCGGAACTCGACAATTTTCTCGGCGATCGGCTCCGCGAAGGTCGCTAGGACGGCGTGTACTTCGATCGGCCGACAGGGGCTCCACCAGGCGGGTCGCCGACGCTTGGTCGCCAGACGTTAATTCGAAGGAAGTGGTTTTGGACCGTCGATTTTTCCTTTTCGTGTTTCTCGCGATGACCATCTTCATGGGATGGATGGCCATTCTGCAGCGACTGCAGCCGCCGCCGCCACCGGGCGGTCCGGCCGACGTCGCCGATGCGGCCGCGGATGGCGACGTCGGCGAAGCCCCGGCCGGTCCCGACGCCGGCGAGATCGACGCCGGACGTGTCAACGACCCATCGGCCGCCGACGCGTCCACCACCGCGCCTGCAGAGAGAGACATACCCGCCGCACCCGCCGAGGCTGCCGAAGCCACCGCGGCCAAGTTCCCGCTGTTGCGGCCGACGCTCGGTTCGCTCGACCCCGGCTCGCGCCAGCGGATGCTTGTCACGTTCAATACTCGCGGTGCCGCGGTCGAAATGATCGAACTGACCGACCGGCGTTATCTCGACGTCGTCGACCGCAGCGGCTATCTCGGCTACCTGGCCCTGGCGGACGTCGAAGAGGGCGACGGCTGCCGCGTCAACGCTGTGGGCCACGGCACGCCGGCCGCTGCCGCCGGCTTGCAGGTTGGCGACGTCATTTTGACGCTCGACGAACAGGACGTTGTCGACGTCGACGACTTTCACACGCGTCTCCGCAAACGGCGACCGAAACAGCGTGTCACGCTCGGTGTGGTACGCGACGGGGGGCCGCAAGAATTGACGGTCGACCTGATTCGGCGGCCCGTCTCGATCGTGCGTCCCGAGTATCTCACCAAGGCGCTCAACACCACGGCCGGCGCGACGCACGATCCACTTTCCTTTCTGTTGACACTCGACTCGGTCGGCGATCGTGACTTCGACCGCCTGCTCAATGACGGCGTCGATCTGCGCACCGTCAATTGGGAACTCACCACGGAGGACGCCGAGGCCGGCTTGGTCGAGTTCCGCTACGCGGTGCCGCAGACCCAACTGGTCGCCATCAAGCGCTATCGTCTCGAACCGGGCGAGAGCGATGTCGGGGAAGACCCGCTCGCCCGGGCCTATCACCTGACGCTCGAACTGGAGATCGAGAATCGGGGATCCCAGCCGCAGACGGTCGCCTACCGGCTCGATGGTCCGACGGGGCTGCCGACCTCCGGCTGGTGGTATGCCAACAAGATTCAGCGTGAGTGGTTCTCCGCCGGGGGTCTGCGGGACTTTGCCCGACAGCTAAGCGAGGGGACGTTCACGCTGGCCGGCTCGGCGGCGATCGCCGATGCCGATGCGGAAGAGTATGTCCAGCGGCAGATGCCGGTCGATTTTCTCGGCATCGACGCCCTCTACTTCGCCGCCATGCTGATCCCCGAGAAGGATGCCGAGACAAACTGGATTGCTGAATCGCGTCCGGTCACGGTGGGCAGTCTGCCGACCAAGGACCCGCCGCCCGCCAGACTGACCAACGTCACCTGTCGCCTGATCAGCCAGACGGAGAAGCTCGAACCGCAGAAGTCGCTTCAGCACACGTACACCGTCTTTGCGGGGCCGAAGCAATCGAAGCTGTTGCGGCAGTACGGACCGCCGGGTCGCGTCGAACAGCGCAATCTCAGCTCGCTGATCTATTACGGGCTGACGCTGTTCATGTACGTGGCCATTCCGCTGGGGTGGGTCCTCGAGATGTTCGCGCATCTGAATCTTGGTTACGGCGTGGCGATCGTCTGTCTGACAATCGTCGTTCGCCTAGGCATGTTTCCCATCTCGCGGAAACAGGCCCTGGGCGCGATCAAGATGCAAGAACTGGCTCCGGAGATGAAGCGGATCTCGGAGAAGTACAAGAACGATCTGGAGAAGCGATCCAAGGCCCTCCAGGAGATGTACCGCAAGCACAACTACAGCCCCCTGTCGGGCTGCTTGCCGCTGTTTATTCAGATGCCGATCTTCATCGGACTCTACAAGTCGCTGCAGACGAATATCAATCTCCGCGGCGCGCCCTTGATCAGCGATTCGATTCGCTGGGCCGACAACCTCTCGGCCCCCGACATGCTGTTGCGGTGGGACAGCTGGATGTTCTTCTCCGACTACACCGGCTTTCTGGGGCCGTACTTGAACATCTTGCCGCTGGTCACGGTCGCCCTCTTCCTGTGGCAGCAGAAGCTCTTTACGCCCCCGCCGACGGACGAACAGTCGGCCATGATGCAAAAGATGATGAAGTACATGATGTTCTTCATGGGCGTGTTGTTCTTCAAAGTGCCGAGCGGACTGTGCGTCTACTTCATCGCTTCGAGTTTTTGGGGCATCGGCGAACGCAAGATGCTGCCGAAGCCGCCGCCGAAGGATGCCCAGACCGCGGTCGCCGAGAAGCCGCAGCGGGAGCCCCCCGCCAAAGAGAAGCCGACCGCGTCGAAGTCCGAATCGGCCAAGCCCACGACCAACGGTCAGGGCGGCAAGAGGAAGAAAGGTGCCAAGAAGAAGGGGAAGCGTTGATTCGCGTTCGCTTCCCCTTCGTCCGGCACACGCCACCACGGCTTGATCGGCGGCGATCGTCATGACAGATCGCGAGGGCGAAACGATCGTGGCTCTGGCCTCCGCTCCGGGAGGTGCCGCCCGGGCCATTGTCCGCCTGGCCGGCGACCAGGTCGCCGCCTGTCTGGCGAGTTGCTTTCGCCCCGCCGCGGACCGCACGCTCGACGACGTCACCGAGCCCGAGGTGATCCCGGGCGAGATCGACCTGGACGAGGTCGCCGCCCCGCTGCCCTGCGAGCTCTACTTCTGGCCCGATCGCCGCAGCTACACCCGTTCGCCCCTGGCCGAGATCCACACGCTCGGCTCGCCGCCGCTGGCCGAGGCCCTGCTGCAGACGCTCTGTCGTTGCGGGGCCCGTCTGGCCGAGCCGGGCGAATTCACCCTGCGGGCCTTCCTCGCTGGGCGCCTCGACCTGACCCAGGCCGAGGCGGTGCTCGGCGTGATCGACGCTCGGGCCGACACGCAGCTTGAAGCCGCCTTGGCCCAACTTGCCGGCGGTCTGTCACGGCCACTCGACCAGTTGCGCACACAACTCTTGGAGCTGTTGGCCCATCTCGAAGCGGGACTCGATTTCGCCGAAGAGGACATCGAGTTCGTCGCCCGCGAGGAACTGCTCGACGCGCTGGCGGCCGCCGATCGCCAGATTGCGGACCTTATCGAACAGATGCGCAGCAGCGGTCACGTGCCGGCCAGCGGTCGCGTCGCCCTCGTGGGGCTTCCCAATGTCGGCAAGAGCTCGCTGTTCAACGCACTGGCTGCCGCGAGCCACGCCCTCGTTTCCGCCGAGGCCGGCACGACCCGCGATTATTTGACCGCGGAGGTCGAGTATGACGGCGGCCGCTACCAGCTGATCGACACCGCCGGTGTCGAGTCGACTGACGAAGGTGCCCACGTGGCAACCGCCGCCCAACAGGCCCGCGCGGCCCAGCAGCAGGCGGCCGAAGTTGTGCTCCTTTGTCTCGACGGGACCCGCGATCTGTTGCCCGCGGAAGTGGAGCTGCTCGCGGCGAGCGAGCGGGCGTGGACGATCGTCGTGCAGACCAAGGCCGATCGCATGGGCGAGAGTTCGCGAGAGCCCCGCCCCGCGGGCGCCAACCAGGGCGAGCCGCAGCTTCACGCCGACGTGTTCACCAGCAGCCACAGCGGTGCCGGCCTGGAAGAGCTGCGGCGGGCGATTGCCGCGAAGTTGAGCGACGCGGCGCCCGCGACAGAGGTCGTCGCCTCGACGGCGGCGCGTTGCCGCGAGAGTCTGCAGCGGGCAGCTGACGCAGTCGAAGCGGCACGTCAGTTGGTGGAGTCCGGTGGCGGTGAGGAACTGGTGGCCGTCGAGCTCCGCGCGGCGCTGGACGAGCTGGGTTGCGTCACGGGAGCCGTCTACACGGACGACATCCTCGACCGTATCTTCAGTCGCTTCTGCATCGGAAAATAGAAAGTCGCCTGCCGCCGCCGCGCTCCAGCCGAACGACCGCAAGGGTTGCCATGACTGCTAAGCCAATCACCGTCCTCGGCTCGATCAACGTCGACCTCGTCGTGCGCTCGAAACGACTACCCGCCGCCGGCGAGACGGTGACCGGCGGCGCGTTCTATCAGGCCTCGGGCGGCAAGGGAGCCAACAAGGCGGTCGCCGCTGCCCGGCTGTCTTGCAATTCGGCGAGACAGGCGGCGGCCGACTCGCCAGTGCAACTCGTCGGCGCCGTCGGCGATGACGAACTTGGGCGTTGGGTATGCGATCAACTCGGCCGCGAGCCACTCGACGACAAGCACATCCGCACGCTCGCGGAGCACGCGACCGGAATCGCCTTGATCATGGTCGACGCGGCCGGCGAGAACCTGATCAGCGTTGCCTCGGGTGCGAACGCGGCGCTCAGCGTGGCCGACGTAAATGCCCTCGACGAGGATCTGTTCGCCGGGGTGTTTGTCGCCAATCTTGAGCTGACCTTGTGCACGGTCGCCCGAGGGCTGAAGCGGGCCCAGGATCGCAGCGCCACGACGCTGCTAAATCCGGCCCCGGCCCACGCGGGCTTGCTCGAGAACAACGTGCTCAAACAGGTCGACGTGCTCACGCCGAACGAAATCGAGGCCGAGCACCTGACGGGCCTCTCGGTGACGACGACGGACGAGGCGATCTCCGCGGCCCGTCGGTTGCAGCAGCTCGGCTGTGGCAGTTGCGTGATCACGCGCGGTGCCGCGGGCGCCATTGTCGTCGATGCCGACGATCGGGTCACCGAAGTGCCGGCGGTCGAAGTCGAGGCGGTCGACACCACGGCAGCGGGCGACGCCTTCAACGGGGCGTTGGCGGTTGCCCTGGCCGAGGGCCGCGACCTGGTCGAGGCGGCCCATTGGGCCAGCCGCGCGGCGGCCCTCTCCGTCACCCGACGCGGGGCACAGCCGTCGCTACCCTGGCGGGCGGAGGTGGAGGCGGCGTTCTCCTAGGATCTTCGTCGCCCACTTAATGGCACCGACTTACTCGTCGCCCGTCGCCGTGTCTTCAGCGACTTCCAGAAACTCAATCTCCGTGCCCCGGGCGACGGCGAGCCGGTCACCTGCGGGCACAAACGCCACGGCCCGGGCGGCCGGCAGTTCTTCGCCCTTCGCGGGCGCCCACTCGCGGAGCTCTTCCCGCGACTCCACATCCCAAACTTTCACTGCGCCGCTGGCGTGACCCGTGGCCAGCTGCGCGCCGTCGGGCGAGAAGGCCACCGCGAGCACCGGCCCGGGCTTACGTCCGCGAATGCGAATGGGTCGTTGCGCTTTGCGCTCGGCGACGTCGAACAGCCGCACGCCGTCGATGACTCCCAGGGCCAGTCGCGCGCCGTCGCCGGACATGGCGATCGAACGGAGACTGGTCTGGCCGTTGCGGCCGACGCGGATCGGCGGTTTGCACTTTGCCTGGCCGGCCAGCCGATCGCGATAATCCCAAAACCGCACGATGCCCTTGGGGCTGACCGTGACGCGGTCGCCTTCCTCTCCCGCGGCCGCCACGAACACCACGGGATCCTGGCCTTCGTTGAGCGCGCCGTCGTCGCCGACGCCGATCCGCCACATGTTGCCCAAGTCGCCGATCATGCGCTGGCCCCCGTCGACGAAGGCGATCGTCCGCGTCCCCTCGGCCCGCGTCAGCCCGTCGTCGAGCGCCCCGCCCGCCCCCGCACCAGCGACCTTCTTCGTGCCGTCGGGAACCATACCGACGCGGCGGCCCAGCTCGTAGATCTTGTAGGTCTTGCCAGTGATCGTGTTCCAGACGACGATGCCGCGGGTCAGCCCGTAGAAGTTGATCCGCTGGTTGTCCGGCCCGCGGACGAAATCCCACTCGCCATTGAAGAGCCCGGCGAGCTGCTTGCCGTCGGGCGAGAAGACGACGTGGTCGCAGCGCTGGTCGGCCTCTTGCCGCTCGATATTCTGCTGCGGAAAGGGAATCGATAGCTCGAACTTGAGGTCCCCCGTGGCGGCGTCGTAGAGATGCGCATGGCCGCTGGCACCGGAGGCGGCCAACTGTGCGCCGTCGGGCGAGTAGGCCAGCGAGACCACTTCGAAGCCGACGTCGATCGGCTCGCTCGGCTGCCCGGCGGCCGCCTTGGGAAACGCCAGCGCGACCGCCAGCAACGAGCCGACCGCAAGCCAGCCGGGGATCCGCAAGAATCGGCGAATGGGCGGCGCCGCCCGCCGCACGCCCGTGCCCAGGCGACGATGTGCCGCACCCATGTTTGCCTCTTTTCAGTTACGACGATGGTGGCGTGCCTGCCGCCGCGCGAAATGCCCGAGGGCCGTGCCTCGAAGGGCGCATTGTAACGCGAAGTTGGACGCGGCTGTCAAACACCTCCTCCCCAGCGGTAAGTCCTGCGGTGGAAGCGGCGACTACGGCGAGGCGGCGGGCCGCGAACTTGCCGCGTCGAGCTGCTGCTGCCAATAATTCAGGCGCGGGTCGCCCGGCGCTCGCTTGCGCCAGCGGTTGAGCACCTCGCGGGCTTGCTCGGGCCGACGTAAGTCGAAGTACAGGGCCAGCAGCGTTTGCAGGGCCGGGATGTTCTCTTCGCTGGCTTCGAGTGCCGCGAGCAGCTCGCGTTCAACGGCCGCGAAGTCGCGCTGGCGGACCAGCAGCAGGGCGTTTTGATAGTGCGACAGGCTCTTGTCCAGCGGCGTCCGCGACAGACGCAGCGCGGTCGATAGCGAAGCCTTTGCCTTGTCGAACTGGCCCAAATGCTGCTGCAGCTTGGCCAATTCGCGATGACTGCCGGCCCGGTCGTTGGCCACGGCAAACGATTCGACCAGCTCCGCGGCCGCGCGGTCGAATTGCGTGCGCTCCTCTTCGTCGAGGTGTTGCAGGTAGGGCGCCACGCTGCGGGCGGCCTCGATCCGCACCAGGCGAACCGGATCGGCCAACAGCGGTGCCGCCAGGGGTACGGGCGTGGCTTCGCGATGATCGCCCCCCGCGGGCAACTGAGCCAGCTGCGTCAACGCCGTGGCGCGCACCAAGGGCGACTTGTCTGTGAGGGCCTCGCAGAGCTGCTCGAAGGCCGTCTCCGGATAATGATTGCCCAACGCTTCGAGCGCGGTCGCCCGCACGATGGCCGGCGTCGTCTTCCGCGCCAGCAGTTTGCGCAGCCCCGACAGGGCTTCGGGCTGCTGCTGACGGGCCGCGGCGAGGGTCGGGCCAAAGTCGATCCAGGGCGATTTCCTGTCGCGCGATTTGTCGGTGTCATACCACTTGGCGTGATGCTCGGCGGCCCAACGATCGAGCCGCGTGATTCGCTCGCGTGCTTCGCCCTCGGCGGCTTCGGCCTCGGCGAGCCAGTCGGCGTAGTGAGGTCGCGCGTCGTGGCCACCCTCTTTCTCCAGTTCGAGTTCCAGGTGGCAGCCGGTACAGGCGTTCGGCGTGCGCCACGCGACCGAAAGGTCGGGCCGCGGGGCACGCATGCTGTGATCGCGGCGCGGATCGACGATCATGAAGTGCTTCTCGGGCATGTGGCACTCGACGCACTGGGCACCGCTGCTGCCGGCGGCGTGATGGTGATGGGCTGGCGTGTCGTACTTGGCCGACGGGTGTTGGTGGCACGAGGTGCAGACCGCATTGCCCTGGTGTTTCAGACGGGCTGTGTGCGGATCGTGGCAATCGGTGCAGCGAATGCCGCGGGCGAACATCTTGCTCTGGGCGAACGAGCCGTAGACGTAGACCTCGTCCTTGATCTGACCGTCATCGTGGTAGAGACCGGCACGCAGTCGCGCCGGCGCGAAGTGGTCGCAAAGTTCTCCGCCAGGTCGAAAGTTCTCGGTGAGCTGCTGGCTCCGCCGCATGTGGCACTTGGCACACGACTCGACCTCGGCCTTGTTGGACTCGCCCTTGAGTCTCGCCAGGCCGTAGCCGTGGTTGCGGTCCCAGAAGAGCGAACGGCTATGGGCCAACTCGACGTGAATGCTGCCCGGTCCGTGGCAGGTCTCGCAGCTGACATCGATTTCGCTGAAGGAGGTGTGGTAGGTCTCGGTCGCCGCGTCAAAATTCTTCTTCAGATTCGTGGTGTGACAGTCGGCACACATGTAGTTCCAGTTGCTCTGCTCGCCGGTCCAGTGCAGCGGGTCGTCGGGAGCGAGCCGCTCGTCCTTCACGTCGGGCGGATAGTGATAGAACCAGCGCTTTCCTGCGGTATCCCAGGTGATCCGCAGGACCTGCACGCGACCGTCGGGGAACTCGACCATGTACTGCTGGAGCGGTTCGACCCCGATCACGTACTTGACGGGGAAGTCGGCCAGCTGGCCGTCCGGGCCCTCGGTGTTGATAAAGTACGCGCCGTCGCGGCGAAACATCTTCGAGGTGACGCCCTGATACTCGAGCACCGCGTCGTCGAAGTCTCCCAGCACGGTCTCGGGAGTGGCCAGATCCATGGCCCGATCGTGGTGCGACCCGGTCCAGGCTTGCACTTCTTGTTGGTGGCACTCGGCGCACGTCTGCCGGCCGACATAGCTGGCAACTTCGGTCTTGGGCACGGCCAGATACCAATCGGCTCCGATCGCCAGCGTGGCACAGCCCGCGAGCGCCACCAGCGCCAGCGCACCGCGCCGCCAGGGGTTGGGACGAGAGGTGTTGGTTGCCGTGCGTTCGTGGGGCGGTTGCGCGTCTTCGCCGATCATCTCTCCATTATGACGACTCGACGGCAAGTCTGCGCGGGAAGTCTGCGCGGGCTCACGATTGCGGCTCGTCTTCGACATCCACTTCTGCGGGGGGCTCGTAGTCTTCGTCGGGCTGCGGAGCCACCAGCGCCGCGCCAAGCTGCAACGCGCCCAGGAGCCCCAGGATGCCGGCGGCGATCAGCGAACTGTTGTTGATCGTGAGCAAGCCGTCGGCAAGATCCTGCGGCTTGCAGGCCAGCGAGCCGTCAAGACAGCCCTGCAGGCCCTCGGCAGCACGGGCGGCAAAATAGACCGGCGCGGCCGTCGCCATCGTGAGAATAGCGCAGCAGAGCATGATCCCGATCCGCAGGGCGCGTCGCGCCGAACTCGCGGTTCGTGGCGGCCAGCGCTGCAGCCCGAACAGTCCGGCCAGGGCGAGCATGAAACCAGAACCGGTGAGGATCAAAAAGCTCGACCGGATGGTGCGGCCGGCGGAGGCGATCGCCAGACGCATCGAGTCCGGCTCTTCGAACGGTGCTACCATGAAGACTTGCTCGGCAAGGCTCTCGAACTCGCCCCGCACGAGCAGCAATGCCTGAATGATCATGGCGGCGGTAAGCAGCAGCGCGACACCCGCCAAGGCGTGCAGGCGGCGCCCCGCCGAGGTGATTGAATGCTCGTCGCTAGCGCGGAGTGCCGAGAAGCCGCAGAGGGTGACCCCAGCCGCGAGCGCGAGCAGATGAAGGGCCACATAGGCAACTTCCTGGACAACCTCGGGCGGCGGATCGCCCGCTTCGTGGAAGAGGCATGCGAAGACACGGACCAGCGCGCTGCCGTGCTTCGCCATGTCGAAGGCAACCGACAGCACGATCAAGCCGCCGAAGACGTAGAGAGATTTCTTCACAGCCGTCCCTTCATCGAGTCGCCGTCTGATCGAGTTGCCGCCGAGGTCCCACCGACGTGTCGATTCTAGGCGGCGCGCGGGCACGTTGAAATTGACCACGGCGCGGCGTCAAGTTGGCGAGCGACAGGCGTTTGCGGACGCTTCAGACGCGGCGTTTGCGGGTGGTATACAGGGGCGCTTATATGTCGTATAAATGAGGTAGCGATGGAGCGTATCGGCCCAGCGCGTAACGGCGAATCCGCGTGCACTTTTGCGGGGTTTCGTCCATACCGCGCGTCTGAGCGACGTGCGGACCCGCCTCTTGCGCGGAGCCGGTCTCGGCCAGCATTTCCCGGATCGGGACGCTCCACCTCCAAATCACCAACCGCGACCAAGTCAGTGGCCGGGATTCAGCCCGGCGAAACACGCGACTGCATACCAGGAGAAGACCTTGTCGACTCTGACGAAATCGGAAGAGCGGGTGTTGAGGGTTTATCGCAAGTTCATGATGTCGCCGGGCCAGATGCTCTGCTTCAACGGCCCCGATCTGAAGCGAAACGAAAACGCGCTCCACAACTTGATGAACAAGGACATGTTGATCAAAGAGCGGTTTAAGGGGGGCTACTCGCTCACGCAGGAAGGCTACGCGGCCATGAAGAGCTGCGTGTAGCTGCGGACGTGGTCGTCGGCCGTCGCGCGCTCGCGGGTCCCTGTCGATGGTCTTGCGTCGACGGTTTTTCGACGACCCCCATCGGGACGCATCGCCGTTTCGAGTTCACGTTCGGCGTCGTCCTGTCAGACTTCTTCCGTGTCTTGGACGATCACGGTGCGCAGTCCGCTGCCGTGGCTCTGCAGGCGATCGAGCGCGGCATTCGCCGCGTCGGCCACGAGCGGAATGCGCTGGCGAATCACAGGAGAGAAGTCGAGCTCTCCGGTGGCGGCCCAATCGAGTAGCCGCGGCAGATCGCTAGCCAGATGGTCGGAGACGCCCAGAATTTCGGCCTCCTTGTTGAGGAGTTCGTCGTACGGCCGGACGGGAAAGGCGGCCGGCGTGATGCCGACCAATGCGGCCCGCCCATGAACGGCCAGCACCTGGACCGCTTGTTGCATCGTATGGGCCAGCCCGATCAGTTCCAGTGCTACGTCGACGCCCCGGGAGTCGGTGTGATGCATCAACACGTCGAGGGGATCGCAGCGGGTCGCGTCGATCGGCACCGCACCGAGCTGTTCGGCGGTCTGCAGCCGTTCCGCGTCAATATCGATGGCGAAGACCGGCCCCGCGCCCAGGATTCGCGCCAATTGAATCGCCGACATGCCGAGTCCGCCGGCGCCGAAGACGGCAACGGACTCGCCCTGGGCCAGGCGAGCCCGCTCGAGGGCATGCAGCGAAGTTGAGGAGGAACACATCATCAAGGCGGCAGCATCCAGGGGCACCGCATCGGGCACGGCAATCGCGTTCTCGGCCGGGACGACGATGAACTCGGCGAATCCTCCGTCGCGATGTTTGCCGATCATCTTGCCTTGCGGACAGAACTGCCGGGCGCCCCGGGCACAAAACTCGCACGATCCGCAGGTGACGAGATAGTCGAGCGCGACTCGCGCGCCTGGCTCGAGAGACGTAACGCCCTTGCCCAACTCCGCAACGCGTCCGGCAACTTCATGTCCCAACGTGAGTGGGAGTGAACCGGTGGGCGAATCGCCACGCCGGTAGTGGGCATCCGAGTGGCAGATGCCTGCGGCAGCGATGTGGACGAGCACTTCTCCGTCGCCCGGCGTCGGCACGGCGGTTTCCGCTGCTGCCAGCGGCTGGCCGATTTCAAGGAGTCGGAGCGCTTGCATGGCAAAGGACGTTGGCGACCGTGGGTTCTAGGGTTCGCCAAGTTGATGTGCGATCTCGTCCAGTCGCCCACGGAGTTGAGCGACCTCGCGTTCCAGCGCTTCGACCCGGGCGGCCAAAGAGTCGCGAGGCTCGGCCGCAGCGGCGTGCGAAGCCGTCGCTCTGGGCGGGGCATCTTCCGTTTCGTCGGTTGGCATCGTCCGCGACGCGTCGCCGTACTGTGCCCGAAGTTTATCAAGTTGCTGGGGCTGATAGAGGGCGTGCGTGACAACGCAGCCACGTCCCTTGGGCGTCAGATAGATGATCAAACCCTTGGTTTCCAAGGAATCGAGCACGGGGCGGAGGGCCGCCAAATCGGCGATCGGATTCATTCGCGCGGCACGGCCACGGAGCTCGCCGATCGTTTGGTCACCGCGCAACAGAAGTTCCGCCATGACAGCCAGTTCCACCTTGTCGACTCCGAACCAGTCGTAGGCCAGGTGGCGAAACTTCTCGACGCGACCGTCGCCCTGGATCAACACGACGGCGCCGCACTCACGTAGCCTCTCCAAGGCGTCGGCCACATCCTCCTCTTCGAGCTGCATCTGCGGCGCGCGGTTGCTCTTCTGATTGGAGCCGACGCGAACCGCGTTGAGCGAGAGCGGGTAGCTCTCGGGCGTCGTCTTCGCCTTTTCAATCAGCACGCCAAGCACACGCCGCTCGACGGCCGAAAGCGGCTGCCACTTGGCCGTCGCCTCGTCGAGTTGTGCGGATTCCGATTCCATCATCTGTTCAAGATCAGGTGCCTGTTCGAGTCGGGCATTATAGCGGCAACGGTGACAAAAAAAGCCGTCCCTGGCTCGAGGCCAGGGACGGCTGGGGATAACGAATTAACCGCGACCGCGTTAGCGGCGACGGCGCCAGGCCATCAGCCCCAGGCCCATCAGGCCCACGAGCGACAACACCGCCGTGGCGGGCTCGGGAATCGGCGGCGCGGTCGTCGAAACCACCACCAGGTCGAACGGCACCAGCGGAGCGCCGAGGAATCGGCTCACCGTATTGACCGTCAGCAAGGCCTGCAGACCGGCCAGGTCCAAACCGGTCGGGAACACCAGGCCGATCGAACCGGATCCCGGCGCCAGGGCCGCCTCTTCCAGTTGCGAGGTCAACGCCGTGGTCACACCCGCCAGAATCGGCGTGTGGCCCGCCGGCAGGAAGCTGTTGGTCGCGTTCTGCAGCGAGTAGCCGATGATCGACGAGCCATCGGCGTCGAGCGTGACCTCGCCGGTCGAGGCATCGTAGATCAGATCCGGAATGCTCGGATCGCCAGCTTCGGCCGGTCCACCGAGACCGCCGCTTCCTTCATCGGGCGGAGGTCCGGTGAAGGCGCCGAAGATCGTCAAGATGTCCGAGACGTCAACGTCGCCATCGTGGCCGAGCACCGCGGTCGTCGCCACGGAGGGACCATGCACGTCCCCGGTCGCCCGGACCTTGCCGAAGGAGCCGGGGCCGGTGAAGTTGGTGAAAGCGGTGAGAATATCAGCGCCGATCTCGACGTAGCCGTCGCAGTTCACATCGCCAATGAGGCAGGAGGTGGGGCCTTGCGGCACCGGGGCACCGTTGGGCCCGGTGACAATGCCGCTCTTGGGAGCATCGATTCCCCAGTTAATGCTGCCCGGTTCGTAGGGAGCCACGATACGAATCGTGTGCTGCAGCGCCAGCGGAGCGCCCGAGAAGAGCGTGGTAAAGGACTGCCAGGCCACGCCTTCGTCGTCTTGGATCCCACTGGATCCAAAATTGGTTCCAGGCATCATGAACTCGGAGCTGAAGCCGTATTCGTCCGGGTTGTGCCAGGTGTTGTCGGCTGCCCAGGGGATGGAGTCGCCGGCGGCCGACGTGCTACCATCGGCAAACCAGTCATGAGTCGGATTGAACTCGACCGACGTGTCCCAGACATTGGTGACGGTGTCCCCGACAGCCGAAAGATCTTGCTCCGACCAGACGTCGCCGGCCGTGGTGCTCACCTGGGCCGCGCCACCAAAGCCGAAGAAATTGTGCGAATCTCCGACGCCGACGACGCCGTCATGCACGCTGTTATTCCCCCAACGTTGCCAGATGCCGCGAATCGTGGGATCGTTCGGGGTGGCACGCCACCAGGCGGATTCATTGGCCTTGAACTCTCCCGCTGTTCCCAACGGACCCTTGGAACCGCCGAGCCAAAACGTGCCGCAGCAACCGCTCGTGATAATGACGTCGTAAACGTACTGATAACCGGTAACGCCGTCTTCGGTGAACAGCCCGTCCGCAATCGGGTCATTGCATAGCTGAATGTGCTGGCCGCTATAGCTTCCTCCGTCACCGCCGGCGATGTATCCGCCATCGTAGCTGGTGTTGTTACACCCAGCGCCGCTGATCGGGGGAGACGTCGCCTGTGCCAGCAGGCTCCCAGGCAGAAGTACGATCGCGGTGAGGGCGACCACACCGGCAAACGAAGCAAATCTCTTTCTCATGTATGCCATCCTGTTTTGACTATCCAAGGGGCTCAAAGTTGGCGTGGTCGGCGAGTTCCGTTACCGCCAAGTGCTCTAACCTTCTAACGAATTGACTGCGTGGCCGAACAAGATCGCCGCAGCGTCGACGTCAACGACTCGACACCGATACCGGGCATGAATCGATCTTCGACCGGGCGTAATGATGTCTCCCACATGGTCGCAAGTTGTCCAAAGAGACGATCTCACGATGACCCGACCACGAACCCACTAGTCTATCCAGAAACACGCTTGGGTCAACGGATTGGCGCGATTTTGACAGGTTTGCGGCCTGGGTCGACCTCACGTCTCGCTCCGCAGTTGGCCCATAAGTGTTGGCACCTAAGCGTTTTGCCAGCCTTCCGGTCCGATTCCGCTCTATTGAGGGAGGGGGTGGGGGGCGAAAGTGTGCGAGCTGGGCCCGGCTCGACTTCGCGACCTGCTGACAGGGCGCTGGGGCACAGACTGGCAAACAAGAACATCACACAGACAAAAAAAGCCGTCCCTGGCTCGATACCAGGGACGGCTGGGAATCACGAATTAACCGCGACCGTGTTAGCGGCGACGGCGCCAGGCCATCAGCCCCAGGCCCATCAGGCCCACGAGCGACAACACCGCCGTGGCGGGCTCGGGAATCGGCGGCGCGGTCGTCGAAACCACCACCAGGTCGAACGGCACCAGCGGAGCGCCGAGGAATCGGCTCACCGTATTGACCGTCAGCAAGGCCTGCAGACCGGCCAGGTCTAAACCGGTCGGGAACACCAGGCCGATCGAACCGGAACCCGGCGCCAGGGCCGCCTCTTCCAGTTGCGAGGTCAACGCCGTGGTCACCCCGGCGAGAATCGGCGTGTGGCCCGCCGGCAGGAAGCTGTTGGTCGCGTTCTGCAGCGAGTAGCCGATGATCGACGAGCCATCGGCGTCGAGCGTGACCTCGCCGGTCGAGGCATCGTAGATCAGATCCGGAATGCTCGGATCGCCAGCTTCGGCCGGTCCACCGAGACCGCCGCTTCCTTCATCGGGCGGAGGTCCGGTGAAGGCGCCGAAGATCGTCAAGATGTCCGAGACGTCAACGTCGCCATCGTGGCCGAGCACCGCGGTCGTCGCCACGGAGGGACCATGCACGTCCCCGGTCGCCCGGACCTTGCCGAAGGAGCCGGGGCCGGTGAAGTTGGTGAAGGCCGTGAGGATGTCGGCACCGATCTCGACGAAGCCGTCGCAGTTCACATCGCCAATGAGGCAGGACGTGGGGCCTTGCGGCACCGGGGCACCGTTGGGGCCCGTCACCTTGCCCTGTTTCGGATTGTCGATGTACCAATTGATGCTGCCCGGTTCGTAGGGAGCCACGATGCGGATGGTGTGCTGCAAGGCAATCGCATGGCCGCTAAATAGGGTCGTAAACGACTGCCAGGCGACACCCTTGTCATCCTGGATGCTGGCACTGCCAAAGTTCGTGCCGGGCATGAAGAACTCGGAACTGAATCCGTACTCCGCAGGTCCATGCCAAGTATTGTCGGCCGCCCAGGGAATGGGATTGCCGACGGCGGAGGTTGCCCCTTGGGCGAACCAGTCATTGCCAAACGAGGCCGCCGGTGCATGGGTAACACTGGTGTCCCAGACGTTCGTGACGGTGTCCCCGACGGCGGCCAGATCCTGCTCGGACCACACATTGCCCGTCGTGCTCACCTGGGCCGCGCCGCCAAAACCGAAGAAATTGTGCGAGTCGCCCTGGCCGACCACGCCGTCATGCACGCCGGCGTTGCCCCACCGCTGCCAGATGCCGCGGATCGAAGGATCGTTCGGGGTGGCTCGCCACCAGGCCGAGTCGTTGGCCTTGAACTCGCCGGCGGTACCGAGCGGACCAATAGACCCGCCGAGATGGAACGAGCCGCAGCAAATTCCGTTACCGGTGAAGATGTCGAAAATGTACTGATACCCTGTCACCCCGTCTTCGGTGAACAAGCCGTCCGCCAAAGGATCGTTACAGAGCAGGATCGTGTCGTCGTTGACCGCCGCGAGTTGCGTCGCGTAGTTGGGGTTGTTGCATCCTGAACCCGAGACGGGCGGAGTCAACTGAGCAACGACAAGACTTGGCAGAGACACCAAGAAGAAGAGCACGGCGACCGTAACGCTGCGTACGCGAAGGTTCAAGATCATGCGTCCAATTCCTTACACGGGTGTGAAAAGGGATTTGTTTAGCCTGCGCCGAGTGGGACCGCGACTCGCGCAACGGTCCCTGGGTCGCAATGGGACTCTCTCCCAATTCTCGCAGTGTATCCAATCGGGCGCGCGAGTCAACGATTTCGTCAGATTCTTCGTAGTCGTGACACCCCTCCAAGGAACCAGTGCCGAGGATGTGGCGGCGGTGCGAGCCGATTCGGGCGTCGCCGCACCACGAGGATTCGCGGGCTCGCGGCTCGATTCGCCGAGGCAACTCGAAGTTGCGAAGCGAGCAAGTCCTTTCGACTGAACGTCCCTGGGAATTCCACGTTTGCGGGGCTATCTGCGGGCGTCCTCGCTCTGCCAACGAGCCAGGTCGACGACGTTCTTGACGGGATTCTCCGGATCCTCGCCGTCGAGCTCGGCCATCGCCAGGAGTGAGCGAACCAGGGGTCGATCGGGATGGCTTCGATTCCAGTCATCCGTGAGCTTTTCCAGCCATCGCTCGAAGATCTTGAAGCGAATGAAGGCCTGCGGCTGAAAATGGGCCGCCCGATGCAAGGCGAAGTAAGGTCTTTGAAAATCGGGGCTGGGTCCCCAGTACGCCTCATTGGCCGGCTCGCCGCTAACGAGATTCCAGTCGTGACCGTTCGCGT
The DNA here is from genome assembly GCA_003389215.1 of Planctomycetota bacterium. Lineage (GTDB taxonomy): Bacteria > Planctomycetota > Planctomycetia > Pirellulales > UBA7805 > MB-PLM-2. The sequence continues at coordinate 3,238 of QQVP01000077.1, read as the reverse complement.
CGAGTCCGAAAACGAGCAGATTCAGGTGATGCTCAGGAATCTCGGCGGGATAGTACGTGTGAAAGGTCAACAGGAAGCGCAGCATATCGACTTGCGGCCAGGTGCGGCGCGAGTTCGCGTGCCAAGACGTCGCGGCCGCCTCGACGCCCCAAGATTTCTCGCGGAGACCCAAGACGACGGGCAGACGCTCCAGATTGAGTGCCAGGGCAAATAGAAAGATCGCCGTGAGCAGAAGATTGCGAAGCACGAGCACGGCCTGGCGGCCGTAGCGTACCGCGCGCGGAGATCCCTGCGGTTCGACGGCGACATCGTGCGACGGCTGCTCCGGCTCGGACGTCGCTTCCCGTCGGAGAAGCGCCCAGAAGCTCGACGGCAGCAGAATCGCCGCGATGCAGGTTGCCACCACGCAATAGTATCCCGGAAAGATGAACGGGAGATTTCCGTAGTGAAACGCCAGGACGCTGACGACGGCGAACCAGCGGAGCGGTTGATTGAAATAGGGGAAGAAGAGGAGCAGCGGGAAAATGAGTTCCCAGATGATCGTGCCGTATTCGAGCAGGACGAGGAGCCGTGGCTGGTCGAGCAGCCAGGAGCTGGCCCAGCTCCGCGTGGCCGGCCAGGCAACGAAATAATGGAGGGCTTCGCCCGTCAGCCAGTCCCCGCCCAGCTTCGCGTAGCCGTTCGTGAAATAGACCAGGGCAATGCTCGCAAGCATGAGGAAGGCGGGATAGCTGCGCAACTCATTCTCGCCGCCATTCGCCAAACCACGGTGGAACAATCTGAATCGAGCTCCCTGCGGCAAGAACAACGCCCAGAACATCAGCGACAACAACCACAGGTCGGTTGAGAAATCGAGCAACGAGTTGCTTTCGCGGGTGACGCAGAACAGGAGCCAGCTGAGCGGGGCCAGCAGTCGTGGCCACAAACCCAGCGCATAGAGCAAGTAGACCGCGGCGACGAAGGCAAACCAACCGCGCACGGCGGCGTCGCTGCCCAGGTCGTAGAAGAGATTCAGGTAGATCGGTCGGCCGTCGCGATGTTGAGCCGCGTAGACGTCGGCGAAGAATCCGTGACGACTGTAGATGTGCTCGAAGCTCGGGAACTTGAAGACGAGCACATCGAGGAACATGGCCAGACCAGCCACGATGCGAAACAGGCCGATCGAGCGGAGGTCGAGTCCGGCAAGGTAGGGTCGCATACGATCGGCCCGAGCAATGGCGGAAAATCGCCGCTTTCTCGTCAGGCAAACCCGGGCGTGGCAAACCCGGGCGTAACGCCAAATCGCAGTCGCGCGAGGTCTCCTATGTCGGCCCTGCGCTCCCAACCGATCTGCCAAATTGCCGAGGCACTTCAATCAGGCTCGACGACGTCGCCACGCTACCAGGCCAAGGCCCGTCATGCCGATCAGCCACAACACCGCCGTGGCGGGCTCGGGGATCGGCGGCGCGGTCGTGGAGACTACCACCAGGTCGAACGGCACCAGCGGAGCGCCGAGGAATCGGCTCACCGTATTGACCGTCAGCAAGGCCTGCAGACCGGCCAGGTCTAAACCGGTCGGGAACACCAGGCCGATCGAACCGGATCCCGGCGCCAGGGCCGCCTCTTCCAGTTGCGAGGTCAACGCCGTGGTCACACCCGCCAGGATCGGCGTGTGGCCCGCCGGCAGGAAGCTGTTGGTCGCGTTCTGCAGCGAGTAGCCGATGATCGACGAGCCATCGGCGTCGAGCGTGACCTCGCCCGTCGAGGCGTCGTAGATCAGATCCGGAATGCTCGGGTCGCCAGCTTCGGCCGGTCCACCGAGACCGCTGCTTCCTTCATCGGGCGGAGGTCCGGTGAAGGCCCCGAAGATCGTCAAGATGTCCGAGACGTCGACGTCGCCGTCGTGGCCGAGCACCGCGGTCGTCGCCACGGAGGGACCATGCACGTCCCCGGTCGCCCGGACCTTACCGAACGAGCCGGGACCGGTGAAGTTGGTGAAGGCCGTGAGGATGTCGGCACCGATCTCGACGAAGCCGTCGCAGTTCACGTCGCCGATGAGGCAGGACGTGGGGCCCAGCACGACCGCAGGTCCGTTGGGACCGGTGATGACGCCGCCGGAGCCATTGATGTCCCCTCCCCAGTTGATGCTGCCGGGTTCGTAGGGCGAGACGATGCGGATGGTGTGCTGCAGCGCAAGCGGGCCGCCACCGAAGATGGTTGTCCAACTGCGCCAGGCCACGCCTTCGTCGTCCTGCAGACCGGTACTGCCGAAGGCGGTTCCCGGGGTAAACCATTCGGTACTGAACCCATACTCACTCGGGTTGTGCCAGGTGTTGTCGAGCGCCCAAGGAATGGCGTCGCCGACCACGGATGTTCCACCCGTGGAGAAGAAGTCGGTTACCGGGTTAAATGTGACCGCGGTGTCCCAAACGTCGGTGACCGTGTTGCCGACGGCGGCGTTGTCGACCTCGGACCAAACCGGCGAGGTCGTGCTCACTTGCGATGCACCGCCAAAGCCGAACAAATTGTGCGAATTACCGACGCCGACGACCCCATCGTGCACCGACTGGTTCCCCCACCGCTGCCAGATGCCGCGAATATCGGGGTTGCTCTCGGCAGCCCGCCACCAAGCGGATTCATTGGCCTTGAACGTTCCGGCCGGGCCAAGTGGTCCGTCGGTACCACCGATATGAAAGTCGCCGCAACAGCCGCTCGTCGTAAAGACGTCGTAGATGTACTGATAGCCGGTGACTCCATCTTCGGTGAATAACCCGTCGGCCAGCGGATCATTGCAGAGCTGAATCGACTGGGACACCGGGGCAGGATTGTAGTTCGGGTTGTCGCAGTTGGCGCCGCTTACCGGAGTGCTTAGCTGAGCCTGACCGCGGCTGGCCGAGAAGAGACAGGAGACGACGAACAGTAAACAGACGCCAAAGAGTCTCTTCGTCATGTGAATTTCTCCGGGAGCTTCGCCTATCGATGGGGGAGCGGGATCGATCAGCGTGAAGAGCGAGAATCTCGATCGCAGGACCGGCCAGAACCAGACGTCAGTGTACTCTGACCGTCGTGTACGTCAAACTCAACTGAGAACCAGGCCTGGGAACGCCCGAGTACCGTCAAGAAAGCCGTCCCTGGTTCGAGGCCAGGGACGGCTGGGGATCACGAATTGACCGCGACCGTGTTAGCGGCGACGGCGCCAGGCCATCAGCCCCAGGCCCATCAGGCCCACGAGCGACAACACCGCCGTGGCGGGCTCGGG
>QQVP01000017.1 GCA_003389215.1 Planctomycetota bacterium | reverse complement strand
GCACCTGCTGCTTGAGCTGCTCCTGAGATGCCAACAAGCGCACCGCCTCGCCGATCGCCTTACTCGTCGAAGGAAAGCGGCCCGCCTTCACGAGACCTTCGAGGAACGCCTGTTGATCGGGCGGCAAATCGAGATGCATGCGAGGTTGCCTTCTGGCCGTGGAGCGCGATGAGGAGGACTTCATCATTCTACGACCGACGTTCAACAAGAATCAACTTGCGGTCAGCCGCAAAGCCTGTTCCCGCCGCAGCCTCCTCGCAACGCCTTACCGCCCGCCGGGCGTGACGTTCAAGAATTGCGCCCCGTCGACCTTCACCCGGTTCGAAGCCCGCCAATACCAGATCTTGTCCGCCGCAGTGCGGGCCCGGTCGCGGGCACCAGGTTTCGTCCACCAGAGTTGAGCGGCGCTCTGAGCCGTCCCTTCGATCGTCAGCAGTTCCTTGCCCGTGTTGTAGCTGAGTCGGTGGCCGCGGGCCGTGAACTGCTCGCCGTCGACCTCCATGTTGCCAACCGCGTCGAGGTCGAACGTCTTCTGTCCGGCGATGACCGCCTGTTGCAACACGGTGAGACGATCGCAGGTCAGCAGCACGTCGCGGGGGCCCGGCTTGTTGAACCCGTGGGTATCGAGCTCGTGTTGCCAGTCGCGCACGGGACCGTAGATGCAGCGTACCTGGTTCTGGAAGGTCAGCTGGCGGCTGCGGAGACTGCCGGTCATGCTCTCTTCGAAGTCGACCCGTAAGAAAGTGAGTTGCTTGGCGGCGTCGTTTGCCGCGGCGGCACTTGAGCCTGGCGCCGCGCCCGGCCGGCCCGCTGGGCCCGCGCCCGCCGCACCTCGATTGGCACCGGGGGCGCCGCCTAGTTGCACGGGGCTGCCGAACCGGTGGGTCTTGATCCAGCCTGGTCCGGCCGCTTCCAGGTGGCCGCTGGTCTGGTTGAATCGCAAGTTGGCGACTTCGAGCCGTTCGACGGACTGGAGCTGACGCTCGACGATGGTGCGGCTGGCCAGCGTGGCCCGCTCGGGACACTGGATCATGGCCAGACCCAGATCGTCGACGCGACCGGGTGCCGCGAAATCGACATCGCGGGTCAGCGTGGCGATCAGCCGCGTAGTTCGCAGCTCTTGTCGCGGGGCCGCGGCGGGAGTGCGGGCGACCACGTCCCCGTCGAAGGTGACTCGCTGTCCGTCGAAGCGCATCCGCTCGCGCCAATCGAGCCGTAGCGATTCGCCGCCCGCGACCGGAGTCGCGGCTTGTCGAGGGGCGTTCCGGCGATCGGCCAAGGGGGCGGTCGCCGCCTGGCCGAGTAAGTCCTGTTTGAGCGGCAGCGTCATCCAGCCCGGTCCGTTGATCTCGAGCGTGTTGCTGGCCTTGTTTCCTTCGATCACCTGGCCGGAGAGAACCATCCCGCGGGCTTCGATCCGAGCGGGGCGGCGCTCGTCGCCGCGAACCTTCAGCCGGCCAGTCGCCGCGTCGGCTCCGACGAGCTCGAGCGACTCGCCGCGGACCGACAGTCCGGACGTGCCGCCGGCCGACTTCTCGCGAAGTTCGACGTTGCCCTCGATCGTGACGTCGCGTAGGGCGTTCTTCGCGCCGTCGGTGGCGACCTGCACGCGAACCACCTGGCCAGAGACCTGGTAGATCGATCGAGTCGCCTGGCCGCCCGGTGTCTGGCCGGCGGGCGACTGGCCGGGTCGCACCACACCTGGCGGAGGTTGAGCCGGGGCCGCCACGGGAGCCGCCGCGACCGGCGACGGCAGTTTCGCCGCCACGAACCACATTTCGAGCCGATCGGCGACCGCTTGCATCTGGGGACTATGAATGCTGACCCGACCCTGGGCCAGCATCTTCTTCGGCGCCAGACGCATCTTGGGGGCCGCGGCCTCCGGCGCGACGGGGGCGTTGGCACCCGCGTTCGCCACGGCAGCGCCGCGCGGTGCTTCGTCGCGGGCGACCGGCTGCTCGGAGAGCCAGAGCCAGATTTCATCGCTGGCCAACTTGCCGAGCTGACCGAACTCGACCTGCGCCTCGCCCAGCACCGAGAGCAACTTCTGACCTTCGTGCGGTCGGAGTCGCAGCTCCTTCGTCCAGTTTGCCGCGACCCGCTGATCATCGTTGCCGGGCAGCTTGGCCCGGAGAAAACCGCGACCGGCGGCCAGCAGTTCGCCGATCGCGCCGCTGTCGGTGGTTTGATACTGAACTTCGCTGGCTTCAACGATGTCGTCGCCGCGTCGCAAACGGACGCGATCGTCGCTCTTGAGAGCGATCGTGCCGGTGTCGAGATGATAGACGAGGTGTTCGCACCGCAACTCGGCGTCCTCGCCGACCCGTTTGCCGATGACCGGAAAGCCGGCCGCCTCGACACGGCGGGGTTCCATCTGGCCGCCGGCACTGCGGGCGAAGAAGACCGACAACAGGGCGCACGCCAGATGATCGAAGGCCCCCTGCGGGGCGTTTCGCTTTACGTCGACGTGCTGCTCGAAGGTAGCCACCAGGCTCAGGGCGTCGAAACGGAACGGTCCCTGGCAGGTGATCTCGACCACGTCCGTCGTTTGCTCCGCCGTCGCCGCTTGCTCAACCGCCGCTGCGACCCCCGCCGGTTGCGCGACAATGTCGGCCTCGGCGCCGAGGTCCTGTCCCATTGCCAGCGGACCGGCATCTGGGGTCATCGCCAGCTGCAGGGCGACCTGTTCGGAGATTTCGATCGACTTGACGCTTCGTTTTCTTTCCGTCCGCGCGCCCTGAATCTCTTCGATCTCGGTCATCTCGATGACCAATCGCCGACCGCTGCCGCGACTTTCGCCGAGGGCGAACTGCACCGCCGCGTCGGTCCAAATGCGATCGTCGGTCAGTTGAACGTCGCGGGTGCGGACGAGCAAGCGTTGTGACTCCGCGGCGACTTGACGCACCTCGCCAGGTCGGTCGCCTTGGACTTCCGAGGACGGCCGCGTCAGCACGCCATCGATCGTCACCTCGCCCGTGAGCAAGCCACTTTGCATCTTGCCCATCTTCAGCCGACTCAGGTCGACGCCGTCGGCGAAGGTCAACACGGCTCCTTCGGGCGCGCGGAGCACGATTACGCTTGGGGTGGGGTTCGCCTTGGTCGGCTCGCCATCGGGAAAGAAGACCAGGGTGCAGCTATCGAGTCGCAGCTTGTCCTGTTCGTCGGTGTTGTAGTCGGGAATCAGCAGCGTGAACTGATCGCTCCCCAGGATGATCGGTTCGCCCGTCAGCTCCCACGCCCCCTCGGGCAGAAACGGTCGCACCAGGTCCAGGATCGGCTCGCGGCGTGCGGTCCCGCTGACGTAGTCGTCTCCGCCGACAGGGACTGCTGCAATCGGTTCGGCCTCCGGCTCGATCCACGGTACGACCGCCAGCGCGTAGGACCAATAGGCCACGACCACGACGGCAAAGCTCAAGGCGGTGCGGGCGAGTTTGGCGAGCATGCGGGGCGTCGGAGGTACGGGGCGGGGCGGAGGCGCGATGTGGCGAGCGGCCGTCTAGCGTGTGTAGGCGCTTACCAGATCGTCCCAGCGATGCTGCGCCTTGAGCAGCCGCTCGACGACCTCACGAACCGCGCCGTCGCCGCCTCCGGCCTGGGTGGTCATGGCCGCCGCGTTGCGAACCTCGGCCGCGGCATCGCCGACCGCCACGCCTAGGCCGACCAGGCCAATCGGTCCCAGATCGGGCAGGTCGTCGCCGATGTAACAAACTTCGTGAGCTGCGAGCTCGAGTTGCTCGATGATCTGGCGCACGGCCGGCGTTTTGTCCTTGACACCCTGACGCACCACGTCGACGCCCAGCTCGCCGGCGCGGACCTGGACGATGTGCGAGCTGCGACCGGTGACGATTCCGAAGCGATGGCCCGCCTTCTGCCACATGCGAATACCCAGTCCATCGCGAATGTGGAAGCGTTTCGTTTCGATGCCCTGGTTGTCGAAGTCGATACCGCCGTCGGTCATCACACCGTCGACGTCGGAGAGAATCAGGCGGATCGATTGCAACGCTTCGTCGGCAAGCATGGTGGGCGGCCTGGAGGGTGCGAAGGCGGACGACGGGCTAGGCGTTCTCGGCGGCCCGGCCGTGCATCTCGTCGAGGAAGTTGGGGCGGGGAACGGACGAACGCGGGGCAGCGGTCGGGCGATCTGCCTCTGGGGCCGCGGCGGCCGCGGGCGACGAAGCCGCGCGACGCTCGCCGACATCGAGTCCCCGGGCCAGCAGATCGGTAATGTCGACCAGGCCGACCGTTTTGCCGTCGGGATCGAGAACCGGGAGCTCGCTGATCTTGCGTTCAGCCAGGATGTCGAGGGCGTCGCTGATCATCGCCCCGACCGGCACGGTCACCGGATCGGCCGTCATCACCTCGCCGATGGGGCCATCGAGGGCTTCGTTACGCCGACTCTCGAACAAGCGGGCCAGGTCGCTGTCGGTGAAGAATCCGGTCAGCCGGCCCCCGGCGTCGGTGATCATGATCGCTCCGCTGCGACGGGCGGCGACGCGGCGACGCTGTAAGACCTCGCGAACTGTCTGGTTTTCTTCGGCCACACGGCACTCGTCCAGCGGACGCATGAAGTCATCCACGCGACTGAGCTGACGACCCAAGCTGCCACCGGGATGGAAGCGGGCAAAGTCCGCGGGCTGAAAGTTCCGCATGCGACTGGTGACCAGGGCCAGGGCATCGCCCACGGCAAGCATGGCCGTGGTGCTGGTACTGGGGGCCAGGCCCAAGGCACAGGCCTCCTGCAGCGGACCGAGTTCCAAGACGATCGAGGCGGCGTGGCCCAGCGTGCTGGTGGCCTTGCCGGTGATGGCGATCGTCGTGACGCCGAGCTGAGCCAGCGATGGCAAGAGTTGTGTGACCTCGTCCGTCTCGCCACTTTGCGAGAGGAGCAGCACCACGTCGTCGCGATGGATGCGGCCGAGGTCGCCGTGGAAGGCTTCGGCCGGATGTAGAAAGTGACTGCGGGTGCCGGTCGAGGCCAGCGTCGCGGCAATCTTCTGACCGATCAGGCCGGCCTTGCCCATGCCGGTGACGATGACACTGGAGCGGCAGTCGAAGAGCGCGGTAACCGCCAGACACAAGTTGCCGTTGAGCCGTCGCGAGAGATTCAGCAGGGCCTGACCTTCGATCCGCACGATGTCACGGGCATAGCGAAGTTGGCTGGTCATATCGAGCGCGGTGCTGCCGTCGCGGGCGGCGGCCGCCGCCACGGCGGCCCAGTCGGCGGGATCGGTCGCGTCGTCGTGTGACGCGGGAGGGTCGACCGGGTGAAGTCGCGCGGGGACAGGGTCGGGCGAAAGGGGGGCGGGCATGCTCATCGCTTCGTCATCCTTGACGGTTGGTGGCGTGCTGGTCGAAGGTTGCAGGGCCGCCACCGCGTGGTGAGCGGAGAGTCGCGGCGCGGAGGCCAGGCGGGTCGCGGATTGTAGCGAGACCGCAGGAAATCGACAACGCACAAGTAGTGCTATCCCTTCCGCAGCGCGCGTGCTAGCAGATTCAGCTTGCTATCACGGCCGACGTCGGTTTAACTGGAAAGTCATCCCAGACGACTCTTTCGGAAGCTCCCCTCTTTCGCACGTGAGCAAGCGACGTCGCCCCATGGCCCAAACGACCGTATCCGGCGAGCGCATCGACGCGAATAGACCGTACTATCTCCTCATCCTCTTCGTCTCGCTGGTCTTCATGTTGCTGGTCGTGCCTATCTTCGAGAAAAGCGATTTCGGCCGTCAGCTGATGCACTTCGGTCTCACGGTGGTGCTGATCAGCGCGGCGATCACGGCACGCAAACGGGGCCTTGTGTTCGCCGTGAGCCTAATGATCGTCGCCGTGGCGGCCCCCTTGAATTGGTCGACGGAGTTCTTCCGCGAATATCACAACCGGCCGCTGATCGTCACCAGCCTACTGCTCGACGGCGCCTTCTTTCTGGCGATGGCGATCCTACTGCTGACGAGCACGATTCGTCGCCACTTAAGTTCCTACCACTCGATCTTCGGCGTGGTAACCAGCTACTTGCTGCTCGGCTTGGCCTGGTCGATGTTGTACCTGGCCTTGCTGCAGCTCGACCCGGAGACCTTCGAGCCGAGTATCTTCGTCGTTCCCGAGGCCGATCGCGACGTCGGCGAGCTCTCGACGCTGATCTACTACAGCTTCGTCACGATGTCGACGCTCGGCTACGGCGACATCCGGCCCCTCACCGGCATCGCGCGAACGCTTTCCTGGATGCAGGCCGTCACCGGACAGTTCTACATCGCGGTACTTGTGGCCTGGCTGATCGGACAGCTTCCTCGTGGCGGACGCGACCGCTCTGGCCGCCACGACGCGGTCCGTGAAGCTTCCCGTGGTGCCTGACGTCGACGCCGCGGCAATTACTTGGTAATCATGCGGTAGCCCAACAGCAGGAGCAGGGCCCCGCCGACGGCAACCAGAAAGCTCTTGAGATTGAAGCCCGTAACGTCGCCAAAGCCGAGTTGGGTGCCGATGAAGCCGCCAACGACGGCCCCGCCTATGCCGAGCAGAATCGTGATGAGGATGCCGCCCGGATCCTTGCCCGGCAGGATCCACTTGGCCAGCACTCCGGCGATCAAGCCGAACACGGCCCATGATAGAATTCCCATGACGTTCTCCCGAATTGACAGGTAGCCTGATTCTTCCTGATCTGAATCGCGTCGCGTCCCGCAGCGTTCAGTCTAGCCAGCCGGCATCGCACGATGCCATTGCATTTTCGCCAGCGACAACCACCGCGCGGAGGTAAGCCGTGAAGACGGCAGAGTTTCTGGACCTCATTGAAACCTGGGGCGTGCTCCCGCCGATGCAGGTCGACAGCCTGCGCGAACAGGTTGCCATGGCCGAGTATCCCGTCCATCCGGTGCTGCTGGCGCGGCGCTTGGTCGAAGAGGGCTATATCAACTCCTACTTCGCCAAGACGCTGCTCTCCGGGGGCCCGCAGGCGGCCGACACGAGTCGTGCTGCGCACAACGTCGTCGCGACGCGGAGGACCGGTTTCGACGCGGACGAGGTAGACGAGTTCGACGTCGCGGCGGAGTTCGAGCAACTCGGGTTGGAAGAGCTGCCGGCGATCGAAGGCGAAGACTGGCTCCTCCGCTCGGCCGAATTGGAGGTCGCCGGACCGCTGCCCTCGTTGGCGGCCAAGGTGGCCAAGTCCGAGGGCGCACCGAGCGGGCGGCCAAAGTGGCTACCCCGCGAGGCGTTGGCACAGGCCCCCTGGTGGCTGTTGGTGCTGGCGGGAGTTGGCCTGTTCGGCCTCGTGGCGTTGCTGTTGATACTCGCCTTCTGAAAAACGCTCTCGAGCGCTTTTCATTTCCCTGTCGCGTCTCGGCGGGCTGCGACCGCGTTTGACGTCGTCGACCTGCATCGACGAATCTCCTCGATTCGCCTGCTTCGGTCTCCTTGTCCAACTTGCCTCGCTATCCGCCGCGGACGCTACATCGATCTGAAGAACGCTCTAGTCGCCCGTCGGTGCTGCCGGAGCAAAGAGGGCGTCGACCGGTTCTTCGACCAAACGCAGCAGCAGCAATCGGTCGGCAATCGGGGTTTGCTCGCCGCCACCGAAGAAGCGGTCGCCCAAGGTGCCGCGCCGGGCGGTTTGACGACCGAGTAGCAACGATTCGCCCGGGGCCAGTCCGGCCGCCATGGCCAATTCTGCGAAGGTCTGCCGGCGGCGACGAGCGTCGAGTCGGAACATGGACGCTTCGCCGGCGGCGTAATGCTGTTGAAACGGTCCGTAGTGGATCTCGGGAATCAGTCGCAGCTCGATGCGCCCGCCCGGGCGCTGTTGAGCCTGCACGGAGAATTGCGGCTGTCCGTCTTGATAGGTGCTTCCCTCCACGCCGCCGTCATGCCAGACGAGGGCGTGCAGTTGCGCCTGCGCGGGAGCCACGACCAGTTCCGCCCGACTTTGGTCGCGAAGATAGAGCTGATGTCGGGTCGCGCCTGGCTCGTGGGCCTGGGCGGGATCGAGATTGCGGGCATCGACGACGGGGTTCTGCGCCGTCTCGATCAAAGCCTGCAGGTCGGCTGGCAAGTCGTGACCCAGGTAGCCTGCCCGATAGCCGTTGCGGGACAGTCGATGTCGCACCGCCGGGTCGATGGCCTGTTCGTCGACCGCCGACCAGATGGCGTCGAGCGATTTGGCCTGCTCGGGCGAGAGCCGCAGGAAGACGGCGTCGACCACGATCTGCTCGCGGCGTGGTTTGAGAGGCTCTAGCGGCGAGCCACTCGATGATTCCAAGTCGGCGGAGTTCCAACGCGCGCAGCCGCAAGCGAACGGCGCGAGTAGCAGCAGGAGAACGAGCTTCCACCGAGCTTCCATGCGAGAAACGGCGCGGGCGAAGGGACCAGAATTTGAAGAGAATGGGCGGCGTAGGGTAGATGTCGCCGCGATGCGCGTCAATGGCAGCTGACCGCCGCGGGGCCGGGGAGCGCGACCGTTATCGCGCGCGTGACACGTCGCGGCAAACCACGTGAACGAACCAGGCGGTACCGGCCCTCAACGGCCATCGCCGGTCTGCGGAATCAGCCGGGGATGCGGAATCTTGGTACCGAAGATGCGACCGTGCCGGCGCTGCAACTGGGCAAAGGAAGCATGGAGAAACCCGTAGACCTCGTGGGGCGGGTCGAGTGAGAGCCACTTGCGGGCCAGCCGGGCCATGGCGGCGTCGTATTCACGTTCGCTGCGAGTATGCACGTAACAGCGGCCGGCATGACGCCGCAGGTCGCCGTTGAACCGCGGACTGATGTGCCACAACTCGTGCAGAATGGTCACGAGCTTTTCCTCGAGCCGGTGATTGAGAAATCGCGGCAGATAGAAGCTGAGGATGTAGAGAAACTCACGGCCATCGGGGCCGTAGAGTCGTTGGGCCGTATAGCGGCGACCACCTCGCACGGTCCACAGCCGACCTTCTTCGAAACGCATCGGCGTGAGCGTGGCCTGCAGCCCGTGGCCGACCGCCTTGCGGGCCTGGTTGAAGCTGATCGCCACGCGATCGAGATCGATGTGCTTCAGCTCGGGCAACCGGGCAATCATATCGGCGCAGACGGCGCGGATATGTCGGGTGAAGTCGAAGCCGGGCGACGTCGGACGCGATCGAGCGACAGGCGACGGCGCGAAGCAGCGAGCTGGTGGGCGGCGCGGCACGGAAGGTCCTTTTCCGCAGCGGACGATCACTGACTTGAAGGGGGCGAGCGAAGCCGTGAAGGGTCGAGCACGGTCGTAGCCGGGCGAGCACAGTCGTGCGACCTGCGAGGATCGCCGAAACGAGGCCGCGTGCCAAGATCAATCTGCTGCGAGGACGCGTCGGGCCGAGCTACGACTTCTCTTTGGAATCGGCGTCGCCGGAAGATTCGTCGGTGGCGTCGCCTTCGCCGGCATCGGCCGCAGCCTCTTCAGCCGCCGCATCTTCGCCGGTCTCGGCGGCCGCGGCTTCTTCCTTGACTTCCTCTTCGACGACTTCTTCTTCCTGCGTCGTGGTCAGCGTCTCGTCCTCGTCGAAGGCGGGACTGACCGACTTTTCGCGGACACGGTCGTGAATGCCCACGAACTCCAGAATCGCGCGGGTCCCGCCGTCGCCCAAGCGGGGCTCGGCCAACCGCAAGACGCGGGTGTAGCCGCCGGGACGATCTTTGAAGCGAGGCGCGACCTGATCGAACAGCACCCGCACCGCATGCTTATCACCCAGCAACTTGATGGCACGACGCCGGGCAGCGAGGACCGGGGCAATCGCCTGGTTCCACTGTTGCCATTCCTCGCTTTCGCGCCAGCGCTTGTATTCCGGCTGTCCGCGGACGGCTTCCGTGGCATACTTGTCGGCGGCTTCCTGCGCGGGCAAGGCCCGGCGGGCAATCGTGATGCAGCGCTCGACCAGGGGTCGCACTTCCTTGGCCTTCTGCAGGGTTGTGACGATGCGGCCCTTGACCTTCGGCACCGAGGCGAGTGGATTCTCGTCGAGCAGCTCGTCCTCGTCGCGCTCCGTCAGGAACAGCGCACTGGCCAGATTGCGCAGCAGGGCTCTTTGGTGAGCGGGGGAACGTCCCAATGTGCGGCCGCGTCTTCGATGTCGCATGGCGAAGTCTAACTAGCAAAAGGCGGATTCTAAAATGGCTCGCGGTGCGCGGACGGCACCCCGGCGAGAACTTACATTGGCGAGGAACTCGGCAACTTCATTCCCAGTCGCAGTCCCAGTTGGGCAAGCTTGTCGAGGACCTCGTTGCGGGTCGTATCGCCGAAGTTGCGGACTTCCATCAGCGAATCTTCGGTGTGCTGCAGGAGGTCGCGAACCGTGTTGATGTTCTCCGATTCCAGGCAGTTGCTGGCCCGCACCGACAGGTTCAGGTCGGCCAGGGTCATGTTCAACTTGGACTCCAGGCCGGGGTCGATCCCTTCGGCGGTCCGTGGGGCCGCATGCACCGAGCTGCCCATCTCGCGATATTGGACGAAGGGGTTCAGATGCTTGCGGAGGATCTTGGCGGCTTCGACCAGGGCCATCTCCGGCGAGACGCTGCCGTCGGTCCAGATCTCCAAGATCAAGCGATCGTAATTCGTCTTCTGACCGACGCGGGTTTCCTCGATCTCGTAGCGGACCCGCACGACCGGGCTGAAGACGGCGTCGATCGGCACGATGCCGATTTCCTGATCGGTCGGCGTGTGCTCGGTGGCGGGCACGTAACCGCGACCGTTCTGCACGACCATTTCCAGGCCGAAGTTGATCTCGTCGGTCAACGTGGCGATCTTGAGGTCCTTATTGATGACTTCGACGCTCTCGTCGGTCACGATATCCGCCCCGGTGACGTCGCCGGGGCCGGTCTTCTCGACGTGAATCACCTTGGTCGAATCGCTGTGATTCTTGACGACGAGCGACTTGACGTTGAGCACCAGATCGGTGACGTCTTCCACGACGCCGGGGATGGTCATGAACTCGTGCTGGGCACCCTGCACGCGGAGCTGCGTGATGGCGCTTCCTTCCAGGCTGGAAAGCAGAATCCGTCGCAGGCTATTGCCGACCGTGACGCCGAAGCCACGCTCGAACGGCTCGGCGACGAACTTGCCGTACGTCGGCGTAAGGCTGCTCGTGTCGCAATTTACCTGAGACGGAAGTTCCAGACCGCGCCAGCGAATATGCATACCAATTCTCCGTATCTTCAACAGCTCGTGTCGAGAACTCAACTCGTCGCGTGGACGGAAACAGGCGGGGCACCGACGGGGTACATCCGCCACGCGCGATTACTTCGAACACAATTCAACGATCAACTGGGTCTCTACCGGAATCGACACATCGGTCGCCTCGGGCAGTCGCGCCACAACCCCTTCCGGAATCGCGCCCTCTTGAATGGTCAGGAAATCGGGAACTTCGCGCTCGTGCGAGGCCAAGTTATCGGTGACCATCCGCAAACTATTGGGTCGGTTCTTCACACGAATCACATCTCCCGCACGCAGCAGGTAGCTCGGCACGTCGACCCGATGGCCGTTGACCGTGATGTGGCCGTGGCCGATTAGCTGTCGGGCCTGATTGCGACTCTGCCCGAAGCCAAGCCGATGGACGATGTTGTCCAGGCGTCGCTCCAACAAACCCATCAGTTCGTCGCCGGTGTTTCCCTTGGCCCGTTTGGCCCGATCGTAGTAGCCGCGGAACTGCCGTTCCAGGACGCCGTAGTAGTGTTTCACCTTCTGCTTTTCGCGGAGGTGAATGCCGTAGTCGGTCAGCTTGCCGCGACGAAACTGGTGCATTCCCGGCGGGGCATCGCGACGCTCGAACGCGCACTTGGGCGTGTCGCAGCGCGTGCCCTTGAGGAACAACTTCATGCCGTCGCGGCGGCAAAGTCGGCAAACGGGTCCCGTGTAACGAGCCATACTCTTGATCGACCTAATCAACTCAAGGAATTCGTGGGGCAAGCGGCAGGCCGACGATCGGCCCGGCTCCAGGGGCGCTACACGCGCCGCTTCTTGCGGGGCCGACAACCGTTGTGCGGCATCGGCGTGACGTCTTCAATCGACTTGATGTTCAGGCCGGCCGATTGCAGCGAGGTGATCGCGCTTTCGCGTCCGCTGCCCGGGCCGCTGACCTTCACATCGATGTCCTTCACACCAAACTTGATCGCTTTCTCGGCGGCCTGCTGCGCGGCGCATTGTCCGGCAAAGGGCGTGCTCTTGCGGCTGCCTTTGAAGCCGGACGTGCCGGCGCTCGCCCAGCACAGGGTGTCGCCTTTCGTGTCGGTAATCGTGACGTAGGTGTTGTTGAACGTCGCGCGAACATGCGCGATGCCAACCGTTACGTTGCGACGCGTCTTTCTCTTCTTCGTCTTACCCACGAACGATCCTCTCGTGACACTCTCGAATATTCAAAACGACGGGAAGCGATCGCGGCCACCGCGGCCCAGACCCTCGTCTCCGTCGACCAACAACCGCTTAACGCAAGTCCTTCACGCCCTTCTTGCCGGCCACCGTCTTGCGCGGTCCCTTGCGAGTCCGAGCGTTGGTCCGCGTCCGCTGACCTCGCACCGGCAACCCGCGCCGATGACGCAAGCCACGGTAGCAACCGATGTCGCGGAGCCGCGAAATGTGCTGGGCGGTCTGACGACGCAACTGACCTTCGACGATGTAGTCCTCCTTGTCCAGCAGCTGGGCAAGTCGCGCGACTTCATCTTCCTGTAGCTCGCGAGCCCGTTTCTGCGGCTCGATGCCGGCCGCGCGGCAGAGCTCGCGGGCCGTCTTCGGTCCGATTCCGTATAAGTACGTCAGGGCCACGACCGTCGGCCGCTCGTTCGGGATATCAACACCCAGGACACGTGGCATCGCTAATTCCTACACTCGTGTATCTTGACCGGTCGTATCTCGTGATCTCGATCGGTCGTAACTGAATCGGTTTCGCTCTCGTGCGCCGTTGGGGGCGTCCGGTTTCTCTGGAGGCCGCCGTCGGGTGGCCCCGGACGAGTTGCCGCGATTGCTTCGCCCACTGCACGTTGCCGCGGTTAAATTTGTCGCCGCTAACCTTGTCGCTGTTTGTGGCGGGGATTACTGCAAACGACATAGACCACGCCGCGGCGACGAACGATCTTGCAGTTCTCGCAGATTCGCTTCACGCTCGACTTGACTTTCATGGTCTTCCCGCTCGCTCTTTTCCCACAGGGGGATACTGGTCCGAAATTAAGTCAAAAGGCTAAATATACGGGGCCTGGGCCCGTCGAATCAAGGGGCCCTGGTGCGTTCGGCGGCGGACGCGGGGCCGAACTACGACTTGCCGACGCCCCGCAGAGAAAACGGGTCGGGAGGCATGTCCTCCTGGCCCTTTTCCGCCTCGCTAGGGGCCGACGTGAGCACTCGAACGCCCGACTCGGTGACCGCGATGGTGTGCTCGAAATGGGCACTCGGACGCGAATCAGCGGCCGATTGGGTCCAGTGGTCGGGCATCTCCACGACCCGCTTGGTCCCCATGTTCACCATCGGCTCGACGGCGATCACCAGGCCCGGCTCGAGCCGAAAGTCCTCGTGCCGACGGAGCGATTCGCTGACGAAATTCGGCACCTGGGGCTTCTCGTGCATCTCGCGGCCGATGCCGTGGCCGACGAAATTCTCGACGACGTAAAACTTGGCCGAGTTCACATGACGGGCCATCTCGGCCGCCACCTCGCTCCACAGCTCCTTCTCGCCCATCAACTTGATTGCCAACTGCAGCACCTCCTCGGTAACGGTCAGCAATCGCTGCACTTCCGGATCGGTCTGCCCCACCGGCAAAGTGACCGCCGAGTCGCCGCACCACCCGTCGATGCGAACGCCGGTGTCGACGCTGATCACGTCGCCCTCGACGAGTTCGCGATCGCCCGGGATGCCATGAACGACCTCCTCGTTGACCGATGCACAGATCACGCCCGAGAAGGCGGGCTTGCCAGGCGACGAATGGGGATAGTCGAGGAACAACGGCTCGCCGCCGATCTGCCGATAGTAGTCGGCCACGGCTTCGTTGATGGCGCCCGTGGTCACGCCGGGCGCGACCATCTGTCGGGCGATTTGCAAGGCGTAATACACCGCCAAACCGGGCCGCCGCATGCGATCAATTTCGCGGTCGCTTCGCAGGGTTAGCATGCGGGCGATTCTCCAGTCCGTCGTAACGTCAGCAGGGAGGGATGGGGGGTGCAGCGCTTACGATTGCGAGGTAGCGCGCCAGTTGTCGATGGTGGTGCAAATTCGCGCGGTGACTTCCTCGGTGGTGCCGCGTCCGTCGACGCTGACGAGCTTGTCTTGTGCACGATAGTAGTCCAGTAGGGGAGCCGTCTGCGAGCGGTAGACGAGTAGTCGCTGTTGAATGACTGCCAGCGTGTCGTCGTCGCGGCCACGCCGACTGAGCCGGCGCATCAGTTCTTCGTTGTCGACCGACAATTCCAAAACCAGATCGATCTGCATCCCCACGCTGGCCAGGTATCGATCGAGCGCCTCGGCTTGTGCCAGCGTACGAGGAAAGCCGTCGAACAGGACGCCGTTGTCACACTCGGAGGTTTGCAGTCGGTCGTTGACCGCCTGAATAACGACGGCGTCGCTAACGAGCTCGCCCTTGTCAATAGATTCCTTGGCCAGCTTGCCGACGTCGCTTCCGCGGGCGATGGCATCTCGCAGCATGTCGCCCGTGGCGAGGTGCGGAACGTTGAGGTACTTTCGAATTTGCTCGGACTGCGTTCCTTTTCCGGCACCCGGCGGACCTATGAAAACCAATCGCATGGAAACGTCAGCCCCAGCTGGACCTGCCGATCACCCTCGTCCCACCAGTCCTTGGTAGTTTCGCATCACCAGATGCGAGTCGATCTTCTGCACCAGGTCGATCGCCACACTCACCGCGATCAACAGGCCGGTTCCACCGTAGAAGCTGGCCACGTAGAAGTCGACATTCATCGATCCGGAAATGATCGTGGGAATCACCGCCACCAGGGCCAAGAAGCCGGCACCGACGTAGGTAATACGAAGCATCACCCGCTCGAGGTAATCGGCCGTGCGTTGTCCCGGACGATGGCCCGGGATGAACGTGCCAAAATTCTTCAGGTTTTCCGCCATATCCTTGGGATTGAAGGTAATCGCCGTCCAGAAGTAGCAGAAGAAATAGATCATGCCGATGTACAGCAAGTTGTACGTGTACGACTGGCCCTGGCGAAACATGGCCGAAAGCTGCCGCCAGAACGGGCCGTAGGCCTCCAGTTGGCCGAGGATCAAGACGGGCACCATGAGCAGGCTGCTGGCGAAGATGATCGGCATCACACCGGCCTGATTGACCTTGAGCGGAAGGTACTCGCGCGTGCCGCCGTAGACGCGTCGACCGCGCACGTGCTTGGCACTCTGGATGGGAATCCGCCGCTGTCCCTGAGTAATGTAGACGACTCCAAATATGACCAGCACGAACATGACCGCCAGCACCAGAAGATGCTCGACGCCAAGCTGAGTGCCGCCGCCGCCTAGCTCGAAGCTCGATTGCCGCAACAGTCGCAGTCCGGCATCGGGCATGCGGGCCAGGATACCCGCCATGATCAACAGACTGATGCCGTTACCGATGCCGTACTCGTCGATCTGTTCGCCGAGCCACATCAGAAAGACCGTGCCGGTGGTCATGGTCAGCACGCCCGCCATTTGCCAACCGAAGTAATGGAAGTAACTGCTCTGCATGAGGGTCCAGATCTCCGACTGAATGAGCATGTTCTCCGTTTGGCCCTGCGCGAAGGCGGCGGCCGTGGCGGAGATCAGGTAGCGAAGATAGAAGTAGCTTTGCAACAGGCAGAGCGCCACGGTCGCGTAGCGGGTGTATTCGTTGATCTTCTTGCGGCCGCTCTCGCCTTCCTTCTGCAGCTCTTCGAGCGGTTTCCACACACTGCCCAAGAGCTGGAAGATAATCGACGCCGAGATGTAGGGCATGATGCCCAGACCGAAGATCGTGGCTTGATTGAGCTGGCTGGCACTGAAGATGGCGACGTGCTCGAGCAGACCGCCGAGCGCCCCTCCGCTAAAGAAGCGGAGCATGTTTTCGCTGTCGATCATCGGCAGCGGAATCTGCCAACCGACGCGGTAGATGGCCAAGAGTAGCAGCGTCAGTAAGATCTTCCGACGAAGCTCAGGGATCTTCGTGAAGATGATGACGATCTTTTCCCACATCGCTCGATCCGTCCGTGGCGGGGGCGCATCGCGTTGAAGCAAACGCTAGGCGGAACCCGTCCCTAAAAACACCTTGGCAAAATCTCTTGTCGTCGTCGTGCGGAGGGACCGCGCGAGGTGACGATATCCTTGTAGAACTATATCCGTGCGGGGACGCGCCCGCCAACCGCAGTTGGGGCCAGTTGGGGCGTGCGAGGCGCCCTAGGTGCCGCTGGAGGCGGGCGATTTCCGCTGAGGATTCTTCACCACCGGCTTCTTGCCGGGGAGCACCTGGAGCTGACCGCCCGCCTGCTCGATCTTCTCGCGAGCGGTGCCGCTGAATCGGTGAGCGGTGACCGTAAACTTCTTCTTCAGTTCGCCGTTGCCGAGAATCTTCACCAGGTCGAAGTTAGCGGGGATCAGCGACTTGGACACCAGCAGCTCGGGAGTAATCTCGACACCGGCGTCGAAATTGCTCTCGAGATCTTCGACGTTCACATGGACGACGGCGAGCGCCCATTTGTTGTTGAAGCCGCGTTTGGGGACGCGTCGAATCATCGGCATCGTGCCGCCCTGGAAGACGACCTGGCGGGAGTAGCCGCTGCGGCTACCCTGGCCCTTGTGGCCGCGACCGCTCGTCTTGCCGTGACCGCTACCCGGTCCGCGACCGATGCGGCGACGCGATTTGAATTTCTTGATTCCGCGATGGACGTCGTTCAGATTCATGACAAGGAGACTCCCCGCAGTCGCTCGACTTCCGCCGGCGGACGCAGTTGCTTGAGCGCTTCGATCGTCGCCTTGACGACGGTGACGCTGTTGTTCGAGCCGAAACTCTTGGTCAGGATGTCGTGAATTCCGGCGGCTTCGCACACCGCCCGCACGGCCGCACCGGCAATCACCCCGGTACCGGGGGCGGCCGGCACGAGAATCACTTTCGCGGCGCCGAAGCGCCCTTTGACCGTGTGTGGAATAGTGTTGTCGGACAGGGCCACCTCGAATTGGTTGCGAGTCGCGGCCGTCACCGCCTTGTCGACCGCCGGGGGGACTTCGTTGGCCTTGCCATAGCCCCAGCCGACGCGACCCTTGCCGTTGCCGACCACGACCATGGCTGCAAAGCTGAAACGACGACCGCCTTTGACGACCGCGGCGCAGCGCTTGATCTTGACGATCTTCTCCTGCAGATCGCTATGACTCGATTCGCCGTCGCTCTTTCGTGATCTTGCTCGTGCCACCTTGGATTTCACTTTCTGACTGAAGGACACTTCGGCGGGTCGCTCCGCCGCAGGTTCGGTTTGTTTTCGGAGGTTCGATGCCGACTAGAAGCTGAGACCCCCTTCGCGAGCGGCCTCGGCCAGGGCCGCTACCCGGCCGTGATACTTGCAGTGTCCGCGATCGAACATCACGTTGGTCAGACCGGCCGCCTTGGCCCGCTCGGCGATCGTCTTGCCGATCAGCGCGGCCGCGTCCTTATTGCCACCGCTGGCGATCGACTTGCCGATCTCTTTCTCCGTGCTGCCGGCGGAAACGAGCGTCTTGCCCGCCAGGTCGTCGACCAGCTGGGCGTAAATGTGCTTGTTGCTGCGAAACACCGTGAGGCGCGGCCGCTCGGCGGTGCCACGCAGTCGCTTGCGTACCCGAAAGCGACGTCGCTGGCGTTGGCGGCGAATGGCACGTTCGTGATTCATGGTTCGTTTCCGTCGTTACGATAACTTTGCGAGTGTCACGCTCCGCTGCGAAGCGGCCTGCTACGCCCCCACGGCCTTGCCGGCCTTGCGGCGGACGTGCTCGCCTTCGTAGCGAATTCCCTTGCCCTTGTACGGTTCCGGTTTCCGCAGCGCTCGGACCTCGGCCGCAAACTGGCCGACCTTCTGTTTGTCGGGGCCCTTGACGACGATGTGCGTCTGATCGGGACAGCTGACATCCAGGCCCGGCGGAATCGGCTTCTTCAACTCGTTGGCAAAACCGACGCGGAGCTGCAATTCGTTATTCTGGACGACGGCCACATAGCCGACGCCGACCACCTCGAGCCGCTTCTCGAAACCGGTCGTCACGCCGTTCATCATGTTCTGGATGATCGCCCGTGTGAGGCCGTGCAGGGCCCGGGCTTCGCGGTCGTCGCGGTCGCGGGTGACGAGCACCGCCTTGGTGTCGTCGTCGACGCGGACCGTCATCTCCCGGCGGAACGACCAGTCGAGCTTGCCGAGCGGTCCTTCGACCGAAATGACCGTGCCGTTGACACCGACCGTCACTTTGTCGGGAATGGCGACCGGTTTCTTTCCAATTCGGGACATGGTGTTGTTCTTACGTGCGGGGCGTTGTTCTTGGGTGCGGGAGGGAAGGCGGGTGAGCGTGTCGGTTACCAAACTTCGCAGAGGACTTCGCCGCCGAGCTTCCTTTGCCGCGCCTCGCGATCGGAAATGACTCCGCGACTGGTGCTGATGATCGAAATGCCCAGGCCCCCCAGGATCGGCTTCAGGTCGACCGCTCGGTTGTAGACGCGTCTTCCGGGCCGGCTGATGCGACGGATGGTGCGGATCACGCGTTCGCCGTTGGGTCCATATTTCAGGTCGATGCGCATCAGCGTTGGATTTTCGGATTTGTCCACATCGGTGTAGTCCCAGATGTAGCCTTCGCGCTTCAAGACTTCGGCAAGTCCGCGTTTGACTTTCGAAACCGGGACATCGACACTGGTTCGCTCGACACGCACCGCGTTGCGGATACGGGTAAGCATGTCGGCAATCGGATCGGTCATCATAAGCAGTGGGGCCCTTGCTTCACGGGGGCAATCGTCTGTCGTCGGTTAATTCGAATCCTCACCAGCCGGTTTGGTAAACGGCATACCGAAGCCGGTGAGTAACTGCCGGGCTTCGTCATTGCTGTCCGTGCTGGTGACCAGGGTAATGTTCATTCCTTGAACGTGGGTAAACTTGTCGGGATTGATCTCGGGAAACACGAGCTGTTCGGTGAGTCCCAGGCTGTAATTGCCGCGGCCGTCGAAGGCCTTCGGGCTGATGCCGCGAAAGTCGCGCACCCGGGGCAGGGCGAGCGAAATCAAGCGATCGAGAAACTCGTACATCCGCGCTCCACGCAGCGTCACCTTGCAGCCGATCGCCATGCCCTCGCGAAGCTTGAATCCGGCGACCGACTTGGTCGCCCGGGTGATCGCGGGCTTCTGGCCGGTGATCTGCTTCAGGGCGTCGACCGACTGGTCGAGGTTCTTCTTGTCGGTGATCGCGCTGCCCACGCCCATGCTCACCACGATCTTCTGAAGTCGGGGCAGGGCGTGTCGGTTGCTGCGGCCGAGATCCTTCTCCAGCTGCGGGAGCAGCTCTTTCTCGTATTGTTCTTGCAGGCGGGGTGGCATGGCCAACTCGGCGGACGGGTGGTTGTGGGTCTTGCGGGTGCCGGGAATGTTCCGGGGGTGTGCGTCGCGGCAGGACGCGGTGTCTACTTCTTGGCGAAGGCGGCCTTGGGCGGTGAAATCTGTCCCGTGGCACCGCCGCACTTCTTACAAAAACGTTCCTTCGATCCGTCGTCGAGGTAACGCGTGCCGGTGCGGGACGCGGCGCCACAACTTGGGCAGATCAGCATGACGTTCGAGGCGCTCATCGGCATCTCTTTTCGCAGGCGACCGCCCTGAGGATTCTTCTGGCTGCGGCGCACGTGCTTGAAGACGGCGTTGATGCCCTCGACGACGACTTTGTTCTTGTCGTGCAGAACCTTCAGCACCCGACCGGTCGAGCCACGGTAATCGCCAGCAATCACTTTCACGGTGTCGTCAATTCGAATATGCATCAGACCACCTCGCTGGCCAGGCTGACAATCTTCATAAAGCGCCGCTCGCGGAGTTCGCGGGCCACCGCGCCAAAGATGCGCGTGCCGCGGGGATTCCGCTCGGCGTCGATCAGCACCACGGCGTTGCTGTCGAAGCGTACATAGCTGCCGTCGTTTCGGCGGGTCGGCTGTTTGCAACGCACGATCACCGCCTTGACGACCGATTTCTTCTTGATGTCGCTGCCGGGAATCACACTCTTGACGCTACAGACGATGATGTCGCCCAGGCCCGCAAAGCGGCGTCGCGAGCCGCCGAGCACCTTGATGCACATCACCTCTTTCGCGCCGGTGTTGTCCGCAACGGCGAGTCGCGTTTGCATTTGAATCATGGTTGATCATTCCGCCGACCGGGCGGCATTCAAGTTCTTACCCGGGAAGCGCCGCTATCCTTGATCGGCCGCCGTCTCTTCTTCCGCTTTGGCCGCGGCACGCATCGCCGCCAGATCGACCGCGCTGCTCTTGGCCACGACGCGCTGCAGCTCCCATCGTTTCGACTTCGAGCGGGGGCGGCACTCGATGATCTCCACCGTGTCCCCCAGCTGCGACTGGTTCGTCTCGTCGTGCACGTGGCAGACCGTGCGTCGACGAATGTATTTCTTGTACTTGCGATGCTTGACCAACCGCGGCAGTTCGACGCGACGCGTCTGGGCACAGCGGTCGCTGGTCACGACACCAATGGCAACCTTCTTCGGCATAGGAATCTTTCCGGGGGGAACGTGTAACTTCGCTTAGGAGCTCTGGCCGGCGGTCGCCGCCAAGGCGCGGGCACGCTCTTTCTGAATCGTCTTGATACGGGCAATCTTCTTGCGGTTGCGCAGCAACTCGGAAGGCGCGTCGAGGCGTTCCGTCTGCGCTTGAATTTTCAAGCGGAAGTAATTCTCGCGCGTCTCGTTGAGCGTGAGCTGCAGGTGCTCGTCGCTCATCTCACGTAGCTCGACGGTTTCGTGGTGGGCCATGATTTCCGGTCAACTCTCGAGGGCGAGGTCGTTGTCCGCGGGGTTGTTGATCGTGTCTCGGAATCTCGTGTCTTATCTCTTATCGTTGCTTGCCGGCGCTACTAGGCGCTGCGGCGTCGGGCCATTCGCACGCGGACGGGCAGCTTGTGCGCCAGGCGGGCGAAGCAAAGTCGGGCCGCCTCCTCCGTCACGCCGCCGATCTCGTAGAGAATCGTGCCCGGCTTGACGACCGCCGCCCAGTAATCGGGTTCGCCCTTGCCTTTACCCATACGGGTTTCCAGTGGGATCGACGTAATCGGCTTGTGCGGAAAGATGCGGATGTAGAGCTGGCCTTCGTTGCGCAGATACTGCTGCGCAGCGATACGGCCCGCTTCGATCGTGGCGGCACTGATCCAGCCGCCCTCGGTCGTCTGCAAACCAAAGTCGCCAAAGGTCACGCGATTGCCGCGTGTGGCGTTACCTTTTATACGCCTTCTTTGGCATTTTCGGTGCTTGACCCGCTTCGGCATCTGCGCCATCGGTCTCGTCCTCTACTGCATACATGCCTTGGTTGACCCAAACCTGGATCCCGATATGTCCCTGGGCCGTCTTGGCCTCGGTGAACCCGTAATCGATCTTCGCTCGCAACGTGGAGAGCGGGATCGAACCGCTGATTTGCTTTTCGCGACGCGCCATCTCCGCACCGCCGAGCCGGCCGGCCAACTGGATCTTGATCCCATCGGCACCCGCTTCCATGGTTTGTTCCATGGCTCGCTTCATGGTGCGGCGGAAGCTGGCCCGCTTTTGCAACTGTTCGGCAATGTCCTCGGCGACCAACTGAGCCTGTAGCTCAGGCCGCGAGATTTCTTCGATCTTGATGTTGATTCGTCGGCCGATGAGATCTTGCAGCTCGGCCTGCAAGCGTTCGACCTCTTGGCCCTTGCGGCCGATGATGATGCCCGGCCGGGCGGTGTGCAGCACCACTTTGACTTCGTCACGCGTCCGTTCGATCTCGACCTTGGGAATGCCGGCATAGCGGTACTTCGTCTTGATGAACTTCCGCAACTTGTGGTCTTCGACCAGCAGGTCCGAAAAGTCCTTCTTCGAGGCGTACCAGCGGCTCTTCCAACCGGTCATCACGCCGGTGCGAAATCCGGTGGGATTGATCTTTTGACCCATGCGTTCGTCTCTTCCAGCTAGGCGGAAAACCCGTCGGTTCGGCTTATCCCAATTCGACCCGAATGTGGGACGTGCGTTTCTTGATGATGTGGGCCATGCCCCGAGCCCGCGGACGCATCCGCTTGAACATCGGGCCGCCATCGACGCGGGCATCGATGACCTTGAGGCCCTGAATGTTGCGTTCGCGGCGATCCTCGGCGTTGCCCAGGGCACTCTTAATCACTTTCTCCAACAGCCGGGCACCGCGCTGCGGCTGATAGCGCAACAGCTCGAGCGCCTTGTCGGCATACAGGCCGCGGACCATGTCGGCCAGCGGACGCACCTTGCGGGCGCTGATGCGGGCATACTTGTGCGTGGCGGGATAGCCCATCGTGGTGTCTCAACTTTCCGGCCGGCCGACGCGGCCTGACCGATTGGTACTCTCGTTTCTTGTCGTGTGCGTCAGACGTTTCGCTTATCGTTTGCCCTTGCCACCGTGACCGCGGAAGGTTCGCGTCGGTGCGAACTCGCCGAGCTTGTGGCCGACCATGTCCTCGGTGACGAATACCTTCATGTGGGTCTTGCCGTTGTGAACCATGAACGTGAAGCCGACGAACTCGGGGAGAATCGTGCAGGCCCGCGCCCAGGTCGTGATCGGCGACTTGTCGCCGGAGGCGACGCGCTTCTCGACCTTGGTGAACAGTTTGGCGTCGACGTAGGGGCCTTTTTTGAGCGATCTTCCCATGGTTGGCCTTGTTAAACTCGTTTCGCGTGCGGGGTGATGGCCCCGGTAACGTGCATTTGCGGGGTGAACGGAGTCTCGATGCGGTCTCTTAGGTCTTCAGTTTCTGCAGTCCGTAACGCTTGCTGCGACGGCGACGCACGATCGCGGCATTCGACGGCTTGCGACGATAGCGGGTGCGTCCGCCCTTGGCCGACTTGCCGCTGGGGCTGACCGGATGACGTCCACCCTTGGTGCGACCTTCGCCACCACCGTGCGGGTGATCGATTGGATTCATGGCCGTACCGCGAACGTGCGGGCGGCGACCCATCCAGCGTTTGCGGCCCGCTTTGCCGAGGACGATGTTCATGTGGTCGGCGTTTCCGCAGCTGCCGATGGTCGCCCGACAGGCGCTCGGCACACGGCGGATTTCACCGCTGGGCAGATTGATCTGGGCCCAATCGGCTTCCCGCGCGGCCAGTACGGCACTGGTGCCGGCACTGCGACAGAGCACGCCGCCGCGGCCAGGCTGCATTTCCACACAGTGGACCACCACGCCCAGTGGCATCTGCGAGAGCGGCAGGCAGTTGCCCACGTTCGGCGGGGCGTCGTTGCCGCTCTCCACGCGGGAACCCACCTCGAGTCCGTCCGGGGCCAGGATGTAACGTTTCTCGCCGTCGACGTAATGCAACAAGGCAATACGGGCGCTGCGATTCGGATCGTATTGAATCGAGTGGACCTTCGCCGGAATGCCGTCCTTGTTGCGACGGAAGTCGATCTGACGATAGCGCTGCTTGTGGCCGCCACCGCGATGACGCGCGGTGATCTTGCCCTGGTTGTTGCGACCGCCCGTCTTGCGCTTGGGGCGCATCAATCGTTTGGCCGGCTTGGCACCGGGCGTGACCTCGGCAAAGTCGCTCACGCTGGCACCGCGGCGCCCAGGTGTGGTCGGTTTGTAGCGTCGAATGCCCATGGCAATTCCGTTCGAGTTTTCCCGAGCCCGCGTTTGGCGATCGCGCGGGCGCGGGCGGTGTCTTTAGTAGCCTTAGAAGAAGTCGATCTGTTTCGATTCGGGATGCAGCTTGACGATCGCACGCTTCCAGTTCTGGGTGTAGCCGAAGCGGAAACGGGTGCGACGTGGCTTGCCGCGTCGATTTTGGGTGCGGACCTGAATCACCTTCACGTCGAAGAGTTCTTCGACCGCCTTGCGAATGGCTTCCTTGTTGGCCAGGGCGTTCACTTCGAAGGCATAGGCCTGATGGGTCGAGCTGTGGTGCATGCCCTTTTCGGTCACCAACGGACGCAGCACGACCTGATGAGCGGCAAGCTCCAGACGCGAGTTGCCGGCATGCTTCACGGCGAACGGATTCTTGGGGGCAGTCTTGGGCATCGTGGCGGGGCTCTACGTGGCGGGGCTCTATCTGTTGAGACGTTTCGGGCGACCCGTTAGGCCGTGGCTTCCTTGGCTTTGGCTTCCGGCCCCTTGGTGGCCCGCTCGCGAAGGCCATCGAGTGCCGCCTTGGTGACCAACATCCGTCGCGGCGAGAGCACGCTCAGGGCGTTGAGATCGGAAATCGGCTGCACCGAAACGCGCTCGATATTGCGGATACTCTTGTAGACATTCACATCGTGTTCGGCGATGGCGACCAACAGCGAGGTTCCAGCGATGTTCAGGGCCCTGAGGATCGCCGCCATGTCGCTGGTCTTGGGGGCGTCGAACTTCAAGTCGTCGATCACCGTGACTTCGTCGTCGAGGATCTTCGAGGCCACGGCCATACGCGTTGCCGCCTGCACCGCCTTGCGCGGCAGCCGGTAGGAAAAATCGCGCGGGCGCCGGGCAAAGATGTGACCGCCGCCGGTGCGGATCCCGCTACGACGCGAGCCGGCCCGGGCGTTGCCCGTTCCCTTTTGCCGATACATCTTCTTGGTCGAGCCGGAGACATCGCTGCGGCTCTTCGTGCGGAAGCTGCCCTGGCGCTGATTGGCCTGATACATCACGACGGCGTCGTGAAGCAGTTGCTTGTTGATGCGCGGAGCGAGCTGGTCGGGGTCGATCTCGTAAGAGCCGACCTCTTTTCCAGCACGATCGAAGACGGGGAGTGTGGTGCTTGCCATGACAATAAAAAAGGCCTCGCACCGAGGTGCCAGGCCGATCCTGTTTATAGCTTGTTGGTCTCGCGAATCATGACCACGCCGCCGTTGGGACCCGGAATCGCGCCGCGGAGAACCAGCAGGTTCTTGTCCGTATCGACGCGGACGACTTTCAGGTTCCGCACGGTCGTCCGCGCCGCGCCATACTGGCCGGGCATCTTCTTGCCCTTGAACAGTCGCGACGGATAGGCGCTGCAGCCGGTGCCACCGAGATGCCGATGGCACTTCTTCACGCCGTGCGAGGCGCGCTGGCCGGCGAAGTTGTGTCGTTTCATGGCCCCGGAGAAACCGCGGCCCTTGCTGGTGCCGGTCACGTCGACCGAACCGACCTCGGCAAGGCTGTCGACGGCGACCTGCTGGCCGACTTCCACCCCGTCGATCGGTCCACGGAACTCGCGAATGAAGCGTTTCGGCTCGCAGTCGGGCTTCGGCAACAATTCGATGCCGGCGGCGGCGCGTCGCTTGGAGCGTTTGCTCTCGATCTTGGCGACATGGCCGCGCTCGCTGCGACGGGCCAGGCGGCGGGGACGATCGAGATAGCCCAGCTGGACCGCTTCGTAACCGTCGCGATCCTGGGTGCGAACTTGCAGGACGTCGCAGGGGCCGGCTTCGATCACCGTTACCGGGATCACCGTGCCACTCTCTTCATAAATCTGAGTCATCCCGACCTTGCGGCCGAGTAATCCAATCGCCATGACTAGGTCCTGCTGTTGTTCGCGTCGCTCGTGGGAACACGGATCGCCGGGCGCTCCGCTTTACCCACGTCGCTTCCAATGCATGGAAACTCCGCTGTTCGTCCGAATTGTCAATCTGCGAAAGATGCGGCTGGCACCTTTGCGATGATTCGTCACCTTTGCCTTAGCGGCTCGACGCCTTGATCTTGATGTCGACGCCCGCCGGAAGGCTCAGCTTGTTCAATGCTTCGATCGTCTTGGCCGTGGCCTGAACGATATCGATCAATCGCTTGTGTGTGCGAATCTCGAACTGTTGTCGCGCCTTCTTGTCCACGTGCGGACTGGAGAGCACGGTATAGCGCTCGATGCGAGTCGGCAGCGGAATCGGTCCGTGAACTTCGGAGTTCGTCCGCTTCGCCGTGTCGACGATTTCGGCCGCACTTTGGTCCAATACCGAATGGTCGTAGGCCTCCATACGGATACGAATGATCTCCTTCGCCTTGGCCACCAACTCGAACTCCTGGACGCGATTCGCTTCGGGGTGTCACTCTTGTCTGGATGAAGTCGGCCCGTGGGTCGACTCCGCAGGTATCCGTCGAGACAGACCGATACCCGCGTTCCCCTTTTCGCTCAGGGGAAACCAATAAATTTAAGCGGTCGTTCAACACCTGTAAAGGGCACGCAAGGGTGGATGCGTTGGGAATCGTCCGCCCGGCTGACCGACCCGTCGCCGCACGTCAAACGAGCCCGTCGAGGACCTCGGGCGGGGCGGGGCCGTAGGCCGCCGGTTCCATCGAGCAGCTGGCGCGACCCTGGCTCAGACCGCGCAACTCGCCGGCAAATCCGAACAGGCTGGCAAGAGGGGCTTCGGCCTTAATGACGGTGTTGCGGCCGCGCGGATCGGTGCTGTGAATCAGGGCCCGCTTTTGCTGCAAATTGGCAATAATATCACCCAAATTCTCCTCGGGAGTGGCGATTTCGAGCTTCATGATCGGCTCCAGCAGCACCACGCCCCCGGCCGACAGGGCCTTGTCGAAGGCGTCGCCGGCCGCGATTCGGAAGGCCGCTTCGGTCGATTCCCCCTCGCGGCCTTCGCCGCCGGTGATCTGGATCCGCACCCGGGTGAGCGGAAATCCGTAGTGACCGCCTCCGGTGGCCAGCATTTCCAGCTCTTCGCGGGCCGCCTCGGCCAAGGGCAGGGCCACGCCCTCGATCGGCCGCAGGGCGACGCGGAGCGGCTGATTGCCGTCTTTGATCGGCTCGAGCCGGATGGCCAGGCGGGCAAAGGTGTCCTGGCCGGCGATCTGGCGACGGCACTCGCCGACCACGTCGACCCCCTTCTGCACTGTTTCCCGGTAGCTCACCCGCGGCTTGTGCACCTTGACGTCGAGATTGAAATCGCGGAGCAGGCGGTGCTTGATCACTTCCAGGTGGAGCTCGCCCATGCCGCTGATCAGTGTCTGACCGGTCTCTTCATACTCAATGGCGCGAAACGTCGGGTCCTGCCGCTTCATCAACTCCAGCGTGTCGGCGAGTTTCTTTCGCTCGGTCGACGATTCCGGCTCGATGGCCATCGAGATGACCGTCTCGGGAAAGCGAATCTGCTCCAGCAAAATCGGGTGTCGGGTGTCGCAGATCGTATCGCCGGTCACCGAGTGGCGCAGGCCGATGACGCCCACAATGTCGCCGGCGGTGACCTCGTCGACCTGAGACTCTTTGCCCCCGGGCTGAATGTGCCAGAGCTGCGCGGCGTTGTCCTTGGTGTCTTTGCCAGGATTCAGGAGGCGGGTATTGGGCGTCAGCTTGCCGGAGTAGACGCGGACATAGGCCAGGTCGCCATGCTTTTCGGCCTGTACTTTGAAGACGAGTCCGCAGAAGGGCTCGTCGGGGCTGGGCTTGCGGGTGACCGTCTGGTCCTTCTTCTGTGGATCGACGCCCTCGACCGGAGGCATGTCGGCGGGGCTGGGCAGGTAATCGGCCACCGCGTCGAGCACCGGCTGCACGCCAATGCAGTCGAGTGCCGAACCACAGAAAAGCGGCACAATCAAACGATGCACCGTGGCGTCGCGGATCACCTGCTTGAGCAGTTTCTCCGGCACCTCGGCCTCTTCGAGGCCCAGCTCCATGAGCTCGTTGCTGTAGTCGTAGAGTCGTTCGAGCAGGGCGGAGCGCGCCTCTTCGGCCCGCTCCAGATGATCTTCCGGGATCTCGGCGACCGTGACCTTGTCGGTCTTGCCCGCCTCGCCGAAGGTGAGCAGCTTCATCGAGACGAGATCGATAATGCCGCGAAAGGCGTCGTCGACGTGGGGCGGACCGGCCCCCAGCGGAATCTGCAGCACGACGGGATTGGCCTCGAGCCGCTCTTCGATTTCCTTGACGACCGCTGCGAAGTCGGCCCCTTCGCGGTCCATCTTGTTGATCATCGCGATCCGCGGCACGCCGTAACGATCGGCCTGTCGCCAGACCGTTTCGCTCTGGGCCTCGACACCCTCACGGGCGCTGAACACAACCACGCCGCCGTCGAGGACGCGCAGGCAACGTTCCACCTCGGCCGTGAAATCGACGTGGCCCGGCGTGTCGATCAGATTGACCGTAATGTCCTTCCAGTCGAAGGTGATCGCCGCGGCGTAGATGGTGATGCCGCGCTGCTGTTCTTCTTCGTCGAAGTCGGTCTTGGTGGTGCCCTTGTCGACCTCGCCCATGCGATGGGTGAACCCCGAGTAGAAGAGCATCCGCTCGGTTAGTGTGGTCTTGCCCGCATCGATGTGGGCAATGATGCCGATATTGCGGAGGTTTTGCAGCTTGCGGGCCATAGTCCGCCCCGTCAGCGATGGGTGAAGCCGTGATGTGGGACGCGGTGTAGGGGTCGATTCGGCCGGTGGCGGCGCATAGCAACGCCGCGCTGGTTTTTCAGCGCGGCGCAGGATCGTGACAAATTTCTACCAGGCGAAGTGGGCAAACGCCTTGTTGGCATCGGCCATGCGATGGACATTTTGACGTCGTGTCATGGCGGCGCCTTCGCGGTTGTAGGCAGCAACCAGTTCGTCGGCCAGCTTCAGATGCGTGGGACGGCCCTTCTTTTCGCGAATCGCCATCAGTATCCAACGAATCGCCAGCGATTGTCGACGCGCGGAACTGACCTGCATCGGTACCTGGTACGAAGCACCGCCGACGCGCTTCGAGCGAACTTCGATATCCGGCTTCACGTTTTCCAAAGCCTGATTGAAGACGTCGATCGGTTCGGCGTCGGTCACCCGCTTGCCGATTTCCTCGAGGGCGTTGTAGAAGACCCGCTGAGCGGTGCTCTTCTTGCCGTCCCACATCAGGTTGTTGATGAACTTGCTGGCCAGCAACGACCCGAATTGCGGATCTCCGACGAGTTGTTTGCGGCTGGCGGTGATGCGACCCATGGCTTGGCTTCGTTATCCGAGGGAAAGGAAGGAATGCGAGCGAGGACTAAGACTTCTTGGCGCCGTAGCGACTGCGAGCTTGCTTGCGACCGTCGACCCCCAGGGTGTCGAGCGCGCCGCGCACGACCTGATAACGCACGCCCGGCAGATCGCGAACGCGGCCACCACGGACCAGCACAATCGAGTGTTCCTGCAGGTTGTGGCCCTCGCCGGGGATATAGACGGTGACTTCCTTGCCGTTGGAGAGCCGCACGCGGGCGATCTTGCGCAGCGCCGAGTTCGGCTTCTTGGGGGTCATCGTCTTCACCTGAAGACAGACGCCCCGCCGCTGCGGACACCTGTCCAACACCGGAGCCTTGCTCATCTTCTTCGGCTGTTTGCGCCGTTTGCGTACGAGTTGATTCGTCGTGGGCATGGAAGTTGGTTCGTCGCTCGGGTTACCTCAGGGCCGCTGCGCGACACGGCGGAGCGGAACCAGGAAACCCATCAAATTAGTCAATTGTGATCGAAAGTCAATGTGGGTCGGCCGCCGAGGGGTTGGCGACACGTGCCCGATGGGACTCGCGTTCGCACCTCGCCGTTGGCAACCTGTCGATTTACTGTTCGTCCGGCTCTTGCTCGCCGCTGTCTCCCTCGCCACCGTCGCCTTCGCTGCCCTCGTCAGAGTCGCCGCTGCCGAACAAGGCACCGAGATTGTCGCTGAGCCGTTTTTCCGCTTCCGTTTCCGCCTCGGTCTCCAGCTCCGTCGCGGTGGACGCCTCTTCCGGCGCCGAGAGGTCGTCGCCACCGAGCGATTCCCGCGGCGAGGTCAAAGCGTCGATCGAGGGCGGGACTTCGGCCGGGGGCGGCGTCATCGCGCTCGATTCCTCGCCGTTGCCGGCCCCGCCCACCGAATCCAAGAGCGGGAAGGTCCGCGAGAGGATGCGATCCTTCTCCGCGGTGAGGGCCTCGAGGGCCTCGGGTCGGATGCGAACTTCGGAATCCTGGAAGGTGCGGAAGCCGGTTCCGGCCGGCACCAGGTGACCGAGAATTACGTTCTCCTTCAAACCGACCAGGCGGTCGACCTTGCCGGCCAGGGCCGCCTCGGTGAGCACCTTGGTCGTTTCCTGGAAACTGGCCGCCGAGATGAAGCTGCTGCTTTGCACGGCCGCCTTCGTAATGCCCAACAACTGCGTACTCGCGCTGGCCGGACGTGGCTTGCCACCCTTGGCCGTGGCGCCCCCGAGCGCTTCGATCTGGGCATTGGCCTGCTCCAACGTTTCCTTCGGCACGATGATGCCTTCGGCAAACTCGCTGTCGCCGGTGCTCGTGATCTTCACGCAGTCGCTCAGGTGCTGATTGGCCTGACGGAACTCGAACTTGTCCATCACGTTGCCCGGCAAGAGATCGGTATCGCCGGGGTTCTCGATCTTCACCTTGCGGAGCATCTGGGCGACGATGATCTCGCAGTGCTTGTCGTTGATCTCGACGCGCTGCGAACGGTAGACGTTCTGAATTTCGCGCACGAGATATTGCTGCACCGCTTCTTCACCGGAGATGCGAAGGATGTCGTGCGGCACCAATGGTCCGTCGACGAGCGCTTCGCCCGCCCGCACCGTGTCGCCGGCGTGCACGCGAAGGTGCTTGCCGTGCGAAACGAGGTGCTCGCGTTCGATGCCGCTCTCGCTGCGAACGATGATCGTCCGCTTGCCGCGACGCTTTTCGCCCAACAGCTCGACGGTGCCGTCGATCTCGGCGATGATGGCCGGGTCCTTCGGCTTGCGCGCCTCGAAGATTTCCGTCACTCGCGGCAGACCCCCGGTGATGTCCTGGGTACCGGAGGCTTCACGCGGCGTCTTGGCCAGCAGGGCACCGGCCGAGATCTTCTCGCCTTCTTGCGCTTCGATATAGGCCTTTTCGGGCATGTAGTAGAAGTCGAGGATGTTGCCATCTTCGTCTTCGACCACGACCTGCGGGTGCAGGTCGCCTTTGTGCTCGATGACCATGCGGCGGATGTGACCGCTGGGGTCTTTCTCCTGGCGGACCGTTTCGCCGTCGATGACGTCTTCGTAGCGAATCTTGCCGCCGACCTCGGCGATGATGGGAATGCTGTGCGGGTCCCATTGGCAGATGATGTCGCCGGCCTTCGCTTCGGCACCTTCCTTGACCATCAGGTTGGCACCGGCCGGGATCTCGTGCTTTTCGATTTCGCGACCCTTCGGATCGACCAGCGTGATCTCGCCGTTGCGGGCCAGCACGACGGTTTCGCCCTTGTCGTTCTCGACGACCTTCAGGCGGGTGTACTGCACGGTGCCGCCCTTGCCGGCGCGGATGTCACTCTGTTCGACGTCCGTGCTGGCCACACCCCCGATGTGGAAGGTCCGCATCGTCAGCTGGGTGCCGGGTTCGCCGATGCTCTGTGCGGCGATGATGCCGACGGCCATGCCCTCTTCGACCATCGCACCGGTCGAAAGGTCCATGCCGTAGCAGCGACGACAAATTCCCAATGCCGCGTCGCAGGTCAGCGGGCTGCGAACCTGGATCTTCTCCAGTCCGAGCTGCTCGATCTTGCGGGCAATGCCGAGCGTGACCATTTCGTTTTCGCGGACGATCACTTCATCGGTGATCGGATTGACGATGTTGGTCCGGCTCACGCGGCCCAGAATCGAGTCGGCCAGACTGACGTCGACCTTCTCGCCGCGATAGATGACCCCCTTGGTAATTCCCTGGGTGGTGCCGCAATCGTCCATGGTGATGACCACGTTCTGCGCGACGTCGGCCAGCTTACGCGTCAGGTAACCCGAGTCGGCCGTCTTCAAGGCCGTGTCGGCCAGACCCTTGCGAGCCCCGTGCGTCGAGCTGAAGTACTCGAGCACCGAGAGGCCCTCGCGGAAGTTCGCCTTGATCGGCGTTTCGATAATCTTGCCTGACGGCTTGGCCATCAAGCCACGCATGCCGGCCAGCTGGCGAATCTGCTCCACACCACCACGGGCACCGGAGCGGGCCATCAGGAAGATCGGATTCACGTAGCCCGGCTTGCGATAGTCGCTTTCCAGCTCGGCCATCATCTCGCCGGTGATCTGCTCACGGGCATGGGTCCAAGAGTCGAGCACTTGGTTGTAGCGCTCGCCCTCGGTGATGATGCCGCGGGCATAAAGCTTGTTGGTCTTGAGAACCTGCTTCTCCGCATCGGCAATGATGCGGGTCTTGCTCGGCGGCGTGATCAGGTCGTCGGTGGCGAAGGAGAGACCGCTACGGGTCGCCTCGCGGAAACCGGCCCGGTTCATGTCGTCGAGCAGCTCGATCGTGGCTCGCCGACCCAACAGGGCATAGCAGTCGGAAATGACGCGGGCCAGCTCGCCCGACTTCATCGGCAGGTTGTAGAAGACCATCGCGTCGGGCAACACGTCGTTGAAGATGATCCGGCCGACGGTGGTCTCGACGAGCGGCGTTTCCAACAGCTCGTCGCTCGATTCCGACTTGACGAGCTTGCCCGCCGGCAGCTTGACCTTGATCCGGGCGTGCGTGTCGATGACCCCCAGGGCATAGGCAAGCTGCGCTTCCCGGGTATCGGAGAAGACCATGTCCTGACCCTTGCGGTCGGGCAGAATGGTGGTCATGTAGTAGGAGCCCATCACAACGTCCTGCGAGGGACTGATGATCGGCGCGCCGTTGGAAGGGCTGAAGATGTTGTGCACCGACATCATCAGGGTGTGGGCCTCGACCTGGGCCTCGATCGACAGCGGCAGGTGCACGGCCATCTGGTCGCCGTCGAAGTCGGCGTTGAAGCCTTTGCAGACCAGCGGATGGAGCAAAATCGCGTTGCCTTCGACGAGCGTCGGCTCGAAGGCCTGAATGCCCATGCGGTGAAGCGTCGGGGCGCGATTGAGCAGCACGGGGTGATTGTGAATTACCTCTTCCAGGATGTCCCAGACTTCCTCGTCCTTGCGCTCGAGCATCTTCTTCGCGCTCTTGATCGTATCGGCGTGGCCGAGTTCCTTGAGCCGGCGAATGATGAACGGCTGGAACA
Organism: Planctomycetota bacterium; assembly: GCA_003389215.1. Classification (GTDB taxonomy): domain Bacteria; phylum Planctomycetota; class Planctomycetia; order Pirellulales; family UBA7805; genus MB-PLM-2. Next base: position 18,397 of record QQVP01000017.1, on the reverse strand, counting down.
GCTCGAGGGCGATCTTCTTCGGCAGTCCGCACTGATGCAGGCGGAGCCGCGGACCGACCACGATCACGCTACGCGCCGAGTAGTCGACGCGCTTGCCGAGCAGGTTTTCGCGGAAACGGCCCTGCTTACCCTTGATCATGTCGGTCAGCGACTTGAGCGGGCGATTGCTCGAACCGAGCACGGGTCGCTTGCAGCGGTTGTTGTCGAACAGGGCGTCGACCGACTGTTGCAGCATTCGCTTTTCGTTGCGAATGATCACCTCGGGCGCGTTCAGGTCGACGAGCTTCTTGAGCCGGTTGTTGCGGTTGATGATACGACGATAGAGGTCGTTCAAATCGCTGGTGGCAAAGTTGCCCGAGTCGAGCAACACCAAGGGGCGCAAGTCGGGCGGGATCACCGGAATGACGTCGAGCACCATCCACTCGGGCTTGTTATCGCTATCGCGAATCGCCTCGACGATCTTGAGCCGATTGATCAGCTCCTTGGCCTTCTGCTTCGAGCCGGTCTCGGCCAGATCGACGCGGAGTTGCTCGGAGAGCTGCACGAGATCCATGTCGGCCAGCAACTTGCGAATCGCCTCGGCGCCCATCTCGGCCTCGAAGGAACCGTCGCCATACTGCTCGATCGCCGAGCGCATTTCCTCTTCGGTCAGCAGTTGCTGTTTCTTCAGCGGCGTGTCGCCGGGATTGGTGACCACGTAATCCTGGAAGTAGATCACCTTTTCGAGGCTCGTCGTTTTCATGGCGAGCAGATTGCCCAAGCGACTGGGCATCGCCTTGAAGAACCAGATGTGCACGACCGGGGCGGCCAGCTCGATGTGGCCCATCCGCTTGCGACGCACGCGGCTGTGCGTGACCTTCACGCCACAGCGGTCGCAGATCATGCCCTTGTACTTCATGCCGCGGTACTTGCCGCAGGAACATTCCCAGTCCTTTTCGGGACCGAAGATGCGCTCGCAGAACAGACCGTCCTTTTCCGGACGATAGGTGCGGTAGTTGATCGTCTCCGGCTTCTTGACCTCGCCGAAGGACCAACTGCGAATATCGTGAGGGCGGGCCAGGCTGATCTTCACCGACACGTAGTCGTTAATGCGATCGTAAGAGCCTTCACCAATGCTCATTCCCAGTACCTCGTTACTTGCGGTGCGTGAATTGGATGGATCGTTATGATGCTCGCGCGGTTCTTCCCTGAACCGAACAAAGTTAGATGCGTCGCTTTTCCAGTTGCATGTTCAGACCCAGGCCGCGGATCTCGTTCGTCAGCACGTCGAAGCTGGCGGGGGTGCCCGCCTCGAGCGTGTTTTCGCCCTTGACCATCGACTCGTAGATCTTGGTGCGACCTTCGACGTCGTCGCTCTTGACGGTCAGCAGCTCCTGCAGAATGTAGGCGGCCCCGTACGCTTCCAGGGCCCACACTTCCATTTCTCCAAAACGCTGGCCGCCAAAACGAGCCTTGCCGCCGAGCGGCTGCTGCGTGATGAGCGAGTAGGGGCCCGTACTGCGGGCATGCACCTTCTCGTCGACCAGGTGATGCAACTTCAGCATGTAGATGTAGCCCACGGTCGTTTCCTGCTCGAGCGGTTCGCCGGTGCGGCCGTCGAACAGCTGCACCTTGCCGGTCTCGGGCAGACCCGCGTCGCGCAGGGTCTCGTGGATGGTCTCCTCGGTGGCTCCGTCGAAGACCGGAGTGATCGCCTGAAAGCCGAGCTTCGCGCCGGCCCAGCCGAGGTGCGTCTCGAGAATCTGTCCCACGTTCATACGGCTCGGCACGCCCAACGGGTTGAGCATGATCTGCACCGGGGTGCCGTCGGCCAGGAAGGGCATGTCCTCGCGCGGCAGGATGCGGGCGATCACGCCCTTGTTCCCGTGCCGGCCGGCCATCTTGTCGCCGGTCGAGATGACCCGCTTGGTGGCAATGTACACCTTGACCATTTGCAGCACGCCGCTGCGCAGCTCGTCGCCGCGCTTCATCGAGTTGAGTCGGCGATCGCGGTCATCGATCGCCGCTTCCACGGTCGCCCAGTGGTTGTCGTAGATCTGCTCGATGTCGCTCTGGCGCTGACTGCTGCGAATGTTCAGCCAGCTGAGCTTGAAGCGGGTCGCCTGTTCGGCGACGAACTTCGGATCCTGATCCTTGACCAGCGGGGTGCCGTCTTCGTCGGTGATGGTGCGGCCGAGCACCGTCTCCATCTCGCCGATCATGGCGCCGAACTTGCCGGCGATCTCGGCATTGCCTTCGGCTTCCGCTTCCTTCAGCGACTTCTCGAACAACTTTCGCTCGTCGTCGCTCAGGCTCATACGACGCGAGAACTTCTGGGTGTCGATCACGATGCCTTCGACACCGGAGGGAACTTCGAGCGAATCGTTCTTCACATCTTCGCCCGCACGTCCGAAGATCGCGTGCAGCAGTTTCTCTTCCGGGGTCAGCTCGGTCTTCGACTTGGGCGACACCTTGCCGACGAGGATGTCGCCGGGGCGCACGTAGGTGCCGATCTGCACGATACCGCTCTCGTCCAGGCTCTGCAGGGCCTTCTCGCTGACATTCGGAATGTCGCGCGTGAATTCCTCGCGACCGAGCTTCGTCTCGCGGATCTCGATGTCGAACTCTTCGATATGGATCGAGGTGTAGGCATCGTCCTGCACCAACTCTTCGCTGATGATGATGGCGTCCTCGAAGTTGTAGCCGTCCCAGGCCATGAACGCGACCAACACGTTGCGACCCAAAGCGAGCTCACCCTTGAAGGTGGCGGCTCCGTCGGCAATCACGTCGCCCTTCTCGACCTTCTGGCCCAGCGATACCAGCGGCTTTTGATTCTGGCAAGTTCGTTCGTTCAGTCCGACGAACTTCCGCAGCTGATACGTCTCGCCGCCGATCTCCATCCGCGAACCGTCGACGTACGTGACGGTGCCCTTCTTGCGGGCGCGAATGACCATGCTGGAGTTCGTTGCCACGTCCTTTTCCAGGCCGGTGCCGACGATAGGCGGCTCGGTCACCAGCAGCGGAACGGCTTGTCGCTGCATGTTGGAGCCCATCAGGGCGCGGTTGGCGTCGTCGTGCTCCAGGAACGGTATCAAACCGGCCGAAACGCCGACCATCTGGCTCGGCGCGACGTCGATGTACTGAATCTTCTCCGCGGAGACCGATTCGAAGTCGCCCAGACGTCGGGCGATGATCATGTCGTCGGAGAGCTTGTCCCCCTTGGTCGCCGCATCGGCCGGGGCGACATAGGCCTCGGCCTCTTCGTCGGCCCGCAGCCAAACCACGTCGTTCGTCAGCTTGCCTTTGGATACCTTGCGGTAAGGCGTGACCAGGAATCCGTACTCGTCGACGGCCGAATACATCGCCAGGCTCGAGATCAGGCCGATGTTGGTGCCTTCCGGCGTCTCGATCGGGCAGATGCGGCCATAGTGCGAGATATGCACGTCGCGGACTTCGAAGCCGGCCCGCTTGCGGTTCAAACCACCCGGACCGAGCGCCGACAAACGTCGCTCGTGGGTGAGCATCGAGAGCGGGTTGGTCTGGTCGACGACCTGCGAGAGTTCGCCGCGACCGAAGAAGTATTCGATCGCCGCCGAGATGCTCTTCGGATTGACCAGGCTCCGCGGCGTCATCTCCTCGACGTCTTTCAGGCTCATCCGCTCTTGCACCGTGCGGCGTAGCTTCAGGAAGCCCTTGCGCATTTCGTCGCAGGCCAATTCGTCGATCGTCCGCAGCCGACGATTGCCCAAGTGGTCGATGTCGTCGACTTCCGCCCTGGCGTCGCCCGAGACGAGCTGAATCAGATAGCGAATCGAGGCCAGCAGGTCCTCGGGCCGCAGGGTCATTTCCGAGTCGGGCACCTTGAGGCCCAACTTGCGGTTGATGCGGAAGCGGCCGACCTTGCCCAGTCGATAGCGGTTCGTGTCGTAGAACTTCTCGGCGAACAGGGCTTTGGCCTTTTCCAGCTGCGGAGGGTTGCCCGGTCGCAGCCGCTGGTAAATGCGCAGCAACGCTTCTTCGTGACTCGAGGTGTTGTCTTCGGCCAGGCTGTTGAAGATCAACATGCTCTTCGGCTCGGGCATCACCTGGACGCTGGTCAAGCCGGAGGTGCAGATCGTCTCGGCGGCGTTCTTGGAGATCTTGTGACCCGACTCGACGATCACTTCGCCGGCGCGATCGCTCTTGGCGGGATAGACGATGTCATCGACGGCGATCTTGCCTTCGACCTTCGAGGCACTCCGGCCGTCGACGATCTTCTCGGCGCTGGTCTTGTAGAACGACTTGATGATGTCGCTGTTGAGGCTGTACTTGGGGTCCATCGCCCGCAACAGCGTCATCGCCGAAAAGCGACCGCTCTGGTCGATGCGGACCGCGAGCGTATCCTTCTTGCCGACGTTCAGTTCGATCCAGCTTCCGCGTTCGGGGATGATGCGGCAGCTGTGCAGCAGACGGTCGCTGGTGTCGGCCTCGCGGACGAAGTCGACCCCCGGCGAGCGGTGCAGCTGGCTGACCACGACCCGCTCGGCCCCGTTGATGATGAACTCGCCGCCGCCGAGCATGATCGGCATGTCGCCCAGGTAGACCTCTTCCTCGATCGGCTCCTCTTTGGTCAACCGCAGCCAGACGCGAAACGGACGGCCATAGGTGAGCCGCAACTGCCGGCATTCGTCCGGCTCGTAACGCGGCTTGCCCAACTCGTAACGCAGGTACTCGAGCCGCAACGTTTTGTCGTAGCTCTCGATGGGGAAGATCTCCTGCAGCACGCCTTCCAAGCCCATGTCCTTCCGCTTGTCCGAGGCAACTTCGTATTGCAGGAAGCGCTCGAAACTGACGGTCTGAATTTCGGTCAGGGCCGGAATGACGAAGTCGTCCTGGCGGCTGCCGAAGCGGCGAACTTCCGTGGGATTGAGGCGTCGTTGGTCCGTAGTGGCCATAAGCGGGTCAACTCCTTCGAGTCTCGTTCACGTAGGAACCGTGAATCGCGGTTCTTTGGTTCGGTTCGTTGATTCGATGGGCTAGGTGGGTCTCGATTCGGTTCGGTGGCCCGAGCTGAAGTGCGGAGGGCGTGCCAGAAAACCGAAGGTGGCAAGAGCGACGTCCGCGCGCAACGCGAGCGCGGTCACGAAGTCGGTTGCCGAAAAGTTCCGATTTCTTTCCGGCGGCTCGCTGCGCGGAGGCGGGTCGTGGCGTCAGGGATCTGTCGCTAAGTAGGGCTGCGGCGACTCCGCAGCGGGTTGATCGCGATTCTGAGAACCGCGAAAGCGGGGTTGGGTCGAGGGTCGCGGCGCCGGCGATCACGGCGGCGCCTGGACCCTGTGTTTGCTCGTCGCTCGGTTAAGTTAAGACAGCTACTTGATGGCAGCCGTGGCGCCGGCTTCTTCCAGGGCGGCCTTGAGCTTCTCGGCGTCTTCCTTGGAAATACCTTCCTTCACCTTGCTCGGCACCCCGTCGACCAGCTCCTTGGCCTCCTTCAGGCCCAGGCCGGTCTCGGCGCGGACGACCTTGATGACGCCGATCTTCTTGTCGCCAAAGGCTTCCAAGACCACGTCGAACTCGGTCTGCTCGGCCGCTCCACCGCCGTCGCCACCTTCACCACCACCGCCACCGGCCGGGGCCATTACCACACCGCCACCGGCGGCCGGCTCGATGCCGTGTTCGTCTTTGAGGTAGTCGCTCAGTTCTTTCGCCTGTTTCAGCGTCAGCTCCGCCAGCTGGTCGCCGAGCGTCTTGGTCTCAGCAGAAAATTCTACCGTGGCCGTTGCGTCGTCACTCATCGGAACTCTTCCTTTCGCTTGCTTCGAAAACTATTGGTTTTGCGGGGAAATGCTGGTCGCCGCCAGGACCATTCGAATTGCGGGTGCCGAGACGAAAACTGCCGCCCTCCGCCGGACCGTCGTTAACCGGTTCGTCTCGTCAATTCGCCTTGTGGTTGCTCGGGGCTTTGACCTTTCCTGCACGCCTCTGGTTCATCCGTGGAATACGATACTCGGGGAATACGTCACTTTGGGGAATACGTCCCGCTAGGCGGCGGCTTCTTCGCCTTCGGCGCCGTCCGCCTTCTTCTCGATCTGACTGGCCAACAGGGCTCCCGGTCCGAGCAAAGCGCCGCTGAGCTGCGCACCCGGTCCGAGAAGCTGACCCATCAGAATACTCAACTGTTCTTCGCGCGAGGGCCACTTGCTGACGGCCTTCACCTCGTCGGCCGACAGGGCGTTGCCTTCCATCACGCCGCCGCGAGCCTCGAAGCCCTCGTACTCGGGCAGGCGGCTGATGCGGACAAACTCCTTGGCCAGCGAGACGATGTCCTCGCCGCCCCACATCACGGCCAGCGTCCCCTTGGCCTCGGTGAAGGCCGCCTCGAGCGGCGTTCCTTCCGTGGCCCGGCGTGCCAGGCTGTTCTTGATGACCATCAGCTCGAAGCCCTTGTCCCGCAATTCCTTGCGGAGGGCCGCCGAACAATTGGCGTCGAGCCCGATCACGTTCACCAACAGCGCGCTCTCCACGCCGTCGAAGCGACCGCGAAAGTGCTCGCTTACCAGGTTTTTTACAAACTTACTCATGCGATTTACCGTGACCTGACACCGCCGCTTGGCGATCTAAATGGCAATGCGAATTCCCGGGCTCATCGTGGCGCTGATCGAAATCCCACGCAGGTATTGTCCCTTAATCGTGGCCGGCTTCATGCCCATGATGCGATCGATAAAGGACTGAATGTTCTCTTCCAACTTGTTGGCTTCGAAGCTGAGCTTGCCGACCACGGCATGTACGATGCCGCCCTTGTCGTTGCGAAACTCAACCTTACCGGCCTTGTACTCTTTGACGACCTTGCCGACGTCGGGCGTGACCGTGCCGGCCCGGGGCGAGGGCATCAAGCCGCGCGGACCGAGCGCCCGACCGAGCGGACCGACCAGGCCCATCATGTCGGGGGCGGCGATGCAGGTGTCGAATTCGAGCCAGCCGCCTTTGATTTTCTCGGCCAGATCCTCGGCACCGACAAAGTCGGCGCCCGCCTCGGTGGCTTCGTCGGCCGCGGCTCCCTTGGCGAAGACGACGACCGTCTTCGACTTGCCAATGCCGTGCGGCAGCACGATCGAACCCCGCACGATCTGATCGGCCTGCTTGTCGTCGACGCCCAGCCGCATGGCGATTTCGACCGTCTGGTCGAACTTCGTGGTGTCGAATTCCTTGAGCAGGGCCACTGCTTCGGGCAGGCCCATCGTCGTCTTGTCCTTGCACTTGCCGCGCAGGCTCTGCATACGTTTGCTGGTCGGTGCCATGATGTGTGTGCTACCTCGCCGGGATGGGCATGTCGCAGAATGGGAGCGTCGGCCAATTAGCCTTCGACCACTTCCAGTCCCATGCTCCGGGCGGTTCCTTCGATCATTCGTTTGGCATGTTCCACGTCGCGGGCGTTGAGATCTTCGATCTTCATCTTCACGATCTCTTCCACCTGCGCGGATGTCACCTGACCCACCTTCTCCTTGTGGGGAACTCCAGAACCCTTGGCGATGTTGGCCGCCTTCTTGAGCAGCGCGGCCGCCGGAGGACTCTTCGTCGTAAACTCGAACGTACGGTCGTTGTAGACGTTCACGACCACCGGAATCGGCATGCCGCCGGCTTCCTTCGTGCGATCGTTGAATTGCTGAACGAATTGTCCCAGGTTGATTCCGAAACGGCCCAACGCCGTACCGACCGGCGGGGCGGGCGTGGCCTGACCCCCGGGAACCTGAAACTTGACCGTGCCTTGAAGTTGTTTTGCCATGTTCGTCGTTGCTCGAATCGATGGGCCGCGCGATCGTGTCGCCTTAGACGGCCTCGATCTGCCAGTGTTCCAGTTCGACCGGCGTCGACCGGCCGAAAATATTGATCATGACGGTGACCCGACCGCTGGTGGTGTCGACCGCCTCGACTTCCCCTTCGAAGTTCTCGAAGGTTCCTTCGTTGATTTTTACCTGATCGCCGGAGCGGAAGCCGATCTGCAGCTTCGGCTCTTCCGCGACGACGTCTTCGTCCTTCTTGATGATGCGATTCACTTCCTGCGGCAACATCGGCGTGGGCCGACCGGCCGAGCCGGTAAAATCGCCAATGCCTGGAGTCTCGCGCACCAGGAACCAGGTCTCGTCGTTAATCGACATGTGCACGACGATGTAGCCGGGATAGAGCTTCCGCTTCACGACGCGGCGCTTGCCCGCCTTGAACTCGGTGACCATCTCGACCGGAACGATGATCTGATCGAAGAACTTGTCGAGCCCGGCGACCTTGACCCGTCGCTGCAGCGCCGAGGCGATCGAGTCCTCGCGATTGCTCTGCACCTTGAGGATGTACCAGTCCATCTCCAGGGCTTCGGTGGCGGGCTGCTCTTCTTCGTCGGGGGTCTCTTCCAGCGGGGCGACGTCTTCCACGTCGCCAAGATCGGCGTCCTCCGGGGCGGCTTCGGCAACCTCGTCGTCGTCCGCCCACTCGGCGTACTGTTCCTCTTCCTCGTCGAAGCCGCGTGGCGTCGCCGAGTCGACATCGTCGCTCGCCGCGTCGGCAGCGGGAGTTTCCGCAGCGGGAGTTTCCGCAGCCGTGGGATCGCTCTCCGGCGGACTCGTCTCAGGCATCGCAGCTTCGGGCGTGGCCGCCTCGGGCGCGCTCTCGCCAGGCATCCCCGCACTCTCTTCCGGCGGGCTCTTTTCCGACGGATTCTCTGTTGGCGGAATCGCGGGCGTTGCCGCGGCCGTTTCGTCCGTTACCGGTTTTGGTTGTTCTTTAAACACGAGTGCCACCCTTGTTCGGCCGCAGCCGGCCTCACTGTGGTTGATCCGGTACGATGCCGATGAACCAGAAGACGGTGTTCCAGAACAGGTCGTACGAGTAAAGCAACGCCGCCAGGAAGAAGATCGTAAACAGCACGACCATCGAACCGCGAATGAGCTCGGCACGGGTCGGCCAGGAGACCTTGACCATCTCCGCCTCGACGCCGATGAGGAACTCGGCGAACGTTGGCAGATTGACCAGGCGATAGGCAAACCAGAAACCGAACAGCACCAACAGCGCCGGAACCGTCAACCGCATGTGGATATCGGACAGGCCGTACGTCTCGCTCATCCGCCACGCGCCCAGGCTGATCAGGATCCACGCCGCGGCGAAGGTCACCTGACGGGCGATGCGGCCTTGATTGCGCTTGTACAGCCCCGTCTGCAGCAGATTGCCGAAGAACGAAGTGGACGGCGCGGCTTTTTCCTGCTTGGCAGTCTTGGCGGTCGACATGACATCCTCAACGAGGGGCGGCGGCAAACGGGAGCCGAGCGGCGAAAACAAAAGGGACTAGCGGCGTTCCATGCCGCGAGTAACTCGCGACTCTCGGGCGACGACTTGCCGGGGCGTTCGGCTCGGTAATTCCGACTCCGTAAATTCCGACTCCGTAATCTCGACAACAGCCGTCTCGAAAACGGCCAACTCGACGACGGCTTTGGTGTTCATGGCAGGGGCGGCGGGAATCGAACTCGCAACCTCTGGTTTTGGAGACCAGCGCTCTGCCAATTGAGCTACACCCCTACATGGTTTGGCAAAAGAGCTCCGCCCGCCGTGGCAGCCGGCGGGCGGAGCCCGGGTTGGATCCTATTCGATAATCTTGGTGACCACGCCCGATCCCACGGTGCGACCCCCTTCGCGAATGGCGAAGCGGACGCCGTCGTCCATGGCGATCGGCTTGCCGAGCTCGATGCTCAGCTTGGCGTTGTCGCCCGGCATGCACATCTCGGCATCGCCCATCAGGTTGGCGGCACCGGTCACGTCGGTCGTGCGGAAGTAGAACTGCGGACGGTAGCCGCTGAAGAACGGCGTGTGACGTCCACCTTCGTCCTTGCCCAGCACGTAGACTTCGGCCTCGAACTTGGTGTGCGGGGTAATCGAGCCTGGCTTGGCCAGCACCTGACCGCGTTCGATTTCGTCGCGCTTCACGCCGCGGAGCAGCATGCCGACGTTGTCGCCTGCCTGTCCGGAGTCGAGCGTCTTGTTGAACATCTCGACACCCGTGCAAACGGTCTTGGTCGATTCGGGATGGAGACCGACGATTTCGATCTCGTCGCCGACGTTGACCTTACCGCGCTCGATACGCCCGGTCGCCACGGTGCCACGTCCTTCGATCGAGAAGACGTCTTCGATCGCCATCAAGAGCGGCTTGTCGACGTCACGTTCCGGCTCGGGAATGTAGGAGTCGATCGCCTCGAGCAGCTCGTCGATGCTGGCGCAGGCCGCATCGTCGCCCGGGTTGTCGTAGGCCGGCTTGCTGGCCCCGCGGACAATCGGAATTTCGTCGCCCGGGAAACCGTAGTGCGAGAGCAACTCGCGAAGCTCCAGTTCCACGAGGTCGAGCAGCTCTTCGTCGTCGACCAGGTCGACCTTGTTGAGGAACACCACGATTCGCGGCACGCCGACCTGACGGGCAAGCAGGATGTGCTCGCGGGTTTGCGGCATCGGACCGTCGGCGGCCGAAACGACCAGGATCGCTCCGTCCATCTGGGCGGCGCCGGTGATCATGTTCTTGATGAAGTCGGCGTGGCCGGGGCAGTCGATGTGGGCATAGTGCCGGGTATCGGTCTCGTACTCGACGTGCGAGACGGCGATCGTGACGGTCTTGGTCTCGTCGCGGACGGTTCCGCCCTTGGCGATGTCGGCATACGACTTGAAGCTGGCCAGGCCCTTGTGCGACTGACGCGCGAGCAGGGCGCCGGTCAAAGTCGTCTTGCCGTGATCGATGTGTCCGATCGTTCCGACGTTAACGTGCGGCTTGGTGCGTTCGAAAGTATCCTTGGCCATTCGTGGTTCCTCGTTTTTGGTCTACAAATTCCGACCGCTAAGGGGTTTGTGGAAACGGGTAGCGTTCATCCGAAAATGAACTCTCAACTTGGGAAGCTGCTGATGGGACTTGAACCCATGGCCTCGTCCTTACCAAGGACGCGCTCTACCAACTGAGCTACAGCAGCAGTGCGCGATCCAGCGCAGCGTTTCTTGGTGGGTGAACTCCGGTGGGGATTCATGCTTCGGCGTCATCGTGCGGCAGGCAGCGGCGGTCGCGGTTTGCGGCAAGTTGCTGCGGCAACCTTCGGTCGCGCGCCGCTTCGCCGAGTTGCCAGCAAAAGCGGGTGAAGGGAATCGAACCCTCGTCTTTAGCTTGGAAGGCTATGGCTCTACCATTGAGCTACACCCGCAGTGAGCTACATCCGCAAGCGGGCAGTGAGCTACATCCGCAAGCGGTTGGTCCGTTCGCCCAATTTTCGATGCCAGTGGTTCTTGCCAGTGGTTGTTGCCGATCGGGACCACCCGGCCAGCGTTCTCGTTTCAATCGAATTCCAATCGAGGTTCCTGAATTGGGGGGTGCAGGATTCGAACCTGCGAAGGCAATGCCATCAGATTTACAGTCTGACCCCTTTGACCGCTCGGGAAACCCCCCTTTCTCTTCGTGACAGGCCCGTTCGTCTCCGTGACAACTCGTCCACAAACAAATGGGTCCCGTCGGACGGAATCGAAAGCGGTTCGAGCGTCGGGCGCCAACTCAGTCGGGCGCCAACCTAAATCTCGCGCCAACTCAAATCTCGACGTCCGGCCTCACGGTCTTCAAGCGCTCCAGGCTCGGCGGTGCTTGGCGACGCCACGCGCCGGCCGCGACCGCGTTGTTGATTCTATCTAGGCGCGCTTGCGAACGAGCTAGCGGAGGGACTTGAACCCACAACCTGTTGATTACAAATCAACTGCTCTGCCAATTGAGCTACGCTAGCGATCAAATCCCACCACGAAAACTACTAAATATACCGAACCGAATCGGCGTTGCAATATGGGCTGGCCGCTCCGCCGGCCCGCAAACTCTGCCAAATTCGGACCTCGGTCCGGACTCTGGGTCCAGGGCCCGGGACCAACGCCCCCGGCGGCCGTCGAGGCGATCTCGTCGCCAGCGCGCAAAAAAGGGCCGTCCGAAAGCTGCGGAAAAGCTCCTCTGCGGCCCAAACCGCCTCCCCGGCCCCATGCTGGGCGGCGGGATGGCGAGCTAGCACGATGCTGCCGGGGCAGCGATCGGCCAGACCTGGGGAGCTCTATCCGTGGCGGCTTTCGAACGACCCTCCGACTCTCAAGCCCCTCGCTGGGGCGACTAAATCTATATCTGCAAATCGCTTACGAAGCTTCGGGGAGATCGATGCGCTCCTCGATCGCGGCGGCTCGCAGCTTGTTCAGGGCCCGCGCTTCGATCTGGCGGACGCGCTCCTTGGTCACGCCCATCACCTCGCCGACCTCCTTGAGCGTCTGCGGTTCGACGCTGTGATCGAGGCCGAAGCGATTGATGATGATCTTCTGCTCGCGCTCGTCGAGGCGACGCAAGATCTTCTCGATCTCGCCGACCCGCTGGCGATGGGCACTTTCCTGTTCGTACCAGTCGCTGCGACGCTCTTCGGTCACGCCGAACATCTCGTCGTAGCTGGTCCGGAAGCGATCGCGATGACGCAGCTCGCCCGGAATGGTCCGCGCGAAGTTCTTCATGATCGCCCAGCTGGCGTAGGTGCTGAACTTGTTCCCGCGGGCAAAGTCGAACTTCTCGGCCGCGCGGATCAGCGACATGTTGCCGTCGCTGACCAGCTCGAAGAAGTTCTCGCTGGCCGCGGCATGCCGCTTGGCGATCGACACAACCAGGCGGAGGTTCGACCGCACGATCAGGTTCTTCGTCTCTACGGCAATGTCGTAGAGCCGCTCGATCTCAGTCAGAATCTCCTTTTCCGGGTTCTTCGGATCGAGTTTCTCGCGGAGCTTCGACGCTCGGTACTTGGCGAAGTTGAACTTGCGGAACAGGTGATACTCCTGCTCGCGCGTCAACAGCGGCACCTCGTAGAGACTGGCCAGGTAGGGCGGCAAGCCGCTCGGCGCTCGTGTCTTTCGTGCCTTGACCTCGGGCTCGGGCAACGGGGCCAAGATCGCCTCGTCGTTGCGAACCCGCGGAAATTGCGCATTGGGGATGAAATCGAGCGGCAGCTCCATGACCTGCGCCAGACGCATCTCCGAAATCGCGCGGTAGATGGTCGTCTTCGTGCGGCTATATCGCTTGGCCAGCGAATCGACCGACTCGCCGCGGCGATACTGCCGGTAGATCTGCGTCCGCGTGTTCTCGCACAACGGCGCCCCCGAGCTGGGAAATACGGCCCGTTCGGGATTCTGGCGATCGTACTGCCGGATGGCGCTGCGCACGGTTTCCAGACTGCGATCCATCCGCTCGGCAACCCGCTTGGCAACCTCGGGCCGGGTATAGCCGGCGTCGAACAGGCGGCGGGCCGTCTCCACGATTTGCCGGCGTTCGTGGTCGGTCATCTGGCGGAAACGCGAGCTGCGCCGCACCTTATCGTTGTTCTGCGCGATGAACTTCTCGACGCTGCTCTGCAGAAAGCCGACGCGCTTGCGGCCGTCGACCACGAAGCGGCGTCCGATGAGCCCCTGCCGTCGCCAGCGCGAGATGGTCTTTGTCGAAACGTCGAGCATCTTGCTGAGCTCTTCGACGGTCAGCACGCGCTCGCCCGCGGCATCGGCCGGCACGGCGGCGGCGTCCGAGATGTCTTCGACAAAGAGACGGAGATCGTGCCGGACGTCGTTTCCGGCGATCCGGTTGCGCGAACCGAGTTCGCCGGCCTGGGCGGCCCCGTTGGCGATACGTCGGTAGACAAGGCTATAGGGATAGCTACGTTCGGGATCGAGTTCGTCGAGCAATTGCTCGGCGCGCTCGGCCTGATCTAGCTGCTGCTGGCGCGTGGCGGTTTGCACCTGCTCGTCGCGCAACTCGCGAATGGCGGAACTCCGATAGTCGGTATGCATGACGGGCCTCTTCCAATCATTGACCTTGCAAGGTTGTCCCTGCGTCTCCTTCCGCACTTGAAGGTCACGATCAATCAAAATCCAAGTCGGAACGATCCCAGACTCCGACCGCACGTGGGCTCCGGATGCGCGCTTGAACCTCTTTCACGCAACTTGGCCCCGCGAACGCTCGCCACCTAGACATGGCCGTGTGCTGTTCCGTCCGTACGCCTCGGCGTGCCGGAAATCACTCGGTTGTGTCGATTGTTCGCATTAGTTGTACGTATCTTAGTCGTTTCGGGTCGATAGAAAGTTCGCGCGCTAGGCCCTTTTTTCTTTCCAAGTCAAGGCTAGCGGCCTCTCGATAGCTCCTCTAAATGTCTGTTATTAAATAACTTAGAAATTTCTCAAGAATCCGATTCCGACGTTGGACCGGGGCCAAATTGCCAGTTTCCAACTGGTGCTTTGGGCGGGCTAGGTCGACTGGGAGTCCCCAGGTGGCCAGTGGTGGGGTTGGACTGGATTTGCCGGCTGGGAAAGGTCGATCTAGCCATTGCGATCTCCTCGCGACCGGTAGCCGGAAGGCGTGCTCAGGTCCGCATTCTCGACGAGCCCACAGGCCTCGAGCCCACAGGCCTCGTCGGACAAGTGATTCGTTCGGGGAAGGGAAAAATTGCCATGGCCAATGCCCGTTTCTTCCGCATTTGGGGCTTTCTCGCCTGCTTGTGCGCCTTGTTCGCTCTGCTGGCAACTCCGGCCCAGGCCGAGGACTCCGTCCGGCTGCGACCAGCCGCCCAGCCCGACGCTCTGCGACGTGTCGGGATCTCGCTCGAGGTCAGCGGTCATCTGCTGGTGCATGCCGAAGGAAAGGACACGCGGCTGCCGATGGAAGTCGACGCCTTGGTTCGCCACCAGGAACGGCTCGTTCCGCCCGTGGGCGAGCCGGGATCGGCCGCGCCGCTGCGCTCCGTGCGGTTCTACGACGAGGTCAAAGCGGACCTGAAGATCGAAGACCAACAGTTGCATCCTAAACTGAGTGAAGATCGCCGCCTGATGGTGGCCTCGCTCGCCGACAGTCGCGTCGTGCTGCGCCGGCCCGCCGGGGCGCTGACCCGCGAGGAACTCGATCTGGTCGAGCTCCCTGGGGACAGCCTGATGATCGACCGCCTGCTGCCCGACGACAATCAGCCGCGCACTCTCAATGCGACCTGGAAGCAAAGCGAAGAGACGATGGCCCTCTTGTTCGGGCTCGACGCGGTCGGCCACGCCGACGTGGAGTCGAAGCTCTACGAGCTGACCGACAAGCTGGCCAAGATCGAAATGACCGGCACGGTCCACGGGGCGATCGACGGAATCGCGACCAAGATCGAACTGAAGTGTCGCTACTATTTCCACCGCCAGCGCCGGCAGATCAACGGGCTCGAGCTGCACTGGCAGGAAGAGCGGGAAGTCGGCCACGTATCGCCGGGCGTCGACGTCGCGGCGCGTCTGAAGATGCACCTGGCGCCGCTCGACTCGTCCGAGCCTTTGGCGGTCGACCAGCTGCAGAGCCTCGACCTCGACGAAGACGAAGGTCTCGCCCTGTTGGAATTTGTGACTGCCGACCGGCGCGTTCGCTTTCTGCACGATCGTCGCTGGCACGTGACGGGCGAGGTGGGACAACGTCTGGCGATGCGGCTGGTCGACGACGGCGAGTTGATTGCCCAGTGCAACGTGCTCGACCTGAAGCCTCTGAAGGAGGGCGAGCGGATTTCGCTCGAAGATTTTCAGGCCGACGTGAAACGCGTGCTGGGGGCGAAATTCGGACAATTCGTCCGGGCCAAGCAGTCGATGGACGAGGCCGACCGCGTGGTCTATCGCGTCGAGGTCGCCGGTCGGGTGGCCGAGCTGCCGATTCGCTGGATCTACTACCTCGTCTCGGCCCGTGACGGACGCCGCGTCTCGCTGGTGTTCACCATGGAGGAGTCGCTGCTTGAGTCGTTCGCCATGGCTGACCAGGTGATCGTCTCCAGCCTGGAAATGCTGACGGGGCGTGAGACGCAGGCCGCCGCGGAGGCCACCAGCGACGCACCCCGACGTTGAGCCCGGGCCCCTCCGGCCCACGGCTGTTGACCGGGATAACGGGGCTGACAGGGCTGACGGGCCGATTTGGCCACGGGGCAAGGTTGTTCTAGAGCGTGTTTAGGATAGGTGTTGCGTCGTTGGCGTGGGCGAGGCAAGTTTGGCAAGGAGACCGAAGCAGACGAATTGGTAAATTCGTCGATACAGGTCGACGTAGCCAAGCACAGCCGCAGCTAGCCAAGACGCTAGAGATAAACTAAACCCGCTCTAGGCTGACGGCTGTGGTCCCACAGTGCCTTGCCCGCGCCGCTCCGGCGCGGGGGGACCTCGCACTCGCGGGATCCTTGCTCGATCTGGTCTCGAGGGCGGACTCGATCCATGACGATTCGACGCACGGCCACCGATCCCCACGGACGGCCCACGTGGGTGCTTATCTCGCAAGTCGAGCATGCCCGCATCTCGGGCGAGCTGGCGACCCGCTGGCATGAGGACGTGTTCGTCTCGCCGTCGGCTCGGGCGCAGCTGGTCGCCACGGCGTATCACCACGACGATGGCTGGCTGGCCTGGGAAGAGGCCCCCGGCGTCGATCCGGACGAGGCCCGTCCGACGAGTTTCACGGAGATGCGTTTGACCGACTCGCTGCCGATATGGCGGGCGTCGATCGAGCGGTGCGCCGAGTTTGGGCCGCTGGCGGCCGCGACGACGGCGGCCCACTTCGTGTTCCTGCTGAGGCAATCGGACGCGGCATCACGCGGCGCCGACGACGCCGTGATGGCCGAGCAATGGTTGGCCGAATTCGAGGCTCGCATTGGCCAGTGGCGTCGCCAGTGGCAGCAGCAGGCCACGGTGAATACGGCCACGGCGGCCGACGAGGCGTTGATCCTGTTGCAACTGTGGGATCGCATGAGTCTCTGGCTCTGTTGCGCGGCGCAGCACGAACCGCTGGAGTTGGCCACGGCACACGAGCCGCTGAAGATGATCCCGCTCTCCCACGACGAGACGCAGCCGTTGGAAGTGGCCCTGGAGCCCTGGCCCCTGACGGTCGACGTGCTGGAAACGAGCGTTCCTGGCAGGGCGATTTCCGTGGGCCGCTACGCGAATGCAGAGGCCCTGGCCAGCGCCGCGAAGCGCTCGGTCGAGGTTCGCTGGCGGCTGCATCCGGCCGGGGTGTGAGGCCCGGCGATGGCCGTGGAGATCGGCGCGAAATCTCGGCCTTGGGGACCGACGATGCCCAGGGAACTGAAGAACCGGGGGACTGAAAAAAAGGGCGGCGATGCCGGCTCGAACCGCGGGAAAAGGCCCCTGTTTTCCCGCGAATTCGGGGGCGGAGTATAATGGAGAGCCAGGGAAGGGCTGCGCCAATTGGGCCTGGTTTCAGGGGCCCGTCAGGCCGCATCCCGCCACGTACCGCTCTCTCGTGGGAACGCCATGTCTCGCTCAACGTCACTCACCATTCGGCCCGCTCGAATTCTCCAAACCGGCATCGCGCTCGTTTTGATGTTTACCGCAGTCACGGTGTCGCCGTTGGCGTGGGCCGCCGAAGTCGATCGCGACGCGGCCGAGCAGCGTCGTTATCGCCAGCTTGCCCCGGGCGTCGAGACGGTCGTTCCCGTGGCTCGCTCGGAGGAAGAGACGGGCGAAGAGCATCCGATCGTCGAGGTCAAAGCGGCGAACCTGGCCTGGGATCCGCAGGAGGCGGTGGCCAAGTCGCATACGCTTGACGAACGGGCCAACGCCACGATGTTTCGTCGGGGCGTTTGGCACCTGCAGTTTGCCTTCAAACCGATGCGGATGATCCGGGTCGATGTGCCTCAGCCCAACGGTCGCATGAAGGAGAAACTCGTCTGGTACATGGTGTTCCGGATCACCAACAACGGTCAGCACATGACGCCGGAACCGAGCGAAGAGGAAGGAGCGCCGCCCAACGCGTCGACGATCGCACGGGTCGACAGCCACGAGCAGATGCTGGCCAATATCGGGCCGATTCGCTTCATTCCGAACTTCACGCTGCGGAGCTACGAGACCGGTCGAGAGTATCGGGATCAGATCATCCCGGTGGCCAAGGCGGCCATCTATCGCCGCGAGCAACCGCCGGTGGAGTTGGCGGACTTCCAGAATACGGTCGAGATCAGTCGGCGGCCGATTCCGGTTTCGACGGACGAAAACGACCGCAGCGTCTGGGGCGTCGTGACTTGGATGGACCTCGACCCCACGATGGACTACTTCGCGGTGTTTCTGCAGGGTTTGACCAACGCCTACAAGTGGTCCGATCCCTCGGGGGCGTATCAGGCGGGCAAGCCGCCCGGCACGGGACGCCGCTTTCTCCACAAGACGCTCAAGCTCAACTTTTCGCGGACCGGCGACGAATTCGATCAGCGCGAGGAGGAAATTCACTTGGGCATTGACGGCCGCGCCCCAGGCATCGACGCCCAGGTTGACTACGAGTGGGTCGACCGCTAAAAATACGGGTCTGCGCTGTCCCGAGGTCGAGGACAGGGGATCGAACGAACCCGCGGTGCGAGTTGGAGCGATGGCACACAAGAAG
>QQVP01000120.1 GCA_003389215.1 Planctomycetota bacterium | reverse complement strand
TTCGAGGAGCTCCAGGATCTCGAGTTCGACGCCGTCGGCGGGCTGGCCGTGGGGGCCGTTCCCCTGACCACCGCCCTGGTGATCAGTTGCCATCATCACGACCGCCCGGTCGAGGGCTTTTGGGTCCGCGCGCAGGCCAAGGAGCACGGCATGCAAAAGCAGATCGAAGGGCGGCTGCCGGAGAACGCCTCGGTGGTGATTCTCGAGGACGTGGTGACCTCGGGCGGTTCGTCGCTCAAGGCGATCGAAGCGGTCGAGGCCGCCGGGGCCCGGGTCGTGGCGATCGTGGCCCTGGTCGATCGCGAGGCGGGGGCCAGGGAGATGTTCGCCGAGCGCGGTTACCACTACCAGCCGCTCTTCACCAAGCAAGACTTTTTCGTCAACGCCTGAGTCGATTCCCTTATTGACTTCTTACTCTCGGCACCTTGTCCCTTCGGAAAATTCCTCGATAATAGCCCGCAACCGCGTTCGGGGTGGGGTCGAAAGATTCGGCCGCCAACCGCAAGAAACTCCGACATCCGCTCGCTCAGGGTAGCCCGCGCGTGCCTCGTCGCCAGGACATTCACAAGATTCTGATCATCGGCAGTGGTCCGATCGTGATCGGCCAGGCTTGTGAATTTGATTATTCGGGCACGCAAGCCTGCAAGGCACTTCGCGAAGAGGGCTTCGAGGTCGTGTTGGTCAATTCCAACCCGGCCACCATCATGACCGACCCGGGCACGGCTCACCGGACCTACATTGAGCCGCTCACCTGGGAAGTCATCGCCAAGTTGATCGAGGCGGAGCGCCCCGATGCCCTGCTGCCGACGCTCGGCGGACAGACCGGTCTGAACCTGGCCATGCAACTGCAAGAGCACGGTGTGCTCGAGCAGTTCGGCGTCGAGATGATCGGCGCCCGGGCCGACGTGATCGCCAAGGCCGAAGAGCGCGACAAGTTCAAGCGGGCGATGGAGAGCATCGGCCTGGAGGTCTGTCGCGGCGAGACGGTGAACACCGTCGAGGAAGCCCGGCAGGTGCTCGACGAGATTGGCCTGCCCTGCGTCGTGCGACCCAGCTTCACAATGGGCGGCAGCGGCTCGAGCATCGCCTACAACCGCAGCGAGTTCGACCAGCTGGTCCGCGCGGGTCTCGATCAGTCGCCCGTCACCGAGGTGCTCATCGAAGAGTCGATCATCGGGTGGAAAGAGTTCGAGATGGAGGTGATGCGCGACGCCGACGACAACGTCGTGATCATCTGCGCAATCGAGAACTTCGATCCGATGGGCGTGCACACGGGCGATTCGATTACGGTCGCTCCCGCGCAGACCCTGACCGACAAAGAATATCAACGCATGCGCGACGCCTCGCTGGCGGTCATTCGCGAGATCGGCGTCGAGACCGGCGGCTCGAACATTCAGTTCGCCATCAATCCGCGGGACGGTCGGATGATCGTCATCGAGATGAACCCGCGGGTGAGTCGCAGTAGTGCTTTGGCCTCGAAGGCGACCGGGTTTCCGATCGCCAAGATCGCGGCCAAGCTGGCGGTCGGCTATCGCCTGTACGAGCTACCCAACGACATTACCCGCGAGACGAGGGCCTGCTTCGAGCCGACGATCGACTACGTGGTGACGAAGATTCCGCGGTTCGCCTTCGAGAAATTCCCCGAGGCCGATGCGGTCCTCACCACGCAGATGAAGAGCGTCGGCGAAACGATGGCCATCGGCCGCACGTTCAAGGAATCGTTCCAGAAGGCCCTTCGCGGCCTGGAAGTCGGCAGCTTCGGCTTCGGCTGCGACGGCAAGGATCTCTGGGGCTCCGACGAAGCGCCGACCCGCGACGAGATTCGGGCCAAGCTGGCCAAACCGAATTGCGAGCGGGTTTGGTATCTGCGCTACGCCCTGAAGAGCGGCATGTCGATCGACGAGATCTACGAGCAGACCTGGATCGACCCCTGGTTCCTCGATCAATTGTCCCAGCTCGTCGAACTCGAAGAAGAGCTGCGGGCGGCGGCCCCCCTCGAGCAAGCCCGGGCGGACTTGCTGCGACGGGCCAAACGAGCCGGTTTCTCCGACCGCCAGTTGGCGACCGTTTGGCAGACGACCGAGATGGAAGTTCGCGCCCGGCGGAAGCAGCTCGGCATCATCCCCACGTTCAAGTCGGTCGACACCTGTGCGGCCGAGTTCGAAGCCTACACGCCCTACTACTATTCGACCTATGAAGAGGAAGATGAGACGCCGCCGAAGGGCGATCGCAAGCGGATCATCATTCTCGGCGGCGGTCCGAATCGCATCGGCCAGGGGATCGAGTTCGACTACTGCTGTTGCCACGCCGCCTACGCCATGGACGAGCTGGGCTTCGAGTCGGTGATGGTCAACTCGAATCCTGAAACCGTCAGCACCGATTACGACACCAGCGATCTGCTGTTCTTCGAGCCGCTCACCACCGAAGACGTGTTGAACATCTGCGATCGCGTCGAGCCCGCCGGCGTGATCGTCCAGTTTGGCGGTCAAACGCCGCTGAACCTGGCCCGCGGTTTGGCCAACGCCGGCGTGCCGATCATCGGGACCTCGGTCGACACGATCGAAGCGGCCGAAGATCGCGAGAAGTTTCAGGCCTTGCTCTCCCGCCTCGGTCTGAATCAGCCGGCCAACGGCATCGCCCGCACGATGGAGCAGGCCCGCACGCAGGCCGACCGGGTCGGCTATCCGGTCTTGGTGCGGCCGAGTTTCGTGCTCGGCGGCCGGGCCATGGAAATCTGCTACGACCGCAGCCAGCTGGAGACGTTTGTCAAGGAAGCGTTCATCGTGGCCCAGGGACAGCCGGTGCTCATCGACCGCTTCCTGGAAGACGCCATCGAGGTCGACGTCGACTGCATCTGCGACGGGGCGAGCGTGATCGTGGCCGGCGTGATGGAGCACATCGAAGAGGCGGGCGTCCACTCCGGCGATTCGGCCTGTGCCATTCCGCCGTACAGCCTTCCCGGCCCGGTGGTGGCGGAAATTCGCCAGGCGGCCCACGCCCTGGCCCATGCCCTCGGCGTGGTGGGCCTGATGAACATTCAGTTCGCCGTGAAGCGCGAAAACGGCGAGATCAAGGTCTATGTCCTCGAGGTGAATCCTCGGGCGAGCCGCACGGTGCCGTTCGTGGCCAAGGCGGTCGGGGTGCCGGTCGCCAAGATTGCCGCCAAGGTCATGGCCGGTTGCACGCTGGCCGAGCTCGGCTTGACGGAAGATCCCGTGCCGACCCACGTGTCGGTCAAAGAGAGCGTCTTTCCGTTCATCAAGTTTGTCGGTGTCGACATCGTGCTCGGCCCCGAGATGAAGAGCACCGGTGAGGTGATGGGCATCAGCGAGCGATTTTCGATCGCCTTTGCCAAGAGCCAGTTGGCCGCCGGGGTCGTGTTGCCCTGCGACGGCAAGATCTTTCTCAGCGTGGCGGCCCGAGCCAAAGACGCCATCGCCGACATCGCCCGTCGTCTCGACGCCTTGGGCTACCAATTGATCGCCACCGACGGCACCGCCCATCGGTTGCAAGCAGCGGGCATCGAGGTGGAAGTCGTCCGCAAGATTCAGGAAGGGCATCCCAACCTGCTCGACTATATCGCCAACGAAGACGTGCGGCTCATTCTCAATACGCCCAGCGGCAAGGGCGCCCGCACCGACGAGGGCCGCATTCGCGCGGCGGCGGTGGCCAGCGGGGTGCCCTGCATTACCACGATTCAGGCGGCCGACGCCTGCGTGCGGGCCATGGAGGCCCTGCGGGAAGAGGAGCTCACCGTTCAGGCACTGCAGGACCGCTTCCCGCTTGATCACGATTCGGGCCAACGACAAACGGCCGACGTCTAAGACGCGCCGGTGTGATCCCCTGTGGCGGCCCCGCGGCCTGTTCTTGGCCCGCTCACTCTCGCTTCGACCGTCGACGCTAGCGTTACCATCGTGCCGGCCATCGGGGCTCCAACACGAGCGCCAACCGCTGGCCAGCGAGCGGTCGTCAGCGGGCTACGCCGCGGGTCGGCAACGGCTAAAGATTGCCGATTGTATCGATCGATACGTCTATAGCGATTGTTCTGACGGTTGTCGCCTGCATCGGCACGGACGTTCCTTACCCGCAGCGTGCCGCAGGACGACCTTACCCCGGGTCCACGCGATCCGCGCGAGGTCTGCCGATGCGTGTGTGACCGTGAGTGCTGGAGGGGGGATTCGACAACATGACCCAGCTGCTCCGCCGCGCTAAGCTTGCGCGGCTCCTGCTCTCGGTGTGCGCGACGAGCTTGTGCCTTGCGCTCGCGGCACCCGTCTTTGCCCAGCCGGCCTTCGACGCGGACGATCCGGCCCCGCGACTCGACGAAGATCTTTTGGACGAGTTGACCGACGGCGCCGCCGACGCAGATGACACCGACGCAGATGACACCGACGACGACGAAGCGACCGCCCCGCCCTTCATCATCGAGGGCGAGCGCGAGCCTTCGCCCGCTGCGGACGCCGGCGACGGGCCGACCGACTTCGACTTCAATCCGTTCGATGTTGCCGAGATCTTTCCCGACCTCACGCAGCAGTCGTTCGACTTCTTCGACGGCGGCAGTCGCGGCCGGCCCGGCCGATCGCTGTTCGAAATTCCCCGCGCCGTCGATGTGGTGACCCAGCAGGACATTATCGAGAGCAACTCGGTCGACCTGGGCGGCCTGCTCGAGACGACCACCGGCGTCTTGATTCAGCGGACCGGTCGCGGACAGTCGTCGCCCTTCATTCGTGGTCTCACCGGCCAGCAGGTGTTGATTCTCGTCGACGGAGTCCGCGTGACCAACGCCACCTTTCGCGCCGGTCCGAACCAGTACTTCAACACGATCGACCCCAACATCGTCGAGCGGATCGACGTGACCCGCGGTCCCGGCAGCGTGCTCTACGGGGGCGATGCCCTGGGCGGCGTGATCAACGTGATCACCAAGAAGTCGGACGTGACGGGGTACAACTGGACCCGCGGCACGACCGTGCAACGGTTCAGCACGTACGACTACGGCTACAACGGCCGACTGAACATGGAAGGCTCGGTCGAGGGCTTTGGCTTCTTCGGCGGTGCCGGCTACGCGAACTACAACAATCTCGACATCGGCGGGACGCCCGACGCCCCGCCCGGCTTCGACCCCGGCGGACGGCAGCCGGCCAGTAGCTGGCGGTACGGCTCGGCCGACATCAAGTTCAACTACGCGCTGAACGGTAGCGACGAGGTGATCGTCGCCCTGCAGCATTTCGAAGGCGAAGACATCTTCCGCACCGATCGCTTTCCCGCCAATCGCGAAACGATCTTCGATCCGCAGCAGCGGGACCTGTTCTACGTGCGGTACCAGGGCGAGAACTGGTGTAGCTGGCTCAACACCTGGCAGATCACCGGCTCGGCCACCCGAAACAAGGAAGGCCGCATCGACTCGAACCCGATCGGCACGCTCGACGCGATCCGCGAATTCACCGACGAACAGACCGGCGTCACCGGTGTCTTCGGCACCGACCTGGGCGGTTGGGGTTGGCTCACCTACGGCTTCGACTGGTACCACGACGAAATCGATAGCTCGATCATCAATCCGGACGCCGACGGCGACACAGCCCAGTTTCCCGACGACTCCTGGTATTCGCGCTACGGGGTCTACTTGCAGTGGGAGCTGCCGATCACCGAGTGTCTGGACGTCGTGGGCGGGGTCCGCTACGAACACGTCACTTCGGGGGCCACCGTCACCCTGCCCGGTCCGCCGGTGGTCGTCTCGCAGATCGATCCCGAGTATCAGGACTGGATCGGCTCGGTCGGGCTGACCTATACGTACAGCCCCTGTCTGAACCTGGTCGCCTCGATCAGCGAGGGCTTTCGGGCCCCGAATCTCGACGACCTGGCGGCGATCAACGACAACGTCTTCACCGGCACCCAGATTCCCAATCCCGACCTCGATCCGGAGACGAGCATTACCTACGAAGTTGGCGCCAAGTACAACGGCGGCAACTTTCGCGGCGACGTCTACGTCTGGTGGACCGACCTGGAAGACATCATCGTCCGCGGCGCGCCGGGTCCGGGCGACCTGTTGGAGCGGACCAACAGCGACGCCTTCCTGCAGGGGGTCGAGGCCAGCGGCGAGTACCTGCTGCCGTGTTGTTGGAGTTTGTACGGCAACTTTTGGTACACCTTCGGCCGCGACGACATCGGCGACGAACCGCTCAGTCGCATTCCGCCCACCCAGGGCATTGTCGGTCTGCGGCGGCGTTGGAACGGCGGTCAGGAGTGGTTCGACGTCTACGCCTGGCTGGTCCGCGACCAGGATCGCCTCTCGGCCCGCGACATCTCCGACGTCAATCGCATTCCCATCGGCGGCACGCCCGGCTATCAGACGCTTAACTTTCGCTACGGTCGTCTGATCAGCAAGCGGCAGCGGATCTCGGTCAACTTCGAGAACGTCTGGGACGAGCAATACCGCGTGCATGGCTCCGGCGGCGACGGTCCCGGGGTCGGGGCGATTGTGACCTACGAGCTGCTCAAGTAGCCGCGGGTTGGCCTTCTCGTGGTTGATCTCGCGACGGGACGTCGGGAGACGCGACGGGGCACCGCGAGGGGGAATCACGAGGGGAAACCGCGACCTGAAGGTCCCGTTTCAGGATCGCTTGCCGATGTCCGAGGCGCGCGACAATAATGGAACCTGGCAGGGCAAATTGAGTTGGCACAGGCAATTCAAGTTGGCAGGGGCCTTGCCCCCCGCTTGAGTCGGAGTCGATGTTCGGTTCGCTATCCAAATTCCTGACCGCCGCGAGCACCCAGAGTGTGGCCAGCTCGCTGGCTGTGCACGGGGCCGTCTTCCTGGTGGCCAGCTGGCTCGTGCTCGAGGCCGCGCCGCCGATCCCGCGGCTGCCCGGCGAGCCGGTGACGATCTCTGTGGAAATGACGGACGAGGTGGTCGAAGACACCTCGGTCACCGTCCTGCCCACGCGCCCGGTGGCCCCGCCGGTCATTGTCTCGCGCGACTACGCGATCATTGAAGAGGTTCGCTATGAGATCACCCCCACACGCGAGCCCGAGCCGACGCCGCTGACCGAGACCGACATGCAGCCGGTCGATACCCCGCCGGTCGCGCGTCCGCACGAGGTGAAGCTGGCCGAGATGCCCACCGACGCCGACGTCGCCATGCAGGCCCATCAGCGTCGCGTGCGGCCTCGCAGCGTGATGGGCCATCACGACCAAGCGCCGGTCTTCAGCGACAATACCCCGCCGATCTATCCGGCCGAGGCGCTCCGCTCTGGCTGGGAAGGGACGGTCGTGTTGAAGGTCTCGATCGCCGCCAGTGGCGAGGTGACCGAGGTCCGCGTCCACCGCAGCAGTGGGCATCGCGTGCTCGATGCGGCCGCGGCCAATGCCGTCGCCCGTTGGCAGGGAACGCCTCGACGGCGCCACGGCACCGCGATCGACAGCGTCGAGATCTGGCCGTTCGTGTTTCGCTTGCGCTAGCGCGGCCGCTTGCTACCCCGGCACGCCCGCCAGCGGCGACAGTCGTTCCAACAGCCCCTGGCAAAGCTCGTCGACCGCCGGGTCGATCTCCGGTCGGGCATTCTTGCCAATCGACGAGTCGAAGATCTCACGCGTCAGCTCGGGCGTAAAGGGACAGCCGCAGAAGTCGAAGATCTCCGCGAACTGTTCGCGCGGCTTTTGCACCATGCGTTCGTAGCTGAAGAGCCGTACTTGCGGTGCGTCCTCCAGACCGAGTTCGAAGTAGAAGCTGTTCCGCACGTACCAGAAGAGGGCGTTGGCGGTGAGCAGCGTCGTGTCGTCGCGGAAGTGCTCGCGGAGGACGTCGCGCTGATGCTCGGTGAGACTCTCGCCGTGCCAGCCGGCGTTCTCCGGTTCGTGGGTCATCGCCCGCACGGTCTGGAGGAAGTTGGGCCACATCCGCGATGCCGAGTTGACGACGTCGGCATAGTGCCGCACGGGCCAGACGATCTTCAGCCCGTCGTACTTCTGCAGAAACCGCGGGATCCGCTGGATCTCGTGCATCGGCTTGAAGACGGTCACGGTTGCGCGGCTGCCGCGGAGCAGACCTTGAATCACCGGCGGATCGTGCAGCATCCCCCGCTCATAGGCCCGCGGGTCTTGGGTGTTGAACACCAGCGCGTCGAGCGACAAGTCGAACACCCGCAGCGTCATGCTGGTTCCGCTGCGCTGGCTGCCGACGATGAACACGGGTGTCGTCCGCTCGCAGGGATGCCGTCGCTGGTAGAGCTGGCGGCGGATGCGTCGCTGCAGCGTATCGGCTTTTCGCAGCGCCACCTTGAAGATCGACACGTAAGAACTCCCTTGCGATCGATGTCCGCTTCTCTGTTTGACCGATCTTCGTTACCTACGGCGGACCCGCGGTAACTAGCGGTGGCTGCCGGCAAGCCAAGTATTGAGCCCTGCGCAGCCAATGAACCAGGCCGACCAGCGGGAGGCCGGCATTCCAGCGGGCACCGCCGCCGCGAAGGGCTCATTTACAACGCAGCCATCAATATACCACGACCCGCCGCGAATCAGGCGACCTACAACGACGCGACCTACAACGGTTCGATACACGCCGGACCGTCGCTGGTCGGCTTGTTGACAAAGGTACTGACCGGCTCGGCAATCAGAAAATCTTCGTCGGCCAGCGGCGCCAGCAGCGGCCGCAACCGTTCGGCGTCCTGCTCGTCGCGGTCGAGCCAGAGGTCGTAGTCCGCTTCGTCGAGAATCACCGGCATGCGATCGTGCACCGTCGCGGCGAGCCGGTTCGGCGTGGTGGTAATGATCGTACACGACTCGATCGTGCTCGCGTCGTTTGAATCGTCGGCCGACTTGTCCCGCCACCGCTCCCACAAGCCGGCAAAGGCGAACGCCTGATCGCCCTCGCGATGAAAGTAATACGGCTGCTTGGTGCGTCCGCCCGTCTTCTGCCATTCGTAGTAGCCGTCGGCCAACACCAGGCACCGCTGCCGCTTCAGCGCACTGCGAAACGACGGCTTCTCGGCCACGGTCTCGGCCCGGGCATTGATCATCCGATTGCCGATCGCGGCCTCCTTGGCCCAGGGCGGAATCAGGCCCCAGTGCAGCTGTACCGCCTCTCGCTGGTCGTCCGCCGGCGAATTGCGGACCGCCCATACCGACTGCGTCGGCGCGATGTTGTAACGCGGCTCGAAAAGTCGTAACTGCGACTCGCTGGAGGCCGCGGAGCGACGAGCGAGGTCGAACTGTTCGATCAGCACGCTCATGGGCGTGCGGAGCGTAAACCTTCCACACATGCCCGGTATAATAACGGGTGAGGCGTCGTCGTACCCATGGCCGGTGTCGCCCCACGGCTCCCGTCGCCCCAACCCGTCGTCCCCCTGCCCTTTGCTTGTCATGTCGCTTGCCGAGCCCGACATTCGCCCCTCCTCGCCGTCGCCGCGGTCCGCTTATCGGCGACTGACGATCGGCACCCAGCCGCGCGACCGCGTCGAAGAGCGTCACCGCCTGGCGGCCGTCGGACAGCGGTTTCGCGACGCAGAGGTCGCCGCCATCTATCTGGTCAACGGTACCTTTTGCGGCGACGACCCCTTTGGGCTGGCCGCCCAACTCGATCGACGCGCGGCCTGGCTGGCCCGCCGCATCCGCCGCACGACGAACTACTGGATCGACGCCACCTTCGGCGACGCCGGCAACTTCACGCCCGGCTATGCCCGGCAGCTCGAATGCGGCCTGGCCGATGCGGACGGTCGCGGTCCCCGAGCGCGGCGTCTGTTCTGGTCGGGCGAGAATCATCATCTGGCCCGTGCCACCGGCGCACTCCTGGTGCTCGACGAACTCGCGCGGCACTCGTGGCGAGCGGACGAGCGGATCGCCTTCTTCACACAAAGCCACGGCGGCAACGTGCTGGCCCTGGCGACGCGGCTATTGGCCGAGCCCGAGTGGCGCGAAAAGTTCTTCGCCGCCGCCGAGGTCTTCGCCCACAGCGACGACGCCCGCGCAGCCCATCCGCTTTGGCATCGCGTGCGTCGCCGACTCGAGCGCGGTGACTGGTCGTTCTCG
Organism: Planctomycetota bacterium; assembly: GCA_003389215.1. Lineage (GTDB taxonomy): Bacteria > Planctomycetota > Planctomycetia > Pirellulales > UBA7805 > MB-PLM-2. The sequence continues at coordinate 42,038 of QQVP01000120.1, read as the reverse complement.
CCCGAGCAGCTCGACATCGTGACCCTCGGCTCGCCGATCATTTATCCCTTTGCCGCCGATGGTTGCGGGCAGCTGCTGCACCTGGTCAATCATCGTCCGCGACCGGAACTGCCCGAGACGCGGACGAGCTTGCCGCAGTCGCTGGACGACTTCGGCAGCGGGGCCGACGGCGACTACATCCACCAGATCGGCATCACCGGTTCGAACTTTGCCCCCTCGCTGCTCTTGTGGCGGCAATTTCGGGCCAACCTGCGGCTGCGCGACCTGTTCGGTGCCGACCATGCCTGGCGCGACTACCTGGCCCGTCTCCGCGCGGGACAACGGGTTCGCGACGTCGGCACGACGCTGCTGATCGACTACGGCGAAGCGGCCCGCCACTGGCTTCATCACCTCAACGGCCACGGCGTCTACACCCATCGCCAATGGCTGGTGCCGCAACTGGAAGTGATCGCCGGCGCGCTGTACGATGCGCGACCATGACGAAGTTCCTGCAAGTTGCCACGACGATCGACAGTGAAGCGTCGGCCCAACAGCTGGCCCGTGCGGTTGTCGAAGCCCGCCTGGCCGCCTGCGTTCAGGTGCAAGGTCCGCTGCACAGCACGTATCGTTGGCAGGGCGACGTCGAAACGGCCACGGAGTGGCTCTGCACGATGAAGACGAGTGCCGCCAAGCTGCCGGCGCTGGAGGCGAAGATCTGCGAGTTTCACAGCTACGACGTGCCGGAGATCGTGGCCACGGAGATCGTCGCCGGCAGTGCGGCCTATCTTGCCTGGCTCGCCGCCGAGCTCGAGGAATCCGAGGCATGAACGAGCCGCCAGCAAACGAGCCGAGTGGGAACATGCCGACTGGGAACGAGCCCCATGAAGTCGGGCCGCTGTATCGGATGCACGGGTCGGTTCATGCCCGGGGTGAAGGAGTCGGGAGCGGCGAATCGATCGAGCTTGCGGGTCGCTCCGTGGCGACGCTCGCGGTCGGTCCGGAACAGATGGCGACGCCGCTGCCGGTCCGTTTCGAAGAGGCGCTCGAAGCGCTCGGTCGCCTGCCCCGCTTGTTCATCGAGCCGGACGGTTCGTTTGTGTGGACGTCGTCGGCCAGCGAGCCGACGCTCTGGCAACTCGACGGCGTCCTGTGGGATCGCGGTGGACAATTGAACCACGTCGACCTCAAGGGCACCTGTCCGCCGGCACGTTTCGACGAATTGCTCTCCGCCCTCGGTTGGCCGGGGGCCGAGATGATGTTTCAGCTGGCGATCGAGGCGGTGTTCTTGGACGACGCCGAGTTCCGCCGTTGGGCATGCGCCTGACGCACGCGTCGATGGCTGCTGCTTCTGGGACACGGGTGGCACGGACAACCCCGCCGGGGTTGTCCGTGTGCCGAAGGCACAAGAGGAATCTTATGCGGACCACTTTCACTTATCGGCCAGAACGACCTCGAAGCCACTTGCCTCTTGATTCGCTGCGTCGACCCGACCAAGCAGCACGGATCGCGTGTGTCCGAGGAACAGTATCAGGGCATTTCCTAACACACTATCTTGCGGGAAACCGCGAACCGGTTGGCGGCCAATTGAATTTCCCTTCATCATGGGTACCATCGATGATGATGCTTGTGCCGAAGGCACAAGAGGATGACAACTGGCGTCGAGTAGGTCGAGAAATGAAGCGGCGTATCTTCGACGACGAGGGGCACGCCCAATTTGTGACTTTCTCCTGCTACGGTCGTCGCCGACTTCTGGATCACGACCAAGCGAAACAGGTTGTCATCGGAATGCTGGCATCCCAGCTCACGAAACAGAATGGGAAGTGCAGTGGCTTCGTGGTGATGCCGGATCACGTGCATGCCTTGGTGTGGTTCCCGGCGACACGCCAGCTCGGCCACTTTATGAAGCAGTGGAAACAACGCAGCTCCGTTCAGATCAAGAAGCTGCTCCGCGAGCGATTGATGTCCTATGCTGGAAGTTGGGATCTTGGCGCGCCCGTCTGGCAAGCTCGCTATTATCCGTTTAGCGTCTATTCGACTCGGAAGGCGATTGAAAAGCTGGACTACATGCACCTGAATCCCGTGAAAGCAGGCTTGGTTGAGGCCGCTGCCGACTGGCGCTACAGCTCGGCGCGACATTACGAGTACGGACAGTCGGTTGGTGTACCAATCGAGTGGATCTTCGAGGGAGTACCGCAGTAGACGAAGTGTCGCGTGCACCTCCTGTTGCTGCGCAACACGGACAGTCGGATCGACTGTCCGTGCCACCCGGGGGTCGTTCGAGCTGCTGCCTTAGCACGACAACACGAGCATAAGAAAGAGCCCCAAGGGTTCGCCCAACCCCCGGGGCTCTGGTTCGATTTCTCCAACGAAATCCGCGTGGCTTAGCGAACCGCCTCGTTGAGCATCTTCACGTTCGGCACGCTGTGACGATTCATCATGCCGTTTTCGTCGGTCTCGATCGTCGTGGCCACGGCGCCCACGTCGCGGATCGTGCCTTCCATGCCGGCCACGTTGACCGTGTCGCCCGACTGCATCCGCTGGCGGATGTAGTACCCGGCCAGGATGCCGGCCACCACGTCACGACCGCCCAGGCCGAACGACAGGCCGAAGCCGACCGCCGCCCCGCCGAGCACGATCAGGATCGCGTAGTTGAGCATCTCGAACTCGATGTTCAACTGCTTGAAGGCGGCCAGGAAGACCAGCAGGCCGAGAGCATAGTAGCAGCCGGTGGCCAACTGTTGGGCGTAGGAGAGCCCCACGCGATCGGCACTCGTGGCGATCACACCCCGCAGCAGCGACGCCACCAGCATGCCGACCACGACCATCAACGTCGCGCCCAACACGCTCGGCACATAGGCCACGACCTGGCCGATCGCCTCGCCGATGCCAGGCAGTTCAAGAATGCCGAGCGAGGCCATCAGAAAAACCCCGATCAGCGACCAGAAGATGATCAGGCCAAAGATTTGCGGCACGGTCCGCTGAATGCCGACCTGCTTCATCGAGTTGGCCAGCTCGGTCCGCTCGGCGGCCCGCTGCAGACCGATGCCATCGGCCAACGCCGCGGCCGCTTTGCCGACCAGCCGAGCGACCACATAGCCGACGATCAAGATGACCAGCGCGGCTACGAGCTTGGGTCCGAACAGAATGATGTCGGCCCACACGTTCTGAAAACTCTGCTGCACCACGGTGGGAATGTTCGTGGCCGTCTCGGTCAGGTTTCGCGTGATGCCTGAATTGGCCGCCTGCGCGACGGCTTCCTTGGCCGGATCGGCCTTCGCAAAAAGGGTGAGGAAAGTCATCGGTTTCTCCTTTGTTGGTGGGGAGGATAGGGAGTTTGCTTGCCGCTATGAAGTTTCGTACCGCTAGGAAAACGAGACGAAGATAAATTCGGGATGGCTTGAGGGGTTAGTCGCTGCCCTTTGAATCGCCGCCATTTGAGTTGCCGCTGCCGCCCGCCCCGTCACCGTCCTCTGCGTCACGACCGTTTTTCACGTCCCAGTGACCCGTCACGCTGGCGCGAATCAGGTACATCGCCGCCGGCAACAAATGGGCCAACACATACGGCGCGCTTCGCAGCAGGAAGCCGGCCACGTGCCAGGCGGTCAGCGCCTGGTTCAAGCGGCGACGCAAGCCCGCGTCGAACTCGTCTGGCGGTGGAGGCACCTCGGCCTCGGCCAGTTGATCCAAGAAATCCGTTGCCATGACTTGCCGCTCCGTCACATCGGGTCGGGAAACTGTTCCTTCAGTCGCTGCCGTGCACGACTTAAGCGCATCTTGCAGGCGCTGACCGAAAGGTCGAACATCTTGGCCAGGTCTTCGTAACTGTAATTCTCCGCATGCTTGAGGATCAGCATCGCGCGGTCCTCTTCGCTCAGCACTTCGAGCATCTGCATCAGGTCGAGTCGCGACGACGTCGCCGAACTCTCTGAAGTTGTGGTCGACGTTTCCACCGGGGTCTCGACGACCGTTTCGCGCTTCGCCCGGCGGCCGCGCGAGCGTCGCAGCGTCAAGCAGGTTCGCACCGCGACGCCGTGTACCCAGGTCGAGTACTTCGAACGGCCTTCGAATTTCGCGCGATTGAGAAACAGCCGCACGAACACCTCTTGGGCCGCGTCGTTGGTATCCTGCTCGTTGCCCATCAGGCGGTAGCAAAGATGCCAAACCCGGTCGCGGTGGCGCGCGAGCAATTCGTTGAAGGCCGGTCCGTCCGATCCCTCCCGGGCGGCCTCGGCGGCCAATTGCTCATCGCTGTGGCCGGAAAGTTCCAACGTCGCGCTCCACGATGCCGCCACAGTTCGCCCGCGGCCCTCCTTGGCGCGCCCGGCACCAGCCTGAGTTGCCGGTGCGGGGGTCGCGGGTCACGAGGAAAATCGCCGCCGGCCCGCCCGTTTGGCTGCAAATCTTTGCCAGAGAAGAAGATACGGCGGGCGGCCAGGCCGTCGCGCCATCGAATCAGATCTGCCCCAGCCCGTCAATATCGAACACGCCCACCCGGAGAAGCCGGTCCGCGGACGCTGCCCATTCGCCTCGCGGGCCTCGGGGACGGGTCCGATTTTCGGCCGGAGGACGTGCCATTCCGCAAGTCGCATGTCCGAAAACTAGGACCTGTCCCTCTTGGAACCGAGCGTGTTGCCTGCGCGTCGACGCACCCGCTCGCCCCTACCACTTCAGCCCAAACTGCTCGCCGCCCGAGTCGCGATTCGTGCCTCCCTTAAGCGGTCCGCTGGGCTTCTGCTTGGGCAGCGGCGGCGAATCGATCGGCACATCCTCGTCGGCCAGCCGTTTGTCTTTGTCCTTTGACTCCGGTCGCGCCTGCAGCGCCTTGAGCGAGAGACTCATCCGCTGCGCCTCGGGATCGACCGACAACACCTGGGCTTCGACCTCCTGGCCTTCGCTCAACACATCCGCCACGCGGAACACCCGACCGTGGGCCAGCTCGGAAATATGCACCAGGCCCTGAATGCCGGCCTCGATCTTGACGAAAGCCCCGAAGTCGGCCAGCTTGGTCACGATGCCGGTGACGTTGGTTCGTGGCGGATATTTCTTGGCGGCGGCCTGCCAGGGGTTCTCCCATTGATCGCGATAGGAGAGTCCGATCTTGCCGGTCTCCGGCTCGATCTTGACGATCTTCACCTTGACCTGTTGACCCTCGGTCAGCACCTCGCTGGGATGATTCACGCGGTCCCAGCTCATTTGGCTGACGTGAATCAGTCCGTCGACGCCGCCCAGATCGACGAAGGCCCCGAACGGCTGCAGGCGACTGACGACCCCTTCGCGCTGTTGGCCGACGGCCAACTCACCAAGCAGTTTCTCCTTTTTCTCGGCCCGATCGCGTTCCAGGACCGCACGGTGGCTGAGCACCAGGTTGCGTCGCTCGGCGTTGGCCTCGGTGACCACACAGTTGAGCTTCTGCCCGACGAACTCTTCCAGCTCTTCGACACGATAGAGCGAGATCTGGCTGACCGGCATGAAGCCCCGCAGGTTGCTGACGGAACACTCGAGGCCGCCCTTGTTGTGTCCCGTGACGGTCGCCTCGACGATCATGCCCTCTTCGACCTGCGTCCAATCGGCCACGTCGGCCGCGGCGCCCGGGATGGCGACGTGGTAGAGACCCTCCTCGGCGTTGAAGCCGATGACGCGCACTTCGACCACGGCCCCGAGCTCCGGCACGCTCTCGAACTGTTTGGCCGAGAGCACGCCTTGGTTTCGCGCGCCGAGGTCGACAAAGATGTCGTCGCCGTGCATCGAGACGACGCGGCCCTGGTGGCGCGAATCTTCGGCCAAGGTGTCGGTCGCCGGTCCGCTGGCGCCGCTCAAGATGTCGTCGAGCGAACCGTCGCCCAGCGCCGCGGCGATTTCCTGTTCCAGCTCGGGGCTCAACTTCGGCTGCAATCGCGGCGGCGGAAACGAGCGCTTCTCCTGCGGCCCCTCGGCCCCCGGCGGCGGCTCGGCGGCCACCTCGGGCCCCGGCTCGAGCAGCTGCGCCTTGGCCTTGGGGGCCGCGGCGTCTTCGCGCTGCGAACCGATCTTGATCGCGCGCCGCGGCGCCGGCGACGCGCCGGGCGTTGCCTCCTGCGTTGCCGTTTCTGTTTCGTTCGGTTGCGGGTCGGCTTCTTGGGCCGGCTGGCCCCCGCTCGCTGCGTTCTCGTCACTCATCTCGCGGATCTCTCGCTTGTCGACTTCTTACGAATGCTCACGAACATCGCATGCCGCGCCGGACGGCCCCGGCCGGACCGGGTCATTTTACTGCCCGTGGCCAGGAAGCGAAAATGGCTTGCCGGGCGGTACGGCGGCGGGAACTTTTTCGCCCAGGGTCGCGTCGTATGTGTGTTGACCGGCCGCTCGCTCAGGTAGAATCGGCGGCGCAGCGTTCGCCCGCCCGTATCGCGACCGGTACGGGCGACTGGTCAAGTTCGTGTCACCAGTCGCCAATTCCCAGGAGCCCGCCATGTTCCCTGCCGCCCCACGCATTGCTCAATTTCGACGAGGTGCCGCGCTGGCCCTCGTCGCCGTCTGCTTCGCCTTCCTCTCTTTCGCCGCTGCCTCGCCCGCCCAGGCCCAGGGCCGCCTGCCCGTGCCCAACGACGACCAGCAGGCCGATGAGTTGACCGGCGTCTATCGCTGCCAGGGCACCAACTACGAAGGCACGGTCACCATCACCCGCGTCGGCGGCACCTATCACGTCCGCTGGCGGATGCCCGACCAGGATCATGGCGGGGCGGCGATTCGCACCGGCGATATCCTCTCTTGCAGCTTCAAGTCAGGCCGGCTGACCGGCGTGGCGGTCTATCAGATTGGCGAGAACCAACTCACCGGCCGCTGGGCCTTCTACGACACCAAGGGCGAGGTCCACACCGAGACACTCACCTACCTGCGGCCACTCGATTGACGCGCGGCCGGCTTCGTTCGTCACGTCCGCCTGATTCGTTTTCCAGGAAACGCCCGTCATGTCCGTCGAACCCGACTCGCCCGCCGACTGGCCTGCCCAATCACAACCCGACGCGCGGCCCCTTTCGCTGTTCAGCCTCTGGCTGACGATCGGACCGGAACCCCGGGAAACGATGCGGCGGATCCTCGACGTTAATCCCACGTATCAAGTCGTGCCGCTGGCCATGATGTACGGCATTACCCGGGCGTTGATCGTCGCGGCCCGTCGCAACCTGGCCGACACGATGACGCCGCTTGAGCTGTTCGGTTGGATCGTTGTGGCCGGACCGCTGGTGGCGGTCGTCGGCATCTACGGCTTCTCGCACGTTATCCGTTTCTATGCCCGTTGGTTCGGCGGGCAGGCCACCCCGCGGCAGGTCCGCGCCGCGATGGTCTGGGGCTCGTCGCCGACGATCTGGACATTGCCGATTTGGCTCTTGCAGATCACCCTGTTCGGCGAGATGATCTTCGCCGCCGAGCGACCGCCCGAGGTGCTGGGCGGCGGCTGGGGTGCCTTTTACAGCGGCTGTGAATATGGCAAGGCGATGCTCAACATCGGCGCGATCTATGTCGCGCTGAAGTGTCTCGGCGAGGCGTTCGGCTTTTCCGCCTGGCGAGCCCTGTTCGCGGTGTTGTTGGCGCTCGTGACGCTGCTGTTGCTCATGATCCCGATACTCGCGGTGCTTCCGCTGGCGTAGCCGTGGGGCAGATGTGGTCGCACGCTCGGTTCGCTTCGTCGGGCCGGCCACACTCTCTTTCCACCCGACCCGTCGCGTCCGCCTGCGTTGTTGGTCCCCGCGACCGGCGGTATCATCGAGGCCATGGCGACGCCTGGCTCCGGTATTCTGATTGTCTTCGAGGGGATCGACGGGGTCGGCAAGTCGACGCTCATTGCCCGACTGGCCGCGGCCCTCACGGCGGCGGGCGAGGTGGTCGTCGAGTCGCGCGAGCCGACCGACGGCGAACATGGCCGGCGAATTCGCCGCTCGGCGGTCGAGGGCCGTATGAGCCTGGCCGACGAGCTGGCCGCCTTCGTGGCCGACCGTCGCGAGCATGTCGAACAGCTGCTCGCCCCCGCCCTGGCCCGCGGCGAGGTCGTCCTGCTGGATCGCTATTTCTACTCCACGATTGCCTATCAGGGCGCGCGGGGGGCGGACGTGGCCGAGCTCGAGCGGGCAATGCGCGGACAGTTTCCGATTCCCGACGCCACGTTGCTGCTCGACGCCGCGCCGGCAGTCACCTTGGGACGGATTGCCGAGAGTCGCGCGGCCGCGCCCGACGAGTTCGAACGGCTCGAGGCCCTGGAGCGGATCCGGGCGATCTTCTTGGACCAATGCGCGCGGGCGGAGGAGATGATCCGCATCGACGCGATCGGCGAGCCGGACGAGGTCTATCGCCGCGTGGCGACGGCGCTGGCCTCAGGCGTGCTCGCGGCGAAGCGCCCGGGCCGCGGGTTGGATACGAAGACGCTCGGGGCGTGAGGGAGTTGCTCGGCGGTGACCTGGCCTCCGGATCCGAGTCGAGGGCTTGTCCGAACAGCGCCCTCCTGCGCTCCGCCGAAATCGCCCCCGCAGGCGGCCATCTACCCCCAGCGGCACGCACGAGGGCGTGCATTCATGAGCGATTGCAAACTACGTGGGCCGGTCGCCTTCCGCACAGCGCAGGACTCCCTCGTCCTGATTCTTGCGGCTACGAGAGACAAATCTGCTTGACCCCTGCCATGAGCTGGGAGAGAATCGCCGAAGGCGACTTGTCGTGTATGGCCGCCGCGCAAGTGGGCGTCTCGTGAGTACGTTGTCGGGAAGAGCAGGCAGCAGCGAATGATCAGCCGCCGGCTTCGGTCCATCGCGTTTATCGCTGTCCAAGTTCTTGTAAGGAGTCGCGAGGAATAACATGACCCGACGAACAATCAACCTCGTAGCTCTTCTGGCTGGGACGTTCTTTGCACTGCTTGTCGGAGAACCGGTTGCAGCGCAGAGCCCCGACGCCCTGAAGGTAGAACTCGCCGTTCCGCCCGTGTTGCTGACGAGCGGACCCGAAGCGGGCAATTGGGAGTACATCTTTGATCTGGTTGGCGATGGCACCGGAAGCCGACTCGACAAATGGTGGCTCAGCGGCTTTGACATGTCACTCATCGTAAACCACGTGCCCGGCGATCCGCTGAGCATGCAGCAGAAATGGGATCACAACGCCGCCAACCAGCCCGATCCCTGGCACCGGGCTTCGTACGGCTCGTACTCGGACGACGGCGTCAACTGGCTGCTCGACGGCCATCCTGGCGAAATTCTCAACACCTGGCATGCACCGTGGGAATATTCCGGCGACGGGGGATCGTTTACCGCGCCGCAGTTCATTAGCGCCGGCGCGATCACCGGAGACGGAGTTACAACGCCTTACGATATGCAGTTCCAAAGCCAGATCAACAACGGCAATCCCCTCTCGGGCTTGCTCGCGACGCTGCGGGTCGTACATCCCAATGCACCTGGCACGATCCAGTACCGGGCGCACACTTTTCTCGGCGACTATAACGGGGACGTGATCGGGCCAGGGAGCCTCACACTCAGCTGCGACGTCGGCGACGTGAACTGCGACGGTTCCGTCGATATTGGTAACGATATTCTCGTCGCCTTCACCAACTTCACAGGGCCCGGCTCGTTCGGAAAGATGCGGAGTCAGGGCGATGTCCACGGGCCTACCGCCGCGTCGGTCGATCCGGACGGACACGACGGTGACGTCGACGTCTCGGACATCTTGACCATCTTCGGCGCCTTTACCGGACCGCCCTCGGATGAGGATGGCGGACTGGGTGCCCCGGCCGAAGCAGGGGATCCGAGCATTCCCGATCTGATTTACGATGCGGTCACCGGCGAGGTCACACTCGACCCCGATGGCTCGTCGATTATCGGCTACTCCCTGCAGAATGCGACCAGCAGCTTCGTCCCGGCCAATCACACACCGATCCTGGCCGGCGTGACGACCGCGCTCACTTCGCAGCTGGAAGAGGCGGCCCTGGCACCGGGCAGCGGTTCGATCGGGTTCGTCTTTCCGACCGGTTTGGATCTGGCCGGTTTGCAGTCGCTCTTGACCGTGAACCAGGTGAGCCGGTCGCTCGGCGCGCCGCTGGTGCCGTTTGATTTGGTAGTCGTCGGCGGCACCCCGGTCCCCGAGCCGGCGACCTACGCCATGGCCGTGCTGGGCCTCTTGGGCCTGGGCCTCCGTGGCTGGCGCCGCTGCTGCCGCTAGCGCGCCCGGATGGGTGCGTAACCTGAGACCGAGCCCAGGTCGCGACCATCGAGGGGGAAAGTACGGCCGAGGGGGAAAGTACGGCCAAAAAAACGTGAAAAGCCAATAACCGGTCTATCTTTTTTCCTCGGCACCCCGTATACTCTGGGGGTCACGGCTGTCGTGACCAGCAGAGACAAGATGTAGTTACGATTGCCCTCGGGTGTTCTTCTCTTCCCGCCCAATTGTGCGAAGCACAACTTTTGATGAGTTCTCGCTTCGATCTTTTTGCGGCTCCATCTGCTTTCATTTTCGGGGTCACGGTGTGCGCACCGAAAGTGCCGCCGTGTCCCATGGGTTCTTACATTGGAGAGCAGAAATGCCACAAGGTAAAATCAAGAAGTTAGTTTCGGAAAAAGGCTTTGGATTTATCGAAGGAGACGGCGGCGAAGAGTTTTTCTTCCACCACTCGTCCGTCCAAGGGGTGACTTTCGAGGAACTCAACGAGGGACAGGTCGTCGAGTTTGAAGTTGGGCGAGGCCCCAAGGGGCCACGTGCCGAGTCCGTCAAAGTCGGCGCGCAGACGGTGTAAGTCGAACGACTCCGCAACGAATCTGTTAGACGCCCTCGGAATCACAATCCGGGGGCGTTTTTTGATGACGTTCCGCAGACGAGCGGGCTGCCGCCAGCGCGCGTCGGTGGGCATAACCTGATCAGGTCGCGGGCGGTTGGGTAGACCAAGGCACCGCCAGCACTGGCCGACCAGCGGGAGGCCGGCATTTCAGCCATCACCGCCGCCGCGAAGGGCTCATTAAAAACGCAGCCAACAAGCCAACAATAGGACAACGCCGGTCGCCGAGACGCAGATTGCCGGTGCTCATCGCACGCAGGAGGCAACGTTTTGAGAGAGTTGCTGCAAGATCCGGTCGCGATCAGCTTCTTCGTCTATACGCTGGCGATCTTCGGGCTGGGAATCTACAGTGCTCGACTCTCCAAGGGAACGGCCGCCGACTTCTTCCTGGCCGATCGCGGATTGGGGGCCTGGGTGGCGGCGCTCTCCGCGTCGGCTTCGGCCGAAAGCGGCTGGGTCACGATGGGCCTGGTCGGCATGGCCTACAAGACCGGCGTCGCGGCCCTGTGGATCGTGGTGGGAACCTTCGCCGCCTTCCTCTTCAATTGGTTTGTGATTGCCTGGCGACTGCGAACGTCTGCTCAGCAAAGCGATTCGCTGACCTTGCCCGACGTGCTTGCGGCACCGCACCGCGGCTCCGCGGCGACCATGATTCGCATCGTCGGCGTGCTCATTATCCTGAGCATGCTCGCCGCGTATGTCGCCGCCAACTTGAACGCGGCGGGCAAGATGTTTCAGGAAACCTTCGATTGGACGTACGCGACCGGCGTGCTCATCGGGGCGGGCTTCGTGATCATCTATACCATCACGGGAGGCTTTCGAGCAGTCGCCTGGACCGACGTCGTGCAAGGGTCGTTTATGATCTTCATCGTCATCGTGCTGCCCGTGATGTTGATCTCGAAGATCGGCGGCTGGAATGAATTCTGGTCGAAGCTTGCCGCCGATCCGCGCAGTTCGACGCTCACCGATCCGGTGGCGGGCAACACCGGCCTGGCGCTGATCGGCTTCTTTGCGCTCTACTTGGGTATCCCGTTAGGAAACCCGGGACAGCCGCACGTCTTGATTCGTCTGATGGCCGTCAAGGACAAGACGGCGGTCCTGCGCGGCGGCGTTATCTCGTCGGCGTGGGTCGTGGCACTCTTCACCGGCGCGATCTTTCTGGGAATGGCGGCACGGGTCACCTTCGGCGAAATGGCCGATCCGGAAGCGACGCTCATGGTCATCGCCACCGATAGCAGCATTGTGCCGGGCTTTGTCGGCGGCATGATTATCGCGGCCGTGCTGGCGGCCATCTGCTCGACCGTCGACTCACAGTTGCTCGTGTCGGCGTCCGCGGTGAGTCACGACGTCATGGTCAAGCTGTTCGGGATCGAGTTGAGTCCGAAAGTACAAATGGTCATCGATCGCCTGGCCGTGTTGGCCGTGGGGGCGATTGCCACGGCGATCGCGATGAGTGATGTCCGGTCCGTTTTCGACTTTGTGTTGGCGTATGGCTGGGCCGGTCTGGGGGCCGGATTCGGTCCCGCGCTGATCATGACGCTCTTGTGGCGACGCACGACGGGCTGGGGAGTTGTCACCGGGATGGTGGTCGGTGTGGCCACGGCGATCATCTGGAAACAGTTTCCCGACCTGCAAAAGCAGGTCTACAACCTGGTGCCGGCTTTTGCGTTCTCGCTGATGACGATCGTCATCGTGAGCCTTGCCATGCCGAAGCCGCGCAACGACTCCGCGTCGGCGGCCGACGGTGCTGCGCGGTAGACTTTGCTCGTGCCGTGGCTGGCCCGAAGCGGGCACGCACGCCGCGAGCCCGTGCGTGCCCCGCGAATCCCTACCGCCTGGTCTTCTCTTCGCCGCTGCGATCGGAGTCGTCCTCGGCTTGGACGACGAAGTAGGTCAGAAACCCGCCCGCCACCAGCCCCAGCAGCAACACCGACACGAAGAACACATCGCCCGCCAGGCCGAAGTTCTCCGCCGCCCGGGCAAAGTCGACGCCCAGGATTGCCATCAGCGTGACGATCGGAAAGAAGAACGCCGCCAGGATGTTGAGGCGATGGGCGGCGGCGGCCATCCGTTGGCTCGACTTGGCTTGCACCTCCGCCCGCTGGGCGAGGTGGAACTCGAGCGAGTTCTTGGTGCCCTCGAACAGCAGTTCGGCCGTCCGCTCGATGGCATACGCCCGGTTGCGCAGCTCGATGATCTCCAGATACTCCGGAAACATCGTACGGGCTTCCTGCAGCACGGCGTGCAGATTTCGCGCCGCGCGGTACAGCGGAGCGAGTTGATCGAGTACGGCGAAGTAATCTTCGGCCGTCTTGGCCTGTTCCTCTTTTCGATCGAGCGCCGCGATGCGGCCTTCGAATTCGTCCAGATGCTTCGCGAGCGCCCCGACGCCCTTGCCCAGCTCGTTCGAAGTCCACTCGCCCTCCGGCGAGCGCCAGTGAAAGCGGCCGACCCGCTCTTGTTCGTCGGGCTTGGGCGGGGCGTGCAGCACCAGCAACAGGTGCCCGTCGGCGGCCATCGCCCGCTGCCGCCCGACGGTCGACCCCAGTCGATTGCGGAACAGCTGCGGCACTTGCCACATCGAGGGGAGAATCGACTTTTCCGCCGGCGTATCGACCATGGCAAAGCCCCCGGTTTCGCTTGCGAAGCGGCCCCGAGCCTAGCGAATTCGATCCGCTGCGGCTAGCACCGGGATGAAAAAGGCCGAAGAAGTTGCGACAGGATCACAGGATAACAGGATTGGGGATGTACCGAGTGCCGCCCGCGATTTCTTGTAGCCCGACGCGTCAGCGAGGGACATCTGGCTGAGGACTCGAGTCCCTCGCCCATGCTTCGGGCTAAAGGCACGCATCGGTTTGGGTGGCGCTGGCTCTGCCAGTGCGGCGATCGGGCATCTCATCGATCACTTCGTCTACACCGGGTGGCACGGACAGTCGCCCCGACTGTCCGTGTTGCGCAGCAACAGGCGGCGAGCACGATCGCGACATCCGCCGTGATCACAGCTTGCCGGCACTCACGACCGTTGCTCTGCCCTCTTGTGCCTTCGGCACACGGACAACCTCAAGTAGGTTGTCCGTGCCACCCACGTGGGCCTGGCACCCGATGCCCTGGCGAAGCCAGTGCCACCCGGCACCGACTTCACAGGATCGCAGGATGACAGGATGGATCCGATGAATACTCCATCCCGTCGATCCTGTTCATCCTGTCTGAAGAACGTGCATCCTCAGCCAGCCACTTCCCTACGTCAGTGGCAATACGCGACCGTCGCTGACCGAGAAGGGTCGCCCCAGCCGATCGTGAATCTCCGCCCGGGGTGAAATGCCCAGGGCCTGAAAGATCGTCGCGTGCACGTCGGCCGGCGTGCACGGATTGTCGGCCGGAAAGGCCCCGTGTGCATCGCTGCTGCCATAAACCTGGCCGCCACGAACCCCGCCGCCGGCGAGAAAGACCGAATAGACGTTCGGATAGTGATCGCGACCCGCCTCGGCGTTGATCGTGGGCGTGCGGCCAAAGTCGGTCAACATCACGACCAGCGTCTCGTCGAGTTGTCCCCGCTGGTCCAGGTCGGCCAACAGCGCGGTCGCCGCCCGATCGAATACCGGCAGCATGCGGTTCTTCAGGCGGGCGAAGTTCTGGCTGTGCGTGTCCCAGTGGTCGCCCACCGAGCCGTTCAAGTCGCCGGCGGCGCAGCAGACCGTCACGATCGGCACGCCCGCCTCGGTCAGGCGACGCGCCAAGAGCAAACTCTGGCCGCAAATATGATCCCCATACGATTCGCGCACCCGGGCATCCTCGCGCTCCAGATCGCAGGCCTCGCGGGCCGTCGGCGCCAGCAGCATGTCGCCGGCCAGTTGGCGGAAGTGTTCGAAATTCGCGAAGTCGCCCGGCACGCCGATCGGGCGCTCCAGCGACGCGAGCAACTGCCGTCGCGCGCCGAGCCGCTGCGCGTCCAAGTCTTCGGAAAGATTCAGCACGGCCGCACCGAGATCCTGCGAGACGCCGCCGAACTCCCGCCCCGCGGGCGTGCGCATGGCGATCGGATCGGAACCGAGCCCCAGCCAGCCGCCATACTCGCCCGCCTGCAAGGTCTGGTTGTCGACCAGCGGATAGGGCAATCGAACGCTGCGCGGCAGACCGCGCGGGGCCGTGCGGAACTTGCCGACCATGGCCGAGAGCGACGGCCAGTCCTTGCGCGACGGCGGCAGGTTCGTCGCCGTGCCGCGCTCGGGCGGGGCGTGGCCGGTGAGGTTCCAGTACATCCCCTTGCCATGGGCCGGCGATTCGTGATGGATCGAGCGAATCACGGCCAGCTTGTCCAGCTGCGCCGCGAGCCGGGGAATGTGCTCGCCCACAAAGATGCCGGGCACGGTCGTGCGGATGGGGCGAAACTCGCCGCGGATTTCGGCCGGCGCGTGCGGCTTGGGGTCGAACGTTTCGTGATGGCTCATGCCGCCCCAGCAGTAGAGGACGATGCACGACCTGGCGGTGCCGAAGGCGCTGTTGCGGGAAGCGTTGGGGCTGGCGGTGTTGGAGTCGGCGGCGTTGGCGCTCGCTGCTTCGGAATCCGCGGGGTTCGTGTCGGCGTTGGAGTCAGCGGCGGCGGTTCGCTGCTTCAGGGCCAGAAAGGCGGGTAGCGAATAGCCCAGGGCGCCGAGGCTGGTGGCCAGCATGCGGCGTCGGGAGAGGAGTTCCCAGCGATCGTCTTTCCGGCGGGACATGGTTTTCCGGCGGGATAAAGTCTTCCGGCGCGACACGACCTTCCGACGGGACACGGGCGACCGGTGCGTCTGGCGGAACTTCGACGGGGCTAAGTGGCTACGCGGCCGAGCGGCTGTTGGCCCGAGGTGCTGCGTGACTGAGTTGCTGGCGGTTTGGGCTGCAACGGGACAGAGCTACAACGGGACGAAGCGGCAGCCGGACGGGGCGGCAGCAGGCCTGCGCGGCTGCCGGGAATTATAGCCGAGGTCACCGCCAGGCACGAATATCTCGGGGGCTATTTCGCCGGGCGATTTTGCCCGGGAAGTTCGTCCGAGCATGTTTGCCCGACGAGGCTACAGGCATCGGCTAGAATGGCTGCTCATCGCCACTGGCTGTCGAGCAGCCAGTGGCACCCGTATCGACCTATCAATGTGAGGAACGAAAGATGGGCGCATGGGGTTACGCTCCGTGGGATGATGATTCTGCCGCCGACTGGTTTGGCGAATTGTTCGATGAGATTCCTCTGGCTTCAAAGGTGGAAGAAGCGCTCAGTCTTGACCCTGAGGAATGTGCGGCGGAGATTCGAGCTGCGGCTTCACTGCTAGTAATGCTTGGCCGAACCTACGTTTGGCCGATCGACAACATTGACCGTCACCTCGAACTGGCAATCGCGCAGATGGAAAAGGTCCGGGCTGTGTATGAAGACGAGCCTGAGTTTTCGGCGGCAGTTGCTGAAGAGATCGCCATACTGAGATCGCGCCGTGCGAACGCCAAGGATGCTCCGATAATTGACCAGCCTGCTAGCTGGGGCAACTTCTGGACATGAGGTTGACTCGACATCGAGTCGGGCACTGCCAAACGTGACTGGAGCCCGGAGCGTTTCTTGAAAACGGTACGTGGCCAAACAGATGCCTATAATTCAGTCCATCTGCCGTCGGCATCTTCTTGGTAGCTTACATGCGATTCATTTGGCGTGCGTCATTCTCTTCTGTTGCGCAGCCCTGGGATGCGACTCGCAGTCGTTCGACAATCACCCTGCGAAGCCTCAATCCGACCCGACTTACGAAATACCGAAGCTTGAACAGATGACGGAGACCGAATACGAATTGGCTGACACCTACGTTGGCCTTCGTGAACAAGCACTGGGACTTGAAGGGGACGCCATCGACCACGTCGATGTGGATAAGTCGGAGATCATCGCCCTTCTCATGGAGACTGGCTATCCCGAAGCGATAGCAAGCCTCGTCGTGGTGGCAGATGGCACGACAAGCCTCTACTTCAGTAATGGCGGTGGGATCATCGGAGCCGGAGAACACGAGGCAGTCCGGGATGCCTCGAAGGCGTTCTTGTCATCGGGCGCAGAGTACAGGACAAGAGCCACTCGCGTTGAATCTTTCCCGCCACCGAAGAGAGACCATGTGCGATTCTACTTCGTGACTGGCAATGCGATCTATTCGACGGAGGCGCTTGAAAACGACTTGGGAAACGACCGACATGATTTCTCGGAGTTGTTCTTCCACGGCCACGCTGTCATTTCCGCCATGCAACAATGAGTTCCCGTGACCTATCGGTACTTGCTTATGGGGGCGGACATGTTCGCTGCGGATGCCGGTCCAGCGCCGGGTGACACTCATCCGCTTGTCATCCAGGGGCCCCCGACGCTTTTCCGTCGACCTGTAGACGACGTGACCGCTAGAAAACCATTGGCCGCGCCAGGATGATCGGCAAACGAATCCGCGTTGAGTACTTCGATCACCACGACACGTTCGCGACGTTTCTGCCGCGAACGGGTTTCATTGAAAGGAAGTTTTCGAGCGAGCACTGTGACGACTGGTATCTCATTCGCTTGGACGAGCCATTTGATTTTCGAGTCGAGGTCGATGACTTCAATCATCGCAATATCTACAACTCACATTTCTTGATACGATCCCGATGGCAAGGACTCGAGATTGGCGAAGCTGAGCCCACGTCCGTGTTCATCCTTCTGATTCCAGACATGTCAGCATTGGACGAATTGCCCGTTGACCTTGAAGCATGTCACCACGTCGCATGGGGAATGGCGCATACCGTCTGACATGTAGGTAGGCTGAGATTGTGCGAACGCTGGGTGCCACTGGCTGCTAGTCAGCCAGTGCAGCTCTCGGACCTCCTCGCCCCCTGTCACATTCTGGCCGTTGAAGTTCTGGCCGACTGCGGTACCGTGAAGTCTGCCGCTGGGGGTGCGCTCAAACGCAGGGTGGCCCTGGCTTTGCCAGTGCTGGGCCGGCGAGGGGGACAGGTCCAAGTTCTCGGACGGCCCTTCGGAGCAAGTGGAGAATCGTCGCGCCGAGAATTGGACCCGTCCCCGATCGATACCCGATGCACTCGCGAAGCCGGGGCCACCCGGCACCAAAGTTCGACAGGATTCCAGGATTTACAGGAGGGGAATCCGATCCCGTCGATCCTGTACATCCTGTCTAACGACCGTGTTGAGAGCGGCCGGCGAGGGGGACAGGTCCAAGTTCTCGGACATCCCTTCGGAGCAAGTGGAGAATCGTCGCGCCGAGAATTGGACCCGTCCCCGATCGGTACCTGGCACTTGGCCGCGAGCATGTCCACGCGAGCGTGGACATGGCAACCGGCTCGGCAGGCTTCGGTGGCGAACTCAGCCGAGCCCTTCCGAGCAATGCACTGGCGGAGCCTGATGCCACCCACGATCCGGCACCGACGCGATCGCCACCTGCGCGCGTTCCGTACTTTGAAAACTTGGTAGACCGTGAAGTGAACATCTCGCAAGCAAGGGGTCAACTCTTCGGTCGGTGCGATTTCCCAGAAGTAGGATCGATCGGCCGAAAATTGGACCAGACCCCGGGCTGGCAGCGGGGGAGTTTTTGCGCGACCACCCGGTGGGACCGGGTCAAAAACGTAAGCCGTGTCGCGGCCGTCGCTTGCGCGGTCAACTTTGCGCCCCTTCACAGACGACTAAGTGACGTCCGCACAACGGGTTCGAGTTTTTGTGCACTCACCCCGATTTACGGGAATCGCGAAAAAAACTCGCACGCACGGGCCGGCGAGGGGGACAGGTCCAAGTTCTCGGACGGCCCTTCGGAGCAAGTGGAGAATCGTCGCGCCGAGAATTGGACCCGTCCCCGATCGGGCCGGCCACGAACAGACCGAGCCCAAAAAATTCGCCCCTTCCCGCTGCTTAACGACCGACCCAGCGGGGCGGTAAAATGACCCCCCTGCACACGGACGCCCGCGATGCGACGGACGAACCTTCAGGACGAGGAGGCGCGACGGCAACCCCGCCGCGCGGCACGATGAGCCAAGCCAGCTTCACCCACCTGCACTGCCACAGCCACTACAGCCTGCTCGACGGGGCCGCGCCGATTAAGGGACTCGTCAATCGGGCCAAAGAGCTGGGCATGAACAGCCTGGCCTTGACCGATCACGGCAACCTGCACGGGGCGGTCGACTTCTATCAGGCGGCGAAGGCGGCCGACATCAACCCGATCCTCGGCTACGAAGCCTACGTCGCTCACGGCAGTCGCTTCGATCGTCAGACCGGCAGCACCCGCGAGAGCAGCTATCACCTGACGCTGCTCGCCCAGAACCGGACCGGCTTCAAGAACCTCATCCGGCTCGCCTCGGCGGCGTTTCTGGAAGGCTTTTACGTGAAGCCGCGCATCGATCGCGAATTGCTCGAGCGCTACAACGAAGGTGTCCTCTGTCTGTCGGGCTGTGTGTCGAGCGAATTCAACCGCCGCATTCTGCAAGGGGGCGGCACCTCGGCCGAGTTGGAGCCTGCCCGCGAGGTGGCCTCCTGGTTCCACCAGGTGTTTGGCGATCGCTACTTCATCGAGATTCAGAACAACGGTCTGTCGATTCAGCAGACGGCGATGGAGGGGGCGCTCGAGATTGCCCGCTCGATGGGCTTGCCGACGGTGGCGACTTGCGATTCGCACTATGTGAAACAGGAGGACGCCGAGGCCCAGGACATTTTGCTCTGCATCAACACGGGCAAGTTTCGCACCGACACCAACCGGATGAAGATGGAGAACGACCAGTTCTACCTGAAGAGTCCGGAAGAAATGTACGAGCAATTTGCCGATCACGCCGACGCGGTGCGGCGCAGCCAGGAGATTGCCGATACGGTCGACATCGACCTGGAGTTGGGCAAGCGACACTTTCCGACTTTTCCGCTGCCGCAGGAGCAAAGCTCGGAGGACTACCTGCGTGAGCTGTGCGTGCAGGGGCTGCAGGAACGCTATGCGGAGACACCGGGTCGCCTGGTGGATGGGCAATTGGCTGCGGACGTGCAAGAGCGGCTCGACCGCGAGCTCGAGGTGATCAACAAGCTGGGCTTTCCGAATTACTTCCTGATCGTGTGGGACTTTGTGCGGTATGCCCGCGAGCAAGGCATTCCGGCCACGGCCCGCGGTTCGGGCGTGGGCTCGCTGGTTTGTTACGCGCTCTATTTGAGCCACGTCTGTCCGCTGGAGTACGACCTGTTGTTCGAGCGGTTCCTGGACGAGAGTCGCCGCGAGGCGCCCGACATCGACATCGATTTCTGCAAGGATCGCCGGGGCGACGTGATTCAATATGTCAAGGACAAGTATGGCGAGGCGAACGTGGCCCAGATCGGCACGTTCGGCACGCTGGCGGCTCGGGCGGCGATTCGCGACGTCGGTCGAGCGATGAGCCTGGCGATTCCGCGCGTCGACTCGATCGTGGCGATGGTGCCGGACAAGCTTGGCATCACGCTGCGCGAGGCGATCGAAGCGAGCGAAGAGCTGGCCGCCGCCTACGACGGCGACGCCGAGGTCCGCGAGTTGTTGGACTTGGCGCAGAAGATCGAGGGCCTGGCCCGCAACGTCGGCACCCATGCAGCGGCGGTGGTGATCGCGGATCAGCCGCTGACCGAGTACGTGCCGCTGGGTCGCGTGCCGGGCAAGGAAGACGTGATCACGCAGTGGGCGATGAACGAGGTCGAGGCGGCCGGCCTGTTGAAGATGGACTTTCTGGGGCTGCGGAACCTGACGATTCTCTCCCGCGCCGTCGAGTTGATCGAACAGACGACCGGCCAGGTGATTGACCCGCACAAGTTTCCGCTCGACGACGAGCCGACCTATGCCCTGCTCTGCCGCGGCGAGACGAAGGGCATCTTTCAGCTGGAAAGCGGCGGCATTCGCGACTTGCTGCAAAAGATGAAGCCGGATCACTTCCGGGACATCATCGCCACGGCGGCGCTTTACCGGCCCGGTCCGCTCGAAGGAGGCATGGTCGACGACTACGTGGCGATCAAGCACCGTCGGCGCAAGGCGGTCTATCCGCACCCGGTGACCGAAGACATCCTGGCCGAAACGCACGGCGTGATGGTCTACCAGGAACAGGTGATGCGGATCCTCAACCGCCTGGGCAACATCGGGCTGTCCGACGCGTACAGCTGCATCAAGGCGATCAGCAAGAAGAAGCTGCCGCAGATCGCCAAGTATCAGCAGGAGTTTCTGGCCGGGGCGACGAGTCAGGGACTCAGCGACAAGGAAGCGGCCGATCTGTTCGGCATGATCGAGAAGTTCGCCGGTTACGGCTTCAACAAGAGCCACTCGACCGCCTATGCCTTGATCGCGTATCAAACGGCCTACTTGAAGGCGCATTATCCGTTGGAGTTTATGGCGGCTTTGCTCTCGGGCGACATTGCGGGCCGGAACTTCAAGAAGAAGGACGCCCTGGTCGAGCACCTGGAAGACTGTAAGCGGATGGGCATCGAAGTGGCCCCGCCCGATGTGAATCACTCGCGGGTCGACTTTGCGGTGGAAAAGGCGGCCGAGAGTGCCGCCGGGGAAAACGGCGCGGAGTCGGCCGCGACGACCGCCGAACAAAACGGAGCGAAGCAGCTGCCCCACGGGCGAATCTTGTTCGCCCTGTCGGCAATCAAGGGCTGTGGCGACGCGGCGGCCGCCGAGATTGTGCGGGCTCGCGAGGCGGACGGACCGTATCGCGACATCTTCGACTTCTGCGAGCGGGTCGACTCGCAACAGGTCGGCCGGTCCACGATCGAAACCTTGGTCAAGGCGGGCGCGTTCGACTCGACCGGTGCCAAGCGCTCCCAGGTCTACGAGGCGATCGAACGGGGTTTGCAGGCGGGTGCCTCGCGAGCGGCCGATCGACGGTCGGGACAGACGAACTTCTTCGATGCCTTTGACGAAGAAGAGGAAGCCGAGCCCACCGCCGGCATGGGACTCGCCGACATGCCGGAGTGGGAAGATCGCGAGATCTTGGCCGGCGAGAAAGAGGTGCTCGGCTACTACCTCACCAGTCACCCGCTCGACGAGCACGAGTCGGAGCTGGCCCAGTTCTGCACGCACCGCACCACCGAATTGGCCAAGGCCAACACTCGTGAGGAAGTATTGGTTGGCGGCGTGCTCAGTTCGCTCAAGTACTCGAACACGCGCAATCCCCGGGCCGGCAGCACGAACACGCGCTACGTGATGTTCGATCTGGAAGACAAGCACGGCGTGATTCGCTGCATCGCCTGGCCGGAGCAGTTTGCGGCCTACGAACACCTGATCGCGGCCGACGCGATTCTGCTGTTGCGTGGAACGGTCGATCGCCGACCCGGCAGCGACGAGGCGAACATCATCGTCAACGAGCTGATCCCGCTCGGCGAGGCATCGCGACGCTATACACGGGGTCTGAAGTTTCGCATCGAAGAAGCCCACGAGGGTGCCGAAAGATTGCAGCAGCTGCGCGAGATCGTTCGACGCTATCCAGGCAACGCGGCGATGGAACTGACGATTGTGCTGGCCGACGGCCGCCGCGTGCAGTGCGAGTGCGACGCGCGGATCGAAGTGAAGGAGGAGCTCGTTTCGCGGGCCAAGGAGCTACTGGGCGAGGGGAATTGCCGTTCGCTGATCGCGGCCCCGCAGGTTGCCTCGCGACCGTCGCCACCGAAGTACGCGACCCAGGCGTCCTCGTAAGGTGGGGCGAGAGTGCCAAGCAGCCGCCCGACGTGTCCAAAGGCCCGAAGCCAAAGGGGCCCGATGGCCCGCGACGAGGGCCAAATTTGCCACGATCTGGGGTGCCAATTATCATCGAATAGGTGTCTAGCACGGGCTCGGCGGCCGGGCAATGTGGCCGCTTGCCGCGACCGTTGCGACATCGAAATACTCATCTTTCCGTTCATCTCACGTTCCCCATCAGCGCCGGGCAGAGACCGCGTTGATGGGGGCGTGTACCGGATAGCGACACACCGGCGCGGGCCGCCGGCGACGTTGAAAAGTGCGTTTCTCTGACGAAGAGGTAAGGTCATGGGTCGGAAGTTGGCATCGCGCGTGTTCCCTGGCTTGCTGACGCTGCTGGGCGTTTTGGTCTTCAATCTGGCGACCGCCGAGGTGGCCCGGGCTCAAAACGCCTTTGGGGGTGTGCAGATCGACGCCGAAGGCGTGCTGCGCGTCAGTTGGTACGACCAAACCGGAACGCTGCACAAACAGCGACTGGCCCAAGCCCGTGCGGCGCTCGATCGCGATGTGGCCCAGGTCAGCAAGCTGCGGAAGATCTCGCTCACGCGGCTCGAGGCGGCCATCGCCAAGCGTCTGGATGAGAATTCGCAGCCGACCGAGACAATGCACCGACTCGCCGGGCTGACGCGTGTGAAGTACGTCTTCTACTATCCCGAAACCAAGGACATCGTGATCGCCGGCCCGGCCGAAGGTTGGGTCGAAGATCCTTCGGGCCGCTTCGTCGGCATGCACTCGGGTCGACCCACGATTCTGCTCGAAGATCTCGTCGTGGCGTTGCGAACGTTCGCGCCGGGCAACCCGTCCGATCGACAGATCAGCTGCAGCATCGATCCCACCCAGGAAGGTCTCGCGGCGATGCAGAATGTGCAGCGGACGACGAGCGTCAACACGCCGGCCGACGTGCCGGTGATCGCCCGCAAGATGCGCGACGCCCTGGGTCTGCAGGTCGTTTCGATCAACGGCATTTCGGCCGACACGCACTTCGCCCAAGTGCTGGTCGAAGCCGACTATCGAATGAAGCTGATCGGTATCGGTCTCGAACGGCCGCCGGTAAAGATGACCACGGTCATCTCCAAGGCGCGACCTGGCTCGGCCGATGCCAACGGTCTGCAGCGGCTCTACTTCGTGCCCGACTACGAATGTGTCCGCCTCAGCGAAGACGGACTGGCCATGGAGTTGGTCGGCCAAGGTGTCAAGCTCGTCAGCGAGCTCGAAGCGGTCGGCCAGGACGGCACCCGGCGGGCGACTCGCGAGACGAACCGCGCGGCCCAGGCCTATTGCCGCGCCTTCACGAAGAAGTATGCGAAGATCGCCAGCGTGGCGCCGGTCTATGCCCAGCTTCGCAACAACATCGATCTGGCCATCGCCGCGGCGCACATTCACGCCCAGGATTACCACAGTCAGGCCGATTGGCAGATGGCGACCTTTGGCGACGAGTCGCGTTTTGCCGTGGAGACCTATTCCACTCCGCAGCACGTCGAGACCGTGGTCAACGTCGTGAAGAAAGGAAACAGCTATCTCACGCCGATCGGCGGCGGGGTCGACATCCGCCCCGCCATGGCCCTCGACTCGAACAACGTGCTCGAGGACAGCAAAGGCGAGACCGCCGCGGCCCGCACGGCGATCGATCTCTCGGAGCTGGACGCCGACAGCTGGTGGTGGGATTAGACGTTGTCTCGCAACGGTGATCTGTCTGCCATGGGCCGACTGGCTCGTGACGTCGTCTGTTAGCGGATCGTCTCCAGCACCATGTCGTAGCCGATTGAGAAGATCGCGGCGTCGACAATGGCATGGCTGAGCCAGACCGGATAGATGGACTGATAACGTTCATACATCCAGGCCCACACCGCTCCGCCCACGGCGATCGCCGCGGAAAAGATCCAGGTGATCGGGTTGTCGTAGCCGAAAAACGTGCCGAGCAGGATCACGTGGTGCGCCGTGAAGCCGAGACTGCTGACGACGTTGGCCACGCCCACCGGGGTCAGCCGGCGCAGCTGCCGATAGGTGAACCAGCGCCAGTAATACTCTTCCAGCAGCGAGTGGAAGATCGTGTAGAACGTGCCCATTGCGGCGAAGCGTCCCAGCGTGTCGAGTCCGAAGCCTTGCACTTTGCCGCGTACCGATTCGCGGGCCAGATCCATCAGGTCGGACGGTCCCAGCCACAGCCCGTACAGAGCCCACATGCCCACGGCCACGAGAATGCCGAAGGCAATTCCCGACAGCAGTCCCTCGGAACGAATGCGGTTCGGCGAGAACTTCTCGCGGGCGACCAGAAAGACCCACACCAGCGGAAAGGCGAACTGAATGAGCTTGCCGCCGGAATAGACGATTTGCTGAAGGTGCCGCGGCGCGTCGGTCAGATAGACGAAGTAGGCATAGGTCATCACGAAGGGAAACACGAGTGCGAAGACGAGCGCCACGGCCAACAGGGCGGCGGACGGTCTCGCGCTTTCGGTGACGGCGGTTGCGGGCATCGGCTTGTTCTTCGGGACTTCGGAACCTGGGGACTTCGGAACGTGGGATACGACCATGCGTCGGTGTCGGTGCGAAACGCAGACGGCTTTGAATTTTCGTAATTCTTAGCACTCGACCGTCGCTTGTCTACGCGGCACGACGGCCCTGGCAATTTCGACTTGTCTCGTGGCGATGGGCTCTCGCGACGACCGGCGTGATTCGCCTTCCGCGTGGGCAACGAGGATCGCGCAAGACACCACAACGGCATCTACGTCTCGCTCTCAGGCGGATCGGAGATGTGACGCAAATAGAGCGCGATGCGGGCATGCAGATCGAGAATGTTCTGCCATTGCCGTTGATCGAGTTTGACCGTGTCCGTCGCGTCGTCGGACTCGACCGTTTCCAGTAAATCGCGCAGCCGCAGGTGCATGTACTCCAGCAATTCGGAGAGCTGCGCCGCCTGGCCCGGGCTGAGTCCCTCGGGCAGTTCCGGCGTCTGCAGCGAGTGCAGCGTGGCCTGGACGTCGGAGTCTTCGTGCCAGGAGAGTTCGAAGTCGAGCGAGGCGGCCTTGCTCAGATTCTCGACATCCTCGGGCGAGAGCGTCACGCCGTCGGCGTCCTTGTTGCGGAGATCCGCCAGCCGTTGGGCGATTTGCTCCTCGCTGCCGTAGAGGATGATCGTGCGGCCCACGGCAATCAGGTCGCCGAATCGCAGAATCCGCAGCCGGATTTCGTCGCCGTTGACCTTGGTGCCGTTCGTGCTTTCCAGGTCGGTCAGAATGACCTTGTCCTGATCTTCCTGAATCTTGACGTGGAAACGACTGACCCGTTCGTCGTTCAGTTGAATCGTGTTGCCCTCTTCGCGACCGATGGACACTGGCGGCGTCAGCTCGTCGAACACGCGGCCCTGATCGGCGCCGTCCAGAATTCGAAGCGTAATCTGCACCGGAGGGACGCCCTGATGGGAAACAACAGCGGGAAAGCGGCAGCGGCGAGCGATCCTGCTTTTTAGCACCGCCTGGAGCGGCCGGTCAAGGCTGCGGCCGCCCGCGCCCTGTGCCTCGCTGTTGAAAGCGGGCCGCCAAAGACGTATTGTAAACGACAGGTCGACACGCGCCCGTGGCGCAATTGGATAGCGCATCGGTCTTCGGAACCGAGGGTTGTAGGTTCGAATCCTACCGGGCGTGCTCGCGATGGGGGCGGTGCATGAAGAGGGACGAACGGGGCCGGTGGCGCGGCGTCCAAAATGCACAGAATCTGACGTATCTGACGTGCGCAAAAAAGACCGCCGCGAGCGGCGCCCGAGAGTGGGCACCGCTGCGGCGGGGCGAGTCATCTTCTCTTGATCCAGCCCGTTCCGCTTAGAAGCGGTAGGTCAGGCCGGCGTATCCACCGTGCAGGATCAGATCGCCGTTGATATCGACGTCTTCCAGCTCGGGGAAGTCGACGATGAACGGCGGAATCTGGTGATCGGCCAGACCGATCCCGGTGAGCGCGACGACACGGTAGCCGACCGTCGCTTCCCAACGGGGATGGAACTGCCAGGCCAGACCGACGTTCGCTTCCAGCATGAAGGAAATCGTGTCGGCCGAGCCGTTCACCGGATAGGTTCCGACGGCACCGCTGGCCGCGGTCGGCGTGGCTCGCAGGCCGTCTCCGCGGAAGACATCGAAGCGATTCTCGATGTGGTTGGCGAAGATACCGACCTTCGGGGTGAACGTGAAGGCCAGATTGTGACGCATCTGGCGTCGCACGTTGGCCCCCACCTGGAAGCCGAACAGCTCGTTTTCGATGTTGTCGACCATGAAGGCCGTGTCGGTCGGCACGTTCCACGAACCGCCGCTCTGCAGCGTCGCAAAGGTGAGGTCCTCGTCGAAGCGGAAGTAACGGAAACCGACGATTCCTCCCACGCTCCAGGGACCGCAGTTGTGGCAGGCATTGTGGTTCACCAGATTCACCTCGAAGTTGGAGATCTGGTTGCGACGCGACAAGCGATGCTCGTCGGCACCGTCGAACCAGGTCCCGGCCCCCGTCGCCCCGAATTCGATGCCGGCCACGTCCAGCGGCGTGCTCACGCTACCGCCCGGAAACGTCGTGCTCACGAAGCCGTTGAACTCCTCGAGCTGCCAGTAGCGAGCTTCCAGAGCCCAACCGCAGTAACACGGCAGGCAGCGGCCGATGGCCACTTCCCAGCCCCCGACCCAGTCGACGTCGGCGTCTTGGGTGTGGGTGAGCTGGTTGGGATTGTTGCCCGACTCGAACGAGGTCCACACCCGATTGGCGTGGTTCCGCGTCATGATCAGGCCATAGGCCTCGGCGTACCAGCCGTGGCAGCCGCAGGGATTATGGCCGCAACCCAGATCGCAGCCACCCCAGCAACTGTCGCCGCAACCCCCGTCGGAGCAGCTGTCCGACCAAATCTTCTCGGCCACGTCCCCACCGTTGTCGTCATGGTGACCCGGCGCGGGCGGCGGATCGACGGTCTCCTCGGGAGCGAAGTACGAGTTGCTGTACGAGCTCTGCCTTGGGAACAAGGGGGACGAGCTCTCCGCATTCTGAACGACCGGCCGCGCGTAGCCGCCGCCATTCTGAATTCCATAGTGACCGGCATAGCGTGGCGCCGGAGCCGAATAGTTCGGTCCGTACTGCGCCTCCGCGGCCGAGGCACTCAGCCAGACGAGGCACGTCGTGGCGCAGGCGATCAAGACCTGTCCACCGGTGACGCGTCGTCCCCGCAAAAGCGAAATGTTCTGTAAGTGTCTCACAACCATACTCCTTCACATCTATTCCTGAAGACGGCCACGAATGATCCGCGACTCCCCAGTCTGGACATCGTCCGCGACTTTCGATCGAGTGCGGCGGAAAGAGTCGTTCTTACAACAGCTTGAAAATATTTCGACCGCAGACGCCAGTTTCGCTGATGGTTCGTTCTCAGTAATCGCGATGCCTGGAGCCAGTTCGCTCGAATGTGCCGATTCCAATCGCGGCGAAACGCGCACAACGCGAACAAGCCGTCGTTGTGGGCCCCTGAGCGGGGGTCGATCGTGCCCCGTGTATCGCCCGGCGCTGTGCGGCAAGGCGTAGCGATGGTTCGGGCGTCGCCGATCGTACGCGACGAACCGCCGACACGGGCGGCGGGTCGTAGTGGCTCTGCCGATTCTGGTACGGCGGCCAGATCGCGGACCTGTTAAAGCTTCGAGAAAGGACCGGTTTTGTGGGCTTCCGGCAGAGGGCCCCCGCGGCGCTCGCTGCAAAAAATGCCCCCGAACGGAGCCCGTGGGCGGCCGGGCGCTACTTCGTCATCACGCAGTAGTTGTTGAGGATGTCGTGCTTGAGGGTCTCGACGCGAACGTCGTCAAAAGCGGCATCTTCGCGCATCTCGACGGCCAGCTCCTCTCCCCGCACGGCGCCCAGGCCGTCCCCGTCCTGGGCCAGCGAAACCGTCATGCAGTGCATCGTCGAGATGGTGTACAGCAACGGTCCTAACGGATGTTCGAGATTCTCATGCACGTGGCTCGAAGCGCGGATATCCTGCATCAGGAAGTTGCCGCCCGGCCGGAGGGCGGTGTAGATCGCCGCGAGCACCGCGGCCGGATTCTGCTGATCGTGGACGATGTCGAAGGCGGTCACCAGGTCGTAGGCCGCCGACTCCGCCAGATCGGTAAGGTCGTGGGCTACGAAGCGGACGTTCTCTAGCGAAGGCACCGCCGCGGCTCGTCCGATTTGACCCGCGCCGCGCCGGCCACGATACTGTGGGGCAAGCGAAGATTGTCGTGAGCCGGGCTCCCGCGAAGCCCCGACCGCTTTCCCAAGAATTGCAGAATCGCGACGCCCTGAGGAACTCTCCATGAACCGCATCCGTGCGCGCACGCCACTGTTCGTCATCGCTCTCACCTGGCTGCTCTTGGTGAATCTGTCCGCGGCCGCCCAACGTGCCGCCGCCGACGACGATTCGCTGCCCAATATCGTTGTCATCTTTACGGACGATCAGGGCTATGCCGACGTCGGCTGTTTCGGGGCCGAGGGCTATCGCACCCCGCATCTCGATCAGATGGCCAAGGAAGGACGTCGCTTTACCAGCTTCTATTCCGCCGCCCCGGCCTGCAGCGGCTCGCGGGTCTCGCTGATGACCGGTTCCTACTACGCGCGGCTGCATTTCCCGCTGGTGCTCTTCCCCGGTTCCAAGGTGGGACTCGCCGCGGGCGAAATGACGCTCGCCGAACTGGTCAAACAGAAGGGCTACGCCACGGCCTGCGTTGGCAAATGGCACCTGGGCCATCAGGAAAAATTCCTGCCCACGCAGCACGGGTTCGATCGCTACCTGGGTATTCCCTACAGCAACGACATGACGATCGACCCGAAAACGCGGCTGGCCGAAGGCGTCGTGCTGCGCAACGGGATGACCCGACATCAAATCCGCTGGGAGAAGCCGCGCCACGACTGGGTCCCGCTGGTGCGGAACAACGAGGTAGTCGAGTATCCGGCCAATCAGGCGACGCTGACGCGGCGCTATACGGAAGAGGCGGTCCGCTTCATCGACGAGAACGCGGAGCGGCCGTTCCTGCTGTACCTGCCCCACACGATGCCCCACACCCCGCTCTTCACCGCCGAAGAGTTTACGCTCGGGGCCGAGACTCGCTACGGCGACGTGATCGAGGAGATCGACTGGTCGGTAGGCCAGATCCTGGACGCCCTGAAGAAGAACAACATCGATGAGAACACGCTCGTCATCTTTACCACCGACAACGGACCTTGGCTCTCGTTCGGCAATCACGCCGGCAAGGCCACGCCGCTCCGCGAGGGCAAAGGAACGACGTTCGAGGGTGGTATGCGGGTGCCCTGCATTATGCGGTGGCCGGCCCGCATTCCCGCCGATAGCGAGTGCAACGTGACTGCCAGCACGATCGACCTCGTGCCTACGGTGGCGGCGATCATCGACGGCCAACTCCCCGAGCATCGGCTCGACGGCAAGAACATCCTGCCGCTGATGACCAGCGCAGAACCGCCGGAGTCGCCGCACGAGTACTTCTGCTACTACAAGAACCGCGACCTGGAGGCGATTCGCAGCGGGCCGTGGAAGCTGCACTTTCGTCATCTCTATTTCACGATCGTCAAACCGGGTCACGACGGCTCGCACGGCGTGAACAAGAACAAGATGATCGAGCTTTCGCTTTACAATCTGGAGCGCGACATCGGCGAGACGACGAACGTGGCGGCAGAGTATCCGCACGTGGTGGCGCGGCTGCGGGGTTTGGCCGATCGGGCGCGGCTCGATATCGGCGACAATCTGACCGGCCACGTCGGCGAGAACAGCCGTCGCCCCGATCCGGAATGATCCTGATCTTGTCTGCTTGTTCGCCGATAACCATCGCCGGAGTCTCTTCATGAAGCGCCGCGACTTCCTCGCCAGTTCGCTCGCGGCCACGGGCGCGGCGATCGGCGGCGCGCTCGATCCGTTCGCACGCATCGCCGCGGCGGCCGACGACTTTGCCGATGTGAAGATCACCCGCGTCGTCGGCTTCGACCTGTTGACGCGGCGCGACAAGCTGGTGGGACGCAACTCGCGGCTCGACGTGCACGGCGACCGCTCGATGGATCGCATGATCCGCATCTCCACCAGCAGCGGCGTCGAGGCCCTAGGGCCCTGCCGCGCCGGCGAAGAGCAAGTCGCCCAGCTGCTGGGCCGACCGGCGCTGAGCTTCTTTGCCCGCGACGAGCGGCGGATGAACTCGCCACTGGGCCGGCGTTCGACGGCGCTCTGGGATCTGGCCGGCCGGCTCTTGGAGAAACCGGTCTACGAACTGCTCGGCGGCGCCGGCGGCGAGCGGGTGCCGGTTTACGACGGCTCGATCTACTTCATGGATCTGTTGCCGCAGCGTGCGGACAACTGGCGCGATCAGCTGCGACGCGAAATCGACGCGGCCCGCGCGGACGGCCACCGCGCGGTCAAGGTGAAGATCGGTCGCGGCAAGCGCTGGATGGAGCGGGCGGCAGGGGACGCCCGCGACATCGAAGTCGTGCAGCTGATCCGAGCACACGCGGGCCAGGACTTTGCGATCGGGGTCGATGCCAACAACGGGTACGATCTCGCGGGTGCCCGGCGATTTCTGTCCGCCGCCGGTCCACTGAAGATCGCCTTTGTCGAGGAGATGTTCCCCGAGACGGTCGAGGATTGCCTGGCGATGAAGGCCTTCATCGCCGAACAGGGTTGGCAGACCAAGGTCGCCGACGGCGAAAGTCAGCGGGCGCCCGAGGCCTTTCGCCTGTTTGTCGAGGCCGCGGCCCTTGATGTCTTGCAGGGCGACATGAAGCACTTCGGCTTCGAGTTGATCCTGGCCGAGGCCGCCTTGGCGGCGGAGAAGCCGGGGATCCTCGTCGCGCCGCACAACTGGGGTTCGCTGCTGGGTTACTACATGCAGCTGCACGTCGGCCGGGCGATCGACAACTTCTATATGGCCGAGCACGATCCCTTGAAGACCGACGTGCTGCGGGCCGATGGCTACACGCGTCGCGACGGCTATGCGACGGTGCCCGATCGGCCCGGCTTGGGGCTGGCGATTGACGAGGCGAAGTTCGCCGACGATGTGAAAATAAACTTCGACCTGCGCGCGTAATGCACGCAGGTCGAAGTGTTCGCCCGATTGACGCCCGAATTGACTAGTATCGCAGGATGTAGTCGATCGTGAGCCGCGATTCGAGAATGTCGCGGCGATCGGTGAGCGGCTCTTCGTAGACGATGCCGATCTCGCGGCAATCGCTCGGCTTGTACTTGATGCCGAGTGCTCCGGTCACGATATCGTTACCCGTGACGCCCTGCGAGCCAAGGTTGTAGATGTCGCCACCTTCGATGCCGATGAGGGCTCCGGTACCGCTGCTGGTCCAGTTGTACCAGTTCACTTCGGCGAAGGGATACCAGCAGTCGGTCAGCTGATAGTCCCAGTGGTTCGACCAGTAGGCCATGTCGGTGCCTTCGTCGTCGTCGAGGGCCATGCGATAGCCGAGGCTGGTGATCCAGTGAACGTTGCAGCCGAGCAGCTTGCCGGCGCTGAGGAAGGCGTGAATGTCGCCGTCTCCATTGCCCTGCAGGGCCCGGGTCGAACCGACCGGCATCTCATAGGTGAGGCCCGCCGAAACGATCTCCTGCCGACAGACGTCGCTGTAGAGCGTGTACTTCAAACCGCCGTTGACGTCGGACCAGCCGTCCTGGGCGACGTTGGGTTGCCCCCAGAGGAAGCCGTCCTTGGTGGCGATGAAGGACAACCGCTCGGTGAGCGCCGCCCGAATGTGCAACGCCAGATACTGCACGTTGCCGCCGTTGAGCACGCCCGCCGGCACGTCGTGTTCCGCGAAGATGAGCCGCAGTTCGGTCAGATTGCGAGGATCTTCGAAGTAGAGCGGATTCGTCATCGGGCTGATGAAGTCTTCGAAGCCGGGGGCACTGGGCCGGATGAAGCCCAGGAGTTTCTCGCAGCAGACGTCGCAGCAGGAATCGCACTCGTCGCAGCAGTCGTCTTCGCAGGACGCCGCCAAGTAGCTGACCGAACTGGTCGTCGCTTCCGCTCGCTCATCCGTCTGGGCAAAGGCCGACGGGCCCTGCGAGGTGCTTACCGCGGCGAGCAGACTAACGAGGGAAATCACAAATCGATAGTGCATTGTTGGAGTCCGTCCCTGGGCTCTGAGTGACTGAAGTGCGACCTGTGGCGGGAAAGGGTTCTTCCCGAGATGGGCGACCGAGGCATCGGCGGAATGCTTTTTCCGCTGGCGTTCTTGCCGGAGCGATGCGGATCGGAACACGGCGAATGCCGTGGCTAGAGCGAGTTTAGGATAGGTGTCGCGTCGTTGGCGCCGGCGAGACAAGTTTGGCCACCAGACCGAAGCAGACGAATTGGTAGATTCATCGATGCAGGTCGACGTCGCCAAGCACAGCCGCAGCTAGCCAAGACGCTAGAGATAAACTAAACGCGCTCTAAGTCGTGACACCAACGCTTCGGAAAGTGCACACCGCCGCGTTGATCGTTTTCAGTGTCGAGCCGGTTAGGAGAAGTAGCGAATTGAAACGGCGCTAGCATGCAAGTAGCGGCAGCTAAAGATGCGCAACTGCTCAGCGAGTTTGGCGATTGGCAATCACGCGGGGTGTGTCCGCATGGCACACGTGCCATGCCGGGTCGCCTTCGCACGGCGCGCACGCGACGGCACGTCATGCTAGCGGCAGATCCGACTTCGCCTTGGTGAGCGTGTCGTGCAGCTCGACGATCGGGCGGATCTCCTCCGACATCGATTCGTCGCCCCAGGAATTCACCAGTCGGCAGGTGGCAAAACCCTCGGCTCGTTTCAGATAGGCGGTTTCCCAGCGGCGGTGCTCGGCCTGCTCCTGTTCGCTCCGCCAGGGAAAGCGAATTGTCAGCGGCCGGATGCCGCACCGCCACGGCTTGGGAGTCAGCCGGGCACGAAAGCACTCCTGCACCTGGCAGAGCTTGCGATAGAGCGCGTCGGAGCCGAGTTCTTCCATCCAGGCGTGCGTCTGACGCGCGGCGGGATCGAGCGTCGTGCCGGTCAGCAGATAGCGTTCGCCCGCCTTGGTGGCATAGATCCGCACGCCGCCGAGCTTCTCGCGGTCCAGGAGATTCCTCAGGGTCAGCGAACGCTCGGCTCCGCCCGCTTCCCAGTTCGAGGTGCGTCGGCCTGTCAATGCGCCGAGCAGCCCGCCGAAGAGGCTCCACCAGCCGCGGCGGGGTTTGTCGACGTCAATGAAGGCGATCTGCGCCGTATTCAAGACGTGGCAACCGTAGGCGTTGCGCGTGATGACCGCCTGCGGCTCTCCGTCGCGACTCGTGAATTCTTCCAGAATCTCCTCGCGCAAGGGTCGGTCGCTGTAGAGATACCTGTCGGGCAGGTCGCCCCGCAGCACGCGGGTCATCACCTGCTCGGCCCGCTGGCGACCCCGCTCGGCGGCCTCTTCCAGGTTGCGGTTCGACCAGCCCCAGCAGCCGAACTCGGCCTCGCGCCCGTCCGACTCGGTGTAACGATAGACGCCGCGTGCCCAGTGGCGGGGAATCTTCATGAGGTCGAGCGCCCTCTGCCCTACTCGTCGCCCTCATCGAGCAGCTTGATTTCGACGTTGCGGAAGTACATTTCGGCCGCCTCGATTTCCAACAGAATCTTGCCTTTGGTGAGCGGCTCGTACTCGCCGTTGGTGTCGGCGGTCTTCGGCTGACGCATGTTCTTGCACTTGGCGACCAGTCGGCCGTTGAGCCAGTGTTCGGCTCGATCGCCGCGGACGATCAGATCAATCTGGTTCCAACCGTCGACTTCCCACTGACCGCGATGAGCCAGATGGGTGATGCCCGCCTTGTGACCCCAGGTCTTTTCGACGCCGCCGTCCTCCCGCAGCATGAAAGTCGGCTTCTTTTCGTCCTTCGTCTCCGGGTCGACCCAGGTCTCGTAGCGCAGGTGGCCGACCGTGACGATGTCGCCGATGTTCGTCCGCTCGACCTGGTATTGCATGGCCCGCGGCCAGACGAAGTCGCGACCGACCTTGTGATAGTAAATGCCGGCATCGCGGAGCAACTTGTGGCGGGGCGCGAACTTCTTGTCGAGCCACTTGTACTGCACGCGGAAGTGGTAATGGCTGTACTCTTCGTTGGTGCCGATATAGCCCATCACGACGCGATCGCCGTCGGTGGCGTGCTTGTAGAGGTGGATGTAGCCCTCGTCGGTGATCGTGATGATCTTGTCGGGATCCTTGTCGTGGCCGTGTTGTTGGAGAAAGGTGTACCAGCCGTCGAGATTCTTGCCGTTAAAGATCCGTGTGAAGCCGTCGGCCGTCTTCTCGCCCGCCGGTGCGGCGTGCTCGTGATGATCGGCCAGGGCCACCGCGGCCAAAGTCACCGAGGTGATCAACAATGAAGTCACGGAGGCGACGAGCAGCAAAGAGACCAACGCACGGAGTGGACGGCGAATCTTCATCGAGGTTCCTCGCGGAGTGAGTCGGCAGTTCCGAAGGTCGACCCTTGCCACGGTCGACGGCGGCAGGACCCAGCAGTATAAACGAGGAGCGGGCGCGGGTCGAACGGCCGCCAGCGGCCCCGTGGCCCACCCACGTTTTGCTAGCGGCACCAGACCAACAACACATTCTCCACATCGGACATCTTGGAGAATCGCCACCATGACGGACGTACGCGATTTGTCGACCGTGCACGAGCCCCTGGGAGCTCTCTTCACCGCGCCGAGCGGCGAGGAATTGGAATCGTTTCGCCTGACCGACGACCAGGTCGCCCATTACGAAGAGTACGGCTACGTGGCCGGAATTCGCGTCCTTACGGACGAACAGATCGAACTGCTGCGCGAGGAACTCGCGGGACTGATCGATCCGGAACATCCGGGCCACCACCTGTTTCACGAGTATCACAGCAACGAGTCGGTCGACCCGTCGCGGGTGTTGTTTCACGCCCTGGGGGCCTGGCGGGTCACGCCCGGCTTTCACGATTTGATCTTTCACCCGGCGATCACCGTGCCGGCGAGTCAGTTGCTCGGCGGGTCGGTCCGTTTCTGGCACGACCAGCTATTCTGCAAGCCGGCCCGGCACGGCGGCGTGGTGGCCTGGCATCAGGATTACTCTTACTGGACCCGCACCGAACCGCTGGCCCACCTGACCTGTTGGGTGGGATTGGACGACGCCGACCGATCGAACGGCTGTGTGCGGTACCTGCCCGGCTCGCATCGCTGGGACTTGCTGCCGATCACGGGTTTGGCCGGCGACATGGACGCGATTTGCGAAGTGCTGACCGAGGAGCAGGTCGCGGCCTTCGAGGCCCCCGTCGATATCGAGCTGCAGCAAGGCTACGCGACCTTTCATCATCCGCTGATGATTCACGGCTCGCAGGAGAACGTGACCGAACGGCGGCGCCGCGCGACCGTCGTGAACATGTTCCGCGATGGGGTGCGGTCGGCGACCGACGAGCCGCTCCTCGAGGGCGTGCCGGTGATCGCGGCCGGCGACAAGCTGGGCGGGCAGTTCTTTCCGCTGCTGCAAGAAGTCTGACGCGACCCTCTACAGCTCTCGGATCCAAATGTTGCGAAAGCGGACTGCGTTGCCGTGGTTCTGCAACAGCAGCGGCTCCTTCTCGCCGTGGGCCGTGTAGGCGGGGGCGTGCAGCCAGGCGGTCTCGCCCTGCAACTCGAAGTGATCTTGAATCACGACGCCATTATGCAGCACTGTGAGCGTGGCCGGCTTGGTGAGCTTGCCCGCCGCGTCAAACTCGGGGGCGTGGAAGATGATGTCGTACGACTGCCACGCGCCGGGCGGTCGACAGACATTGACCAGCGGGGGCCGCTGCTTGTAGATCGCCCCGGCCTGGCCGTCGGGATAGGTTTCGTTTTCGTACGAGTCGAGAATCTGCACCTCGTAGCGACTCATCAGCTTCACCCCGCTATTGCCGCGACGCTGGCCCTGGCCGTTGACCTTCGCGGGGGTGGCCCATTCCAGGTGCAGCTGACAACTGCCGAAGCCGCGACACGTGGAGAGATGTCCCGAGCGCGGCGTGAAGTAGCCGTCTTCGACCGGCCAGTCGCCCCCTTCCCAGGCCGACATGTCGGTCCCGTCGAACAGCACGATGGCATCGGCCGGCGGGGCGGTTCCCTCGCCCGGCTCGACGACCTTCGGCATCGGCCAGTCGATGCCGCTTTGATACTCGAGCTGTGCCACGGCCGTGACTCCGACGGCAATCGTGGCCACGGTGAGCACCAACAGCAGGACCCCGTTACGCGGACGGGCCAGGCACAATAGTTTCGATCGGAGCATCGGAAGGGGTCTCGAAGGTGAGGGTATCGCGGGCGTGGCTCCACCGGAGCACGCGCTCGCGACTGGAGCATTCGCTGGTGGCACGATAACCTCTGGCCGCCGGCGCTGCAAAGCGTGCCTGCGGCGAGGCGGCCTAACTGGTACGATTGAGGCGAGGTGTTCACGACAGGCCGACGTGTTCACGACAGGCCACCCTCACGACCAGGGCCGCAGCAGCCGAGGTGCAGTATGGAGATTTCCGGCAAGAGTTTTCTCGTGACCGGAGGGGCCTCGGGCCTCGGAGCTGCCACCACCCGGCGCCTGGTCGCCGAGGGGGGTTCCGTCCTGGTGGCCGACGTGAACGAGGCGGCCGGTGCCGAGCTGGTCGCCGAACTGTCCGGTGACGGCCCCGGTCGCGCACTGTTCCAGCACACCGACGTCACCGACGAGGCCAGCCTGAAGGCGGCCGTCGACGTGGCCGTCGCGCAACACGGCGGGCTCGACGGGGCGGCCCTCTGCGCAGGCATCTTGGGTGCCGCGCGGATTGTCGGGCGCGACGGTCCGCACGATCTGAAACTCTATCGCCGTGTCGTCGAAGTAAATCTGGTTGGCACCTTCAACGCGCTTCGACTGGCGGCGGCGGCCATGGCCCGCGGCGAAGCGAGTGCCGCCGACGGCGAGCGGGGTGTCGTGGTGATGACCAGCAGCGTGGCGGCCTTCGACGGACAACTCGGCCAGGCCGCCTACGCCGCTTCGAAAGGGGGCGTCGCCAGCATGGCCCTGCCCGCGGCCCGCGAGTTGGGAAAACTCGGCGTTCGCGTGGCGGCGATTGCCCCCGGCGTGTTTGCCACGCCGATGATGGGCGAGCTTCCGGACGACTATCGCACGTCGCTCGAGGCCCAGGTTCCCTTCCCGCCTCGGTTGGGACAGCCCGAGGAATTCGCCGCCCTGGTGGCGCACATCTTCGAGAACCGCATGCTCAACGGCTGCGTGCTGCGGCTCGACGGGGCGCTGCGGATGGCGGCGAAGTGAAGTCGCGTTGGGGGCGACTGGGTGTTGGGGGCGACTGGGTGTTGGGAGCGACTGGGCGTCGCGCGACAAGCGGCGATCAGTTGCCGCTCGCGGCCCCTTTGACGTAGCCATACTCGCGGAACCAGTTCCACGCGTCGCGAATCGTCTCGTCGAGCGGGCGACGGCGGAAGCCGAGTTCCTGCTCGGCCCGGGCACAGCTGTAGATCTTGGGCAGGGCCGCCATGGCCAGCGCGCCGGAGTTCACGTTCGACTCGCTCCCCGTGATCCGCGCCGCCAAATCGCCTCCGCGTCCGGCGAGCCAGGAAATCACGGGTCCGATAGCCGTCAGCGGACGTCGCGCCCCGGCCACTTCGGCGAACTGCCGCCAGGCGTCCAGATACGACATGTTCTCGCCCGAGAGCAAATAGCGACGACCCGACTCGCCGCGGTCGAAGGCCGCGAGGATTGCCGCGGCGACGTCGCGGACGTCAACGACGCTGAAGTCGCCCCGCGGGGCAAAGGTGCCGCGGCCCCGACCGACCTCGACGAGCATCTGGCCGGACGATGGTTTCCAATCCCACGGACCGAGCATAAAGGCCGGATTGACGATCGCCGCCCACAGACCCCGGTCGATCTCCTCGTGAATCGCCTGTTCCGCCTCGCGTTTGGTCACGACATAAGGCGTCAGCACGTCGCCGCGGCGCGACGTCTCCTCGTCAGCCGGCGTGTCGTAGGAACCGATGCCCGCCGCGTCGGCCGTCGAGACATGGACCAGTCGGGCCCCCGCCTCTCGCGCGGCGCGGGCCACGTGACGCGTGCCGTCGACGTTCACGCGACGCATCCGCTCGAGACCGGTCCAACCGATGCGCACGTCCCCCGCGGAATGGACGACCCGCTCGACGTCGGCCATCGCCGCGCAGACGCTCGCCGGGTCGCAGATGTCCCCGAACACTCGCTCGACCGCCAGTCCCTCCAGGGGCCGCTCCGCCGCGCTGGCACGCACCAGCACACGAACGGCTTGACCCTGATCGAGCAGCCGCCGCACGACGTTGTTGCCCACCAGCCCCGTGGCACCGGTAACGAGTGTGAGCATGAAGGGAGCCTTCCGTGGGGGTGCGTGTGCGGGGCGCGACGGGCGAGCCCCGACAATATACGCACATTCCGCCGCGACGGCGAACGGGCGAGTTCGCACACACGGCAGCAAGTCTCAGAGCCAGCCAGCCTGACGATACCACTGCGCCGTCTCGCGCAAGCGCTGATCGAGTCCGTTTGGCGGTTCGA
This sequence comes from Planctomycetota bacterium, assembly GCA_003389215.1. Taxonomy (GTDB): domain Bacteria; phylum Planctomycetota; class Planctomycetia; order Pirellulales; family UBA7805; genus MB-PLM-2. The sequence goes on along the minus strand of QQVP01000120.1, from coordinate 3,055 downwards.
AACCGAGCTCACGCTCGGCTCGTGCCGTCGAACAGGTCCAGCCGCCGGCGGTTGCCTCGCGTAGTTTGTCGAAATTGACCAGGCTCGCCTGGCCGCGCAATCGTCCCGCCAGATCGCTCGCGCTCGCCAAACTCCAGGCCAGCGCCGCCGGAACGACAATTGGCAGGACGCGACAGTCCATGGCGGCCGCCACGCGTCGTCCCAGCTCCTCATAGGTCGGCCGTTCCTGTTGGGCGAAGTAGTAGCAGCCGCTCGCGAAGGCGTCCCGGAGATCGTCGTCCGGGCCGACACGCGTGCCGCGCTCCGCGGCGACGACCAGGGCGGCGACCAAATCGCGGACGTCGATTAGCGAGAAGCGTGACCGCCGATAGCCGGCGACGGGGTGCACGTGAGTGCGACTTATCGAACGAAACATCTGCCACAGATCGCGGTCGCCGGGTCCGAATACGATCGGCGGTCGAACAATCGTGACGGGCAGTCGATCGGCAAACGCGGCGGCGGCGAGTTCGGCGGCCCGCTTGCTGCGCCCATAGTTGGAGACCGGACGGGCGGGATCCTGCTCGTCGACCGCGCGTCCATTGGTCGTGGGACCCGCCGCAGCCAGCGAGGAGACGAGCAACAGCGTTGGCGGACGCGACATCTCGGCACAGACGCTGGCCAGGTTGCGCGTCCCGCCGGCATTCGTGTCGAGCATGGTTTCGTAATCGAGAGCCCGGACGAGCGCCGCCAGGTGATAGACGATCTCGGCGTCGGCGACGGCGGCCCGCAGCGAATCGCGGTCGGCGAGATCGCCGTGACAAACGCGCAGCTGCGGGGATCGACGCCGATCCCACGGCGAAGATCTTCGCACCAGGCAGGTCACCTGGTCGCCGCGCTCGAGCAGGTGTTCGACCAGGTGTTGCCCGATGAAGCCAGTGGCCCCGGTAACGACAACTCTCGACATGACAGGATCAAAACGGCTAACCGCGGTCCGCACACAGCGGACTCGATGTGGGTTGTAGGCACTGTTTTCCACTATAGATCGAGCCAAGGCGGCAGACCATATCCACGCCGGGCTGTACGGCCGGCAGGTTGACCGCCCGGCGCCGCCATCGCTAGACTGGCTCGATCGTTGACACGCCCCCATCGCCCGACCCCTTCTCCGCAGCAGAACCGGATGGCCGAAGTCGAGATTCAGCCTGTTTCCACCCGGGCTCAGCAAAAGCAGTTTCTCGACCTGCCGTGGCAGCTCTACCGCGACGACCCCCTCTGGATTCCGCCGTTGCGGACGAACCAGAAGGAGCTGGTGGGCTTCAAGAAGCATCCCTTCTACGAGCGTAACGAAGTCCAGGCGTTCATCGCCGTCCGCGGCTGCGAGACGGTGGGTCGCGTGGCCGCGATCGTCAACCACGGACACAACGAGCGCCACCAGGAGCAGCGAGGCTTCTTCGGCTTCTTCGAGTCGATCGACGATCAGGCGGTCGCGGACGGACTGTTCGCCGCGGCCCGCACCTGGCTTCGCGAGCGCGGTATGGAGACGGTTCGCGGGCCGGTCAATCCTTCGTTGAACTACGAGTGTGGATTGTTGATCGACGGCTTCGACGAATCGCCCTGCTTCATGATGACCTACAATCCGCCCTTCTACGGCCGCTTGATCGAGGGTGCGGGTTTTCAGAAATGCCAGGATCTGTTCGCCTACGACGGACACCTGGAAATGCTCGGACAGCTCGACGAGAAGCTGGCCTTCATCGGTGACGAGGCCAAGAAGCGCTTCAACATCGAGGTTCGCTCGATGGACAAGTCGCGATTCCGCGAAGAGGTCGACCGCTATGTCGAACTCTACAATCGGGCCCTCGGGGGAACCTGGGGGTTTGTGCCGCTCTCGCCGGCCGAGATGCAGCACATGGCCGCGGCCTTGCGGATGCTGTTGGTGCCCGAGCTGACCTGCGTCGCGGAGATCGACGGCAAGGTCGTGGGCGCGGTGATGTGCCTGCTCGATTACAACCCGCGCATCAAGGCCATCGACGGCAAGCTGTTTCCCTTCGGCTTCATGCGGCTGCTCTGGAATCGCAAGGCGATCAAGCGGGCCCGCGCGATCGCCACGACGGTGGTGCCGGAGTATCAAACCTGGGGCGTCGGCCTGGTCGTGCTGCAAGGCCTGGAACCGAAGGGCGTCGCCTGGGGTTTGACGTCGTGCGAGTTCTCCTGGGTGCTCGAGTCGAACAAGCTCTCGCGGCGTGGGCTGGAGAAAGGCGGGGCCCTGCTCAGCAAGACGTACCGGCTCTACGACTTCGAAGGCCGCTAGCGCGCTTTTCAGATCGATGTCGCCCGCCGAGTCGCGACAGGGAAATGAGAATCGCTCGAGAGCGAGCGGAAGACGTAGAGCACCCGGCAGCCAGCGGCGGCTCGGACGAGATCCGTGCGCGGTCGCTGGGAACGCGGTCTAGACGCGCGTCCCATGGCGCAGCGCGGCGTGGTGCTGTTTGGGGGGACCGGACTGGGTCAATCCGCCGGTCACGCCCGCAGCCGCTTCGCTCGCCGCTCGCTTCGCCTGCGCCGACACCCGCCGGGCATTCGACCACAGCTCGCGCAGGGTCGTCACCAGACTGGGGCTGACGGTAAGCCGATAGGCGGAGTCGCCCGGCAGGCCCTCCATCAGGCGTTGATGGGCCGTGGCCAGGTTGTGATAGGGCAGCGACGGGAACAGGTGATGCAGGGCGTGATACCGCTGGCCGACCGGGGCCCACAGCGGACCGAACACCCGGCTGTCGGGATGGTTGATCGAGTCGACCATCTGCTCGGCAAAGGAGAGCTCCTCTTCGCGCGACCAGACAAAGCGATGGGCCGCCATCGTGCGAATCCCATTGAGCATCAAGATGGCCACGGAGAGGAGATAGATCTTGGGAAGGAAGTCGCCCGGCACCGGCATCCCGCTGATGGGAACGACCCCGCGCCAGACCACCCAGGCGATGCCCCACACCCAAGCGCAGCAAAGGGCTTCCTGGAGTCGCCAGATCAGCAGCGTTCGCTTCGGCGGCAGCGGCCGGATGTAGGTCGGATCCATCACCAGCGACGA
>QQVP01000069.1 GCA_003389215.1 Planctomycetota bacterium | reverse complement strand
CCAGATTCAGGTGCGTACCGGCCGGGGCCGCGTGCACGTTGCGGCGCAGGTAGCGGTCGGTGAGCAGGTAGTGCCGCAGCGGGGTTACGTTGTCGCAGCCGAACCAATTGCCCCAGTCGTCGCGGCGCCGGCCAAACTGCGAATGGCCCGCCAGGGCGTCGATCGCGCCGCTGCGGGGATCGATGCGCATGTCGCGGCGGCGCGTGGCGACCCGCGCCCCGGTCTTGCGCGAAACGACGGTCCCGCCGCTGCCACCGTCCGCCAGGTGCAACCAATTGTCCAAGCCCCAGGCGAATCCGTTCATGCGGTGCTGCTGATTCTCTTCGCCAAAACCCTCGTACAGGACCTCGACCTGATCGGCCTCGCCGTCGCCCGTGGTGTCGCGGGCAAAGAGAATGTGTGGAGCGACGCTGACCAGCACCCCGTCGCGCCAGGCCATCACGCCGGTCGGATAGGCGAGCTCGTCGAGAAAGAGCTGCGAACGGTCGTAGCGGCCGTCGCCATCGGTATCCTCGAGATATCGAACGCGACCGCCCGGCTGTCCCTGGTTGTCCATGCCCAGCGGGTAGTCGGCCATTTCGACGATCCACAACTTGCCGTCGGCTCCCCAATCGATGGCAATTGGATCGCGGGTCAGCGGTTCCGCCGCCACGAGCTCGACGCGCAGGTCAGCGCGAATGCGGATCGACTCCAACGAATCTTGCGGCGACTTGGGCGCGGGCGTGTCGGTGCCGAGCAACTGGGCGAAGCTACGACGATCGACCCCGTCGGGCAACTTGTGGGTGTCTTCGTTCTGAATCCAGAGGTGGCCCTTGGCGAACCAGGCGCCGTTGTTCGTGCCGTTGCGGACGATCATTGGCAGCGCGTCTTCGTCGCCCCGCGCGCCGGCGCGGACGCGGCGCGTCCAGCCTCCGCGATTGGGCTCGAAGAGATGCACCGTAAAGCGTCGCTCGTTGGAAAAGACCGCATCGGCAAAGCCATCGGCGTTCAGATCGACCAGCCGCAAACCGGCGTCGCGACCCGAAGCATCGACCAGCGGCTCCGGCAGCACCGCGGAGTGGGGCCGCCAGGTGTTCGACTCGGCATCTCGCTTGAGCGTGTAGCGGCGTTCGGCACCGGCCACCAGAATTTCGCACACGCCGTCACCGTCAACGTCGCGGAGCCGCACACCTTGGTCGCGACCCTCGCGTGAGGTGATGAGTGGCTGTCCTTCGTGCCGTGGCCCGTCGCCGAACGCTTCGTCGCGCTGCCACCGCTGCCCGTCGAAGTGCCACAGGCCCCGTTGTTCGCCCGCGGCGACCAGGAAGCTGGCCATGCCGTCGGGCCGCACGACGCCGAAGCGGACGCCGGCATCGCGACGCGTGCCGTCGGCGGCGACGGTGATGATTTGGACCGGGAACGCGACGTCGCGCCACGTTTCTTCTTGCGGCTGCCAGATGCGCGTCTTACGGAACTGTTGATTGCCGATCACGACGTCCATGTAGCCGTCGTTGTTAACGTCCAACAGACGCACGCCGTTGTCGCCGCCGTCGGCCGCCCGCAGCGATTGGCCGGCGAGCAGGTTGCGATTAAGCCGCTCGAGACACTCGCGAAAGTTGAGGAACAGCACGCGTTTGCCGTACTTCTCGACGGCGTGGTCGATGATCTCGACGTACTGGTCGTTGCGGAGCCAGTTGTACGGATGAAACACCAGGTTCGCCACGCCACGCTTCAGCACGGTGGCGTCGATCAGCACCTTCGTGTCTTCCACCGTGACCGGATTGCGGGGGGCCTGCAGGTTCTGACCCTGCCAGTCGTCCGGCACGGCGATCGGAAACTCCCACAGCTTGCCCGCGATGACAAACGGGTAGGGATAGTTCTCGACCCGATTGACGAACGACTTGAAGGGCACGTAACGGGCGAACCGCGGCTGCCCCTCGTCATTGGTGACCAGCTCCCGCGGCAGGGCGTCGTCGGCCGCCGTCAACAGGCTCACCACCGAGGTATCGATCTGGCAGAAGTTCCCCTGCGGGGTACGACGGTTGAGGATCTCGGCAAACGCCCGCGGGCTCGGCGTGTTGAGCGAATCGCAACAGGGAAAACGGAAGGCCACCGGGTGGCTGTCGGCGATCGCGGCCAACTGGTCGACACAGCGATCGTAGGTGTTCTTCGCCTTGGCAAAGTCGCTGCCTTGCAGGCAAGGGCAGGGGTGATCGGCCGTGTGCGTCTCGAGCGACAGGCCCTCGGCCAGCCACTTGGCCAATTGCGGATCGGCCGGGTCGATCTTGTTGGTGAGAATACTCACCGGCGCGCGGCCGTCGATCTTCTTGAGCCGGTCGAGGATCGGCCGCAGGTAGGTCTCGTAGCTCTCGGCTTCGCGCATGTCGTCGATGCCGAGCGTGATGACCGCCTCGACGCCTTCCTGGCCGACCCATTGCGGCGTGATCAGCTTCGGCAGGTCGAGCGACGGATAGTAGGGGTCGCAGAACTCGTCGAGATAGGCGAGTCGATTCGCCGAGGCGTACGGCGAAGCGGTGGCGTCCTTGGCCCCGCCATTCTCAGCCCGCGCATCCTCGGCCACCGCAACGGCCGAGTAGCACACCACGGCGCATGAGATTACCAAAGACAACAGAAGCGACGGCAGCGACGGGGCGACGCGACGGACGGGCGGGTCGGACAGGCTTCGGCACATGCCCCCTACGATAACAGGTTCCACGCCGCCGTGCTGCTGGGTGCCGGCCGTCGACCCGCGTGCAGCAGGCCTTTGCCCTGCGTCAATCGAAATCGACCGAGATGTCCTCGGGCTCGATCCAAACGACCTGGCCGTCCTGCCAGGTAGCCACCCGTTGGCCCATCCGTTTGTGCATCTTGAGGGCTTCGATTACCGACTCCTCGACCGCGAGTTCGACGGCCTTGGCTTCGGCAACGAGCTCCTGTGCCGAGATTTCTCTTCGCGCGATCGACATTCTATCAAGGAGCCTTGCTCTGGGCCTGGATCCGTTGCCAAGTTTCTGCCGCGACAACGCGGGCAACCTTCAACGCGGAGCATGACGCGTCCCGCCGCCATGGCGGCACGATCGGGCGCGAACCCGGAGAGGCCGGCCGCAATCGTGTCGGCATTGACGAACTCTTCAACTCCGAGGACCCCGCGCAATAGCCGGGGTGCGGTGGTGCTCTTTCCCGCACCGTTCGGACCGGCCAACACAACCACCTTCGGCGAGCTGGGAAGTTTCGCTTGTTGCATGCCGCCCAACCACCTACGGCTTTGCCTCGACCTGTTCGATACTCTCGCGCCCTGCGAGGATCTCGATCGACGAGCCCTCGAAGGCGTCGCCGATCGGCTCGGCCTTCCCGCCCAGATGGCGGGCCAGGAATTGCTCCATCACCGCATAGAAGGCCAGACGGTTTTCCGGCCGCGCAAAGCCGTGCCCTTCGTCGGGGAAGAGGGCATAAGTCACCGGGATGTCGTGGCGCTTCATCGCCTCGACAATCTGGTCCGCCTCGCTCTGTTTGACGCGAGGGTCGTTGGCCCCCTGACCGATGAGCAGCGGGCGGCGAATCTTCTCGACGTGCGTCAGCGGCGAGCGGCGTTCCAGCTCGGCCCGCCCCTCGGGCGTGGTGTGATCGCCGACGCGGGTCTTGAACATCGGCAGACCCGAGGCCCAGTAGGGCGGAATCGTCTCGAACAGCGTGACCAAATTCGAGGGCCCGACGATGTCGACGCCGCAAGCAAACACGTCGGGCGTGAAGGTCAATCCGACGAGCGTGGCGTAGCCGCCGTAGCTGCCGCCCATGATGGCGACCTGATCGCGTTTGGTGATGCCCTCTTCAATGGCCCACTCGACCGCGTCGAGTAGATCGTCGTGCATCTTGCCGGCCCATTCGTGATTGCCGGCGTTCATGAACTTCTTGCCGAAACCGGTGGAGCCGCGGAAGTTCACGCTGAGCACCGCGTAGCCACGATTGGCCAGCAACTGGTGCATGGCGTCGTATCCCCAAGTGTCGCGCGACCAGGGCCCGCCGTGAACCATGAGGACCAGGGGAACCGGCTTTGCCGCCCGACCGGTGCCCTCGGGATCGGCCTCGCGGGGCAGGCTGTAGTAGCTGACCAGCGGCAGACCGTCGCGGGCCTCGATGACGACCGAGTGCATCGGCACCAGCGGCAGACCTTCGAGGTCCTGCTGGTTGACGAATAGAAAGGTCGCCTCCTTCGTGTCACGATCGAAGTGGTAGTAACGCGCCGGGCCGTCGGCGTCGTAGTAGACGATGATCCACTGGCGATCGTCGAGGGTGTAATCGGCGATGCCCATCTCGCCGTCGTGCAGGGCTTCGAGAATCTCAACGTCCTTGGCCACCTCCGGATCGAAGATCTTGCGCTCGCGACGTTCGTAGTTGAAGACGACCGCCTGAATCGTGTTCTCGGTGGGATGCGACTTGATGGCGCCGACGTCGGTGCGCGGGTCGGCGGCGATCACCTGCGTCTCGCCGGTGTCGAGATTGAGCGAGGTCAGGGCGCCGGTGTCGCGGCCGCGACTGTCGAACATGTAGAGCACGCGGCCCGTCTTGTCGAAACCGGCCAGGCCCGTGTTGGCGGTATCGTCCTTGTCGACCCTGAGAAACTCGTCCCACTCGGAGAAACCGACGCCCGCAGCCGCCTCACCGGTCGGCTGGTAATACTGAATGCTGCCGTCGGGAAGGTACTTGGCGGCGAAGCGAACCTGGTAATCTTCGTCCACCGTAAAGTTGCGAAAGCCCTCGTTAGCCTGAATCATCTGGCTCGTGCCGTCGAGAATGTTGACGCGGTAGATCTCGTGCCAACGCGGATCGTTGGCGTTGACCGCAATCAATATCTCCTCCGGCGTGCGGTGACTGATGCCGACAATCCGCGCGGTCACCGGCGGCGCCGGCACGGCGGTGTCTCCTTCGCCGGCAGGTTCCGAGCGATCGCTTCCCGGCGTGATGTCCTCGGCTTCGTCCGTTTCCAGATCGATAGCGTAGACCCGCCAGTTTTCATCGCCGTCTTTGTCCTGACTGTAGAGGATGTGGCGATTCGTGAAGGCCCACGAGAAGCTGCGCACCCCACGGTGCTTGTCGTGGGTGACCGGACGCGCGGCGGCCAGATCGTCGCGCGGGGCAACCCAGACGTTGAGCACGCCGTCGAGCGGGGCCAGGTAGCTGAGCTGTTTGCCGTCGGGACTGATTTGCAGGCCAACCTTGTCGGGGTTGCCAAAGAAGACTCGACGCGGGATCAGCGACATGGCGGGCGATGCCTCGTTGTAGGGGTCGGCGGACTGCGCGGCGGCCGGCGTCGACGCCGCAGGGGCATCGGTCGTCGCGGCGGTTTCGGTTGCGTCGGGAGTCTCGGTGTCGGCGGCATCCGGGAGCGACCGCTCCGCGGCCGGCTCACATCCAAGCGCAGCAAGTGCGACCAGTCCGATCGCGCAGCAGGTCCGAAAGCGGGGATACATCGGCATGGTTTTCCCTCACGGCGTTGGAGCAAGAATCCCGTACAGCAGCCGCGCACGAAGACGACGCGATGAACATCGACGCGGCAAGCAAGATAGCCGACAAGATAGCCGACGTTGGTCCGCGTCACCAAGAGAGGCCGCAACGGGCGGCAGATTGCAGCCCACAGAGACTCGCCGCGACGCCACAACACGCCCTGGCAATGCGCTACGGCAAGTCGCCGGCCCCGCGCGGTTTGCCGTGGCGGAAGTGATGCTGCAGTTGCCAATCGCGGTAGTGATTGGTGTGGGCGAGCATCAGTCGCAGTCCATGCATCTTCCAGTGCAACGCCCGCGAGTGATCGCCCACCGCGAGGTACGCCACCGAAAGCGTGCGGGCATACTCGAGCCACTGGCCGTGGGTAAGCCGGTTGGCCATGCGGGCGTGGCCGACCGCGTTGACCGTCTCGCCGATGTCTTCGTCATCCGCCCGCAGCACCAACTGGGCCAGGCGATGATGCGCCGCGTGGGCGCGGGGATTGATCTCGAGCGCCTCGAGCAAGTCGGTGCGCGCGGTGGCGTAGTCCTGTTTGTGCATGTGATAGGTGGCCCGTCCGACATACGCGTCGGTCGCCGCCGCGCAGAGTCGTAGCGCCTCGTCGTAGTCGGCCATGGCGGCCTCGATGTCGCCCGAGCGCCAGCGGACCTCGGCCCGGGCCACGTACGCCGACACATACTCGGGGGCCGCCTTGATCGCGGCATCCAAACTTGCGGCGGCCTCGTCCAGGGCGTCGCGGCAAGCGAGCACCGAACCTCGAAAGTAGAGCGCGCGGGCGTCGTCCGGATGATCTCGCAGTAGTGGGTCGAGATCGGCCAGACAGTACTCGGATCCCACGGCGAAGTAGTACGCCTCCGCGCGACCGCGACGAGCACCAGGATGATCGGCGTCGAGCGCCAGGGCACGACAGTAGCTCTCGACCGCGGCGTCGAACAACCACTGCCCGCGATAGACGTTCCCCAGGGCGACGTGCAGCTCGACGTCGCGCGGGTTGTCGGCCAGCTCCTGCTTGAGCTTCTCGTAGGCGGCGGCCAGATCGAGCACGGCGTCTTGGTCGAGCCAGCGCGGGGCAAGATGGCAGACCCGAAGTCGTTCGCCGTCGATCGCCAAGATGGTCAGCAGCGTGCCACGTGATAACTCCCCGCCCGGGGAACGGTCGAGCATCACCCGCTGACCGAGTTGCAGCCGTTCGTCTTCCTGCTGCTCGTCCGGGTTGGTCGCCTCGTCCGGACCGTCAACCTGGGCCAGCAGCGGCGCGGCGTAGGCGAGCCAAGCAACAAGCGTGATCAGGAGCGTGCGCATCGTCGAATTCCTGCGACCTCTTCTATCCCTATCGCCCTGGTTTGCCGAGCGTTGTCGTGCGGTCGGGAGAGCTGCCGCCCATGGCCCGGCGGGCAGGGCCTTCCGTCTCTCCTTTCGAGTCTAATTGCCGGTCTGTACGGCGACCAACTTGGCGGTCGGCCGCGGCAGAAACGGCGAAGACTCGGTCGAGTGGCAGCCCGCTTTCGCGGATTTCGGGGTCCCAAGAAAGGCGTCCCGCCCCGCGATTCTGGTATGCTGCGGCCATGGCGATGGTCGCGGGGCACAGCGAGCGGGAGTCGGCCACGGCGAGCGCGCATCAGCCGCTGGTGGTGGTCTTGCTGGTCTACTGCGCCGGGCTGGTCCTCGATCGCTTTCTGGTCGTTCCGCCGTCACTGGCGTGGACGGCGGCCGCGACCCTGCTTGTTGCGTGGTGGATCGCCTGGCATCGGGCACGATCCCGACTGGCGACCGCCTGTTTGCTGCTGGCCGTATTCCTTTCGGCAGCGGCCTGGCATCACACGCAAGCGAGGCTCTACGGCGAAGCCGACCTCGCCCGCTTCGCCCGCATTGAGAGCGAGCCGACCTGTCTGCGAGCGCGGGCCACGCGCGCGCCCGAGCGTATCCCGGTCGCCGAGGCGACGCCGCTCCACGCAGGCCCCGTCTTTGAACGCAGCCGTCTGGTGATCGAGGTCGAGGCGATTCGCGACCGCGCCCGGTGGCGTCCCGTCACTGGCAACGCCACGCTGACCGTCGACGGGCATCTGCTCGGCATTCGACCGGGCGATCGGTTGCAGGTCTTTGCGCAGTTGTCGCAGCCGCCACCCCCGCTCAACCCGGGCCAGGTCGACGTCCGCACCTACGCGCGTCGGCGACGTGAAACGACGCGGCTGTTCGCCAGCTACCCCGACTGCATCACGCGGATCGAAGGCAGTCGCTCGTGGAGTCCGCGAAATGTGCTGGCCCGCCTCCGTGCGGCAGGCGAGGTAGAGCTGTTCGAGAACGTGGGGCGTGGCCGGTCCGCCCTGGCCGCGGCGGTGCTGCTGGGACAACGCAGTGGCGTGCCGCGCGATACGAGTCAGGCCTTCGTGCGGACCGGGACGATCCATCTGCTGGCGATCTCGGGCTTGCACATCGGCATTCTGGCCTCGGCCCTCTTGCTGCTGTTGCGGGTGGGGTGGCTGCCGCAGCGCGTCGTGCTGCCCGGCATCATGCTGCTGACGCTCGGCTATGCGCTACTCGCCGACGCCCGGCCTCCGGTCCTGCGGGCGGCGGCGATCGTCGTCGTATTCTGCTTCTCGCTGCAGCTGGGGCGGCGGTCGTTCCGCTTCAACACGCTGGCCGCGGCCGGCTTGATCGTACTGGTGCTGCAACCACTCGAACTCTTCAGCATGGGAACCCAGCTTTCCTTTCTGGCGGTGGGAACACTGGTGGCGGCCGCCCCAGCCTTCACACGGTGGCAGCAGCAGGACGCCCTGACACGGCTCATCGAGGCGAGCCGACCGTGGCCCACGCAGGTCGGTCGCTGGGTCTGGCGCTGGTATTGGCGCGTTACCCTAACCGGCCTGGTCATCTGGCTCGTCGCCTTGCCGCTTGTGATGTACCGCGTCCACATCGTCTCGCCGTCCGGGGTGCTGGTCACTCCGCTTCTCTACCTGCCACTGGCCGGCGCGCTGTTAGCAGGCTTGAGCGTCTTGGTAACCGGTTGGCTCGCTCCGCCGCTGGCGAGTTTCTTTGGTGCCGTCTGTCACGCGAGCATCGCTGTGCTCGACACGATCGTCACCGCGACCGAACGATTGCCGGGCAGCTACTTCTGGGTGGCGGGACCACAGCCTTGGTGGCTTATCGTCTTCTATGCCGCGCTGATCGCCTGGGCGCTCTTGCCGCACTGGCGACCGCCGACGCGGTGGTGTTTCGCGCTGCTGGGCGCCTGGATTGCCGTCGGATTCATGGCACCTTGGTTCACGCGACCGGACCATCAACTTCGCGGTACGTTTCTGGCCGTCGGCCACGGGTGCGCGACGGTGCTCGAAATGCCGGACGACCGCGTGCTGCTCTACGACGCCGGACAACTCGGCTCGCCGGGCCGTGCGGCCAGTACGGTGGCGTCCTATCTTTGGTCGCAGGGCCGTACGCACATCGACGCGATCGTGATTTCGCACGCCGACGTCGACCACTACAACGGGGTGCCGCAGCTGCTCGAACAGTTCTCGGTGGGCGTCGTCTACATCTCGCCGGCGATGCAACGAGCAGCGCAGCGTCCCGACGTCGAGCCGGCCGTCGCCGAGTTGTTCCGCTCGCTCGAGGCGGCTGGCGTACCGGTGCGCACGATTCACGCCAGCGACCAGCTGGCCGGCGGAGACGTGCAGATCGAGGTACTTCATCCCACCCGGCAAGGCGTGCCGGCCTTTCGGCGCGATCGCGTCGACAATGCCAACAGTATTGTCTTGGCGATCGAGTACGCCGGGCGGCGGATCCTGCTGCCAGGCGATTTGGAATCGCCCGGTGCCGACGACGTGATGGCCGAGGAGCCTTGGGACTGCGACGTACTGCTGGCCCCGCACCACGGCAGTGCCCGCAGCAATCCGCCCGGGTTCGCCGCCTGGTGCCGGCCCGAGTGGACGGTGGTCAGCGGGCGGCGTGGGCTCGATCTGTCGGCGGTCCAAGCCGCCTATACCACGCCCGGCCAGTCCGAGGGGCGTCTCCTCCATACCTCGCAACACGGGGCCATCCGCGTGATCATCACCGCGAACCGTTCCTTCGGGGCGAGCGAGCCATCGGCGGCGGATGCCTTGGGCGATGGCCCACCGGCGCACGGGGACCGGGGCGAGCTGCAGGTCGACGCATGGCGCGGGACCTCTGGCTCGATCTCGCCATCGGCCGCGCCGTGACGGAGCGGCGGCCGGGATGCGTTGAATTCGGCTGGCCCAGGCGGGGCAAAACGCCGCCGGGCGCCCCCGCGAGCGAGTGGATTCTGCGGGCTCCGAGTCCGGTTGCGAGGTGTCGGAAAACTGTTAGAATACTGGACTTACGCGGGAAGTCGCGGGACCGCTTGGCGTCGGAGCCTTGGCGGGGGCAGCGTCGTTCGTCGCCAGAATCCCGCCGGTTCGCGCGTTAATGAATCGTCGGAGCGTGGATTTGTCGGACGCCGAGGTCCCCGGCTAGCCGTAAGCGGGGCCATGTTGGAAGGATAGCGGAAGTCGATGTCGATTACCAAAGAGCGAAAAGCAGAACTGATCGGGGAACACCGGCGCAGTGAGCAAGACAGCGGCTCGCCGGAGGTTCAAATTGCGATTCTCACGAGTCGCATCAATTCGCTGACCGAGCACATGCGGACGCACCGTAAGGATTACGCCTCGCGCCGCGGTCTCTTGGCCATGGTCAGTCGTCGGCGACGTCTGTTGGATTATCTCAAGCGGATCGATCCACAGCGCTATTTGGATATCATTCGCCGTCTGGAAATCCGCAAGTAGCAAGTCGTCGGCTGCGACCGGCACGACCGCTGAGCCCTTTCGCGGTCAGGCAAACGATACGGTCGGGTCAAAGATCTCGCCGTAGGCGATGCGTCCGCCACGGGCGCGCTGCCGTGCCTGTGACGAAGATCAAACCAAGAAAGTTGTTTTTGTAGGAAGGTCAGAAAGTTGGAAAAAGTAGTTGTAGAAAAACAGATTGGCTCGCAGACGTTCTCCCTGGAAACCGGCATGTTGGCCAAGCAGGCCTCGGGTAGCTGCCTGGTTCGCTATGGCGACACGGTCGTCCTTTGTGCCGCGACGACCGGCAGTCCGCGGCCAGGCATCGATTTCTTCCCGCTCACGTGTGACTATCGCGAACGAACGGCCGCCGCAGGAAAGTTTCCCGGCGGTTTTTTAAAGCGCGAAGGTCGTCCCACGATGAAGGAGACGCTCACCTCGCGACTGATCGATCGCCCGATTCGGCCCTTGTTCCCGTCTTGGTTCAAGGACGAGGTCCAGGTACAGGCCATCGTGGTGGCGAGCGATCGCCAGAACGACGCCGACGTGTTGGCCATGAACGGAGCCTCCGCCGCGCTGTGCGTGTCGCCGATGCCGTTCGAAGGACCGGCCGCCGCCGTGCGGATGGGTTATATCGACGGCAAGTTCGTGCCCTTTCCGAAGCACGACGATCTCGAGCTCAGCGAGCTCGACCTGATCGTCTCGGGCACGAAGGAAGCCGTGGCGATGATCGAAGGCTTCGCCCGCGAAATGCCGGAAGATCTGATGATCGAGGCGGTGCTGGAATGCCACAAGATCATCGTCGAGCTTTGCGAGCTGCAGGAAGAATTGGCCCGCAAGGCCAACGTGGTGAAAGCCGAGTACGACATTCCCGAGCCCGATGGGCTGCTCGACATGCTGTCCGAGAAGTACTACGACCGCTTCAAGACGGCCAAGCAAACCGAAGGCAAGTTGAACCGGGCCGAGGCCTGCTCGGCGCTGTTCGACGAAGTCTTCGCCGCCGAAATCCCCGACCCGGACGCCGACGGCGCCATCGACGTGGGGGCGTTCAAGAACGCCTGGCACGACCTGGAAGGCCGCATCGTCCGCGACCTGATCCTCTCCGGCACGCGACCCGACGGTCGCGACACGAATACGTTGCGACCGATCGAATGTGCGGTCGACTTGCTGCCGCGCGTGCATGGTTCGGCGTTGTTCCAACGTGGTGAAACGCAAGCCCTGGTCACCGTGACGCTGGGTACCGGCCGCGACGAACAACGGGTCGACGGGCTGTTCGAGGAATATTCGAAGAAGTTCATGCTCGACTACAACTTCCCGCCGTTCTCGGTCGGCGAGTGCCGTCCGATTCGCGGACCGGGACGTCGCGAGATCGGCCACGGTGCGTTGGCCGAGCGGAGCGTCAATCCCGTGCTTCCCGACCCCGAGCAGTTCCCCTACACGATTCGTGTGATCTCCGACATTCTGGAATCGAACGGTTCCAGTTCGATGGCGTCGGTCTGCGGAGCCACGTTGGGCCTGATGGCCGCTGGCGTGCCGATCAGCAATCCCGTCGCCGGAATCTCGGTCGGCCTCGTGCAAGAGGGTGACGACTGGACGCTGTTGACCGACATCCTGGGCGACGAAGATCACTTCGGCGACATGGACTTCAAGATCGCCGGTACGCAGAACGGCATCACCGGCATTCAGCTCGATCTGAAGATCAACGGCATCAGCGAAGAGATCATGCGGGCCACTTTGGCCCAGTCGCGCGAGGCGCGGATGGAAATCCTGCGCACGATGCTGACCGCAATTCCTTCGCCGCGCGAAGACACCTCGGGCTGGGCCCCGCGGTTGCTGCGGACGAAGATCGATCCCGAAAAGATCGGCATGCTCATCGGACCGGGCGGCAAGAACATCCGTAACCTGCAGGAGAAGACCGGCACGGTTATCGAAGTCGACGACGACGGCGTAGTGACCATCGCCAGCAACAACCAGGTCGACGCCGAAGAGGCCCTGGCCCAGGTCGAAGCCCTCACGGCCAGCGTGCAGATCGGCAAGATTTACAAGGGTCGCGTGAGCAGCGTCAAGGACTTTGGTGCCTTCATCGAAATCTTGCCGGGTCGCGACGGCCTTTGCCACATCAGCGAGCTGTCGGACGATTATGTCGGCAGCGTGACCGACGTCTGCAACGTCGGCGATGAGATTGAGGTGAAGGTCATCGCCGTCGACGAGCAGGATCGCGTGAAGCTGAGTCGGCGTGCCGCCCAGCAGGAGTTGGCCGGCGCCTCCTCGGAAGAATCGTAAGCCGGTCCGCCGAGTCGCAGCGAAGCGGCTAGCCCGCGAGTTGAACACACACGCCCGTCGGTCGAAATCCACTCGGTCCGGCGGGCGTTTTTTCGTGGGGTGGATATCATCTCACGCCGCCGCGTTTTCTTGCCAAGCGACCTTCGCTGTCGCATCATGAAGGCTATGTCCCAGCCCGCCGAGCAACCTTCGCCCCGCGATCCTGACGCCGTCGACCCGGCGGTCGAAACCGCGCGGCGACTGGAAAAACAGTATGCCGATTTCGCCACGCTCGTCGGCGGCTTGGCCCACGAGATCAAGAATCCACTCTCCACGATTCGCCTGAATCTGGAATTGCTCAACGAAGATTTCACCGCGGCGCAGACACCCAAGGAACGTCGGGCCGCCGCGAAGCTCGCGGTCGTGCAGCGCGAGTGCCAGCGGCTGCAGGACTTGCTGGACGACTTTCTGAATTATGCCAAGGTGCGACATCCGCATCTGCGGCCGACGAATCTCAACCAGCTCGTCGCGCAGGTGCTCGAGTTCTTCGCCCCCACGGCGGCCGAGATGAACATCGAGGTGCTGCAGTTTCTCGACGCCGACCTGCCGAGCGTTCTGCTCGACGCCGACACGTTTCGTTCGGCGCTGTTGAACCTGGTACTCAACGCCCAGCAGTCGATGCCCGACGGTGGCCAACTCGTGTTGCGGACCCGCATGACCGGCGGACGCGTCGCGCTCGACCTGATCGACACCGGCTGCGGCATGGACAGCAAGACGCTCACCCGCGCATTCGACGCCTTCTATTCAACGAAGCCAGGTGGCAGCGGCCTGGGACTGCCGACGACGCGCAAGATCGTCGAGGCTCATGGAGGCACGCTGCACGTCCAAAGCGACGTCGGCCGCGGCAGCCAGTTTACGATCGAGCTGCCGGTGCCGCCGCGGCTGACGGCGGAGTGACGCATCACGTTGTGTGGGTCGCAGGAAAACGTTCGTCGCTCTGGCTTTTTTGGTCGACGGGCAGCGCCCTGCCGCCGCGCCGGCGGCTGGTCGCTCGCCCGGCAATGCGGTACCATCGCGGCTATGTCTACCGACGCGGAAATTGCAGAACCGAGCGACGCCGATGCCGCCACGCTGTCGATTCTAATCGTCGACAACGACGAGCCGCATGCCTCGGCCGTGGCCGAGAGCCTCGAACGCGTCGGCTACCACTGCCGGGTCGCCACGTCGGGACCCGCGGGAGCGGAACTCGTCGAAAAGGGAAGCGTCGACCTGGTCATTACCGACCTGATGATGCCCGAGGTCGACGGGCTGGCGATCTTACGGCGGGCCAAGGAATCGCTGCCCGAAGTGGAGGTGATCCTAGTTACCGGTCACGGAACCGTGCCGTCGGCGGTGGCGGCCATGCAGCAGGGGGCCTTCAACTATCTGCTCAAGCCGCTCGACATCGAACATCTGCGGACCGTCGTCGAGAAAGCGGCCGAGGCGCTGCGCCTGAAACGCGACAACGTGGAACTGCACCGGCGGCTGGACGAAAAATTCGGCTTCGAGGGCGTGATCGGCAGCAGCCCTCAAATGAACGCCGTGATCGAGAAGCTTCGCCGCATCGCCCCGACCGACGCCACCGTGCTGATCCAAGGCGCCACCGGCACCGGCAAGGAACTGGTCGCCCAGGCGATTCATCACAACAGTCCCCGCACAAACAAACCGTTCGTGGCGCTGAACTGCGCGGCGCTCTCGGAGAACATCCTGGAAAGCGAGCTGTTCGGCCACGTGAAAGGGGCCTTTACCGACGCCTCGGCCGATCGGGTCGGCAAATTCGAGTTCGCCAACGGCGGCACGCTCTTTCTCGACGAAGTGGGCGACATGCCGCTGCCGACCCAGATCAAGCTGTTGCGGGTGTTGGAGAACGGCGAGATCACGCGGGTCGGGTCGAACAATCCGATCAAGGTCAACGTGCGACTGCTGTCGGCCACCAATCGCGACCTGGAACAGTCGCTCGCAGATGGCAGCTTTCGCCGCGACCTGTACCACCGCTTGAAGGTCGTCTCGGTGCAGCTGCCCAAGTTGTCGGAACGGAGCCAGGACATTCCGCTGTTAATCGACTACTTCATGAAGCAGTTTGCCCAGCGGCACAACAAGACGATCAAGAGCATGGCCACGGCCGCGCGGCGACGATTGATGGCTTTCGACTGGCCCGGCAACGTGCGTCAGCTGCGCAATACGATCGAGAGCATGGTCGTGGTGGACGTCGACGGCGTGCTCTCGCTCGACGATCTTCCGGATGAGTTCACCGAGCCGGGCGAGGTGGCCGCCGATGGCGACGGCACCACGCTTCGCGGACTGGTGGGTCGGCCGCTGGTCGAGCTGGAGAAACAATTCGTCGCCGAGACGCTCAATTTCACGGGCGGCAATCGCGAGGAGGCCGCCCGGCTACTGGGCATCGGCGAGCGGACGCTCTACCGCAAGATTAAGGAGTATCGGCTTTATTGATGGCTGCGTTGTTAAAGAGCCCTTCGCCGCGGCGGTGATGGCTGGAATGCCGGCCTCCCGCTGGTCGGCCTGGTTCATTGGCTGCGCAGGGCTCAATAGTTCGTCCTCGCCGGCCGCAGCTTTTCGCGACGGCAACCGACAACACGACACGCTCGAGAATGGATTCGATGGGAAAGATACAGCAACTGCCCCCGCACGTCGTTAACAAGATCGCCGCCGGTGAGGTGATCGAACGCCCGGCCAGCGTCGTCAAGGAACTGATGGAGAACAGCGTCGACGCGGGCGCGTCGCGGATCGACGTGGCCATCGAGCAGGGGGGCACTCAACTGATCCGCGTCGTCGATACCGGTGGCGGCATTGCGGCCGACGATTTCGCCTTGGCCGTCACCAGTCACGCCACGAGCAAGATCGAGAGCGACGACGATCTGTTTCGCGTCGGCACGCTCGGCTTCCGCGGCGAGGCCCTGGCTTCGATCGCCTCGGTGAGCCGATTGCGGATCCGCAGTCGCACGGCCGATGCGGCCGGCGGGGTGGAACTCGAAGTCGCGGGCGGGGCCGCCGGCGAGGCCGCTCCCTGCGGATGCCCGCTGGGGACGATCGTCGAAGTTCGCGATCTGCTCTTCAATACTCCGGTGCGGCGAAAGTTTCTTCGCACAACGCAGACCGAAATGGGGCACATCAGCGAGGCCTTCACGCGGATCGCGCTGGCGCAGCCGCAGATTCACTTCACCCTGGCGCACAACGATCGCGTCGTGTTCGATTTGCCGCCGGCCGAGAACTGGCGCCAGCGGATCGAGGCACTCGTCGATCCCGCGATTGCCGAGAGCCTGATCGCCGTCGATAGCCGCGAAGACGACGTACGTCTGGCGGGCTACGTGGCCCACCCGAGCCATTCGCGGGCCAACAACAAGATGCAATACTTGCTGCTCAACGGCCGCTTCATTCGCGATCGCTCTTTGCAGCACGCGCTAGCCGAGGCCTACCGGGGTCTGCTGCTGACGGGCCGCTATCCGATTTCGTTCTTGCGATTCGAGATGCCGCCTGAGTTGGTCGACGTGAACGTGCATCCCACCAAGCTGGAGGTGCGCTTTCGCGACTCGGGTCAGATCTATCGGCAGCTGCTCGGCACACTGCGGACGCGTTTCCTGACCACCGATCTGACGGCCCAGCTGCAACCGGTCGACACGCAGAGCCCCGCGTCGGCCCACGACGCGGAGAAGACCGAGTCGCTGCGGCAAGAGGTCGTCTCTTGGGCCACCGCGGAACTGGCCGAGCGGCGGGCGGAGCTGCCGCCAATCGCCGGCGGAGCGATGCCCGGTGGGGCGGCGACGATAGGTCCGACCGAGCGGCGCCCACTGGAGCTGAATCGCCTCGATCCCGCCTGGGTTGCCGAAGTGACGGGCCCTCAAATGTCGACCTCGCCAACTTCCGCGGCGGCTTCGTCACGGGACTCGACGGCTGAGCACGAGCCCGGCCTGTCTGCGACGGCCCCCACCGGCGCGGCCGCCATGGAAGGCCGTCCGACGGGCATGCAGGTGCTCGATCGCTATCTGATCTCCGAGAGCGACGACGGGATCGTGGTGATCGACCAGCACGCCCTGCACGAGCGCATTCTCTACGAACAGATTCGCGAGAAGGTGACGAGCGGCGATTTGGAAACCCAGAGCCTGCTCGTGCCTGAACCGGTCGATCTTTCGGCCGAGGAGGCGGCGGCCGTGATCGAGTCGCGCGAACTGTTGCGACAACTGGCCGTCGAGGTGGAGCCGTTCGGCGGCAACACGATCTTGATTTCGAGCTACCCGGCAATGCTGGCCAATTGGAACCCGGGCGAGCTGCTGCGTAGCCTGGCCGATCAGCTGACGGC
This sequence comes from Planctomycetota bacterium, assembly GCA_003389215.1. Lineage (GTDB taxonomy): Bacteria > Planctomycetota > Planctomycetia > Pirellulales > UBA7805 > MB-PLM-2. The sequence continues at coordinate 36,999 of QQVP01000069.1, read as the reverse complement.
GGGTGGAAAGCCGCCCGAGCCGCGCGATTTGTTGGACGAGCTGTTGCATATGATCGCCTGCAAAGCGGCCGTGAAGGCGGGCGACCGGCTGCGGCCCGGCGAGGTGGCGGCGCTGCTGGAGCAGCGGCATCTGGTCGACGACAGCCACCACTGCCCCCACGGCCGTCCGACGTCGCTCGTCTTTTCGCGGGAACAACTCGACAAACAGTTCAAGCGAACCTGAGCCGTTTCCGCGGTTCGCGTCGGGGCGTCGGTCCGGGCGCGCGGGCAAGGTATAATCGGCACTCGCGAGGATTCTCCCTCAAGCAGCTATTTGGGGTCGTTTCAAAATGATCTGCGTATCGATCGGGCGCAGCCGGTTGCGCCACATGATGGCCGAGCACAAGCAGCTGGTCGACGCAGGAGCGACGCTGGTCGAGATGCGTCTCGACTACATCGCGGGCACGGTCCAGATCAAGAAGCTGCTCGAGGGCCGCCCCTCGCCGATCATCGCCACCTGTCGCCGCGAAGAGGACGGCGGTCGCTTCGCCGGTTCGGAAGAAGATCGGGTGCAGATTCTCCGCATGGCGATTGCCGAGGGCGTCGACTTCGTCGATCTGGAAGAAGACACGGCGGCACTCATCCCGCGGTTCGGCAAGACGAAGCGGATCGTGAGCTACCACAACTTCGAGAAGACGCCCGACGACCTCGACGCGATTCACGCACGGTTGGCCGCGCAAGACGCCGACATCGTGAAGATCGCGACGATGGCCAACACCCCGCGCGACAACGTGCGAATGCTCGAGCTCGTCAAGTCGGCGAAGCAGCCGACCATCGGGCTGTGCATGGGCGAGATCGGCACGCCCTCGCGGATTCTGGCAGGCAAGTTCGGCTCGCCCTTCACCTTCGCCACCTTTCATCACGAACGGGCGCTGGCTCCCGGGCAGCTTAGCTACCAGGAAATGTGCGAGGTGTACCACTACAACGAGATCAACGCCAACAGCGACGTCTATGCGGTGATCGCCGATCCGGTGGGACACAGCCTCAGCCCGTTGATTCATAATGCCGCGTTGCACGAACAGGGCATCGATGCGGTCTATCTGCCGTTTCGCGTCCCGCCCAACAACCTGGCCGAGTTCTTCGAGGACGCCCCCAAGCTGGGAATTCGTGGCGTGAGTGTTACCATTCCGCACAAGGAAACGGCGATCAAGTTTGTCGACAAGATGGACCGCGCGGTGCGCGAGATTGGGGCCCTCAATACGATCGTGATGACCGACGAGGGACGGGTTGGCTACAACACCGACGCGCGGGCCGTGCTCGACAGCCTGGCACACCAGATGCACGGCGCGGAGAACGAGGACTTTCTCCGCGACCGCAATGCCCTGGTGCTCGGCTCGGGAGGCGTCGCCCGGGCGGTGACCTATGCCCTCGCGCGGCGCGGCGCCCGCGTCGAGATCTGCGGTCGCACCCAGGAGCGGGCCGAAGAGTTGGCCAAGCACTTTGATTGCCAGACGGTGCGGTGGTCGGCCCGGCAAGGGACCGGCTGCGACATTCTCATCAACGGGACGCCGATCGGCATGCATCCGAACGTCGACGAGACGCCGTTGGCCAAACACCACTTGAAGCCCTCGATGGTCGTGTTCGATACCGTCTACAACCCCGAAACGACTTTGCTGGCGAAGGAAGCCCGCAGCCAGGGGTGCACCGTCGTCTCGGGTCTCGACATGTTCATCCGTCAGGCGGCTCTGCAGTACAAGTTGTTTACCGGACACAATGCGCCGCTCGACTTGATGCGCGAAACGCTGCGCCGCGCCATCGGTCCGGCCCGCGTCTAGGTGATCCGGCAGTTCGCGAGCGAAAGGTCGGCCCCACGATGGCAAGCACAGATCACCCTCATGCGGAGCGCGGCAGTTCAATCTGTCTGATCGGCTATCGGGGCACCGGCAAGACGACGGTCGCGCAGATCCTGGCCGAGCGACTCGGCTGGCCCACCTGCGACACCGACATCGACATCGTGGCCAGCGCGGGGCGCTCCATCGCCGAGATCTTTGCCGCCGACGGCGAGAAGTCGTTTCGCGATCGCGAGACGGCCGCGGTCATGGCGGCGCTGGCGGAACCGGGTCGCGTCGTTTCCTTAGGGGGCGGGGCGGTGCTTCGTGAGGAGAATCGCCGGGCCTTGGCCGCTGCCACGACCCGCGTGGTGTGGCTGACCGCGGCGGCTGAGACAATCTTGACTCGCCTCTCGGCCGACCCGGCCACCGCCGAGCAACGTCCGAATTTAACGGCGGACGGGGGTTTGCAGGAAATCCGGCAGGTCCTGGCCGAGCGCGAACCGATTTACCGCGAGTGTGCCGATCTCGAGGTCGATACCGAGGGTAAGGACGTGGCCCGCGTGGTCCACGAAATTATCGAGCGGCTGGGCCTCGAAGCACAAAGCGGGTAATCGACGTGAGCATGTTGGCGGCCCTGTCGTTCGAGTTTCGTCTGGCGCTGCTGTTTGTCATCGGCGCGGTGACCGCCAGCTTTCTGAACCTGGCGACCTATCGCCTGGCCTGGCACCAACGCTCGATCAGCCCCTGGTCCAAGGCGCCCCCCGGCGCCGCGCCGCGCACTTGGCTCGACTGCGTGCCGATCTTCGGCTGGTTGCCGCTGCGTCGCGAGGCGGCGATTCACGGACCTGGCTTTTGGATTCGTCCGCTCCTCGTGGAACTCGCCGCGGGCATTGGTCTGGCCGCGCTCTACTGGTGGGAAGTCGATCAGGCGGCGCTGCTACCGCCGGCGGGATCGCCCCTCCTTGCGTCGCTCACGTTCCCCGTAGCGGTCACCTGGGAAGTGCTGACGGCCGGCTTCATCAGTCACGCGTTGTTGCTGGCGTTGATGTTGGTCGCCACGTTGATCGACTTCGACGAGAAGACCATCCCCGACGGAATCACCGTGCCCGGCACGCTGATCGGCCTGGCCTTGGCCACGGTCTGGCCGTGGTCGCTGCTGCCCGGCGGAACGGTCGACGTCGCGAGCAAGGGCAGGGTTCTGGAACCGCTGCACGTCGCCACGCCAAACGCCTGGCCGCTCGACTGGCTCGCCGCCGGCAGCGGCCCTTCGCTGGCCATTGCCCTGGGGTGCTACGCGCTGTGGTGCTTCTGGCTGTTGCCCCGCGTCTGGTACGGGCGATATGGCTTCGCCCGAGCCACACGTTACTTTTTGGCGACGATCGTCCGCAACTTGGGCACGCGGATCGTGCTGGGCATGTGGTTGATCGGCTCGGCCGCAATTGTGGCGGCACGATTCGCGGGCGACGCGCGGTGGGCGGGACTGATGACCAGTTTGGTCGGACTCGTCGTGGCGGGCGGCATCGTCTGGACAGTGCGACTGATCGGGCAGTGGGTCTTGCGCCGCGAGGCGATGGGCTTCGGCGACGTCACCTTGATGGCCATGATCGGGACGTTCCTGGGCTGGCAACCGGCGATCTTGGTCTTCTTCCTGGCGCCCATGGTCGGACTCGTGTTTGGCGTCGTCAACTTGCTGATCAAGAGCGAATCCGAAATCCCCTACGGTCCGTTCCTCTGCGGGGCGGCGCTGACGATTCTGGTCTATTGGTCACCCATCTGGCAGGAAGCTTCCCGCTACTTTTCGATGGGCCTGTGGATTCCCGCGGTGTTGGGTGTCTGTCTGTTGGCGATGATCGTACTGCTGCAGGCCCTGCAACTCGTGAAGGCGATCTTCGACCGGCGCTAGCGACGGCGACAAAGGGGCGGGCTTCGACGGAGCCTTTTGCGGCGGCGCGGGCCGTAGCGGCAAGCTACACTTTGCCAGCGTGGAGCGGAGCCGAGCCGAGTAACGGAATAGCGACGATGACCCGACTCTTCGAAAGCGTGACCGACTTGGCCGAAGGTGCCGACGTGCTCCGCCGGCGGCGTTACGGCGTCATCGAAGTCCGCGAGGGTCAGCTGGTGCAGGTTCGCCTGCGACCCTATCCCAAACTGGTCACCGCCTTGGGCCCGCGGCTGTTCGGTCGCTGGACCCACCGCACGCGCCCCGGCGACTGGTGTCATCTTTACTACAACCAGCCGCGGCGGTTTGCGAATTTTCTGGCCGTGATTTACGTGGTCTCGGGGGCCGATTGCACCCTGCGCACCTTTCGCCGCGCCGCCACGCTGGTCGACGAGATCGCGGAATTGAAGTGCAGCGACGCCCTCTTGTGCGATGTGGCGAACTCGCGAATCTCGGAGCGATTGCTGGTCCGCTGGGGATGGGAGCCGCATGCCCCAGCCCTCTGGCACCGCAACTTCATCAAGCGTTTCTACGGCGTCTATCCCACCGCGGACTTGGCCCGCTAGCGTCGCTAGCCGCAGGGTACTCGACGGAAACTGCCCTTGTGAGCCTCTCCGGGCATTGATACCGTCCGCGGCAATTGTCGACCGCGCCTGCCCAGGCGACCTCGCTTCGCACCCCTTGCCGACGACGGTCGACGTGTTGTGTTCCTACTCTTTACTGAGGAGTCTCTCGCCATGCGAGCCGTCTCGCGTGTGCTGTCGATCGCGTTGGTCCTCGTCGCGGTGACCTCGGGCTGCCAACAGGGTGGTCTCGTGCCGCCGCCGGTCTATCAAGGCCAACCGGTCGTCACCGGCCAGGCACCGGTGGTCACGCAGCCGCAACTCGGCGCGATGCCACAGCAACAATTGCAGTCGCGGATCTCGTCGCTCGATCGCATTAACGAAGAAACGGAACGGCAACTGGCCGACTCGCGGCAGCAGCGCCTGTTGCTGGAGAATCAGCTGGCCAGCCGTCAGGCGGAACTCGACAAGCTTCGCGACCGACTCAAGACGACCACGGCCCAGCTGGTGCAGGCCCGCGATCAGGCCACCGCCGCCGAACAGCGGGCTCAGCAAGCGATCGCCGCGACGCGCTCGCGAGGCGGGGCCGTGATTACGGCGAACAACAGCCTGAACCAGCAACTGCCTCAGTGGAATCTGCCTGGGGTAACGGTCGCCCGTGATGCCGACGTGGTGCGGGTGCGGATCGCGTCCAGTTCCTTGTTTGGCGCAAATTCGGCGACGCTCGCCGGCGGTGCCACCTCGACGCTCGATCGCATCGCCAGCGAACTGGCGCGGACCTATCCCGATCAGATCATCGGCATCGAAGGGCACACCGACAATTCGCAGCAGCAGCCGGGCGGACCGTGGGTGAGCAATCATCATCTCTCGACCGCCCAGGCGATGGCCGTCTACAACCACTTGATCGGCGCCGGCCTGCTGCGTTCCGGACAATTGCACGTGGCCGGCCACGGCGCCAATCATCCGCTCTACTCGAACACCTCGGCCGAAGCCCGCGCTGCGAATCGCCGCATCGAGGTGGTCGTCTATCCGGAACGCGCGAGCGGCCGTTAGGTCGACCGGGGGTTGAAGCCGCCGCACCGGCGACCGCGTCATGGAATGGATCGCAACCATCGAAGCGTGGATCGCCGAGACGATCGGCTTCTCGCCCGAGACGCAGCACAAGATCGAGCTGAGCATCGCGGTCGTGCTGTTGGCGACACTGGTGCGTCTGTTGGCTCTGCGGATCGTCAATCGCAACGTCCACAATCTTCGTGTCCGCTATCGCTGGCGGAAGGCGATCGGCTACTTCGCCTACTTTCTGGCGATCCTCGTGGTGGGGCGGATCTGGATCAGCGGTTTCAGCTCGCTGACGACCTTTCTCGGCCTGTTGTCGGCCGGCGTGGCGATCGCCCTGAAAGACCTGCTCACGAACCTGGCGGGCTGGCTGTTCATCATCTGGCGACGCCCCTTTAGCACCGGCGACCGCATCGAGATCGGCGCGTATCGAGGCGACGTGATCGACACGCGGCTGTTTCAGTTCTCGGTGCTCGAGGTCGGCAACTGGGTCGCCGCCGATCAATCGACCGGACGCATCGTGAATATTCCCAACGGCATGGTGTTCACCGAACCGCTGGCCAGCTACACGCTGGGGTTCGACTACGTGTGGGACGAGTTGCCGGTGCTGGTCACCTTCGAAAGCAACTGGGAAAAGGCGAAGCAGTTGCTCGTCGAGATTGTCGAGCGGCAGTCTCTGCACTTCACCGCCGAGGCGGAACGCCAGGTCCGCTCGGCCGCGGCCCAGTACATGATCTTCTTCTCGAAGTTCACGCCGATCGTCTATACCAGCGTGGAAGACTCGGGCGTCATGCTGACGCTGCGGTTCATGACGCGACCGCGGGAACGCCGTGGAGTGGCGGAAAAGATGTGGGAGGACGTTCTGCGGACCTTTGGCGAGTGCGACGACATCGACTTCGCCTATCCCACGCAGCGCTTCTATAACAACGCCAGCGAAGGAAAGCGGGGCGCAAGGGCGTCGCTCTTGCCCGACGGCGAGCCACCCGCCCCGTCGAGCGCGGCCTGATTGGCGGTTCCCTCGCGGTTCAAGGGTCGCGCGAATGTCGCTGCCCGGCAACGCCTGCCGCCGGTGACGTCAGACGGCTACAATGCGACTTCTCCCGCGCCGCCGTGGCGCCGAGAAGCACGTAGCTTCACCTCGCCCGCCGCAGCCACCGCCCCGAGATCCTCGCGATGATCGTCATTGTCGACTACCAGATGGGCAACCTCCGCAGCGTGCAAAAGGCGCTCGAGCGGCTGGGGCACGCGGCACTGGTGACCGACCGAGCCGAGCAGGTCGCCACGGCCGAGCGGATCATCCTGCCGGGCGTGGGGGCCTTCGAAGATGCCATGCAGGCGCTCGGCGAGCGCGATCTGGTCGAGCCGATTCGCGACGCGGCCGCTGCCGGTCGACCACTGCTGGGGATTTGCCTGGGGATGCAGCTCCTCTTCGAACGGAGTTACGAAGACGGCGAACACGAGGGTCTCGGCCTGTTCCAAGGCGAAGTCGTGCGATTCGAGCTGCCGAGACAGTTTAAGGTCCCGCACATGGGCTGGAATCAGGTCGACCCCGCCGGCACGACGCCGCTGCTCGACGAGATTCCCGCCGGCAGTCACTTCTACTTCGTGCATAGTTATTACGTCGCGCCGAGCGAGGTCACGGACATCGCCGCGACGACCGACTACGGAGGCGCTTTCTGCTCGGTCGTGGCGCGCGACAACCTGTTCGCCACCCAGTTCCATCCCGAGAAGAGCCAGCATCACGGCCAGCTCATCCTCCGCAACTTCGTCGAGCGGTGTGGCGCGGCGTAACGGCCCGCGGCCGCGCGGCTTGAAGATCGTCGGCGTCTGTGCGATATTCATAAATTCACCTCAATGGGTATCGTCCAAGTCCTGTAACCCGCGCTTTCTCGGGGAGTTGCCTCCGTGGCGTTCGAGTTGTGGCCTGCCATCGACCTACGCGACGGGCATTGCGTCCGCCTCTCGCAAGGCGACTTTGCCCGCGAGACGGTCTACGGCGATGATCCTGCCGGCATGGCACGGCATTGGGTCGAGCAGGGCGCCGAGCGTCTGCATCTGGTCGATCTCGACGCGGCCCGCGACGGTCACGCGACCAATCGGTCGAGCGTGAGGGCGATCGTCGAAGCGGTCGACGTGCCGTGTCAGTTTGGCGGCGGCGTTCGCAGCGAAGAAGTTATCGAGGAGTTGCTCGAGCTGGGCCTGGCTCGTCTCGTCATCGGCACGCGCGGTGTTCGCGAGCCGGAGTGGTTCGCCGAAATGTGCGGACGCTTCCCGGGCAAGCTCTGCCTGGGCATCGACGCCCTCGACGGTCGCGTGGCCACCGACGGCTGGCAGTCGACCAGTGAAACGATGGCGGTCGAGCTGGCCAAGCGTGTGAACAACTTGCCGCTAGCGGCGATCGTCTATACGGACATTGCCCGCGACGGCACGCTGGCCGGACCGAACCTGGCCGCCCTCCGAGAGATGGCCGCGGCGGTCGAGGTCCCGGTGATTGCCTCCGGCGGCGTCCGCGCGGCCGAGGACATTGCCGCGGTCGCGGCCCTGGCGAGCGAGGGTCTGTCGATCGCAGGTTGTATCGTGGGCAAGGCCCTTTACGAGCAACGAGTGACGCTGGCCGCGGCCCTGGCGGCGGCCGGCGACCCATCGCTGGAAATATCGTGACACGCGGGTGGGACATGACGAGCAGAAGCGTGGCGAAGAAGTCGGACGTTAGGAATCGGAGGAGCAAGCGACGAGGCGAACAATTCGATCGTCCGCACGAGGCGGAAGACAGGCAAGCGCACGGACCGGGGAGTGAAACGACTTTACTCCGTCCGTTTTGTTTCGAAGGAATTCTCGCATGGCGAAGCACAAAGTTGAGGACATTCGCAACATTGCCCTACTTGGTCACGGCTCGGCCGGCAAGACGACGCTGGCCGATACGTTTTTGACGACCTGTGGCGAGTCGTCCGCGCATCCCAGCGTCGACGACGGCACCAGCATTTGCGACTTCGACGAAGAAGAGAAGCATCACAAGTACTCGATCGAGGCCAGCGTCACCCATTTCAACCATGCGGGAAAACGATTCAACGTCATCGACACGCCAGGCTATCCCGAACTGATCGGTCAGGCGATTGGGGCTTTGCGGGCGGTCGAGACGGCGGCCATCTGCATCGATGCCCATGCTGGCATCAAGGTCAACACCCGCCGCGTTTTCACCGAAGCGACCAAGGCGGGCCTGGGGAAGATCATCGTCGTTACCAAAATGGACGGCGAGAACATCGACTTTCCCGCCCTGGTGGCCAGCATCAAAGAGTTGTTCGGCAACCAGTGCGTGCCGATGAACGTACCGCTGGGCAGCGGCGGCGACTTCAAAGGCGTCGCCAGCACGCTGAACGTGCCCGACGATACGAGCGGGGCCCTGATCGACCCTGCGGTCATCAGCGACTCGTTGATCGAATCGATCATCGAGGTCGACGAAGAAGTGACCGAGAAGTACTTCGAAGGGGAAGTTCCCTCCGAGGCCGAGCTGCGCAAGCTGGCGGTCCAGGCCATCGCCGAAGGGAGCCTGATTCCGATCGTCTGCGTCTCGGCCAAGACCGGCGGCGGGGTGACCGAGTTGCTCGACGTGTTGGCCGCCTGTGCCTTGCCACCGGCCGCGGTCACGCGGACCGCCACCAAGGACGGCGACGACGTGACGCTGAAGCCCGACCCGGCCGCTCCGCTGGCCGCCCAGGTGTTCCGCACGCGAATCGATCCGTTCGTGCAGAAGCTCAGCTTCATTCGCGTCTATAGCGGCACACTCAAGAAGGATTCCACCGTGCCGTCGGCAGCCGCCCGCAAGGGCATCAAGATCGCCCAGCTCTTGGAGGTCCAAGCAGGCGAAACCCACCCGGTCGACGAGGCGGGCCCCGGGGATATCGTGGCGGTGGCCAAGTGCGAAGAGTTGCACACCGGCGTGTCGATCGGCGACGTGGAGTTGCCGAAGATCGACTTCCCCACGCCGATGGTCGGCCTGGCCGTGACGCCGAAAAGCCGCGGCGACGAAACGAAGCTTTCCGGCGCGCTGCACAAGATCGTGGAAGAAGATCCGACCGTCCATCTCGATCACGATCCCGAGACCAAGGAACTGGTGCTCAACGGCATGAGCGAATTGCACCTCACCTTGATTCAGGAACGCCTGAAACGTCGCGACAAGGTCGAGGTGAACACCAAGGAACCCAAGATCCCCTATCGCGAGACGATTCAGATCAATGCCGAGGGAAGCTACCGGCATAAGAAGCAGTCGGGCGGCAGCGGGCAGTTTGGCGAAGTGCACATCCGCATGTACCCGCTGCCCGAGGGTACCAACGTGGAGGAATTCGCCACGAAGGATCGCTTCCCGCAACTGAAAGAGACCCATTACCACGAGAAGAGCAACTTTCTGTGGGTCGACTCGATCGTGGGCGGCACCATCCCGGGCAATTTTCTGCCAGCGGTGGAGAAGGGTTTTCTGGAGCGAATTCGGCGCGGCGTGGTGGCCGGCTACCAGGTGCAGAACGTCTGTGTCGAGGTCCACTATGGCAAGCACCACCCCGTCGACAGCAACGAGACCGCTTTCAAGACGGCCGGCTCGATGGCCTTCCGCAACGTGTTTCAGGAGGCCAAACCGGCGCTGCTGGAACCGATCGTGAAGATCCACGTGACCGTGCCGGGCGAAAAGCTCGGCGACATCAATAGCGACATGTCGGGTCGACGCGGACGAGTACTCGGCATGGAGTCGGCGGGCGGCGACCTGCAGACCGTCACGGCCGAGGTCCCACTGGCCGAGGTCACGACCTATGCCCGCAATCTCTCCAGCATGACGGGAGGGCAGGGGAGCTACACGATGGAGTTCTCGCACTACGACGTGGTGCCGGGGAACGTGCAGCAGGAGATCATCTCCAAGGCCCAGCTGAAGGAAGAGGAAGACGCCTAGACGAGGAGGCCTAGTCGTTCGGCGGTCGGCCCGTGGCGGCTCTGTGCATCCACGTCCGCACGAGTCGTGACCTAAGCCAGATCCAGTTCCTGCTTGGCCCGCGCGACCACTTCGCTCAGGCAGCCGGGGGCGAAGGGCGACTTCAGACCCGCAGCGGCGACCAGCTCTTGGAACGGAGCCTCGCCGCCACGATGGCAGAGGGCGACATAGTCGCGCATCGTCGCCTCGCGATCGGTCTCGGCTCGCACCCAGAGCTGCAAAGCGCAGGTCAGCGCCAGCGTGTAGTCGATGTAGTAGAACGGCATGCCATAGATGTGCAGCTGCCGCTGCCACCGCCGACCGCTGGCCGGATGGGCCAGGTCGCCGTAGTCACGCCACGGCACGTAGACCGCTTCCAGGTCGAGCCACATCTGGTTCCGCTCTTCGGGTGTGGCCTCGGGCTTCTCGTAGACTTGATGCTGGAAGTGATCGACGAGCACCCCGTAGGGCAGAAACAAGATCGACTCGGTCAGGTGCAGCCGACGAAACCGCGCCGCATCGTCGCCGAAGAACAGCTCCATGTGGGGCCACGTGAGGAACTCGAGACCCATCGAGTGGATCTCGCAGGCCTCGGTCGTCGGCCAGAGGTAATCGGTGAGCGGCTGCTCGCGACTCGAGTAGCACTGAAACGCGTGCCCCATCTCGTGCGTGAAGACCTCGACGTCGCCCTTGGTGCCGTTGAAGTTGGCGAAGATGAACGGCATCCGTAGCACCGGCAGGTTGTGGCAGAAGCCGCCGCTGGCCTTGCCCTCGCGACTCTTCAAGTCCATCAGGTGCTGCTGCTTCATCTCGGCGAAAAAGTCGTCCATGCCGCCGCCGAGGGCCTCGAACATCTCGGTGGCCCGATCGACGAGCCAATCGTGCTCGCCGTCCGGCTTGGGATTGCCCGCCAGGTCGTGGATCGCTTCGTCCCAGGCGTAGAGTTTCTCCAGCCCGAGATTCTCGGCCTGGCGCCGTCGCAGCTCGAGGCAAAGCGGCACCACTTCGTCGCGCACTTGGGCGCGAAACGTCTCGACGTCGGCCTGGCCGTAGTCGATCCGCTGCATGTGCTTGTAGCCAAGCGGGATGAAGTTTTCGTAGCCCAGCTTGCCGGCCATCGTGTGCCGCAGCGTGACCAACTCCTGATAGAGGCGGTCGAAGTCCGTCTGACGATCCGCGAACCACTCGGACGCGACCCGCGCGGCTCCGTGCCGAATCTCGCGATCGGGATTCTCGGCATACTTGCCGAGCTGCGAGAGGGTGAGCGTCTCGCCCTGGAACTCGAAACGAGCCGAGGCCACCAGCTCGGTATACTCGGAATTCAACTTCGATTCGGCGACCAGGTCCTGCTCGATCACCGGATCGAACGCGGCCACGTCACAGCTCCACAGCTCGAACACCAATTCACCAAAGCGTTCGGCCAAGGCCGCGCGGTAGCCGCACGACAGCAGACGCCGCTTCATGGCCACCGCCAGATCGGTCAGCTTGGGCGAGAGCTCGTCGCAGTACTCGCGGGCCTTCTTGTACTCTTCGTTGGCCGTGTCCTGATGGAAGCGAATACTGACCGTGGCACTCCAATCGGAGAGCTCCCGCCGATAGGCATCCCAGGCCGCCACACCGTCGACGAACGCGGTCGCGTCCTCGGCCGCCTCAGCGGCATCGAGCTGTGCGTTCAACTCGGCGTAGCGGGCGGCCACTTCGTCATAGGTCGGGGCCTCGACCGTATATTCGCGAAAGTCGGTGGTCATAGCGGGCATCAAGGGTTGGTGAAGCGCGACAGCAGACGACGGTAGGCGGTCAGCCTAACGCAGCGTTCGCGCCGCGACAACGGGCGGGCTAGCACTCGTGGCAGTGGCGGAAGTGACCGCTTGCTAGCGCCGTTCTTGTGTGTCGAGACGCACGGCGGCGGCCACGCCAGCAAATTGGCTCAACTCGGCTCGGCGCACGCGCCGAAGAGATTCCCAGTTCGCTTGAATAATCGCTTCAGGACGCCTATATTAGCGCAACGGTCGACGGTAAGCCTGCACCACGGGCAAGCCTGCACCACGAGACTCAGGCGGTCGACCAGCACAGCGATCGACCAGATGATCATGCACGTCTCCACTCTCAATCTGTCGCTCTTTGCGCTCCTCGTGTGTCGCTGTACGTGTCCGGTGTAACGCCGGACACGAGATCCTATTTCGCGCGCAATCAGCGCTTGCTCTTCGTCTCTACGCGGTCGCTCTGACGACCCGTCTTCGTTCGCGAAGCCGTCGTCGGCGATCGAGTTCGTTCCGACTTCCTCGCTTTTGCCAAGCCGTAGGAGGAGCCGCACATGGCTTCCGACGTCCGTCTTAAAGAACTACTGCCCGACTTGACCGAGCGCATCGTGGAAACCTATGCCGCGGTCGGCACGATCAACCATCTCGGTCATTGCCCCTTGCCGAACTACGAGGCGGTGATTGCCGTCGCCGAAGATCTCAAGGAGATCATCTACCCCGGCTATCGTCGTCGCGAAGGCCTGCACATTGGCAACGTCACCTACCACGTCGGCGATTTGATCGACGGCTTGCACGATAAGCTGACGAAGCAGATCGCCCGCGCGCTGCGGCACGAAGCGGGCGACACGAGCAGCTGCGAGGAACAGGCCGACTACGAAGCGCTGGCCCAGGCCAAGGCGATCGCCTTCTTGAACAAGCTGCCCGACGTGCGACGGGCTTTGGCCCTCGACGTGCAGGCCGCCTTCGACGGTGATCCGGCCGTGCAGAACGTCGACGAGGTGATCTTCTGCTATCCGGGGCTCGAGGCGGTGACGATCTATCGCCTGGCCCACGAGCTCTACCAACTCGAAATTCCCTTCATCCCGCGGATGCTCACCGAATGGGCCCATTCGCGGACCGGGATCGACATCCACCCCGGCGCGACGATCGGCAGCCATTTCTTCATCGACCACGGCACTGGCGTGGTCGTCGGCCAGACCTGCCACATTGGCAATCACGTGAAGATCTACCAGGGCGTGACGCTCGGCGCGCTGAGCTTCGAGCTCGACGAAGAGGGACAGCTGCTCCGCGGCGATGGGGTCAAGCGGCATCCCACGATCGAAGATCGCGTGGTGATCTACGCCAGTGCCACGGTGCTGGGCGGACTGACCGTCATCGGTCACGACTCGGTCGTCGGCTCGAGCGTCTGGCTGACCAAGTCGGTCGATCCGCATACGATCGTGCGGCTGGAAAAGCCACGACTGAACATGCGGAGCGATCCCGCGGTCGAGGACATGGCCGCCGAGATGAACTATCAGATCTGACGCCGGCCTCAGGCGTCCCTCGGCAGCGCGTGCGACAAACGAGGCGTCGCGGCGCTAGCCACGTGCGGCTTGCACCTTCGCACGAAAGCAACGCAGCTCGGCCCGCAGATCGGCCATCAATTGGGCCAGATCGACCGCCACCCGCTGGGTACTGGTCGACGACGAGCGCCCGTCACGCTGCGCCCCGCGGACCCCGCGAGTGATGGGTAAAGAATCGCGTTGAGAGAGTCGTTCGAGGTTGGCCTCTTCCGGCATCTCCACGACGGCAACCACTCCCTCGCCCCGGCCCGCTCGCGGTGTCACGGCGTCGAATCGAGTCTTGCTCACGACGAGATGTGCTCCTTCCCTGGTAGCGCGGTGGCCGGTGGGCGACCGCTTACTCCGAATTGATTTCGTGACTCATGTGAGGCCACGACGGCGGACTGGCCAGCGCGTGTTGCTTGCCACGGGAGACCGCCGTCGCCCGCCGCACGAATTTGGGAACGGGCACACGCGGATGCTCGCCATCGAGACGACGCGACTGTCCGGCCTGCGCGGCCGGCAAGGACATCTGTCGCGCGGTCGGTGCGGGCGCGGCCGGCGGCAAGTGTGCCGGGCGGCTGCTGCCGATGTGGACACGAAACTCGAAGGGGCCGATCCGGATGCGATCGTGATTGAGCAACAACATCGTGCCCACGGCCCGCTCGTTCACCAACAAGGGCGTGTTCGACCCTACCTGTCGAATCCAGACGCCCTGCGGGGTGCTGAGGATGTAGGCCGCCACGTCGTCGATGGCGGCGTCGCTGAGCACCAGATCACAGCTCTCCGACCGGCCCAGGCGAAAATTCCGCTGGCGAACGGGCCGCATCCGATTGCGGGCCTGGCCCAGAACGATCTCCAGTTCGATCGGTGGTAAGCTGTTCGGCGCTTGCCGACCGGGGATAGTCTGCCGGTCGTTTCTATCGTGCAGGTGCTGCATAGCGAAAGCGGGAGCGGCCCAGCGGCGGGCGGGTTGGGGCGGAAACGTCCGCCCGAGTGCCTTGTTTGCGACACCTTCAACTTCGGCAACCGCTGGCGTCGAAGCTCACCCCGACCGGGCCAACTCGAGTGGAATTCGGGAGTTGCGAACTGGTCGACCGAGTTGGTGAAGATAGTCCGATCGGACTGGCTGAAGGACGCACGTTCGGGCCGTGCCGAGTAGCGGACCGACGGTACGCGGAGCCGGCACCGTGTCGGGACGAGTCGAATTCCTAGCCCCGCGCGAAGGCAATGCGACGCTGGGCCCGGGCCTGAGCCACGTTGCGGTCGCGAATGGCGAGTTCGTCTTCGCCACGAGCCGGTCGCGAAAGGGCCGCGGCGAGCAGCTCTTCGGCCTTGTCGAGCTCGATCTGCTCGGCCGGAATCGCCCGGTTGGTCAATACGGAAACGTTGTTGCCCGTGACCTGCACAAAGCCACCTTCGACGAAGAACTTCCGCACGCGATCGCCCTCGGTCACGCGCATTTCGCCGTAGCCGAGTCGACCGATCATGGGGGCGTGGCCAGGGGCAATGCCCAGCTCGCCGTCGAACAGGGGCAGGGCCACGAACTGGGCCGGCGTTTCCAAGACGGAGGCCTCGGGCGTAACGACCGAAACTTCCAGCACCCGTACGGCGCCGGTCGCGTCGATGCTCATATGCGGATCTCGGGCTTCCACGTCGACGTTGCCTTTCGTTTACTTGGCCTCTTGTTCCATCTTCTTGGCCTGTTCCTCCGCCTGCTCGATCGCCCCCACGTACATGAAGGCCTGCTCGGGCAGGTGGTCCCACTTGCCGTCGCAGATTTCCTCGAAGCTGCGGATCGTGTCGTCGAGCGGGGTAATCTCGCCTGGCTTGCCGGTGAAGACCTCGGCCACGAGGAACGGCTGCGAGAGGAAGCGTTCGATGCGGCGGGCTCGATGGACGATCAGCTTGTCCTCTTCACTCAGCTCGTCGACGCCGAGAATCGCGATAATGTCCTGCAGCTCGCGGTACCGCTGCAGGGTCGTCTGCACCCGCCGGGCGATTCTGTAGTGGCGATCGCCGACGTACTGCGGATCGAGGATGCGGCTGCTGGAGGCGAGCGGATCGACCGCCGGGTAGATCCCCTTCTCGCTGATCGAACGTTCCAGATAGAGGAACGCGTCGAGCTGGCCGAAGGCCGTGGCCGGGGCCGGATCGGTCGGATCGTCCGCCGGCACGTAGACCGCCTGCACCGAGGTGATGGCCCCGCGGTCGGTCGAGGCAATGCGTTCCTGTAGGGCACCCATCTCGGTCGCCAGCGTCGGCTGATAACCCACGGCCGAGGGCATGCGCCCCAGCAAAGCGGACACCTCGCTACCGGCCTGCGAGAAACGGAAGATGTTGTCGACAAACAGCAGCGTGTCCTTACCGGTCGTGTCGCGGAAATACTCCGCCATCGTCAGGGCGGAAAGGGCCACCCGCAGTCGGGCACCCGGCGGCTCGTTCATCTGACCGAAGACCATGCAGGTCTGGTCGATCACGTGGCGTCCGGTGTCGCCGATCTTGGCTTCCTGCATTTCCAACCAGAGGTCGGTACCCTCCCGGGTTCGCTCGCCGACACCGGCGAAAACGGAATAACCGCCGTGGGCCGAGGCGATGCGGGCAATCAACTCGGTAAGAATGACGGTCTTGCCCAGTCCGGCCCCACCGAACAGGCCCGCCTTGCCGCCGCGGACAAAGGGCGTCAAGAGGTCGATGACCTTGATGCCGGTCTCGAACAATTCGGTGCTGGTCGACAGCGAGGCAACCGCCGGAGCGTCGCGGTGAATCGGCCAGCGGTCGGCGGCTTCGACCGGTCCCCGGCCATCGACCGGATCGCCGAGCAGATTGAAGACGCGACCGAGCGTGGCGTCGCCCACCGGCACCGAGACGGGGGCCCCCGTGTCGACGCAGTCCTGGCCGCGGACCATGCCGTCGGTGCTCCCCAGGGCGACACAGCGGACGCGGCCGCCGCCGAGGTGCTGCTGCACTTCGCCGGTGAGATTCACTTCCACGCCCTTGTCGCTGGAAGTGATCTTTACCGCGTTGTAGATCGCGGGCAGCTGGCCGGCGGGAAACTCAGCGTCGAAGGTCGAACCGATGACCTGCGTGATTCGTCCGATATTGGATGTCGCGGTCGCCATGATGGTCTCTGCTGTCTTTCGTTTTCTGGAATTGTTTTTTTGCTGAGCCGGGGCTGGGCCTGGATTTGTCACCCGCCGCGGCGGGTGGCCGGTGACGTTAGTTCTTCAAGGCCTCCACGCCACCCATCACCTCCAGCAGCTCGCCGGTGATCTGCGACTGGCGGGCCCGGTTGTACGTCATCGAAAGGTTGCGGATGATCTCGTCGGCGTTCTCGGTGGCCGACTTCATGGCCACCATGCGGGCAATCTGTTCGCTGACCGCCGCGTCGAGAAAGCACTTAAACAACTTCACCTTGAAGCTGGTCGGGACGACCTCCTCCAAGATGCTCTGAGCGGAGGGAAGGAACTCGTACATCGTATTTCCCGAGCCGCCGCCCGCCTCTTCTTCGCCCAGCGAACCGAGCGGAAGCAACGTTTCGACGGTGGCCTGCTGCCGGGCACTGCTGAGGAAGCGAGTGTAGGCGACGTCGAGCCGATCGAGCTTACCCACGACAAAGTCGTCGAGAAAGCGGCTGGCCAGCACGTCGACTTCGTCGAAGGTCGGCTTGTCTTCGAAGTGCGTGAAGGTCTCGTCGATCGGGATTTCGCGATACTTCATGTAGGAAACGCCGCGTTTGCCGGAAATCTCGAGTCGCGTGTTCGGCACCTCCGCGACCAGCTCGCTCCGTCGCTCGGTGGCCAGACGCAAGACGTTGCCGTTGTAACCGCCGCAAAGGCCGCGGTTCGAGGTGAGCACCAGCAACACCGCGTTCTGCGGCTGCTCGCGCTCTTCGAGCAAGGGGTGGCTGACCTCGAGGCCGGTCGAAGCCAAATCGGCCACCAACCGCGTCATGCGGTCGGTAAAGGCCGTCGCCGCGCTGGCCCGATCCATCGCCTGCTTGAACCGCGCGGTGGCAATCAACTCCATTGTCCGCGTGATCTTGCGAATGTTGCGGATCGACTTGCGTCGTTTGTCGAGGGCTCGTGCGTTGGCCATGGTACTTCTTCAGTGGTGCTAACGGGCGCGTCGCTGCGCAGGGCAGCGGATCAGACGGTCACCGCTTCCTCGGCGGGCGCGTCTGCGCCGTTCTCGACCGCTTCGGTCGCCGCCCCCGATTCGTATTGCGGCAGGAATTCCTTGATCGCGTCTTCGATCATCTTGACCGTCTCGTCGCTCAGCTCGCCCGAGTCGTCGATCGCCTTCCAGATTTCGTACTTCTGCTCGCGGATGAAGTGAAGGAACGCCTTCTCCCACTGCGCGACTTCCTCGACCGGAACCTTGTCGAGATGTCCGCGGGTACCGGCATAAATGCTGAGCACCTGGTCGACCACGTGCATCGGCTGATACTGCCCTTGCTTGAGCAATTCGACCATCCGATAGCCGCGATCGAGCCGCGACTGGGTCGCCGCGTCGAGTTCGGTACCAAGCTGGGCGAAGGCTTCCAACTCGCGGAAGGCCGCCAGGTCGAGTCGCAAACCGCCGGCCACCTTCTTCATGGCCTTGATCTGAGCCGCTCCACCCACGCGAGACACCGAGATACCCGCGTTCATGGCCGGCCGCTGACCGGCAAAGAACAAGTCCGGCTGCAGATAGATTTGCCCGTCGGTAATCGAAATCACATTCGTGGGAATGTAGGCCGAGACCTCACCCTCGAGCGTTTCGATAATCGGCAGCGAGGTAATCGAACCGCCTCCTTCCGCGTCGGAAAGCTTGGCCGAACGCTCGAGCAGTCGACTGTGGCAGTAGAACACGTCGCCCGGATAGGCCTCGCGACCGGGCGGTCGTCGCATCAGCAAGGAGAGCTGGCGATAGGCCTGGGCCTGTTTCGAAAGATCGTCGTAGACCACCAGGGCGTGTCCGCCGTTGAACATGAATTGCTCAGCCATCGCCGTGCCGCTGTAGGGGGCAATGTACTGGAGCGGGGCGGGGGAACTGGCCCCGGCAATGATGACCGTCGTGTAGTCCATCGCGCCGTTGCGGCGAAGCTCTTCGATCACTCCGGCGATCGAGGAGTCCTTTTGCCCCACGGCCACGTAGAAGCACTTCACACCCGACTCGCGTTGATTGATGATCGCGTCGAGGGCGATGGCGGTCTTGCCCGTCTTGCGGTCGCCAATGATCAATTCGCGCTGACCGCGGCCGATCGGCGTCATAGCGTCAATCGCCTTGAGGCCGGTCTGCAGCGGCTCGCACACCGGCTGCCGTTGCGCCACGCCCGCGGCGATGACCTCAACCGGACGGGATTCGCTCGACACGACCG
Source organism: Planctomycetota bacterium (assembly GCA_003389215.1). GTDB lineage: Bacteria > Planctomycetota > Planctomycetia > Pirellulales > UBA7805 > MB-PLM-2. The sequence goes on along the minus strand of QQVP01000069.1, from coordinate 18,013 downwards.
GGCCCTTGCCGTCGAGCGGATTGCCCAGCGGATCGACCACGCGGCCGATCAGGGCGTCGCCCACCGGCACGCTCAACAGCTTGCCGAGGCTGCGGACCTCGTCGCCTTCGTTAATCTGCAGGTAGTCTCCCAGAATGATCACCCCGACCGAGCTTTCTTCCAGGTTGAAGGCCAGGCCGATGATGCCGCCGGGAAACTCGACCATTTCGTTGGCCATCACGCCCGAGAGTCCATAGACGCGGGCGATGCCGTCGCCGACCTCCAAGACGCGTCCCACATCGCGAACGTCGACCCGCGACTCGTAGTTCTTTACTTCTTGCTGGATGACGGACGCGATTTCGTCAGCTTTGAATTTCATCGCACTTCTCGTTTTCGTAAGAAACGTGGGTAGTGGGGCCCGTGGCCGTACTCTTCCGAGGAGTCGATTCGTGCAGCCGGTCGCCGCCGATCCTCACGCCACTCGGGCCTTTCCTTCGTTTATCCTTCGGTAAATTCCGCAACCAGGTCTTGGCGACGGGTCTCGATCGCCTCGGCATAACGGGCGTGCAGGTCTTCGCGCATCCGGCGCATGCGGTCGGTCACGCTGCCGTCGAACACACGATCGCCGACACGAATCACCACGCCGCCGATCAAACTGGGATCGATCCGCGTGACGACGTTCGGCTCGCAGCCGAGTCGGGCCCGGATCGTGCCGGTGAGCGCTTCGAGCGTGCCGCCGTCCATGGGGGCGGCGGTGGTGACCTCGACGCGACGCCGCTGCTGCGACTCGTCATAGAGCTCGCGAACGTGGGCCGCCATTTCCGGCAAGTAGATCAGGCGTTCTTGCTCGGCAACGACCTTGAGGAAGTTGAGCACCAGCGGAGCAACTCTGCCGCCGAACACCCGATCGAGAATCTGCACCTTCTCTTCGGCCGAGACCAGCTGATTGGCCAACAGGGCGCGAAACTCGGGCTGAGCCCGCACCCCCTGATCGACGACGTTCTCCAGCTCGATCACCAACCCGGCGACGTCCGCCTCGCCGGCGGCGGCCCCCAGAAACGCCTTGGCGTACACGCCGGCGACCCGATGGGCCCCCACGTCGAATTGTTGGCTTTCTTCGCTCATCGGATTCGCACGTCTCGAGTAGAGGCGTCGGGCGTTGGCAACCTAGTTCTGGCTCGCATCGAGTTGGAGGAAGTCGCTGGTCGCTCGCTCGATCAGCTGGGCGTGCTCCTTCGGCGACAGTTCGCGCTGGAGCACTTGACCGGCCAATCCCAAGGAGAAATCGGTCGTGCGATCGGCCAGCTCCTTCAAGGCAGCAACCTTGGCAGTCTCGATTTCGCGGGTCGCGCGCACAGTCTCGGCGGCCGCGGCCTCCTGGGCCTCGGACACGATCTGCTGCTTGGTGTGCTCGGCGTCGCGGCGGGCCTCTTCGATCATCGCGCGGACCTCTTCGGCGGCGGAGGCCAACTTGGCCTCGTATTGCGAAGTCAACTTGTGGGCTTCTTCGGCCGCCTCTTCAGCCCGAGCGATGTTGTCGGCGATGTTCTGCTCGCGACGGTCGAGGGCCTGGGAAATCGGTCCCCAGGCAAACTTCCAGAGGATCGCCAAGAGCAGCAGAAACACGACCGCGGAGAAGATCGCCAGGTCGGCCCGCCAATCGAGCGGACCGCCACCGCCGCTGGCGGCCCAGGCGGGCGTCGTCGACGTGGTGATGACAAGCACTAGCGGCAGGATCAGTCCGAACGAATTCCAGCGACTCATAGCAAATCTCCCAAACGAGCCCGCCCGTTGGCGGGCCGAGCATCCGCCGGTATTAGACCGCCAACAAACAGACAATCAAGGCAAACAGCGTGACACCTTCGATAAGGGCCGCCGCGATAATCATGGCCGTTTGAATCGAGCCGGCCACCTCGGGCTGACGGGCCTGGCTCTCCACCGCGGCCGAACCGATGCGACCGATGCCAAAACCGGCACCGAGAATGACGAGCCCGGCTCCGATCGCGGCACCGGCCAGCACGTTCACGCCACCGGTGGCCTTCTCGGTTGCTTCTTGGGTGTCCTGACCGGCTCCGGCGGCGGCCGGGTCATCATCCGCGACAACCGGCGAAGCGAGGCAAATTGCGAAGAGCAGCAGCGTAAGGATCCTGACAACCTTGTTCACTTGATCAACTCCTAAGTTTGAGGAAACGTGTTTCAGAATGTTGTGTGGGAAAGAGCGAATCGCAGACTTCTCTACGAGGACTAGTGTGGATGCAGCGCCATCCCAATAAACAGCGCCGAGAGGAACGTAAAGATGTACGCCTGCAGGAAGGCGACAAAGAGCTCGAGCATGTTCATCGCCGTGCAGCCCAAGACGCTGGCCGGCATGACGACCCCCCACATTCCCGTGCCGGCCGTGACCGCGATGAAACTCATCAACACGGCCAGCACGACGTGACCGCCGAACATGTTGGCCAGCAAACGCAGGGCCAGCATCGTGTGTTTAATCAACAACCCGACGATTTCGATCGCGAAGATCAGCGGCACGAGCACGATCGCCAAGGGAAGCGGCAGGCCCATATGGGGCACCTGGGCCTTCAAGAAGCCAAATACGCCCAGCCGCGACATGCCGGAGCCGATCGTCACGACGAAGGCCGTAGCGGCCAAGGCCGACGTGGTTCCCAGGGCACTGGTGGCAGTGCCGCTCCAGGGCAGCATGCCGATCAAATTGCAGGCCAGGACGAAAAAGAAGATCGTCCACAAGTAGGGCATGAATTTGCCCGCGTCCTTCGAGCCAATCGCCGGCCGGGCCACCTCGTCGCGAAGGAACAACAGAATCGCTTCGAAGAAGTTCCACAGACGGCCCCGCGGGGCGTCGGATCGGGCCATCCTCTGGGCCAGCGGCACGAAGATGGCGATCAACACGACCGCCGCGACGAGCTCCAGGACCATGAATTTTGTGAATTGCAAGGGCTGCCCGTAGATCTCGTCGGGCAAGCCCATCATCTGGAAGATCTGGGGGATCTCGAGTTTGCCGTCCTCTTGAATGAACTGCGGAACCTCGAAATAGGTCGCATCCTTGACGTGATCTATCGGATTGGCCGCCATGAGTTCACCTCCTCGCCAAACTCGGACCCAAGTCCGTATCGATCGGCCCAGCGGCACTTGGTCCGGCACTCGTCGGTCCCAAGTTGACCGGAAGCGTCACGCCGACTTCGGCGGCCAGCATGACGAAGTAGAAGGCGGCCACGTAAACGAGCAGCCCGTGATTCGCGAGTTGCGGATGCGAAAAATGGAGCGCGGACCCGATCACCAGCGGAATCATCATGCGAGGCAACATCGACATGCCCAGCGAGACGTGCGCCGGCAACGACGTGCCGAACAGCTCGGACAACGTGAAGGCGGAGAAGACGCCGCCCAGACAGAGCAGGCTGGCGACTCCAGCAGTCGCGGCCGCCGTGCTGCCGCCGAGCTGCCACGCCACGGGCAACACCAGCAGGTACGCCAACAGGCCGATCGCAAATAAGATCGTCGCGCGCGTGACCGTGCTTAGCTCACGTACTCTTCGCCAAGTACTGGTCGCTCGCGTCACGAGGAAACGGTCCCGTTGTTCGAACCCCCGTCCCGGTTCAGACGGTCGTTCTGAATCGCCTTCGTCATTCGCAGCAGGTGCCACAACGCCAAAGGCAGGCCGATCGCAAATCCGATCAGGGTGAAAACAAATCTTGTTCCCAGTTGCTCCTCGGCATCTAGCCAGACGCCAACGAGGCCGGGCAACACCATCTCCGCAGAAATGGTCATCACGCGAATCGCCCAGCCGTAGGCAATGGCCAGCGGCGAGCGATCATCAGGTGGGCTTTCCACGATGGCATTCGCAGGGGCGGCATTCGCAGGGGCCGACACTTCGTGCGAACCGGGCCGAAATCGTGTCGGCAATCCGCTTCGATTTCTGGCCACCTGAGGCTACGCCGGCGGCCTCGTCGACGATTCGAACCTTCACTCGATCGCCATCGCGGTCTTCAACAAGTCGCTCAATCTAGCCGAAGCCTGGGGGATGGTCAACGAGTGATTGCACCCGTTGCGCAGCGGTTTTGAAGACGGTCGCCGCGCCGCCGCCTACGAGGTCAAAAAGAGCGCGGCCCGGGCGCGCTGCGATGGTTGTTGATCGCGCTCGCACGCGGTACCTCCGGGCGGCGTTCGTCAGGGAAGCGCTCGTCGGGGCGGCGCTCGTCGAGACGGCGTCGCCCAGCCAATCACCGCCCACGGCTCCCCAGGCCCCCGGGGGGGGTGGGTGCCCATCCCCGCCCAACCCGCCCTCGCCTTGGTCGCCGCGGCGGAGGCGCGTCGGCGGTCCGTCAGCGCTAACTCGAGAACCACCGACCCCCTCAAAGGAGGGCTTAAGTTCGTTCTCCAGGTCGGCCACGAATTTGGTCACAAACCATTTCCATGAATAAGCTTACAGCCCTCTTGATGAAGCAGAATTTCGCATCCACCAACACCCATTCGTTGCGGATTTTGGACGTCGAAATTAGAATCGCAGATGGCTAAGCCGGACCGCTACAACCGCCACAAACCAACCGTTGATCACAACCTGCCGCCGGCGTCACCCCGCCTCTGACCCGCCCGACACTCGGCTGGTCGGTCACGGGAGTCCGCCTCTGGGTCCTTCGCACCGACCGAGTGCCGCGCAGGTTGCCCCAAGGGACTGGTCTTTGGCGGAGCGGCCTTCCCACCCCGACTCGCCGCGGCGTCACGGATGACCCTCAACTAATGATTTGTCGCCGGTCTTCCATCGTTGGATCGACCACCGACAGGAGGGTATCTGATTGATCACTGCCGACTCGCTCCGGACCCGCACGTGCAAAGACCTCGCCCAGATTGCCAAGCAGCACAAGGTTGATGGCTGGCATTCGATGCGAAAAGAACAACTTGTGATGGCCATCCTTCGCGCCGTGCAAAAGAAGAGCGCGAAGAACTCGACGGCGAAGAAGGCGGCCCAGATCGCTGCCGCGGGCAAGCGAACCGGACAGGCCGTCAACGGCCGCGGCAAGTCGCCCCGAGGCGGTGCCAACGGCCGGGCGACGTCGCCTCACCAGTCGCTCAAGGACCTGACCACCACCAGCGGTGCGACCGACGGCGGCAAGGGCAAGGATCGTCTGGTGGTGATGGTTCGAGATGCCTATTGGCTGCACGCCTGCTGGGAACTGCGTCGTCAGGGGGTCGAGCGGGCGGCGGCGGCCCTGCGTCATGATTGGCACACCGCCCAGCCGGTGATTCGTCTGCTGGCGGTCTCGGCCGACGACACCACGAGCGCCGCGGAAACCGTGATTCGCGACATTCCCATTCATGGCGGCGTCAACAACTGGTACATCCACGTCGAGGATCCGCCGGCGACCTATCGACTCGACATCGGTTACCTGGCCGCCAGCGGCAAGTTCTATTCGTTGGCCCGCAGCAATCGCGTCACGACGCCCCCGCCCGGCTCGTACGACCCCTTGGACGAGAACTGGCGGGACGTGGCCGAGAACTTCGACAAGGTCTACGCGCTCAGCGGCGGCTACGCCCGCGAGACCGCGGGCGAGCTGCAAGAGCTGTTCGAAGAGCGCTTGCGTCGCCCGATGGGGGCTTCGGCGATGACCCGTTTCGGCATCTCGCCGGAGAAGATCGCCGAGAGCCAGGGCGACTTTCACTTCGAGGTCGACGCCGAGATGATCGTGTTCGGCGTCGCCACGCCGGGATCGCACGTGACGCTACGTGGCCAACCGGTCGAACTGCGCGAGGACGGCTCGTTCACGCTGCGGGTGTCGATGCCCGAGGGTCGACAAGTCGTTCCCGTCGTGGCCAACACATCCCACGGCACCGAGCAGCGGACCATCGTGCTGGCGCTGGAGCGCAACACGAAGACGCTGGAGACCGTGGTGCGCGAACCGGAAGAGCCGACGGCCGACTAGCCGTACCACGCCGGCGAGCCGCTCCGTTCGGACTTGGTCGGCAGGGCTGTCTTCGCGTTCGTCTTCCCCGACGGCGACATCGGGCATGCTTGCCGTTCATCGCGGGAAGCACGCGGCTTGGGTCGTCGCGTCCATTGGGATAAACTTGGCTGAGAGGGGACTTCCTCTGCAGTCCGCGCACTTCTTTTTGGCCGCGCGGTGGTGGCCCGTCTGCCGGCCGCTACCGCGTCGCAAGAGGCGACGTCAATCCGTGAGCGAACCCGGCGGCCAAGATTCCGATCGCGAACGCGACATCTCGCGGATCCTCTCCGCCTGGCCGTATGACGACGACGAACTAATGGTGCGCGTGATCCGCACCGAAGACGGCGGAGAACGAATTCAGGTCCGCCTGGAACTTGGTCTGATGCAGATGGAGCTCGACGGGCGTCCCGACGGGCAACGGGTCGGCAACTTCGAGTCGTGGCTCGCCTTCTACGCCGCCCAGCAGGAAGCCCACGATCAGGAGAATCCCGACGGCAAACCGTTCCAGCTCGAGCCGGACGACTGCCAGAAGTTGCTGCAGGAAGGCGTACAGTTCTACCACCGCTACATCAGTTTCTGGCAGCTGGGTCGCTACGAACTCTGTGCCCGCGATACGAGTCGCAACCTGCGCCTGTTCGACTTTGTGCGTCGCTTTGCCCGTCGCGACCGCGACAAGTTGCTGTTCGACCAGTGGCGACCCTACGTCACGATGATGCGGACCCGCGCGGTCGCCACCCCGTTGGTGGAATTGGAGGACATTCCCGCCGCCTTGCGGGTTATCGAGAGCGGGATCGAGGGGATTCATCAGTTCCTGGAAGACTACGGCCAGGAGGATAGGGCGGCGGACTGCAACGAGTTGGTCCATCTGGAGCAGTGGCGCGACGAGCTGCAGCGCGAGGCCCCCGAGGAACGTCGGCAGCTTACCGTCGACAAGTTGCCCGAAAGTCCGCTGGATCGCCTGCGCAAGCAACTCGAACAAGCCGTGACCGAAGAGCGTTACGAAGACGCCGCTGCGCTTCGCGATCAAATCGCGCAGTTGCGCGACAGCTCGTCGCATCAGTAGAGGCCGCACGGTCGCCCCGCGTTTTTTGCCTTTTTTCCGGCAAAATCATTGCCGGTTTGCCGCGGCCCTGGTAGCATGCCAGAAGTTCACGAGCGCGCGACTTACGAGCCGACGTGAAGTGTGGTGAGCCGCTAGACCAGTTCCCTGGGAGCCCTGTCAAAACGGCCGCGAAGACTGTCAGGCCGAGATGCGGTGCCCAAAGACGCACCGCGACTTACGTCTCGGATTGCAAATTCGCGACCGAGGGCGCCCCCCTTGGTGGACGAACGGGCTCGCCAAGATGCGTCGGCTCCTTTTCTAGACCGACTTGCTCTCGACCTACGTGACGCTTCTCGTTCCAGGTGCCGGTGGTGGGGCTTGCCGGCTCGAGGGTTCTCGACACCCGCATCGTCCGGCGGGCACCGCCCAGCGGTCGGCAAACGAGGTTCGTCTGGCCCGAGCGACGCGCCGGCGTCATACTGGTTCTTCTGCCGGAACTTAGGCAGTGCCGGGGCAATGCGGCCCGCTGGCCCCTGGGCTTCGACCACCAGAATTCCGTCACGATGTCCGAACTCGCAGCAAAACGCGACGAACTGTTGGGGAACCTTCGCGGCTTGGAAGGCTGCGCGGTCGCCTTCTCGGCCGGCGTCGATAGCGCCGTCGTGGCCAAGGCGGCGCAGCTGGCCCTGGGCCAGCGGGCCGTCGCCGTCACCGCCGTCAGCCCCAGCCTGGCCGAAGGGGAGTTGGACGAGGCCCGTCGCGTGGCGGCCGAGATCGGCATTCGCCACCTGGAACTCGCCACGCACGAGGCCGCGCGGGCGGAGTACGTGGCCAACGGCCCGGACCGCTGTTACCACTGCAAGCGCGAGCTCTACACGGAACTGGGCGAACTGTGCGAGAAGCTCGATCTGGGAGTGGTCGTCAACGGTGTGAATGCCGACGACGCGTTCGACTACCGACCCGGCTTGCAGGCGGCGACAGAGCACCGTGTTCGCAGCCCGCTGCTCGAATGCGGCATCGACAAGGCAACCGTGCGCCAGCTGGCCCGCGAGTGGCAACTGTCCGTGGCCGAGAAACCGGCGGCTCCTTGCCTGGCGAGCCGCCTGGCCTATGGCGAAGAGGTGCTTCCCGAACGGCTGGAGATGATCGACCGTGCCGAGCAATGGCTACGTGCGGAGGGCTTTCCCGTGGTGCGCGTGCGTTACCATCACGGCGATCTGGCTCGCATCGAGGTTCCGCTCGACGACCTCGAACGTCTGTTGGAAGCCGATCGGCGGCAGCGCGTCGGCGAGCGGCTGCGGGAATTTGGCTTCCGCTACATCACGTTCGACCTGGAGGGCTTTCGCTCGGGCAGCCAGAACGAATTGCTCCCGGTCGAACAGTTGCGGGCCTTTCGATCGTAGCGCGGCCGGCTGACGCGCGCTCGGGAAACGCTCAGGAAGCGTGGTGGCGGCGCATCGTGCGGCGACGCGGACGAGACCGGCTACGGCTCCGCTTGTAGCCATACTCCACGGCGAACCACTCCGCATAGCGTTCGCGGTCGACGTAGCTGGTATTGCGGTCGTCGAGCAAGTGGCCCAGTTCGTGGATCAGGATATTGTTGAGATAGAAGTCGCGCAGGGTGGCCTCCGTCCAGACAAGCGACCAAAGCCCCGGGACATCTTCGATCCACCGCCCCCCGTACATTTCCGCCTCGATGCGTTGGTTCGGCTTCGGCGGCCGGGAATGGGTCTCGACGCGACTCTCTTCCAAGGGGTAGAGAAACAGCGTGCATCCCCATTGCATGCCGTAGCAGGAGAATCGCTCCTTCTTGCGGGTCATCTGGCTGAGCTGGACGACCTCCAACGGCTCGACGAAATGGGGTGGCAGCACGGCCAGCCGGTCGCGTATCTGCTGCGGTGTGAGCACGTGGCGATAGCCCGGCCCGGCGGGCTGCTCGACGATCTCAAAGTCGTAGGGGTCGTCCTTCCAGGTCGCTTCCGCCGGCTCGTACCAGTCCTCGGGCGGAGCGTACGGGAGCTGCACATTGCGTTCGCCACCCCGGACCCGCTTGCCGCGCAGGGCCCTCAGGCGGGCCGAGGCATTCGGTGCCCGCCGCTGGCGAACCGCGTAAGAGCGGGTCTTGGCGTCGAGTTTGGCATGTTGACGGCGGGCCACGATCTACCTCACGAGTACGAGCGGCAAGCGCACACGCATCCTGCAACAATCCGTTGTGTGATTTCCGCCCCGGAGTGACGCCGAAACAGGCGTGTTGGGCGGGTTGTTCCGATAGGCTGCAGAGCCCCTGGCGAGTTCCCGAATGGGAACGCCGAGCGGCCCTCTATCTATGGTAGACAGAGCCGGAACGCGGGTTCAATCGACAGAATATAAGTCGATTCACAGAAGCAACTTAGGTCGACCCCAATGACCCCAGACGGTCCCTACCGCGGGGATTTTCGGCGATCCACCACACGGGATCCAGCGGCCACCCGCCAGTGAACCTGGGCAATCGTCTACATAACCTGGGTAAGCACCACGACCAGGCCGAGCAGGGCGGCCGCCGCGCCCAGCACGGTGAGCCAGAGCCAGACCGGCGGCTGCGACTGGCGGCGACGTGCCTTGCGCTTTTCCGCCAGCGATGGCGGCCGACTCCGAGGGCCGCCATCGTCGACGAGCTCAACGTCGATCTCCGGCACATCGGGAGTGTCGGGCTCGCCCGGCACCGGTAGCGGTTTGGCCACGGGCAAACGGTCGCGTCCCTTGGCCTTGCGATCGGCGGGGTGCGGGGAACCAGCCTGGGTGTTCTCGGCGTCGGCGACGGTGTCTTCCATGCTGACCGGCCGGCGGCCGGCCGTTCGCGATCGCTTCGGCCGGCGCGATGGCGAGGTCTTCGTCCTGGATCCGCCACGACCGAGGCCGCTGCCGCCCGTGAGGTTGCCCGAGGAGCCGCTGCTGATTCGCGGCGAGCTTCCCGAGCCGTCGTTGAACGATTGTCCGCGGGCGGAAAGCCAGTCGATCAGCTGGCTGGCGACCGTGGCGGCCGACTGGGGACGGGCATCGGGCGACTTGGCCATCATCCGCTCGCAGATCAGCGAGAGATCCTGCGGAATATCGGGCCGATCGATCTCGATTCGCGCCGGCGCCTTCGTCTGATGCATCATCAGCCGCTGCGGCAGGGTGCCTTCCGGAAACGGAGGATGACCCGTGAGCAAGAAGTAGAGTGTGCAACCGAGACTGTAGATGTCGGCTCGCTCGTCGACCGAGTGGCTGTCGAGGGCCTGCTCGGGGGCGAGGTAGTCGGCCGTGCCCAGCACGTTCTCGTCGTGGGCCACCGTCAGCGAGGCCTTCTCGTCGCCGTCTTTGTCGACTAAGCGGGCCAGCCCCATGTCGAGAATCTTGACCACGCCCTTGGGATCGACCAGCAGGTTGGCCGGTTTTACGTCGCGGTGGACGAGGCCGGCCTGGTGGGCATGATCGAGGCCGATGGCCGCCTGGGCGATGTAGTTGGCGGCCGTCTCGTAGTCGAGGGGTCCATCGCGCTTGACGAGGCGTTGCAAGTCGGGGCCGTCGACGTACTCCATCACGATGTAGTGGATATCGCCGTCGTTGTCGACGTCGTAGATGCGGACGATGTTGCGATCGTCGAGTCGCGCGGCGGCCTCGGCCTCCTGGTAGAAACGAGCCAGGTAGGACGAATCTTCGACGCGGTTCCGGGGCAGAACCTTGATGGCCGCCTGCCGGTGCATCAACACGTGCGCCGCAAGGTACACGGCACTCATCCCGCCGCTGCCGATGTGGCCCTGCAACCGATACTTGCCCAGAAAGAAGCCCTTGTGGCGACCCTCGAGCAGCTTGTCGGCCTGCCACCGTGTGATGACGCCGCGGTCGATCAGGGCCTCGGCCAGCTCGCCGGGGTCGTCGGGAAGACGGCCACCGCGCTCGACCTTGATCTCGGCGAGTTCTTTAGCGAGCTGATCGAGATGTTCGATCAGTTTGCTCCGCTTGAGCAGATCGACAAACTTTTCTACGGAAACTGCGGCCATGCCGGGTGTCGGAGTAAGGATCGTCGTGAAATGGGATTTCCGACGAGCAAGCATGCTGAGCTTGCGACTGCCCTGAGGAAGTGAATGGTAACGGACCCGCGGCACGCTGGGCAGTCGGCGAGCGTGGATGGGCGGCGGGGGCCGCCACTCTTACAATATCACGTAAACGTTTGGTTGCAAATAATTTGGGGAAAACATGTGCGGCAGGCGAGAGCCGAAATCCAGCCGGGCCGCCCGCCAGATCATCAGAGGCCCGCAGGACGGATGAACGTTATTCTCTATACGCGTGCCGGCTGTCACCTGTGCGACGATGCCAAGCTGCTGCTGCAGAACCACGGCCTTTCGCCTCAGGAGGTCGACATCGACGCCGATCCCGCGCTCACCGCGAGGTTCGATACCTGCGTGCCGGTGGTCGAAATCGACGGGCAAGTCCGCTTCCGCGGTGTGGTCAACGAAGTGCTGCTGCGCCGCCTGCTACGGAAGTAGGGCCGGGAGCCGTCGTCGCCGGCGAAGAGCGAGCCGGAGCTGCCCACAATGAAACGACTCGGCGTCTTTGCGAAGTACTGGGAGCCGGGCCAGGTAAAGACCCGCCTGGCTGCCGACCTCGATGCCGACATGGCCGCGGCGTTCGACGCCGAGCTGGCCGCGGAGCTGCATCGCCTCATGCTGGCCACCACGCTACGTCGGCTAAGCACCCTCGACGCGGAAAGGACCTTTGCTTACTGGCCGCCCAAGCGGCAGGCGGAGATGGCAGACCTGGCCGGCGACGACTGGCACCTGTTGCCGCAAGGCGACGGCGACCTGGGCGAGCGGATGGCGTCCTTCTTCGCCGAGATGTTTGCGCAGTCCCGCGGTCCCGTGGTGTTGCTCGGTTCCGATAGCCCCACGCTGCCGCTGCACTACGTCGTGTCGGCATTCGCCGCGCTCCAGCGGGTGCCCGTGGCGATCGGCCCCAGCGACGACGGCGGCTACTACTTGCTCGGTCTTGCGGAGATGGTGCCCGAGGTCTTCGCCGACATCGACTGGAGCACCCCACAGGTCCTGGCGCAGACGCAGTCCCGTTTGCAGACCACCGGGCGAGAGTTCGAACTGCTGCCGGCGTGGTACGACGTCGACGACATGCAGGGCCTGGAACGGCTGATGGGGGAGGTCTTTGAGTATGCGACGCTGAATCCCGAAGCCGATCACCCATGGTGCCGCCTGGCCGCGCAGATCAAGAAGCTCTTCGACCTCAATCATTGATTCCAGACGTGCGTTCACGTCGGACCGTCGTGGCCGCGTTTCGCGCCTCGGTGCCCCCTGGTATGCTCTCATACAGACACGCCTAACGGCAGCGTCATAGACTACGACTCCCGCGCCGCCGATCGGACTCGTACGGAACGGATCGCGGCAAGCAACCAGTGACTCGACGCCATGGAAACGGACGCCGGTAAGATCGCCATTCTGGGAGCCGGTCCCATCGGACTCGAGGCCGCGCTCTACGCGCGCTACCTCGGCTACCAGGTCGATGTCTACGAACAGGGCACCGTGGCGGAAAACGTGGGCGACTGGGGCCACGTCCGCATGTTCAGCCCGTTCGGCATGAACCGCTCGACCCTGGGGCTGGCCGCGCTGGCCGCCCAGGACCCGAATTGGACGCCTCCTGACGACGACGCCTTGCTCACCGGGGCGGAATGGGCCGATCGCTACCTGTTGCCCCTGGCCGAGAGCGATCTCCTGCGCGGACACATCCACCAGGCAACGCGGGTCGTCGGGGTTTCGCGCGCGGACGCCCTGAAGCACGAACTGATCGGCGACGACGAGCGACGGCGGCAGCCGTTCCGCCTGTTGCTGGAAGCTGCCGACGGGCAGCGGACTGCGGAGGCCAACCTCGTCATCGACGCGACCGGGACCTACGGCAACCACAACTGGCTCGGCCGAGGTGGGCTGCCCGCCGTGGGCGAAGCCGAGGCCGCCGCGAAGATCGGCTACCGCGTGCCCGACGTGCTCGGCCGTGAGCGGGACGACTATGCCGGCCAGCATACGGTCGTCCTCGGCGCCGGCTATTCCGCGGCGACGACCGTCCGCGATCTGGCCCAACTCGCCCGCGAGGTGCCCGAGACCCGCGTCACCTGGCTCGTCCGCGGCGACCGGCCGCCTGGCGAACCGATCGCGCGGATCGAGGACGACACTCTGGCGGAACGCGACGCCCTCGCGCGGCACGTCGCGGCAGTCGTCGAAGCGGACGACGGCCCGATCGACTTTCACGCGGCGACCGCCATCGAACGGATTTCCGTCGAGCGGAACGATGTGACGGACGAAGACGGCTCGCTGGTGGTCGAAACCAGCGGACGAACTGAGACGCAACTCCGCTGCGATCGCATCGTGGCCAACGTCGGCTACCACGGCGATCGCCAGCTCTACGAACAATTGCAGGTTTACGAGTGTTACGCCACGGGCGCGCCGATGAAGTTGGCCGCGTCGCTCGTCGGGCAAACCTCGGCCGATTGCCTGCGGCAATCTTTCGGCGGGCCAGAACTGCTCGTGACGAGCGAGCCGGACTTCTACATTCTCGGCAGCAAGAGCTACGGCCGCGACTCGCGGTTCCTGGTCGCCATCGGCCTCGCGCAAGTTCGCGAACTGTTCAGTTCGATCGCCGGTCGCGAGAGCCTCAACCTTTACCAAGACGTCGCCGGCCTCATCTCGAAGTGAAGAACTGGCGACGTGAGAACATGAAGCCGCGACTCCGCAGCTAGATCGCCACCTGCCATGGCCGCCACACTGCCCGTGATCGACGATCCCCGCGTGCCTCAGGTCGAGCTGGCCAGCTTCGACCAGCTCTGGTTCCAGGTCGCCGGCACGCTCTGCAACTTGACCTGCCACCACTGCTTCATCAGCTGCAGCCCGAAGAACGACAGCTTTGGCTTCCTCTCGCTCGACGAGGTCCAGCAGCGGCTCGCCGAGTCGGTGCCGCTGGGGGTGAACGAATACTACTTCACCGGGGGCGAGCCCTTTCTCAACCCGCAGATGGTCGAGATTCTCATCGCCACGCTCGAGTATGGCCCGGCCACGGTGCTGACCAACGCCACCGTGCTGAAGGACGAGTGGCTCCAGCGATTGGCCGACGCCGACGCGGCGAGTCGCTTCAGCCTCGAGTTTCGCGTCTCGATCGACGGCTTCTCGCCCGAGACGAACGATCCGATTCGCGGCGAGGGAACCTTCGCGCGGGCGCTGCGGGGAATCGTCAAGCTGGTCGAATACGATTTTCTGCCCATCATCACGGCAGCCCGCTCGTGGCCCGAAGCCGACGAGGCTCGCGTCGTGGGCGAGTTCACCGAGATGCTGCGTCGCGAGGGCTATCGGCGACCACGGCTGAAGATCCTGCCCATGCTGCACCTTGGCGCGGAGGTGGAACGGACGCACGGCTATCGCCCCAGTGAGCGGATCACCGCGGAAATGATGAAGGGTTTCGATCGTTCGCAACTGATCTGCGATCATGCGCGAATCGTGACCGACCGCGGCGTTTGCGTCTGTCCGATCTTGATCGAGGCGCCCGACGCGGTGCTCGGCCAGAGCCTGGCCGAAGCGGATCGGCCGTTCGGGCTGAGTCACGGAGCCTGCTACACCTGCTACCAATACGGTGCGATCTGCTCGAACCCGTCCGCGGCTTCCGGCGGCGGCCACGCGGCCCGTCCGACGTGACGCGATTTCCTCTCGACGTTTACAACGCTAGGCGAGCGCGAACCCCACCGGCAAACCGATGACCGCGGCACCGACACGACTCGCCTGTTTCGGCGGCATCTACAGCAATTATCTCGCGCTCGAGGCAGCGCTGGCCGACGTGCGGCGTCGTGGGGTCGACGCGGTCTATTGCCTGGGCGATCTGGGTGCCTTCGGACCCCATCCCGACCGCGTGTTTCCGCTGCTGGCCGATCACGATGTCGTCTGCGTGCAGGGCAACTACGACGACTCGGTCGGCAACGAACTGGACGACTGCCAGTGTGGCTATGTCGACCCGCAGGACAACCACTTCGCGCAGATCAGCTACGACTACACGTTGGCCCACACGTCGGCCGAGCACCGCGCCTACCTGCGCCAGCTGCCGGCCGAGATCCGCCTGGAGATCGACTCGCGGCGCGTCCTCCTGTGTCACGGTAGTCCGCGCCGCACGAACGAGTTCGTCTGGGAATCGACGGCGTCGGATCACTTTCTCGAAAGACTCTGCCGAGAAGCGGACGCCGATGTGGTGCTGGCCACGCACACCGGCATCAAGTGGCAGCGGCAACTTGCCGAGGGACGCCAGTTCGTCAACGTCGGTGTGCTGGGCCGGCCCGAGAACGACGGCCGCAGGAACGTCTGGTACACGCTCGTCGAGTTTGGTGGTGACCAGGTGCAGGTCGAGTTCGTGCCGGTCGAGTACGACTTCGCGCGGCTTGCCCGCGAGATGGCGGACGAAGGACTGCCGGCAGAGTTTCAGGAGACGATCCGGACCGGTTGGTGGACAACCTGCCTGGAGATCCTGCCCGTGAAGGAACGTCGGCGGGGGGCGTTTTAGAGCCCGATCGCGATGGCCGTCCCCGAGCTGGGTCGAATCGCCATAAGCTCTACTCCGGCGTCACCGTGATCAGCTCTTCGCTGACCGCCTCGATTTGCGCGGCATTGATTGCCGGCAGCTCTTCGGCAAAGCCGATCAACAGGGCCAGGTCGCAGAGGCGATTGATCTGTCGCGGCGTGCCGTGCGTGAGATGAAACAGCGCCTCGAGGGCGTCGTCTTCGAAGATTGCCCGCGGAGCCCCGGCAGCCGCCAGGCGATGATTCACGTAGCTGACCGTCTCTTCGAGATTCAACAGCCGCAGCAGACACTTCACGTCGATCCGCTGTTCCAGATCGGGCCGCCGCTCGAGCATCGGCAGCAGCGACGTCTGGCCCACGAGCAGCAGCGTCAGCGGCGATTGGCCGTCGACCGAGAAGTTCAGCAACAGCCGCAACATCTCGATCGTCTCGGGATCCTGCAGCAGGTGCGCCTCGTCGACCGCGACAACCGCGTGCCGCGCGGCGCTGCGGTTCTCTCGGAGTCGTTCTTCGATGGCCCGTACCGTTTCGCTCGCGCCTTGGCCCGTCTCGTGCCCCGTGGCGGCGCCGATTTCGGAAGCCAGGTAGGCCAGCAGCTGGACCGCCGGCATCTGCGGAAAGACGAGATGCACGAACGGCTGGAACCGCTCGTCGAGATACTGGCGGATGTGCTGGACGATTAGCGTCTTGCCCAGGCCGGGCGGACCCGCCAACACGGCCGCCGCGCGCCGCGATTCGACGGCATAGCGCATCTTCAGCATGGCCGCCTGATGGGGTTCGGCCGGATAGTAGAACTCGGCATCGCTCGTACTGTCGAACGGTTTACGTTGGAGTTGCCAGTAAGCTTCGTACATGGCCGATTCCCGATCACGCGATGCGCGCGGCAGAAGGAACGCGAAGCGCCGGCGTGGCGGCAGCCTCGCACTGATTCTCGATGACTCCCAACACCTCGGCGCCGACGCCGGCAAACTGACCGGTCGCCAGCGAGAGCTCGTAGAGCGAGTCGTTGGCAGTTCCCGTCACGAAGATGGCGGCGTCGAGCGAGGCGTGATCCCCGAGCGACAAGATCGTATTCGCGGCGGCCGACACCCAGGGCGGACCGTCGATAATCACGCAGTGATAATGGGCGGCGAGCGTCGTGAGCGTCGCCGGCCAATAGAGATCGTTGACCAAAACGTGCGGCTGTGTGACCACCCCGCGAAGCGGCAGGAGCGCCACGTGTTCCGCCTGCGATTGAATCATCACTTCGCCGATGCCATGACCCTCGCGGGCGATGTCTTCCCAGCCGGCCGCCGGTGAAATGCCGACCGCCGCGGCGAGCGCGGGCCGCTCGAAGTGGGCGTCGACCAGGGCAACCTTGAGCCCGACACTCGCCAGCCGCTGAGCCAGACACAGCGTGATCGTCGTGACGCCCTCGCCGCCGTGCACGCCTGAGACATAGACGACCCGGGCACCGGCTCGCGAGTGATCGACGAGCGTCTTGGTCGTGGTGGCCAGTTCGCTCCCGCAGCGGGTTACCAGTGTGCGACAGACGTCGGGCCAGGCGAGGTCGTCGACCTCGTAGGCGGGCCGACTGTAGGGCGGCAGCGGCTGAATCGCAGAAGCGGCGGTCGCAGCCGCGGCAGGACCGGCGGGCCAATGAGGCGGACGCAGGTTGTCGTGGGCCGCCTCCGTGAAGTAGGAAGTCGGCGGCGCGGCGAACGGCTGCGATGCGGCGAGCGACCGTGGTGGCGGCGCACTACTCCGCGCGGGGGGCAACGGGGTCGCTTGGCTGGCGGCCGAGGCTGCGTTTGAAGCCGTCCCATGCGCACCATCGATGCGCCGCGTCACGCCCGCTTTCGGGCGCCCGCGCCGCTGAGGGTCGCCGCCGTAGGCCCTAATAAATGCTCGATCGATTCCGCTCATTCTCGGCTCGCAAATCACGCGGACGAATCCCCATCAAGGTCGCCCCGCCGGGCGCACGCTTTTCGATGTTCGTGTCAGTTGCGCCCGGTGCCATTCCCGGGGACGGCGTCGCGGGGGCATTCGTTTCGGTCGGGTTCGCTTGTTGGGGAAAGTCCGGTGGCAAAGGAAACTGGGGTGCAAAGGGACGCCGCTCGTTGGGCAACGTCGCACTGCGATAGATCGGCGGAGTCGCCGGATCGGGGGTTGCCGGATCGTCGGTCGTCTCGTCCGTCGCCGAATTCGCTTGCATCTCCGTCAGCTGCGCGTCGCCGTCGGCCTGCAGGTTGGGCCCGTCGTGGGGCACTGGGTCGTCGAATGTCGTGAGCAGCAGGTAGGCGGGAATCGACAGCAGTACGGCCAGCACGACGACCGCCGTGAGCGATCGCTGAATCAGGTTCCTCAGGCCGAAACGCTCTGCGGTGGATGGTACGGCTGACGGTGCGGTGGTTTCGGTCTGTGGCGGCGCGTGCTCGACGTTCACGGACGCGGCCGTCGGCGGTTCCGCAGAGACGGGCGGGTGT
>QQVP01000129.1 GCA_003389215.1 Planctomycetota bacterium | reverse complement strand
CGTAATCGGACATGAGTTCCGCGATGACGAGCTGTTGCTGAAACGGCCGATGTATGCCGGCGCGGTGACGGCGACGGTCACCCTGCACGGCGCTCCGCAGATCATTACCGTGCGCGGTTCGGCCTATGCCCCCGCCGAGCCGGCGACGGAAGCCGGGACGATCGAGCCCGTGACCGTCGACGCCGCCGGTTTGCCGGGGGCGATTGAATTCGTCGGCCGCGACGAAAAACAGTCGAACCGCCCCGATGTCTCCGAGGCCTCGATTGTCGTTTCCGGAGGTCGGGCGATGAAGAACAGCGAGGACTTCGAACGACTCGTCGGCACGTTGGCCGATGCGGTCGGGGGCGCGACCGGAAGCTCGCGGGCTTTGGTCGACGCGGGGATCACGCCGAACGAGTATCAGGTCGGTCAGACCGGTAAGATCATCGCGCCCGATTTGTACATTGCCTTGGGCATCTCCGGCGCGGTTCAGCACCTGGCCGGCATGAAGAACTCCAAGGTAATTGTGGCCATCAACAAGGATCCCGACGCGCCGATTTTCGAAATGGCCGACTATGGACTGGTGGGCGATGTCTACGAAATCGTACCGCAAATGATCGAGAAGCTCCGCTAAGCGCATCGCGCGGCGGCTCCCAGCTCATGTTCTGCGACTTTTGCCGTGGCCTGCTCGCGCCCATTCTGTTGGCCGAAAGTGAACCGCTCGCCGCCGGCGGGCCGCTAATGCGCGAGGTGTTCGGCAACATTCCGCCCGCCTCGAAGCTGGTGTTCTATCTGCTGGCGCTCGTGTCCCTGGCGACCTTCGGCTACGGCATTTATCGGCGGGTGCGACTCTGGCGAATGGGACGCCCGGTCGCCGACCGTCTGGAGATCGCCGCGGTCGTGAACCGTTGGCTCCGCGATGTCCTGTTCCAACGCCGCATCTGGGGCCGCGGTCTGGCCAGCCTCGCCCACGTGTTGCTCTTCGGCGGGTTTGTCGTGTTGCTGATCGGAACGACGCTGATCGCCGTCGAGCACATCCTGGCCGGCGCCGTGGGCCGCCCCGCGAGTGATCCCATCTTTCACAAGGGGCTTTACTACGCGATCTACGAGGTCACGCTCGACGCCTTCGGCATCTTCTTCCTGGTCGGCTGCACCATGTTTCTGGTGCGACGCGTGCGAAACCCCGGTAGCATTGGCCGCAACTCGACCGACTATGTGGTCCTCGTCACCTTGATCGTGATCGGGGTGACCGGCTACCTGCTCGAGGGTTTGCGGATCATTCACGCCGCCACGCCGTCGCCGGGCGTCTCGTTCGTCGGGCTGCTGTGCGCGCGAATGTTCGAGGCGGCAGGCATCGATCGCGCGGCCGCAGGGCTCTGGCATTGGTCGCTGTGGTGGCTGCACGCCATCTTGGCGCTCGGCTTCATCGCGGCCATGCCCTACACGCGGCTGTTGCACGCGCTGGCCGGCACGCTCAATCTTCCGGCGCAGACGAAGCAACTGGGCAAACTGGTGCCGGTCACCATGGAGGAGGTCGAAGAGACGGGCCTGGTCGGCGTCGGCAGCCTCACCGATTTCTCGCGTCGCGAGTTGATGGCCCTCGATGCCTGCGTATCATGTGGCCGCTGCGAAGACGCCTGTCCGGCTTTCGAGGCCGGCAAGCCGCTCTCGCCCCGCGACGTAGTACAGGATCTTCGCGGACATATGACCCTCGTCGGTGCCGGGGCCAACGGCGCGAGTTTGCACGGCGACGTGATCGAGGCCGAAACGATTTGGTCGTGCACGACCTGCACGGCATGTATCGATGTCTGCCCGCTCGGCATCCGGCCGATGGACTACCTGACCGACATGCGTCGCTATCTGATCGGCGAAGGGAGCCTTCGTGGGGCCCCGGCCAATTCGTTGCAAAAATCGCAGCGCGTGGGCAATCCCTGGGGGCTGCCGCCCGAGGAGCGATTTGATTGGGCCGAAGGGCTCGAGGTGCCGACCGTGGCCGAGCGACCCGACTTCGAGGTGCTCTACTGGGTTGGCTGTGCCGCTTCCTACGATCGACGTGTACGGAACATCGCGCGCAGCGTCGTGCGATTGCTACAGGCAGCCGAGGTCAATTTCGCCGTCCTGGGAAATGAAGAGCGCTGCACCGGCGAGTCGGCCCGGCGGATGGGCGACGAGTTCCTGTTTCAGGAACTCGCCATGCAAAACGTCGAGACACTCGCCCAGCACAACGTCCGCAAGATCGTGGCCCACTGTCCCCACTGCCTGAACAGTCTGCGCCACGACTATCCGCAGATGGGCGGCAACTTCGAAGTGATTCACCACAGCCAGTTGCTCCGCGAGCTGGTCGACGCGGGTCGATTGCCACTCGTCGACGAAGGGACTCCGGCCGACGCCGCGGCCCGCGAGGCGGTGACCTTTCATGATCCCTGTTACCTGGCCCGCGTGGGTGGCACTACCGAGGAGCCGCGTGAGTTGGTGCAGTTGGCCGTCGGCGGCGCGAACGCCAACGCCACGACGATCACCGAAATGCCGCGCAATCGACGCCAGACCGCTTGCTGCGGCGGGGGCGGGGGAAGGATGTGGTTCGACGACGCAGTCGACGAACGGGTTGGCCAATCGCGGGTGGCCGAGGCCCTGGCCACCGGGGCGGACACCGTCGCGGTATCATGTCCGTTCTGCCTGATCATGCTGAGCGACGGCGTGAAGGCCCAGGACGCACAGACGCAGGTCCGCGACATCGCCGAGATGCTGGCCGATCGCCTGCCGCAGGAAACGAGCGACACGGGAGCGAAGTAGATGGCCGCATTACCGGAGCGTGCAAAGTACGTCATCGTCGGCGGCGGGGCCGTCGGTTGCGGCGTGGCCTATAGCCTGGCCAAGGCCGGCGAGCGCGATATCGTGCTCTTGGAGCGTGAGCCGACCGTGGCGGCCGTCACCTCGTCGCAGGCCGCGGGCCTGGTCGGACAGGTCCGTTCGAGCGTCGAGCGGGTCAAGCTGGCGATGTGGTCGGTCGAGACGTTCTCGTCGCTACAGGAAGACGAAGAGGCGAACCCCGCCTGGCGACAGGTTGGCTCGCTGCGGGTGGCCCTGAACGACGAGCGGGTGGCCGAGTTCGAGCGTCTCAAGACGGTCGCCGACGAGGCCGGTCTTGAGGTCCACTTCATCGACAACGACGCCGCGCGGCAGAAGTGGCCGCTGCTCAACTTCGACGCCGTGCGGGCCGTGTTGTGGTGTCCGAGCGACGGATATCTGCAACCGTACGATCTGACGATGGCCTACGTCGCCCACGGCCGTCGTTTGGGGATCGAAATTTGCACGGGCACCAATGTGCGGGACATCGTCGTCGAAGATGGCCGCGTCCGCCGCGTGGTGACCGATCGCGGCGAGATCGCGTGCGACTTTGTGATCAACGCGGCGGGGGCGAACGCCTATCACGTCGCCCGTGCGGTCGGCGTCGAGCTACCCATCATTCCAGTCCGGCATGAGTTCTTTGTCACGGTTCATGCCGACGGCCTGCATCCCGACATGCCGGTGGTGCGCATCCCGGACATCACGCTCTATCTGCGCCCCGAGACGAACGCCCTGTTGGTCGGCGGCTGGGAACCCCGTAGCCTGGCGCTCGATGTGGCGAACTACCCGATCGACCAGGCGACGCCCCCGGTCGAGTCCGACTGGGAAGTGCTGGGCGAGTTCGGAGCCGAGCTGTCGCCGTACATTCCGAAGGTCGACGAGCTGGGCGTGCGGAGCGTTTTCAAAGGCTGGCCCACCTTCGCGCCCGACGGTCGCTTCATCATTGGCGAGAGCTGCCGCGTGAAGGGCTTTGTGATGGCCGGCGGCTGCAATGCCCATGGCGTTTCCGGCTCGGCCGGCATCGGACGGCACGTGGTCGAGTCGATCCTGGAGCAGCAGCCGTCGGAGTACGTCCGCAGCCTGAGCCCCGATCGCTTCACCGAGACCGAGTGGGACTGGAAGACGGCTACCGAAGAGGCCCGCCAGCTCTACAGCAACTACTACGCGATCGGGCACTAGCGGCGCGAAATTCGTGCGTTCGCGCGTCACACGATTGAGCCCTGCGCAGCCAATGAACCAGGCCGACCAGCGGGAGGCCGGCATTTCAGCCATCACCGCCGCCGCGAAGGGCTCATTAACAACGCATCCATTAATAGACAAGAAGATCACGAAGGAGGAACCGGCATGTCGGAAGAAGCGTTGGCCGCCGTGTTCACTGCCACCGGCGAGCCGCTGCGGCTGGAGCATTACCCGCTGCCGACCCTGTCGGCCGGTGAGGTGCTGGTGCGCATCACCTGCTGCACGATCTGCGGCAGCGACGTGCATACCTATGAAGGCCGACGCACAACGCCGGTGCCGACGATATTGGGTCACGAGATCATGGGTACCGTGGCCGAACTGCCGCCGGGCGAGGCGGTGACCGACGTTGCGGGTCATCCACTCGCCGTCGGCGATCGCATTACCTGGTCGATCGCGGCCAACTGCGGCGACTGCTTCTTTTGCGAACATGAGATTCCGCCGAAGTGCGAGAAGCTGTTCAAGTACGGGCACGAGGCGATCGACGACGTGCATCCGCTCAGCGGGGGCCTGGCCGAGTACTGTCACCTCGCGGCCGGGACGCCCATCGTACGCGTTCCCGCCGAACTGCCTGACGCGGTTGCCTGTCCGGCGAACTGTGCCACCGCGACGGTGGCCGGAGCGCTCCGCGTAGGGAACGTCGGACCCGGCAAGGTCACGCTCATTCAGGGTGCCGGAATGCTCGGGTTGTCGGCCATCGCCATGGCCCGCTGGCGCGGCGCGACCGAGGTGATCGCCTGCGACATCGATCCAGAGCGGCTCGAACTGGCTCCGCAGTTCGGCGCGACGAAGTGCGTGTTGGTCCAGAACTCGATCGACGAGTTGACCGAAGTCGTCGCCGAGACGACGGGGGGGCGCGGTGTCGACGTGGCGATCGAGTTGTCCGGAGCGCCGTCGTCTGTGGCAGCTGGACTCAAGTTGCTGCGCATTGGCGGCACCTACGTCCTGATTGGCTCGGTCTATCCGGCGGCCGATGTGCCGGTCTCGGCGGAATGGGTGGTGCGGCGGTGGCTCAATATTCACGGCGTTCACAATTACCTGCCCGAGGACCTGGCCACGGCCATTGAGTTCCTCACGTCCGAGCACGCGAGGTATCCACTCGCCGAGTTGGTCACGGCGACGTTTCCTCTCGAGTCGGCCGAAGAGGCGTTTGCCCACACGATCCGCGAGCGGGCCCATCGGGTGGCCGTCGTGCCGAAGTAGCAGCGGTCGAGGTGCTGGGAAGGGCAACGCCGTGGCCGTTCACGAGAGCTTCACAAACGCGTGATTCTTGTGCTTCTTGGCGGACTTGCCGGGCGCCGACCGACCCTGATTTGGGCCGGCGAATGTTGTAGGATAAGGGGTCTTCGGCGGGCCGAAATCGGCTCGCTTGGGTCTGCCGACGTCGCCCGTCCTACTCACCGCCCGAGGCACCCGCCGCCCGACCTTCACGCCGCCCGAACTTCAGGCGTGCCGTCCCGCCCACGAAGGAGACGAAGTTGCCCGCCGCTCCCCCCAGTACGACGTTCTCGATCAACGATCGCACCTTTCGGGTGCCGGCGCGCCCCGTGGCCGTGATTTGCATCGACGGCTGCGGAGACGAGTATCTCAGCACCAGCCTGGCGCACGGGCGGATGCCGAACGTCGCCCGCATGGCCAAGAACGGCTATCGCGGAATGGTCCGCGGGGCGCTTCCTTCGTTCACGAACGTCAACAACGCGGCGATTTGCACGGGGCTGACGCCCGCGGAGACGGGCATCGGCGGCAACTTCTTCCTCGACCAGGAGACAGGCGAGGAAGTGATGATGAACTCGGCCAAGTTTCTGCGTGCCGATACGATCCTGGCCGCGGCCGCCAAGGCAGGCCGCAAGGTTGCCATGGTCACGGCCAAGGAGAAGCTTCGCGATATCCTCTCCAAGGATCTCGACGGCATCGCCTTCTCTTCGGAAAAGGCCGACCAGGCGGCGCTCGCCACCCACGGCATCGAGAACGTCGAACAGGTGGTCGGGCAGAAGACGCCCGAGATCTACAGTGCCGAGGCGAGTCTGTTTGTGCTGCGGGCCGGCGTGGCCCTGATCGAGCAGGGTCTCTCCGACTTTTGCTACCTGTCGCTGACCGACTACATGCAACACAAGTACGCTCCGGAAGCGCCGGAGTCGCTCGACTTCTACGAGGCGATGGACCGCGAGATCGGCCGGCTGTTGGAACTTGGCGCCGTCGTGGGGGCGACGGCCGATCACGGGATGAACGCCAAGAATCTGTCCAGCGGCGGCCCCAATGTGATTTACCTGGAGTCGCTGCTGACGAAGCAGTTTGGCGAGGGCATCCGTGTCATCTGCCCGATTACCGATCCCTACGTCGTGCATCATGGCGCTCTCGGATCGGCGGTGACGATTCACTTGCCAGAGGAACTTGACCTGGCCGAGGTGGCCGAAACGATCGTGCGCATGGAGGGCATCACCGAGGTCTACGATCGCGAGATGGCGGCGCTGAAGCTCGAGCTGCCGGCCGATCGGATCGGCGATCTGTTTGTGCTGTCGGCCCGCGATGTGGTTCTCGGCCGCACGCCGGAGGATCATGACCTTTCGCAGCTGGGCGGACAACTCCGCTCGCACGGCGGTCGCTATGAAGAGATGGTGCCGATGCTGCTTTCCGAGCCACTCTCGGGCGAGTACGTTTCGCGGGCGGCCGGCGATCCGCGCAACTTTGATATCTTCGAGTTTACGTGTAACGGAGGCGATGCATGAGCCAGACGGTAGAGAGTACCTCGGTTGTTGAACTGCCGTCGTATGTGGCGGGTCAGCCGATCGCCGGCGATCGCGTGGTCGATGTTACCTATCCCTATACGGGCGAGGTGTCGGGCCGGGTGGCGATGATTTCGGCGAGCGAATTGGAGACCGCCCTGGCGACGCACTATGCCGGCGGCGATCCGCTCACCCGCTATCAGCGCAGCGAAATTCTCACCAACGCCCGCGCGGCCCTGCTCGAGCGACGCGAAGAGTTCGCCAATCTGATTCGCAGCGAGTCGGGGCTCTGCATGCGGGAGACGCGCTACGAGGTGGGGCGAGCCAGCGACGTCTTGCAGTTCGCGGCCATGGAAGCCCTCCGCGACGACGGACAGATCTTCTCGTGCGACGTGTCGCCCCAGGGCAAAGCCCGCAAGATCTTCACGCTTCGCGAACCGCTGCGACTGATGGCGGCGATCACCCCGTTCAATCATCCGCTCAACCAGGTGGCGCACAAGCTGGCCCCCGCGGTGGCGGCCGGCGTGCCGACGATTCTGAAGCCGCCGCGGAAAACGCCCCTCTCCGCGGTTCGTTTTGCGGAGTTGCTCTACGAGGCGGGCTTGCCTGGCTGGATGCTCAGCGTTGTGGTGGGTACCACGGACGAAGTCGTCGAACCGATGATCACCGACGATCGCGTCGAGTTGGTCAGCTTTACCGGCAGCGTCGGCGTCGGCAAGCGAATCGCCTCGATTGCCGGCTACAAGAAGCAGTGCCTCGAGCTGGGCGGCAATGCCCCGCTGCTGATTTTGGAAGACGCCGACATGGAGCTGGCCGTGACGCTGGCGGCCGAAGGTTGTTTTCGCAACTCGGGGCAGCGATGCACGGCCGTCAAGCGACTCTTGGTACACGAATCGCTGCTCGACGAGTTCACCGAAAAATTCGTCGCCCGCACGGCGGAGTATACCTGTGGCGACCCGGCCGACGAGGATACCCGCGTCGGCACCGTGATCGACGAAGGAACCGCCAAGGACCTGTTGCGCGTTGTCGAACAGGCGGTCGCCGAGGGGGCCCGTGTTTTGGCGGGCGGATCGCGAGAGGGAGCCTTGCTGCAGCCGACGGTCATTGCCGATGTGCCCCGCACGACGGAGATGGTGGTCGAAGAGTCGTTCGGTCCGCTGGCGCCGATCATGGCGGTCAAGGATCTCGACGACGCGATCGAGTTGGCCAACGCGACGGCGTTTGGTTTGTCCTCGGGCGTGGTGACCAATAGCATCGACGCCGCGATCAAGTGCGTGAAGGGAATTCGCACTGGCACGGTAAACGTCAACCAGGTGCCCGGCTATCGAATCGAATCGTCGCCGTTTGGCGGCGTGAAGGACTCGGGCCTGGGCATCAAAGAAGGTGTGATCGAGGCGATGAAATTCATGACCACGGTGAAGACATTCTCGCTGCCGTGGTAATTGATGAACGGTAAGCGAGCGTTCCAATGGACGCGGCGCTGCTGGAGAAACACCGAGTCACTCGCAACCATTCCAGGCGAGTTGTCGTGAGGAGAGTTAATCCCAAGAGACGTAACCATGGACGACGACATTCCCTATCTGCTGCTTACGCCCGGTCCGCTGACGACCACGCGCACCGTCAAGGAAGTGATGCTGCGCGACTACTGCACCTGGGACGACGACTACAACAGCATCGTCACGCGCATCCGCGGCCGCCTGGTTCGCCTGGCGCTGGGCGACTCGGGCGCGGCCGAGGCGGACTATACCTCGGTGTTGATGCAGGGAAGCGGCACCTTTTCGGTCGAGGCGACCATCGGCTCGGTCATCCCGCCCGACGGAAAGTTGCTGGTCATCGACAACGGCGCGTATGGCAATCGCATTGCCCTGATTACCGAGCGACTCGGCATTCCGCTCCACACGATCAAGCAGCCCGAGACCGAGCCGGCCGACTTTGCCCGCGTCGAGGCGGCGTTCGAGTCCGATCCCGACATCACGCACGTCGCTATGGTCCATTGCGAGACGACCACCGGTTTGCTGAATCCCGCGGCCGAGATGGGCCAGCTTTGCGCGAAGTATGACAAGACCTACATCCTCGACGCCATGTCGTCGTTCGCCGGCGTCGAAATGACGATGCCCGAGGTCGGCTGCCAGTACCTGATCTCGTCGGCCAACAAGTGCATCCAGGGCGTACCCGGCTTCGGCTTTGTGATCGCCCATCGTGCCACGTTCGAAAAGACCAAGGGCTGGGCCCGCAGCTTGAGTCTCGATCTGTTCGACCAATGGCACGAGATGGAGACCAAGGGCGGCAAGTGGCGCTACACCTCGCCGACCCATACGGTGCGGGCGTTCGATCGGGCCTTGGACGAGCTCGACGAAGAGGGAGGAATCTCCCGTCGCGCGGCCCGCTACGCCGAGAATAACCGGCTGTTGATCGACGGTATGCGGCAGATCGGGTTTCAGTCGCTGGTCGCCGCCGAGTACCAATCGCCGATCATTACCTCGTTCATCTATCCCGACGATCCGAAGTTCGACTTCAAACAGCTTTACGACGCGATGAAGCGTCGCCGCTTTGTGATCTATCCGGGCAAGGTGACCGACGTCGATTGTTTCCGCATCGGCAATATCGGCCACGTGTTCCCCGACGACATTCGCGAGCTGCTCACAGCCATCGGCGCGGCGGTCGAGGAGCTCGGCATCGACCTCGGTGCGGGGGCCCAAGCCAGCTAAGACTGAATCGCAAAACCGAGCTCGCGTGCCGGGCTCGATAGCCCCGCCTTGGCTCTATTTCGCACGCCGCCTCGGTGCGTGACTTGCCGCCCTATGATTCAGGTTCGCCATCTTTCGGTCACGCTCGGGCAGTTCTCGCTGCGGGACGTCTCGTTCGAGATCGAACGAGGCGAGTACGCGGTGCTGATGGGCAAGACCGGCACGGGAAAGACGACGTTGCTCGAGTGTCTCTGCGGGTTACGGCCAATCGAAGCGGGTCAGATCGTGATCGACGAGGTCGACGTCACGAAGCTCAAGCCGGCCGAGCGAGGGATCGGCTACGTCCCTCAAGACGGGGCGCTGTTCACGTCGATGACCGTGGCCGCCCAGATCGCGTTTCCCCTGGAGATTCGCGAGTGGGCGAGGCACGACATCGCGACACGAATTGAGGAACTCGCCGAACTGCTCGGCATCGGCAACCTGCTCGATCGTCGGCCCGAGGGCCTCAGCGGTGGCGAGGCGCAGCGCGTCGCCCTCGGCCGAGCCCTGGCCCATCGACCGCCGATTCTCTTTCTCGACGAACCGCTCAGCGCACTCGACGAAGAGACGCGCGTGCAAATGTATGAGTTGCTGGCCCGCGTTCGCGAGTATCAACCGGTCACCGCGTTGCACGTAACCCACAATCGCTCGGAGGCGCGGCGGCTGGCCGATCGCGTGCTCCGCTATGTCGACGGCCAGATCGTCGAGATCGACCGCGAAGAACTGGCCCTGTTGCCGGCCGATGAAGAGGAGTCGCCCGTATGAATGTGGAAGTCATCTACACCACCCAGATCAAGGCAGCGCTCGAACGGGCAAGCGAGAACGTCGAGGTTCCCGACGGCTCGAGCGCGGTCGACTTGCTCCAGCAGTTGGCCGCACAGCACGGCGCAACGTTTGGCGAATTGGTGTTTGCCGACGACGGGGCGCTGTTGCCCGCCCTGATCGTCTGCGTCGGCGATGCCCAACTGGTCGACCCGGCAGCACGGCCACTGGCCGAGGGGGACGTCGTGACATTGCTTTCGCCGATTAGCGGGGGCTAGGCGGCGCCAGGCGGAAAGGACGAACGTGCGAGAGAAACCGGAACTCACCGCCGAAGAGCGCGCCACCTACGAGTGGCAAATGTGGGTGCCCGATTTCGGCGAAGCGGGCCAGCGGAAGCTGAAGGCCGCCAGCGTGCTGGTTTCTCGCTGTGGCGGTCTGGGGAGCGTGGTGGCTTACGAATTGGCCGCGGCCGGAGTCGGCAGGTTGGTGCTGGCCCACGCGGGCAATACCAAGCCGAGCGACCTGAACCGCCAACTCTTGATGACCTACGACTCGCTTGGCACACCGCGGGTCGAGTCGGCCGAGCGTCGGCTCAAGGAGCTCAATCCCCGGTTGGAGATTGTGGCGGTCAACGAGAATGTTTCGCCGGAGAACGCCGAGCGGCTCGTCGATCAGGTCGATCTGATCGTCGACTGCGCCCCGCTGTTCGAAGAACGGCTCGCCATGAACGCGGCGGCGGTCGCCCAGCGAAAGCCGATGGTCGACTGTGCCATGTACGATCTGGAAGCCCACATCACGACGATCGTGCCGGGGCGTTCGCCTTGTCTGGCCTGCCTCTATCCGCAGAAGCCGCCCGCCTGGCGGCGCGAGTTTCCCGTGTTTGGTGCGGTCTCCGGCATGGTCGCTTGTCTCGGTGCCATGGAGGCGATCAAGCTTCTGGCCGACTTTGGCGAGTCGCTCGCCGGTCAGCTGATCACCTGCGACCTGCGCACCATGACGTTTCGCAAACTTCGCATCGAGCGGCGACGCGATTGCCACGTCTGTGGTGACCTCTAGAAGAACTTGGCCCTGCCGGGCGTCCCGCGCCCCACTACGCCATCGCCTGGCGCACGCCGAACGTTCGGGCCAGCACCAAGATGATCAGCGCGAAGACGATCATGATCAGCGACACGGCCAGAGCCGCCTTAAGGTTGCCCGCCTGTAACTCAAGGAACACGGTCGTGGGTAGCACCTCGGTGTGAAGTCGCGTAGTACTGGCGAGAATCAGAATCGGTCCGAACTCGCCCAAAGAACGAGCCCAGGCCAGTGTGGCCGCGGTCAGAATGCCCCTCGTCGCCTGGGGCAGGGCGATTCGCCAGAAGGCCTGACCCTGACTGCAGCCGAGCGTCATGGCAACGTGTTCCTGCCGGGGTGAGATTTGCTCGAACGTGGCCCGCATCGTCCGCACGGCAAACGCCGCGGCGACCATGAACTGCGCCAGCACGATGCCCGGCTTCTCGAACACCACGAAGCGACTGAAGAGATCGAAGGGCGGAAACCGGAAAAGGATCAACAGGCACAGCCCGATCACCAGCGGCGGCAACACGATGGGAATATCGAGCACGGCGTCGATCAGCGGTTTGCCACGAAACTGGAACCGTGACATGAGGTAACCAATCGGCACGGCGACCCACAGGGCCAGCACGGTTGTCATCGTACAGCTGACCAGGCTGAGCATCACGGAGAAGCGGATCTCCGGCTTCGCCAGGGCCGCAATGACCGCGTTCTGGGCCAAGGTCGCCAAGATCGGATGTTCGGCCGCGTACTCGGGGTCGAGCACCTGTTCGACCGGCTCGTCGCCGACGAAGGTATAGGCCACGTTGGCCAGCAGCATGCCGAGAACCAGAAAGATGTAGGCGCCGCCCAGGACGCCCATCCCCCAGTAGAAGAAACGATCACCCCGCGGGTGAAAGCGGTCGGGCGGCTCGGCAACGGACGTGTTCCGGCTCATGGTACGAGTCATTCCACGTTGGCGCCGAGATTCCAGCGAAACCCGCTGTTCTCGAATCGCGCCCGCGACTCTTCGGAGGTCAGCGCGTCGCGAAGCCGCTGGGTCAGTTGCGGATACTGGGCCTCGTGATGCACGGCAAATGGCTGTTTGGCGTTGGCCCGCGGATGATCGATCGCCACGATATCCAGCTGCTCGCGTACCTCGGCGCAATTGGCCCGGTAGACGATTGCCGCATCGAGCTTTTCACTTTGCGCCATTTGGATCACGAGGTAATGGGCCGACGGCGAGCTTGCCTTGCGATTCTTGACGACCGGTTCGCGCAGGCCATGCTCGTCGAGCAAGTTGACCGTCAGTCGCCCCAACGCGGAGAGCTTCTCGTCCGCCAGGCCGACGGCCATGTCGTCGCCCGCCAGATCCTCGAGCGAGCGGATGTTGCGCGGATTCCCCTTGCGAACCAGGATCACCATCTCGGTATTCGAAAGGTCCAACTTCTCGTCGAATTCGTCCTCGACCATCGCCATGAATGAGATGTCGCAGGCGAAGTACGCATCCGGCTTCTGGCCCGCCCGCATCGTCGCCACCAAGGCCCCGCAACCGTCGTAGGTGGGGATAACCCGACAGCCTTCACGCGCTTCGAACTCGACAATCGTTTCCGCGATGGCCGGCCGATTCACGCTTCCGCTGTAGAGGACGACCTCTGGCACCTCGGCCCA
Organism: Planctomycetota bacterium; assembly: GCA_003389215.1. GTDB lineage: Bacteria > Planctomycetota > Planctomycetia > Pirellulales > UBA7805 > MB-PLM-2. The sequence continues at coordinate 41,786 of QQVP01000129.1, read as the reverse complement.
CGGATCGCCCGCGACGGTTTCGTAGTGCAGCTCGCGAAACGACGCCTGACCTTTGTCCGGGGCGGCCAGGTAACGGGCAAAGCGCAGGGCCCCCGTCGGGTTCGCGGCATCGGCCAGCACCGCCGCGGATATCGTCGAAGGCTCGCCGGCCAGCTCGGGCAACTCCACGATCGTCAGGCCGAACTGCCGCGCGGTGGCGTCCCACATGAAGCCGGCATCGGCGTTGGTACCGAGCTTGATGGCGCCGGCCAACTCGGTAACGGTTTGCAGCTGGCGTGCCTTCCCGCGAATCGTATCCCAGACACCGGCCGCGGTGAGCACCTCCTTCGTCTTCTTCCCCACCGCCGCCTCGTCGTTGGCGATCAGCACGGCCACGTCCTGGTCAGCGAGATCGGCAAACTCCGAGATCCGATCTTCCTTGCCCGGGGTAACGGCCAGGACCAGGCGGAAGCGGGCCAGCGGCAGGACTTCCTTCAGAAACGGTGTCTTGCCGGAGGCGGCGGCGACGGCACTGCCCAGGCGATTTCGTTCGACAAACGGATCGGCAGCGGCCGGAATGTAGAGGTCCCCCGGCCGCAGCCCCACGGAAGCGCGAATTTGCGCCTCGAGCGCGCCACTGCTGCCGGAACGAATCTCGACCTGCGTACCCAGCTCCTTCTCGAAGGCCTCGGCCACAGGAGCTACGGCGGGTCGTACTCCGGCCGCACAGTAGACGATGATTCCGTCCCGATCTTCCGGCGGCGCATGCCAATTGCCCAAGGCGAAAAGCGCAAATGCGAGCCCGCCCACGACCGCGACGGAAGCCAAGACCAGAGGCAGGGCTCCACGGCCCCGACGACGAAATAGAGCCCGAGCTTTCAAGAGAGGTTCTCGACCGGACGTCGCTCGTAAAGGGGAGGCAGGCGGCAGCGAGACCCTTGCCGCTGAACGATCAATTGTAGGCTCTGGGAGAGCCGCAAACAATCGCCGCGGACCGCCGGACAGATCGATGCCAAGCGTCGTGGCGAGACGTCGCTGGGATGAAAAAGCGTACCAAGTTACGCGCCCCGCGGCGGTGCGATTGCCATTCGCTCGCGCATCTTTCAGTCGCTATAATACGACCTCCCCACCGGGCCCGTTGACGGCCCTCGTTGGTCCCGCCTCCCGCGTCGCCTTCTTCCCCCCGCGATTGATCATGCCTGGTCGAACTCTCTCGTCCGTTGCCGCGCGCTCCCACGCGTCCCGGCAGCGTACCGTCTCTGTTTTCCGTGTCTTCTCTCACGTGTCCGCTTTTCTCGCGTTGTCGTTGCCGTGGTCCTTGGGCACCGCCGCCCTCGCCGCGGAAAAGAACCTCAACCTGCCGTCCCCAGCAATCGAGAGCCTGCCGCCGCGGCCCGACATGCGCGAGGTCGTTTCGCGGGCCGACCTGCATTACGACAAGCAGGTCAAACGGAGCGAGGCGGGCCTGCCGCTGGGCAACGGAACCATGGGCAGCCTCGTCTGGACCAGCGAGCAGGCGCTGCACTTCCAGCTCAACCGGGTCGATGTCTTTGCCGTCGGCAACGAGAATGCCTACACCGTCGACTACTGCAACGGGCTGGCCAAGGTCGACGTCCGTTTCGCCGACGCCTCGTCGGACGAACGTGTCTTTCCGAAGGATGACGTCAAGCAGCATCTGTCGGCCTACGACGCGACGGTGACGGTCGGCGAGTCGCCGGTCGAGGCGGAAGTCCTGGCCTGGCATGCCCGTGACGCGATGGCAATTCGCGTCAAAGATAGCCGCGGTTCGGACGCCGCCACCCACGTTGACCTGAAGATGTTGCGGCCCCATTGGGTGCTGACCGGTTCGCATCGGGCCCTCTCCAAGTTCGAGCTGGAGGACGGCACGGCCGTGCTGCGGCAGACGTTCATTCAGGACGATTACTACTGCCGTTCGGCGGTGGCCATCGTGGTCGAAGGTCGCCAGGCGAGCGTGGCCAAGATCGACGCCACGACCGCCCGCGTCACCATCGAGCCGGGCGAGGGCGCGTACACGATCTGGATGGGCAGTGCCGCCTCGTTCGACCCCCGTGACAAGGTCTCGGAGCGAGCCGTCGCCGAAGCCCAGGCGGCCGCCAGCGCGGGTTACGAGTCGGTGCGGCAAGACAATCTCAACTGGTGGCACGATTTCTGGTCGAAGTCCTTCATCCAGCTGGGAAGTGCCGACGGCACGGCCGAGCTGCTCGAAGAAGGCTACAGCTACTACCTGTACGTGATGGCCTCGACTTCGCGGGGAGCCTATCCGCCGAAGTTCAACGGACTCGTCTTCAGCACCGGCGGCGATCAGCGTCGCTGGGGAGCCAAGTACTGGTGGTGGAACACGCAGACGATGTACTGGACGCCGTGGGCCGCGAACCACGGCGAGTTGATGGACCCCATGTACGACATGTACAGCGGCATGCTCGAGCGGTCCCGCCGCGCCGCGCAACAGCAATGGGGTTGCCAGGGCATCTTTATCCCGGAGACCGTCGACTTTGACGGACTCGCGGAACTCCCGGCACCGATTGCCGCGGACCTGCAAGATCTCGTGCTCGAACGCAAGTTGTGGTCGGAAACGTCGGCCCGCTTTCGTCGTCATGCCCTGGCGCAGAACGGCTTCTGCAGTCGCTGGAATTTCATTCACGCGCCCCAGGCCATGCCGCACTCCTGGATCACCCACATCTTTTTCTCCCAGGCGCAAATCGCCTGGCACTATTGGCTGCACTACGAGTACACCCGCGACGAGACCTGGCTCCGCGAGCGGGCCTACCCGATGCTGCGGGGCGTCGCCCAGTTCTATCGCACCTATCCCAACATTCGCGAAGGCGACGACGGGCGCTACCACATCTACAACGTCAACAACGGCGAAGGCGTCTGGGGCGGTCAAGATCCGCACGAGGAGATCTCCGCCATCATGGGCGTCTTGCCGCTGGCCATTAAGGCGGCCGAGCTGCTCGACGTCGATGCCGAGCTGCGGGTCGGCTGGCAGGACTTGCTCGATCACCTCGCCCCGCTGCCGACCAACCGCCACGTCGATGCGGTCAATCCGAAACTGACCCGAGATCAAACCGCCTGGACTCCGGCGCTGAAGCCGGCCAAGAAGGTGAATCATCGGGGCGTCGGCTTGCGACCGGTGATTCACTTCGACCTGATCACGCTCGAGACGCCGCGTTCGCGGATGACCGAGTTGGCCGAACTGACCTACCAGGCCCGCAGCTTTACCCGACTTCGCGAGCTGGGCGTGCCTGAGCAGCGTATCCGCATCCTCAATCAAACGGCGATCGCGGCGGCCAACATGGGACGGGCCGACGATGTCCGCGAAGTGCTGCCGCGTCATTTGCGGCGCGACCTCACCGACGCTTGGCTGTTGCTGGAAAACCGTATGTCGCTGGAAGAAGGCGTGCAGACCCAGGGCATCGAGCACCAGGGCGCGGTCAGCTACGCCCTGCAGCGGGCGCTCTGTCAGAGCATCTCGCCGCGACCGGGCGGCGAGGCAGTGATTCGCTTGTTTCCCGCCTGGCCGCGCGAATGGGACGCGCACTTCGAGCTGCTCTGCCGTGGCGGATTCCTGGTCCGCAGTGCGATGGAGGACGGCAAAGTGCCCTTTGTGGAAGTGACTTCCCAACTCGGTGGTGAATGCCGGCTGCGGAATCCCTGGCCTGGCAAGCGGGTGGCGGTCCATCGCGGCGACGCTGCCGAAATCGTCGACGCCGACTCGTTGCTGCGGCTGGCAACCGAGCCAGGACAGAAGCTGCTGCTGCTGCCGCGTCGCTGATTTGCTATTTGACGGCGAAGATCCCTTCGATCTCGACCGTCACGTTCAGCGGCAAGGCCGCCACGCCCACGGCGCTGCGGGCACCGACACCGATTTCGCTACCGAACACCTCGGCCAACAGCTCGCTGCAACCGTTGATCACCCCTGGCTGGGCATGAAAGTCGGCCGTGCAGTTGACCATGCCCAAGATCTTGATCACCCGCGCGACGCGGTCGAGCTGGCCCAATTCATCCTTAAGCGTGCGGAGCATCGCCAGGGCCGTCCGTCGGGCCGCCTCGTAGCCGTCTTCTTGCGAGACGTCGGCCCCCACACGACCGGTCATCAGGCCGCCGCCCGGCAAGAGTGGCAGGTGTCCCGAAAGGTAGGCGAGGTTGTCGACGACCACGATCGGGCGATAGACGCCGGCCGGTTTCGGCGTCGGGGGCAGTTCCAGATTCAGCTCGGCAAGTCGCTCCTCGATGCTCATCTTCGTCGCCTCCTCCAGCAGTTTCTGAGTGCGGCCGCAACGCGGGACACCTGGCGAGGTGCCCTACGAGATGTCTTCTTCGAGTCCAAACTGGCGATAGCGCACGTTGCGCGGATCCATCGTGTGGCCCCAAATGATCTCGTCCGGCGAGAGTCCAAAGGCGGCGGCCAACATCTCGCGATCACGGGGACTCGGCGTCCAGCGTCCGTCGAGCATCGCAGCAACCCGCTCGCTGGGCAACTTGGCCTTCTCGGCCAGCTGCTCGAGCGAGAGTTGGGCTTCGACGATCAACTGGTCGAGCGCTCGCTTCATACCAGGTTGCCAGGCGACGGCGCGGGAATCTTACCAGCCGTAGTAATAGACCGGGGCCCGATAGGCCGGCACGGCGACCGGGGCGACCCGGTAGCGACGCGGTGCCAAGATCGGCCGCGGTCGATAGGCGACGTAGGCTCCGCGGTAGACGGCCGGCGGTGCGTAGTAGGTGACGTGTGGGGCGTAGTACACCCAGCGACGATGGGCCTCCGCCTCGCGGGGCGCCGCCAACAGCAGGGCCGCTCCCATCAAGGCCGAAAACAGCGTGATTCGCAGCAGATTTCGCATTGCTCGTCTTCCCCCAAGGTTTCCGTTCCCCGGCCGGCGGCCAAGCTCCGGCTGGCGACCGCCACGGTCGGCCGATCTCCGCTGATGGCCTGACCTTCGTAACGCCGATCATGATAACGGTCGCACCAGGGCCAATCAAAGCCGGCCGTCTCGTGTCGGCCCGATGTCGGTCCAGGCCGCCGTGCCGTGTCGACCGGACGACCCCAATTTGCAAGAATACGGCTATGTACATCACGCTCTTCGGTATTGGCATCATTACCCTCTTGGTGGTGATCCCCATCGCGCTGGTCAGCGTCATCATGTGGCCCAAGGATCCCGAGTAGCGCGGCCCCCTGCGCCGCAATCTCGCGGCGATTCGCTCCCGCCTGCGCAATCGCCAATTTCTCCCCGGGTTTGCCCGTTTTCGCGGGGTCGCCGTCCGCTAGCATCGCCGGACCCGACTTGGCCCCGTTCCGCGCGGACGCAAGTCGCGACACCGGCGCAGGATAAGGATGTCCTCAAGTGGCCCCCCGCGGCGTGTCGATAAGCGCCATGATACGGGGACAGGGAGAAAAGCCATGAAAGCACGGATGCTATTGGTGATCGTTTCCTGGTGCGCGCTCGCATCGACGGCGGCTGCCCAGGACGTTCAGTACGAGGAACGCGACGGAGTGACCTACCGCGTCACGCGGAGTCGCGTTCAACGACCGATGTCCGAGACGCAGATTGTCGAGCGCAATCAGACGGTCTATCGCGAGCACCTGGTGACCGAGACGCGGCCCTCGGTGCGAACCGTCTACACACCGGTTACCGAGTATCAGATGGAGGCCCGCTGGCACGGCCTCTTGAATCCGTTCGTCCGGCCGTACGTCGGTTACCACTACGTTCCGCACACGCGCTGGGAAGCGCAAGTGCAAGAGGTGCCCCAAACGGTGACGCGACGTGAACTGCTGCCGGAAACGCGTACGGTGCAGGTGCCGGTTCGATCTTACCGGATGGTCGAAGATGAAGTCATTCGACGTACCGCGGTTGGACCGTCGGGCAGCCGTACTGCTTCGGTCCTCAGCGGCTCGCGCATCGGCGGCACGCAACTGAGCAACGATCCGCCGCGGACTGCCACCGGCGATTGGCAGCCCGCCAACGAGGAAACCTACAGCCGGTAACGCCGCGGGCGATCAACCGGCTGCTTGCCGACTCGCTTCAACTTGCTCTCGCTTGAGTCCTGTAGGCACGGGCCACTGGTGGCCCGTGCTTCTCTTCTGCGCCCGGAGAGAGTCTGCCCGCCGGTCGCAGTCTTCGCGTGGGGCGGCCGCCCTCGCGGCCGCCACTCACTCCTGCCCGTCGATCTCGGCGCTGGCCGCCGGCAGGTTCTTGTCGACGATGCCGCGGACTCCCCGACCGCCGTCCAGCCGCAGCTGCACGTCGTCCTGGACCTCGACGACCTGTGCGTCCCAGTACTTGCCCATCGCCTCGGCCGGCTCGGCACGCAGCGGCCGTACCAGGCGAAAGCCGACGGCGCGGGCCGGTTCGTTCGTGAACCACCAAGGGCTGAGCGGCAGGTTCGGATCTTCCTCTTTCCAGTCTTCGTCGTTCGACTCGAGCTTGGCCGCCGCACGCAGTCGCTCGGCTGGCTCGTCCCAGCTGCCTCCGCGTAGCACCCGCGGATAGAACTCCGTCGGCCAGGCCACCACATCGGCCGCGCGTTGGGGCTTCTCGTCGAGGCGAGCGTAGCCGTCGGCATGGTACTCGTCGAGCGTCCATTCCCAGGCGTTGCCGTGCATGTCGAAGAGCCCCCACGGATTCGGCTTCTTCTGACCGACCTTGCGGGGCCGGCCGTCGGCGTTGTCGTAGTACCAGGCATACTCGCCCAGCAGCTTTGGGTCGTCGCCAAAGTGATAAGCAGTTGTCGTGCCCGCGCGACAGGCATACTCCCACTCGGCCTCGCTGGGCAAGCGATATTGCCGCCCGCTGATACCGCTGAGCCAGTGCGTGTATTGCTTGGCAGCATATTGGGTCATTGTCACGGCGGGCTGACGAGGATCCTCACCCAGGCCAAAGGTGTAGCTGGGATCGTAGAGCTGCGTCGGCGCGGTAATGGCGTCGCTAAGGTTGTCGCTCGTCACCGGGCGAATGTTCTGGGCCTCGAACGTCTTGAAGATCACGTAGAGCTTCATGTACTCCTTGTACTCGCTCCAGGTGACCTCGTAGCGACCCATCCAAAAGGGCTCGACCACGATCGTCCGCTGCGGGCCTTCGTCGGCGAGCCGATCGGCCTCGTCTGCCGGGCTGCCCAGCTGAAACTCGCCGCCGGGGATCGGCTCCATCGCATACTCGACCTCGGTGCCGGGAATCTTCGCCGTGTAGGGAACCATGTACACGTCGCCGACCTGAACGTAACGACCTTCGGCCGGCTTGGTGCGACGGATGCCCAGCTGCACCGCCCCGGCGCAGTCGGGTTCCGCGGCCTGTGCGTGGCCGGCCAGGGTCACAACGAGTCCGCAAGGCAACAGGCAGGACAGCAGCGCGAAGCGCGCAAAACGACAGATCGAGAGGGCGTACATCGGCAGCTCGCGGGGCAGGGGGGAAGGAGCCGGTGGGCGGGATACCTTGTATTGTAAGTGCCGCGGCCGCGCGAAGGAATCGGGCGCCCGTGCCGCAGCTGGCGGGCATGCGAATCTCTTGAGTGGCCGAACGCCCGTGAATCGTCGCGACAAGCGGTCTCGATCGCGGTCCAAGCTGAGAACACTACTCATTCGCCAGCGGTCGCCACGCCTGCTGCGGATCGGTCACGCTGGCCGGCACTCCGCAGCGCTCGGGATGCACCAGGTGCGCCAGAATCTCGACCGTGTCGACCAGTCGCGGGCCGCTGCGGTTGAGATAGGCATTGCCATCGAGCACACAGACTCGCCCGTTCTTGACGGCGGTCAGCTGGCGCCATTCGCGGCGCTCCGTCACGCGGGCGACCTCGCTCAACGTGCGTTCGACGTCGAATCCGCAGGGGCAAAGCACCAGCACCTGGGGATCGTACTCGACCAGTGCCGACCACTCGGCGTAGGGGCTGTGCCGACCCTCGACGGCCAGTTCGTAGCGGCCGCCGGCTCGCTCGACAAGACCGGGCGTCCAGTTGCCGGCGATCATCAGCGGCTCGAGCCACTCGATGATCGCCACCCGCGGCCGCTGGGCATCCGGAACCTCGGCCACGCGGTGTTCGACGTCAGCGAGCCGTGTCTCGAGCTGGTTCACGAGCTGCGCGGCCGCCTGCGGCACGTCGAGCGCCTCACCGAGCCGCGTAATGTCGCGGAGCACGTCCGTGAGTGTCTCGGGGGCGAGCGAGACGATGTTCGTTGCCGACAGCCGGTCACTGGCCGCGACCAGTTCGACGACGTCCTCGTAACGCACGGCGCAGACGTCGCACTGGGCCTGGGTGACAATGACGTCGGGGCCCAGCGCCTCGAGCTGTTCGCGATCGATCTCGTAGAGCGGCTGGCCGGCGACCGATTGCTTCTGGACCTGCTCGTCGATTTCCAGGCTGCTGGCGGCGGAATCGACGCGGCTGCTGGTGACGCGGGAAAGCGTTGCCACCTCGGGCGGCCAGTCGCACTCGTGACTGACGGCCACCACGCGATCGGCCAACCCCAGCGCGAAGAGCATCTCGGTGGCCGCCGAGATCAACGAGGCGATCCGCTGCGTCGGCTTGTCGGTCGGCATCGAGTCCGACCTTGTGGAACCGAAGGGCGAATGAAGAGGGGCCGCGTCCATAGCCGCATTCTAGCGCACGCGGGCGTTGGCGGCAGGGGCCACGCCAATCAGCTCAAATTCGCGAACAGCCAGAACAGCAGGCAAATCACCACGACCATACCGGCCAGCATCCCGAGCCGCGCCCAGGAAACTTCCGGCAGCGCGCCCTGATCGTAGATCACGCCGGCGTCAAAAATCTTCCGCAGCCGGCTCAGCTCGGCCCGATAGATTTCGTCCTCGCGATCCCAGCTGACGTCAAGCTCGCTGAGCACGCCCTGCACGTGTCGGGCGTTGAGCGGACGCTGGTAAGGATTCTTGGCCAGGCATTGCATGACGATGTCGCAGAGGCTCTTCGGCAGCGAGGGATCGAGCTCGGCGAGCGGCACCGGATCGTCCTTGAGATGCTGATCGAAAATCTGGGCGAAAGTCGCGCCCTGAAATGGCGGTCGTCCGACGAGCATCTCGTAGAGGATGCATCCCAGGGCATAGAGATCGGTCTGATTGCCGATGCGGCCCGTCTCGCCCCGAATCTGCTCCGGCGCCATGTAAAGATACGAACCCACGATCAGCCCGGTGGCGGTCAGGCTCGCCTCACCTGTGTCGAGCGCGATGCCGAAGTCGCCCAGCTTCAGCTCGCCATTGTACGTCAGGTAGAGATTGCCCGGCTTCAGGTCGCGATGCACGATGCCGTAGTTGTGGGCATGCTGCAATGCGGAGCATACCTTGATGCCGTAGCGAACCGCTTGTTGCCAGGGGAGCTTGCCACTGGTCAGCACCTGCTTCAGCGAGCCGCCGTGGACCAGCTCCATGGCATAGAAGAGACGATGGACGCCATGCCCGCCGGCGGCTGTGGCCCCTTGGCGGTCGAAGTCGTGCCCACCGCCGCCGTAGTAGCGAATGATGTTGGGGTGGCTGAGCTTGGAGAGGATCAGCATCTCGCGCTCGAAGCGGGCCACGATGTTGCGGTCAAGCGAGACCTCGGGCAGCAGAATCTTGACGGCCACCTCCTGTCCCGTGGTCCGATCCTCGGCCGCGTAGACGGTCCCCACGGTGCCCGTGCCGAGCAGCTCGCCAAGCTTGAAGTCGTCGAGTTTGCGTTGCAAATGCATGGTCGTGTGGCGGTTCGACGAAATGCACAATTGACGCGGCGTCCAAACGCCGTCGACCTGCACAACGTTAGGGACTTGCGGCCTCGCTCACCTTATCTTCAGGCCGATCAACCCCGAACAATACGCGAACTGTCGATCGATTCAGCACCAAGATCGTAAAGACACCCAGGACCGTGCCGATCGGAAAGAACAGGCAGAGCAAACCCGCGGTCACCAGGCAAAACATGTACCTGCAGTGCCGGGCAAGACACTTGCCCGCCACCAGCACGCAGGAGGCGGTTGTCAAGCCGATCAAGATCGCCATGCCGGCGATAAAGGTGAATAACGATCCGATGGCCCGCTGCGCGATCACGTCCGCAGCCGGGACCTCTGGCGAAGGGTTCGATGCACTTACCAGAAAGACAATTCCGATAACCAGATGGAAGATCGGAAGGAGCGACACGAGCGCGATCATTGCGGCGGCGACGAAGTGAAAGATCGAGAGCAGGCGGAGTTGTTCCAGGTCGCTGTTCATGTCGGGTCGCCCCCTGCGTCAACACGTAGCCCGCATTCGCGAGTCGGCCGCATCTTCGTCATGAAGGTGCTGAGACGCCACCTTGAGCCAGTCGCCACACAGCGCGGGCAAACGCTACTCTTCCTTCTTCTTGCTGAGGACCTGAGCATAAAGGTCGCGTATCCCCGCTTCGATGAGCGCCTGCGACTCCGGCTTCGGTGCCAGCCGCGTCGTGTAGTTCATGGCCGACCCGAGTCGCGATGCCTCGTAACCGCCCGCCGCGCTGAGCAGATAGTCTCGCCGGGTCGCCACGTATCCATTGACGCCATTGGTATACCCCAGCACCATGTTGGACTCAAACGGCGAAACCCGTTCCGCAAAGAGCGTGTAATAGGAAAACGTTTCGTGCGGCAGACCGAGCAGGCAAAAGTCGTCGCCCAGGGCGAAGGCCGTCATTGGAAAGGCCATCGTGCGTTGGTCTTGTCCTTTGTCCTGCATCGCCAGTAGCCCGCGCAGCCAGACCTGGCGCCGCTCGTCGCGGGTGGCGGCGATTCGCGCTTCAATGACCGCCCGCGGTGGTGGCTCCTGCAGTGGCAGCGCCACCTCGCGCGTGCCGACACGCAGCGGAACGCCATCGAGCACGCCACCGGGCGTCTTGATCGCCCGGGCCACCGCGTACGACAGGTCACGGGCCACCGTGTCGGCCGCCTGAATTCCCCCGGCCAGCGGAAAGGCATTGATGTCACCACCGGCGCCTTGGGCGAACATGAACATCGAACGACTGCCGCCCGCGCGGGCCATCGCCTCGAGCCGCTTGATCGTGTAGCCGGGATAGTCGCCGCCGATGAGCGTCGAAGCGCTTTGCACGACGACCGGATGCGCGGCGTGACTGAAGAGCACTGCGATCCGCTTTCCGTCCGGCTCTGCAACGCTCAGCACGTCGATCCAGGGCAGATGATTGCCGTGCGGATTCGGAGCCATCACCATCTGACCTTCGTGCATCAGACGGCGATTCATGCCGATCTGCGTCGCCTCGCGGCGAAAACGCAGTCGGGCTGGTCGCAGGTCGTCCGCCGCCTGCCTGGCGACGCGGGCAAACTTCTCGATCAACTCGTCGTGCCACGGCTGCGGACCGTCGTTGGGCGGGGCCCACGACCCGATCAGCGGCGCGCTATGATTGTGACTCGAGTTGATCATGATGTGCGACACGGGGATGTCCGTCGCCGCCGAAATCGCCTTCGCCAACCGCGCATGGAACGGAATGTCGAACCCGCAATAGTCGTTGGTCACCAGCACGACCCGGGCTGTCCCGTCGTCGAGCACGAGCGCCCGCGCGAAAAGCGACTCGGCGATGCCGGTACTCCGTTCGGCCCGCATGGCGAGCACGGTACCGACGGCCGGTGGATTGACTTCGATCTGGGCGGCGCCGGCGCGCAGCGTCGTCATGGTCGGCTCGTCGGCGTGGAGCGCCGCAGTCACCAGCAGGCAAAGCGCCACAACGGCCAGGTTTCCGCCGAGCCGCGAGAAGATTCGAGAGGGCCAGACTCGGGACGAGCCAGCGCACTGGCGGAGCCAGTGCCACCCGCTCCCTTGAACTTGACCTGAGGTGCGCCGCACTATTTCTCTTCCAGCTTCTGCCACAGGTCGGAGATGCCCTGGTGAATGATCGCCTCGCAGGCGGGCTTCAGCGGCATGCGGCTGTTGGTCATCTGGGCACCGTAGCCGGCCCGCAGCAGCCCGTAGTCCAGGTCCTGCTTGGCCGCCACATAGCCCTGCACGCCGCCGGTATAGCCGAAGACGAGCGTCTCGCCGTACGGCGATTGCTCATCCGCCCATAGCTGATAGTCGCAAAACGTCTCGTGCGGCAGTGCCAGGATGCAAACCTGATCGCCGATGGCGAAGGCCGACATCGGATAGGGCATGTCGGGCGAGGGGCCGGCCTTGGCCAGGTTGGCCAGCCGCTGATAGCGCAAGTCGCCCGGCCGCTGGGCGAGCAGCTTCTCCGCCTCTTCGACCGACAGTGGCTCTTGAAACGGCAATGCCACTTCGTGCGAGGCACTGCGAATCCGCGCCGGAGCGACATCCCTCAGCTGCACGCGGGTGACGGCCTGGGCCAGCACCAGTCCGACGCGATCGGCCGCGTCGATGCCCCCCTTGAGCGGAAAGGCGTTGATGTTGCCGCCGCACCCTTGGGCAAACATCATCACGCCGCCCTTGCGCTCGCCCTGGCCGAGCATCCGTCGTAAGTGCGTCGCCGCGCGACCTGGAAAGTCGGCACTGATCAACGTGCTGCTGCTGTGAATGACCACCGGGTGAGCGGCGTAGGAGAAGAGAATGCCGATTCGCGAGCCGTCGTGACCGTAGGCCGCCAGCACGTCGACCCAGGGCACCACAGGTCCGTCGGGGTTCACGGTCATCGTCACGCGGCCCGGCGTCGGCATCAGGCGATTGAAACCGATCTGGCACCGCTCGCGACCGACCGCCAGGCGAGCCGGCTTCAGCCGATCGACCGCCGTGGCCGTCATCTCGGTGATCTTCTCCAGCACGTCGCGGCCGAAAGAAGGTTCCTCCGGATCGGCCGGCAAACCGACGCCCGGTACGTTGTGCGAATGGCTGCAATTGAACATCACGCGATCGGCCGGAATGCCGCTCGCCTCTTCAATCGACTTGCCCAGCGCCCGGGCGTAGGAGATCGGACAACCGACCACGTCGGCCGTAACGATCGCGATCGGCGCCGTGCCGTCGTCGATGACCAACACGCGGGCGAACATGCGGTCGGCAATGCCGGTACTGAGCCCGCGAAGATTGCTGATACCGATCGGTTGGTCGGGCGTGATGTCGACCTCGGCGGCCGCGGCCCGAAAGGTGTCGGGCTTCGCCTCGTCCTCCGCGCGTCCGTTGGAAGCGGCGGCGATCAGCATCGCCGCGGCGAGCAAGACGGCGACGCCGAGTCGGCAACGCGTGTGATGCTGAAAGTGGAAAGGAGGTCTTTCGTGATGGTCATTCATGGGGCGGATCCTGCAATGGCCTGGATGGGGCTCTGATTCTAGCAGATCACGGCGCGCTTGCGGGCGGTCCACCACAGTACCCCGGATCGAAATTCGTCTGGCCGCTCGGTCCGCAAGCCGTTACGCTCTTTCGCAGCAAGTGATCGAATTCACCCGACGAGCTAACTCACCTGGCGAAAGCCGAGGAGCCGATCCCGTGTTCGACACCACGAACCTGCTTTCGCTCGACAGCCTGTTCACCCTGCTGATGCTGATCCTGCTGCAGGCGGTCCTGGGCTTCGACAACCTGCTCTACATCACCATCGAATCGCGCCGCGCGCCCGAGGAGAGTCAGGCCCGGGTCCGGCGGCTGGGCATCGGGCTGGCGATCGGCCTGCGGATCGTGCTCTTGCTGGTGCTGTTGACGATTATCAGCCGCTTGAACATGGAGTTGTTCGGCATCCAGTGGGCGGGCATCGTCGAGGCCCATTTCGACTTCCACAGTCTGACGCTCCTGGTCGGTGGCGTGTTCATCTTGTACACGGCCACGAAAGAGATCTTTCACATGCTCTCGATCGAGCACCTGGACGATCACGGTGCGCGGGAGCCGAAGTCGGTGGCCGCCGTGGTGGCTTGGATTGTGGCGATGAATCTCGTCTTCTCGTTCGACTCGATCCTCAGCGCGATGGCCCTGACCAACAGTTTCTACATCATGGCCGTGGCGATCGTGATCAGCGGATTGTTGATGATCTGGCTGGCCGATCGGGTGTCGGACTTTCTGCGGAAGAACCGCATGTACGAGGTGCTGGGCCTGTTCATCCTGCTGATCGTCGGCATCATGTTGCTGAGCGAAGGGGGGCACAAAGCTCACCTGACGCTGTTCGGCAGCCCCGTCGAGCCGATGACCAAGACGACGTTCTACTTCTCGGTGGCGGTCCTGGTGCTGGTCGATATCGTGCAGAGCCGCTACCAGAAAAAGCTGCTGGCCCAGCGGCAAGCGGAACTCCGGGCGGGTCCAACCTGATTGACCGGGAGGGCGAGGCTCCCGCCGAGCCGTTGTGATTGCCAGGGTTACCAAGGGGGGGGACAGGTCCAAGTTTTCGGACAACGCGATATCAGAATGGAAGTATCAGGCGGCCGAAAATTGGACCAGACCCCGGGAAGCGCGCCGAGCCGTTGTGGTTGCCAGGGTGCGGGAGGGCGAGGCTCCTGCCGAGCCGAAGCGGCTGTCGTCTCGTCGATCCCGTCTATGGATCGACCTTCTTCAGCGTCGTGAGATACTCGACCAGATTCACCAGGTCGGTGGCTGTCAAATTTCGCTGCAGGTCGGCCGGCATCAGCGAGGTCGGCAGCTTCGCAAACTCTTCGACCTCGTCGCGGGCAAACGCCTGCTCGACCCCTTCGGCGTTCTTCAGCCGAATCTCCTCGGCCGTCTCGTTCACCAGGATGCCGGTCGCCGTGAGACCGTCTTCGAGTTCGACCAGGTAGGTCTCGTAGTTGTGACTCACCGCCGCGTTCGGATCGAGTATCGAAACGTACAGCGCCTCGCGCGAGAGCTTCGTGCCGATCTCAGACAGGTCGGGCCCCAACTCGATGCCGGTCTCGCCGACCTTGTGGCACTTGGCACAGGTGCCGGCCTTGGCGAACACCTCGCGACCCGCCGCCACGTCGCCACGACGAGCGACCAGGTCGACCAACGGCGGTAGCGGCTCGGCGTCTTTCGACTCGGGTAGCTGCAAATGCTCGGCCGCCTCCCGGCGCACCGCGCTATGCCGTGAGGTCAGCAAGATGTTGGCGACGGTGAACTCTAGCGCCTCGGGCAATTCGCCCTCCGTCGCCATGCCGAGCAAGATCTGCTGACCCCGGTACTGGCGGCCCAATCCGCGGGCTGCCGCGATTCGCACCGCCACGTCGCGCCCGTTGTCCTGGGCCAGCTCGGTCAGCACCCGAAAGCTACGGGCATCGGCAAAGTAGCCGAGGGCCTCGACGAGCCGGACCGCCACCTCGGGCGGAATCTTGGCGAACTCCTCGGCCAGCCGATCCGCCTCGTTGACGCGCACAATCGTGGCGATCGGACGCGCGGCCTCGCCCGGGTTCTTTGCTCGCAGGGCCAGGTGGAATAGCTCCGCGTACATCTCGCCGAGTTGGAAGTCGACAATGCGATCGAAGTACTCGTAGCTGCCGCGGCGACGCCGCAGATGACGCACGAGCGACGTCTTCAACCGCGGTCGTTTCTCGAAGTCGAGCGGCTCGGTCCGCAGGGCCAGTTCGACCAGCAGGTGATCGAGCGGGGCCGCCTCTTCTTCGCCTGGCGGTGCGTCGTCGTCGGGGTAGAGCTTCTCGATCGCCTGGGCAGTGATCGCGGCGATGGCGGCCGTCTTGGCGGGCGAGTCGGCCTGAAAGTCCATCGCCCGCAACCAGCGAGGCCACTCCGACGAGAGGCGACCGTCGGGATCGAACATGAAGCCGGTGAGGAGCGTCGGCGTCTGGGCCGCGCGGCTTCGCCAGACGATCTCGCGCCCCGCGGGCGTGTCTAGCACCTGGCGACCAGCCAGCTTGAGCCACGCGGCCAGGCACGCATCCCAGTTGTCGTGGGCCCCGATGCCGAGGGCCTCGAGATACCAGCGGTCGCTGCCATCGTAAAGTTTGGCCAGCTCGGCCCAGTTATGGGCGAGGACCTTCGCTTGCGACTTTTCGTCATCCAGAAGCGAGATGGCGCACTCGCGCAGCACATGCGGAGAAGGACTTGCAAGAACCTTACGGATGAGAAAGCTCCGTCGGGCTCCGTGTTGGCGTGCGATTCGCATTCCCACGATTTGCAGATCCGGTTCCGTGGCATCCAGTGGTCCCAGAAAAAACCGGGTCCGGGTCAGAGGGCGATCGAATCTCGAATTCGCGAGCCACCAGATCGCGCGCGCCTGGCGACGTAGATCGACATGCGATGCATCGAATCGTGGCTCTTCAATGTTCAGGGGATATCCGGCCAACGCCCCCACTGCCAAGCGGGCCTCTTCACCAAGCTCCTCCAGCGCATGCCACGCCCGATAGCGTGTGTCTTCATTGCAGCTGACCAGGGCGGCGGCCGCTTGCTTCGCGTCGGTGAAGTCGATCGCCGCGACTTCGTACTGGTGACCCGGTGGCGCGACGCGGAACAGACGCCCGCGTTCGATGTCGTCCTGGCGATGGCCGCCGACGCCCGGATCGTACCAATCGGAGACGAACAGCGAACCGTCCGGGGCAACCGCCACGTCGGCGGGGCGGAACCAACGATCGCGCTCGCCGTCCAAGATATTCACCACGCGGGCCTGGTACCCCGCGCCGTCCGGTTCGACCGGATACGCCCGCACGATGCTCGGACCGGCGTCGCAGTGGATCATGGCGCCGTGAAACACCTTGGGCAGCAGAGCGCCTTCGTAGATGGTCAGGCCGGTCGGCGAGCCGGCGCCGGTTTCCAGCAGCGTGGGAATGCTGCCGGGATCGTTCTGATGCCAGTGCCGTTTGGGAATATCGTTGCTGCGATTCAAGCGCCGATGACTCCAGTGGGCCCCGGTCAACTCGTCCTTATAGCCGTAGTTGCCGTACTCCATCACGTAGTTGATCCGCACGCCGCGGTTGCCGTCGTCGTCGTTGTCGCTCTGCCAGATCGTGCCGAAGGCGTCGACGGCCAGTTCGTAGTTGTTGCGGAAGTTGTGGGCCAGTGTCTCGACGTTGCTGCCGTCTTCGTCGCAGCGGAAGACCATGCCCTGGCGATACGGCTGGCCGACGTCGCGGACCTCGTTGCCGGCCTTGTCCACAACGAAGCTGCCGTCGGGCCGCTTCAACTGACCGCCGGCGTTACCAAAGTTGAAATAGAACTTGCCGTCGGGTCCGAAGACGAACGAGTGGACGCTGTGGTCGTGTTGCTTGCCACCGATGCCGGTGAAGAGAACCTCTTTGCTGTCTGGCTCATCATCGCCGTCTTCGTCCGTAAAGACGAGCACGTTCGGCGCGCAGGAGACAATCACCTTGTTGCCGAACACGCCCAGGCCGATCGCCGAGTTAACGTCGGGGCCCTGATAGTAGACGTGCGACTTGTCGATCACGCCGTCGCCGGTGGTGTCTTCGAGAATGAGAATGCGGTCGCCCTCGGGTCGCTTCGTGCGGTTGTGGCGATAGTTGACCACTTCACAGGCCCACACCCGCCCGCGATAGTCGACCGCAATGTTGGTCAGGCTCTTGATCATCGGCTCGGAGGCCGAGAGCGTCGCGGCGAGGCCCTCGGCCACTTCGAGGTTCTTCACGGCGTCGGCCGGGTCCTGCGCCCCGCGGGCGATCATTTCCTGTAGGTCATTGGCGCGGAGCGCCGGTTCGTGCACCGCGGTCAGCAGCAGGACCGTGGCCAGCAGGAAGAAGGCCGTGCGGACGGGAAGGTGCAACATGGGCGATGGTGTCCTTGCGCGGGGGGGGCAGCTGGCATCCGTGAGCCGGCGGGGGCGGGACCTGCCGCTCAGGTCAACAGGTCCCGCACGACGTGGGCCTCTTCGTCGACGCCGGTCAGTCGCTGATCGAGCCCCTGAAACTTGAACGTCAACTTCTTGTGGTCGATGCCCAGCAGGTGAAGAATCGTCGCGTTCAGATCGCGCAGATGAACCGGGTTTTCGACGATGTTGTAGCCGTACTCGTCCGTCTTGCCGTAGGTCATGCCGCCGCGCACTCCGGCACCGGCCAGCCAGGCGGAAAAACTGCGCGGGTGATGATCGCGGCCATAGTTGTTGCGCTCGAGCTTGCCCTGGCAGTAGACGGTGCGACCAAACTCGGTCGCCCAGACGACTAGTGTATCTTCCAACAGGCCGCGCTGCTTCAGGTCGGTGATCAGCGCCGCGTCGGCCTGATCGATGTCGCCACATTGGCGGCGCAGATCGGCGGGCAGATTGTCGTGCTGATCCCAACCGCGGTGGAAGAGCTGTACGAAACGGACGCCCCGCTCGATCATCCGCCGTGCCAACAGGCAATTTGCCGCATAGGTGCCGGGCGTGCGCGAACGCTCGCCGTAAAGCGTGAACGTGCTCTGCGATTCGCCGGAGAGATCCATCAGCTCGGGCACCGAACGCTGCATGCGAAACGCCAGCTCGTACTGCGCGACGCGGGCCAGGATCTCGGGATCGCCCGAGCGCTCGTATTGCAACTGGTTGAGCCGGGCCAGACGGTCGTGCAGGCGACGTTGCTCGCTGCGATCGAGACCGCTGGGGTCGTTCAGATACAGCACGGGGTCGGCGCCGCTGCGAAACTTGACGCCCTGATGCCGGGCGTCGAGAAAGCCGTTCCCCCAGAGTCGGTGGTGCAGCGGCAAGACGTCCTTGCGTTGCGAGCTGCCGTTGGACATCAAGACAACGAATGCCGGCAGCACGTTGCTGATGCTTCCCAGTCCGTAGCTGATCCACGAGCCCATGCTCGGCAGTCCCGGCTGTTGGCGGCCGGTCAAGAGCAGGGTGATGCCGTTGTCGTGGTTGATCGCCTCGGTGTGCATCGAGTTGATCAGGCAAAGGTCGTCGACGACGCGACCGGTGTGCGGCAGAAGACTGCTCAACCACGTGCCGCACTCGCCGTGCTGCTGAAAATCGAAGTACGACGACGCGACCGGAAACGATGGCTGGTCGCTGGTCATGCTGGTGAGCCGCTGGTTGCCGCGCACCGACTCGGGCAGGTCGGTGCCATGCAGCTGGCGGAGCCGCGGCTTGTATTCGAGCATGTCGAGCTGAGCCGGTCCGCCCGACTGAAAGATGTAGATGACCCGTTTGGCCCGGGGGGCAAAGTCGGGCCCGCGCGGCGCGGGGGGCTCGAACTTGGCGGCCACGGCACCCTGCGCGTCTTCCGGTGCGGCGGCGAAACCGTCGGCGGCCAACAACGAAGTCAGTGCCGCGGCGCCGATCCCGCTGCCGGCGGTACCGAAGAAGTAGCGCCGCGTGAGCAGCCGTCGAAGTTCTTCTTGAGGGCCCGTCATTGAGTCAGTTCTTCGTAATCGTCTCGTCGAGATTCAGCAACAGTCGGGCCACCGACGTCCAGGCGGCGTGCTCGGTGTCGTCCAGTGTCTCGTTCCGCTTCGATTCGCCAATGGAAAGGATCTGGCGGGCAGCGGCCGGGTCACGGTCGTAAGCGGCGCGGCGTTCGGCCAGTTCGGCGGCAATCACATCGCGCTCGGCTTCGGTCGGAGGTCGGGCCAGTGCGCGTCGGAACGCGTAGGTGATCCGATCCGCGTCCGACGAACCACCCGCTGCGAGAATCCGCTCGGCAAAGTGTCGCGAGGCTTCGAGGAACGTCGGGTCGTTCAACAACACCAAGGCCTGCAGCGGCGTGTTGGTCCGCTCGCGACGCACCGTGCAAACCTCGCGTTCCGGCGCGTCGAATGTGTTCAGTGCCGGCGGCGGGCACGATCGCTTCCAAAATGTGTACATGCCGCGCCGGTAGAGCGCGTCGCCGTGATCTTGTTTGTAGATCAAGCCGCCGTAGCTCTTGATGCCGAACGACACCTCGTCCCACAAACCTTCAGGCTGATAGGGGCTCACGCTCGGACCACCCACCTTCTTGACCAACAGGCCAGAGATCGCCATCGCGTTGTCGCGTATGAACTCCGCCGGCAGGCGGAATCGCGGTCCCCGGGCAAGAAAGCGATTCTGGGGATCGGCGGTCAGTTTCGCGGGCGTAGTGCGACTCGATTGCCGGTACGTGGCCGACATCACGATTTCTTTCTGCATCGCCCTCACGTTCCAACCGGTTTCGACGAACCGCGTGGCCAGGTAGTCCAGCAGTCGCGGATGCGTCGGCAGCGTTCCCTCGCTGCCGAAATTCTCCGAGGTCTCGACGATGCCGGTGCCAAAGTACATCTGCCAGAATCGATTCACCGTGACGCGGGACGTGAGCGGGTGGTCGGGCGAGGTGAGCCAGCGGGCCATCGACAGCCGATTGGCCGGGGCGCCCTCGGGCAACGGTGGCAAACTGGCCGGCACGCCGCCGCTCACCTTGGTGCCATGTTGATCGTAAAGACCGCGATTCAGCACGAAGGTCGCACGCGGCTCTTCCATCTCCTCCATGACCATCACGCTGGGGATCGCGGCGTAGAGCTTGTCGCTTTGTCGCTTGAGCTTCTTGCGCTCGGCCAGCAGACGGCGATACTCCTCGTCAAAGTTGTCGACGTAATACTTGCGCAGCTGATATCGCTGCTCGTCGGTTCGCTCTTCGGCCGGCAGGAGAATGATCTTGTCGACGATCGTGATCGCATCGTCGCCCGTGCCGGCGGAGGTGCTCGCGTCGTTTGCGGCGGACTGCTGGTCTTCGAGTTCGGCCAGACGTCGGGCGACCCAGGCCTCGCGCTCGGCGGTAACCTCTTTGGCACGCGCCGTCATGCGACCGCTAAGCTCTTCGATCTGCTGCTGAACCGCGTAAAACGCCTCGCGCTGCTCGTCGCTGGGAAGCGTGAGCAGCGGGCGGGCGTTGCCGGTGGCGCCGTCGATGCCCCGCTCGCCAATCGTGTTGAACAGGGCAAAGAAGCGGTAGTAGTCCCGCTGCGAGATCGGATCGAACTTGTGATCGTGACAACGGGCACATTGCATCGTGAGGCCCATGAAGACCGTGGCGGTCGTCTGTACCCGATCGACGACGTATTCCACGCGAAATTCTTCGGGGATGGCGCCCCCTTCGAAGTTGATGCCGTGATTGCGGTTGAAGCCGGTGGCGATCTTTTGCTCGCGGGTCGCCTCGGGAAGCAGGTCGCCGGCGAGCTGCTCGATGGTGAACTGGTCGAACGGCATGTTGCGGGCAAACGCCTCGATCACCCAATCGCGCCACCGCCACATCTCGCGAATCGAGTCGACGTGATAGCCATGGGTGTCGGCGTAACGAGCCGCGTCGAGCCAGTCGAGCGCCATCCGCTCGGCATGGGCCGGCGTGGCGAGCAGGCGGTCGACGACCTTTTCGTAGGCCGTCGGGCTCTCATCGGCCAGAAAGGCATCGAGCTCTGCGATCGTCGGCGGCAGCCCGGTCAGGTCGAGCGTGACCCGTCGCAACAGCGCCGCCCGTTCGGCTGGTGGCGCAGGCGACAGTCCTTCTTGTTCCATACGAGCGAGCACGAAATGATCGATCGGTCCGCGGGGCCAGTCCGACTGCTTGACCGCCGGCAGTTCCGGTTTGGTCGGCGCTGTGAACGACCAGTGTTCTTCCCAGGCGGCCCCCGCCGCGATCCAGTTCTTGAGCGTCTCGATCTCGTCGGCCGCAAGTTGTTTCTCCGCGTCGGGCGGCGGCATCCGCTCGTCCGCTTCGCCACTGGTGATGCGGCGAATCAGCTCGCTGGCCGCCACATCGCCCGGCACGATCGGGCCCTCTTCACCACCGCTGCCGAGGGCACCTTCGCGGGTGTCGAGTCGCAGTCCCGCCTCGCGAGTTTGTTCGTCGGGACCGTGGCAGCGAAAGCAGGTGCTGGAGAGAATCGGCCGCACCTCACTGGCGAAGTCGATGGCCAAAGTCGCTGCTGCGGTTGGTGCCGCGGCGGCCGTGTCTTCACCGCGAACGTGGCTCTGCGGAAGCACCAGCAAGACCGCGACTGCTACGGCGATGCGGCGCGCAGCAGACAGGCCGGGCGAAAAAGTCACGCGAGGCAGGACCGAACGCATGGCGGGGCAGGGGGGTGGGCGTGGGGGGGGCTCGTCGGCACGCGGCCGATCGCGGTGTCCATTGTAGCCTGAAGCGGCGGCCGGCCAAAAGTGTTCGGGCTTGCGAAATCGACCTGCTGCTGGGGCGAAAACCAGGCACGCTAACCGCTCGCAAAGACTTGAACCGGGCCGCGCCGCGACGTTACGCTGACGGACGATTCGCCAAGGACCCCCCCGATTTTCCCTCGTCGAACACTGCACGGAGAGGATCGCATGTCGCGTTGTCGTTTGCTTTCGGTCGCGTTCTTGATGTCCGCCGTCCTGCTCCAAGCGGCGGCTGGGCCCAGCGCGGTCACGGCCGCCGATTACGAGGCGGTCGACGGACTGAAGTACGTGTTGATCGACACCTCGGAAACGGAGTCGTTTCTGAGTCATCGTCACGACACCACGGGGCGACTGTTTGTCGGCGGTCGCGAGGCCCTGTTCGTGTACGAGCCGCGACAGGATGCCGTCGACGGTCCGCTCTATGGCGAGCGGCAGCTGCTCTATCGGTTTCCGAATCACACCTGGATCTACGATCTGGCCATTCGAGGTGACGACATCTATGTCCTTACCATGAGCGCGCTCTACGTCGTCAAGGACGCCCGGGTAAAGCGCGAAGGTCTGACCGCCAGGCGATTGATGTGGGGCATTCCGCTGGGGCACGTGCATCAGTGTTTTCATGGACTGGCTTGGGGTCCTGAGGACGATCTGTATCTCGTCACGGGCGATCCGACCTGGTACCTGCTCGATCCCGTACGGCCCGACCACTGGGGCTATTGGACCTACTTCAGCCAACCTGAGGGCACGCGGATGCACTGGAACGGTGTCGGCGGGGCCTTTCGCCTGCGGCCCGACGGAACCCGCCTGCAAGTGGTGGCCACCGGCCTCCGCAATTCGTGCGGGCTCGCCTTCGACGAGCACTTCAACTTGTTCACCAACGACAACGATCACGAGGGCAATCCGATCGGCTACGTGCCGGGTCGGCTGTTGCATCTGACGCCGGGCGCGGACCTCGGTTGGCCGCGGGGTTGGATGATGTTCAAGACGCCGCAGCGCCGCGACATCGTCCGGACGATGTTCGAAGGCATGGGTCGCGCCGTGCCGGTCGGCCAGACCTATTACAACGAGCCGCAATTGCCGGAACGTTTTCGCCACAATCTCGTGGTCGCTCGCTGGGGCGCCCGCAAGGTGACCCGCTATCCGCTGCTCGACCGGGGTGCCAGCTTTCGTACGCGGGAGCTCGATGTCGTGCAGGGTCGCGACCTGGTGCGCCCGGTCGGCGTGAGCGTTGGTCGCGGCGGCCGGCTATTCGCGACGATCTCCTACATGCGGCATAACGAAGGCTCGCCCACCTACAAGAGCGACCTGGTCATGATCACCGGGTCGGACGATGCGGCCCCGTATCTATTCGATTCGTACGATGCCGTTGCCGCCAGCGTCGATCGCCTGTTCGACGAGCTCAAGTCGGATCACTGGTGGCGGCGTTACCGGGCCCACGTCGAGCTGAACCGGCGCGGCGGCCCGATCCTCGAAGAGGCGGCGGCCCGGCTGGAGGTCGAGAAGGCGGACTCGCCACGGCTGATTCACCTGGTCCACCTGGCGGCGGCGAGTCGCACGCCCGAGGCGACGACGGCACTCGCCAAGGCCCGCGCGAGTGCGCGCCCAGAGGTGCGGCAGCAGGTCTATCGAGCGCTGGCCGAGTATTCGGAGCTGGGAGCGATGCAAGCGATGTTCGTCGAGGGACTCGCCGATGAGCACCCGCGTGTGCAGCTCGCGGCGCTCGAAGGTCTGTTTCGCTTCGACGGCGTGCCTGCCGACGTGCTCTCCGGGCCGGCGGTGAGTGACGACTCCTATCTGCGTCAGACGGCCGTCCGGCTGTTGGTCGCAAAGCTACCGCCCGCTGAGTTGGCCAAACTCTGTGAAGCGAGCGATCCGCGGCGGCGCCTGGCGGGCGTGTTGGCCACCGGGCGACGCCTGACGGTGCGCCCGGCTACCGCTCCGCTGCCCGACGAGGCACCGCTGGGCGATCCGCGCGGGCCGGTCGTGAATCTCGACGGCGAAGCGGTCGACCTGCGCGACGCGGGTCGCATTGGTACGTATCGCATCAAGGACTTTTGGAAGCACGCGCCGCGCGGTCCCGACCAGCAGCGACTCTTCGCCCTGCTGCTGGCGCGACTGGAAGATGACGATGAGATCGTACGACTGCAGGCGGCCACCTTCTTGAACCTCTTGGACGACGAGCGAAGCAACGCCGCGGTATCGCGGGTCCGCGCCGCCTCGGAGCGTTCGCGGCTGACCGGTCAGCCGTGGCAGCCGGTTGCCGAAGTCGCGACCTGCGGGCCGTTTCCTAACCGACCGGTGCGCGACAGCGGCGACGTTTTTGGACCGGGCTTTGGACCGGAGCAGCGGCCGATCGACCTGGCCGAGTCGTACGACAGCGGCCGCGGTCCGCTCGTCTGGTCGCGTCGAAACCGCGACGGCGAGGGTCAGTTCTCGCTGGCCGAAGACTTGCCGGCCGATCCGCAACAGTCGGCGTACGTCTACTTTCAGATCGAGAGCGGTCAGCAGCAGACGATCGAGCTCGACGTCGGTGCCAAGAGCTGGGTCCGCGTCTGGCACAACGGGTCGGTCGTCTGGTCTTCGCCAATCTGGTTTCGTTGGGCCCGGGCGAACAACGTCGAACCTCGTCAGCGGATCGAGAAGATGCAGAGCGCGCTGCCAATCAAGTTACGGGCCGGCAGCAATACCATCTTGCTGCGGTTGATCGACAGCGGCGAAGGCCCGCCGCCACTGGCCATTCGGTCGCTTGAGCCGGTGGTCGCTCGGGTTCCTTCGGCCGAAGAACAGACGCTGGCCGCGCGGCTCGAAGCCGCCCTGCAGGCGGGGGAGGCCGCGGTGCCGGCCGTATTCTTCGAGTACGACTGGGTCGGCGCGGTCGCCGATGGCGATGTGGCCCGCGGACGCCAATTGTTTACCAGCATCGGCTGCAACAAGTGCCACGCCACGCGGGGCGACGTGCCGGTCGCCGGGGGGCCCAGCCTGGCCGATGCACGAGCCCGATTCTCGCCCGAGTATCTGGCCGAGTCGGTCCTGGTGCCGAGCCGCAATGTCTCGCCGCTGTTCCGAGCCACCTTGATCGTCGATCGCGACGGGCGGCAACATCGCGGGCTGGTGCTGCGCGAGGACGCGAATCGGATCGAGCTGCTGCAGGGCGACGCGAAGATCGTCGTCGTCGAGAAGTCCGCAATCGAGGAGCGCGAGGAGACGTCGCAGTCGCCGATGCCGGCCGGCCTGGTGAAAACGCCCGAGGAGCTGCGCGACATTCTGGCCTATCTATTGGCCGAAGGGATGTAGCGGGAGCCGCGCGTCGGCCAGGGCGGACCGTCGCGGTGCGGTGTTGAGGCGGACGTGCTCAGCGACTGCCCAGAATCTCCGCCTTGAGGCGACCGACCTTGGCGGAGAATTCGCGGATGCGTCGCTTGTCGACTTCCAGAGATCGCATCTTCTCGGTCAGCATCGACTCGGCACGATGACGTGCTCTTCGAGAGCGAACCATAACCTTCTCCCGTTCTTGCCTGGGGCTAGCGGCGAGTGACCTTCATGGTCGGGCGGGGCGCGTCGCTTCTCGCGAGCGCGATGTGCCTAGGCACCTTACAAGCATAGGTGTCTCCGCAGCGTGTCGGGCAGAAAGCCGGTTCGACGAAGCAGGGCGGCAGCCGAGGGGCCGACGCAGGCGTTGCAGCCGCTACAGACCGAACGAGACGGCGAGCGGATCTTCGTCGCCGTCATCGTCCACAGCGTCGTCGTCCAAGGCCGCATCGACGAGCTGGGAGTCGAGTCGACCCGCCGCTGGCGGCCCCGCGGTCGCTTCTTCATCGCCGAAGTCCGGCGCGGCGGACTGCGGAGACGACGATGTCGTCGAGATGCTCTGCGACGACGACGTCATTGTTTGATGAACACTTGATTCCGCGAGCGCGAGCGCCCCGCCGAGCGGCGCTCCCGTCGGGGCGCCGACGAAGCCGGCCAGCGGCAATCCGCCGCCCGGCAAGACGAGCGGATCGAGCGAATTGCCGTTGACCGTGAAGAGAACCAGCAGGTCCGATACGTCGATATCGGTGTCGCCGTCGAAATCGCCTTGGAACTCCGCCATGCCGAAGGGAGGATTCGGCGGCGCGGGGTTGGGACCTGTGGTGTTCGAGAAGGCCGTCAGGATGTCGGTGACCGCAACGCTGCCACTGCCGTCCAGATCGCCGACCAGGTTGCCGCTGTAGAAGATCGTGTTGCCGCCCTCCAGGTGGTTGCCGGTGGGAAGGTCCGCGTCGGCGTCCGCGAGCACACTTAAACCAGGTCCGATGGCGGTCGACTCACCGTCGAGCGCTTCACCGGCCAGGTCAACGATCGTGTCGTGCAGCGTCACCTGGACCCAGGTATCGACGACCGTACCGGGAGCGAAAGTTAGCGTCATCGTGTCGGTGCCGCTTCCTGTCACGCTTTGAACAGCAACCACATTGCCGAGCGTTTCCACACCGCCGGGAAACGTGACCTCCTGGACACTCACGTCCGTCGCGGCGAAGACGACGGGGCGCGAGAACTCGATCTTCAACTCGAACAGTCCGTTGCTAGAAGCCGTGATGTCGTTGATCTCGTAGGCGGTTTGTCCGTTCGCGGAAATCCGCGCGACCGCCGGTGGCAAATCGATGGCCGCCAGGATCGCCGCGATGTCGGCACCTTTGCCAGCCAGACCTGGATTTCCGCTGAGGTCGAAGTGCTCGGGCACCAGCAAGTCATGGTTGGCAAAGCCCATCGCGGCGACGTCGGTCCAGAGCGAGAAATCGCCGTAGTAGTCGGCGCCCTGGCTGTGCGGATTTCCGAGCGCGTAGGTTGTGGCCGCCGTTTGTGACGGAGCCCCGACGACCTGATTGCCCAGTACGTTGAAACCGTCGGCAAAGTACTGAATCGAGGGCAAACCGACGGTCTGCGACGTGCTGGCGATGCCGAATTCGCCGGCACCCAGGATATTGTCCTCGTATCGAAAATTGCTGACGACGGTCGTCGTATCGCCGAGGAACAGATTGGCGTTGCCGAGGCCGTTGGTCGCGTCCGCGCCAAACAGGGCCGTGTTGTTGCGGATGGTGACATTGTCGACCGAGGCGGCAAACGTGGGGCCGGAAACGATCGAAAACAGGTTGTGTTCGATGTCGTACGCCAGGTTATTCTCGAACGTGATGTTGTTTAGTGGAAACATCTGCGGCGCAATCGACAGGAGCGATCGCATATTGCGAAAGACGTTGTCGTAAATGAAGACGTTTTCGACCTCCGCGTTCCGGGAGAGAATCTGAATGCCGGTGCCGTTTTGAGCCTGGACCCAGTTGTTCTCGACCACGTTGCCATCAACGATGACGTTGCGACCCGCCTTGAACTCGATCAGGTTCTTGACGGTCCATTCGGTTCCCGCGAAATCGGGATGATCGCTTCGCCATGAGTTCGGTTTGCTGATCGAGTTGCCACGAATCAGGATGTAGCTCGGCACGAATGGGCCGAGCGTCAGGTTCGATCCGCCGAATAGAATGTTCTCGCCTGAGGCCTCGAGAAAGTTGTTCTCAATCGTATAGCCAGACAGCCCGATGCCGGAGTAGAACGCCTGCGAATCGGCACCGATCGCCTTGATGTTCGAGACTTCCGAGTTGGTCAGCGTAATGTTCTCGCCCGAAGCATCGATGGCATGAATGACCTGGTTGTCGCCCTGGGCATGGATGTACGATCGGTCGATGGTAATGTTGCTGGCGAATTCACTGACGACTGAGGGATACGCTCCCTGATAGCCGATCTGGACGAGCGCCTGGGTGACCGGCGCGGTCGAGGTGATCTCGATCCCTTCGATGCGATAGTGGTGTCCGCCAAACTGGACACGCAGCGCGGCCCCGTTGTCGGGCGTGACCAGCTTCGGCATCAACGCGGCGTCGGCCGCCGTCACCCGACCTGTCGGCAAGGATGCGTGGGCGGAACCGCGGATGGTTATCCAGCCCGCGCCGACCTTGTTCGGTAGCGTGAAGTTGCCGGTGAAAGTGGCGCCCGCCTGCAGTTCGATGGTGTCGCCCGGCACCGCCGCGTCGATGACCGCCTGCAGATCGTCGCCGGCGAGGACGATGTGAGTCGTGCTGCTGGCCGCCAACGAAACCGGTTGGCTCGAAGTCGAAGCGTCGCTCGTCGAACGATCGGCCACGATCAAGTCGTCGTCGCCGACGGCCGTCGACTGGGGCAACTCCGGGTCGCTGGCGGAGAGGAGCAGCCTTGGCTCAAGCGACTCCAGGCGTAGCGCGACATTCGTCACGCCACGCGGGCCACGACTCGTGGCAGAACGCGACGACACACCGATCGGGGTGCGCGAGCTACGTCGCGCGCTGCGTCCTCGAAGGCGACGCGGCATGGGCGGTTCTCAACAACGGGGCCATATCACACGGAGTTCGACGAGAACCCAGCCCGCGGGCCGCCCTGGTTCCCAATTACCAGCTGCGACGGGGCGGATCCCGTATGTTTGCTCCGCAACAATCCCTGCGGACCTCGACGGCCTTTTCTCCGCAACGTTCCCGTCCGGCTGCCTTCCGACCGAACGGTCCACTTTGCCCGTACCTTTTCGCCGCGCCTCCGGCACGCACGACGCGTCGCGATGGCTCGACTCGACCCGTGATCCGCTACGTCGGGGGGCAGCGATCGCTACGAGCCACGCGCGACTTGCTGATGAAGCGGCGCGACTCGCCGGGGGCGTGCACGAATCGCGTTGAAGCTCGTCGTGCCTCGCCAGCTCGATTCAAGCCGGCCCCAGTCTAGCACGGCGGCCGACCTCGGTCACGAGAAAAAGTTACCCGCCGGGACCCAACGAAGCCGGGGCGGCCTTCCCTCGTTCGGAGGGTCCGCGGCGCTGCAACCGCTTATCAACCAACCGATTCGATCAGTTCCGACCTCGCCGCGCGTCCCGATTGATCGTGCCTTGCACCACGTGAAGATTCGGCAGAAACCGTTGCAATTCCGCGACGCCCTGACGCGTTACCTGGGTGTTCGAGACGTTGAGCGTGCGGAGGTCCTTGAGTTGTTTCAAGTGAAGCAGGCCGGTGTCCGTAATCTGCGTTCCGTCGAGAAAGAGCAACTCAAGGTCCTTGAGCCGACCGATCTCGGCTAGTCCCGCGTCGTCTACCGGCGATTCGCTCAGATGCAGTGTTTCGATCCGACTGCTGGCCGCGAGCGACGCCAGTCCCTCGCCTGTAACTTCCGTTCTGCTGAGGATGAGGATGCGCAGTTGATCCAGTTCGGCCAGGCTGGATATCCCCTCGTCAGTAATGCGACAGCCAGGCAGGCCGAGCTGATGAAGCGAGCGGATTGCCCCGATCAACTTCAGGGATTGATCGGTGACTTCGGGGCTCGAAATCGTCAGATTGCGCAAGCGATCAAAACGCGACAGCAACTTCAGGTCGGCGTCGCGCAAGTTGCCAACCCTGAGTTGCAGGCCCACGATCGGGCGGAGCTGATTGAGTTCGGCGAGCGCGTCCTCGAACGCGAACTCCCAGGTGTCGGAATTGAGGGCAAACTCAGCAACCGCGGCCTGCGTGCCTTGCTCTTCACTGCCCTGTGGCGGAAGGGGGACCACTTGGGCCAGCGGGTCGATCGCGTTGATCCGGGCCACGACTTCCTGTTCTTCCTCGCTGAAGGAAAAGTCGACGCGTCGGGCGGCGTCCTCATTCCAGCTTGAGTCATCCGAGCAGCCGGTCAAACCACCCATCAGCGCGAGACAGACCGCCAGGCGGCGAAGACCGTAAAGTGGGCGGAGCGCAGCGTTTGGCGAGTTGTTTGCCCAGAACCGCGATACTCGATCAGCGAAGTGCATGCGATTCTTGTCTGCCAAGTGGAAGTGGTCGAGAAGGGCTCGGCGTTTTTAGGCTGAAGACAGTACCACGCGACCGGTGAGGCGCTTGCGCCGGCGCTCCCGCGGATCGAGTCGCCCCTTAGAAACCCGTCGAATGGCGATAGTATTCTTCCAGCCGCAACGTCCCCGACACGGTGTCCCAAAGCCGTCCGCATTCTGCCGTGATTTTCCCTCCCTCACCCCAGCTGCCGTACAGGTGCGAGTCCGGATCGCTTTCTTGCGATTCGGTTAAGAAGGCCTTCATCCTGGTGTCCCAGTCCGTCCAGCGAGCTCCGCCCGATTGGCGGAGAAAATGATGTACGTAGTAGGTCTTGTACGATCCCGATCCGAAATAGCCGGTTGAAAAATCAGCGACTTGTTGCAACCCTGCCGACTGAA
Organism: Planctomycetota bacterium; assembly: GCA_003389215.1. GTDB lineage: Bacteria > Planctomycetota > Planctomycetia > Pirellulales > UBA7805 > MB-PLM-2. Next base: position 11,683 of record QQVP01000129.1, on the reverse strand, counting down.
GCTGGGCTCCCGAGAGAGCGTGGGCAAAACCTGCGAAGTGGTTTCCGCCGGAGTAGTACTCTGCCCATCGATACCGGTAATTCGTTCCATACTCCCCGTACTCGTCAACAACGATGCTGTCCTGCTCCGCGACGCGGTACCGCAGGTACTCGCGTACCTTGTCCATGACGCCGTAGTCGGCCATCGCTTCGTAGTCCAAACCGGCAGCGGCGGCACCCCGCAGGGTCTGCAGATTCCAGACCAACACCGACATGTCGTCGTCCCCGCCGCAAATATAACGCCAGGCACCCGAGCCATGCTCGTCCTGGCAGTAGATCAAGCGCCGCATCAACGCCGTCGCGGCTTGCGTCAACTCACCCTCATCGACGTAATCCCCGAAGCCCGTTTGTCGACAAACTCCAAGGGCCTCGATCACCGCCAGCGTGGCGATCGCGTTCTCGTAGCCCTCGCCCTCGTGAAAATACCCGTGGCCATGCCATTCCAAAGCACCGGAGGTCACGCGGCCCGCGTTTCCCTGACCCTCGAAGTGATCGAGCAGATAGTTGATTCCGGCAGAGATCACGTCGCCGTAGGTACCGTCTGTCGGTCCCATCGCCGTCCCGAAGTAGGGCAAGAGGGCCATTCCCGTCGCCGCCACCGTGAACGGCGCCCGATTTCCAGGGCCGGGGCAACGCATGCCACAATTCGAGCCGTCGGTGTCTGCGTAGGGACCCGTTCCCTGGGTGTGATCGAAGCTCCAGCCCGCCGACGGGCGATCGTCCGTTCCTTCGTTGGGAAGCTGATGTCGGGCAATCCAGCCCATCCCCCGGGCGACCGCTTCCTCGGTGGCCTGGGTCATCCCCGAGTTCTCATAGTATTCCGGATTGTTGCGCCGACAGTAGCGGCCATACAGTTCCTGGTCGCAGGGGCTGGGTCCCCCATAGCCACACTGGATGCGGACCCCGTCGGCGACCACCTTTCCGCCTGAAGCCCCGTCGGAGACCACCACGCGAATCGTGCCGTTGCGAATCTCCACGTCGCCCAGCATGAACCACATTTCACCGTTGCCATTGAGATCGGCACCCATGTACTCCTGGGTTTGATCGAAGGTAAACGTTCTCAGCAAGCGGTCCCCTTCGTAGACGGAGACCGGCACGTCGCTCGCCAGAGTGGGATCGGGATCCCAACGCAGCCAGATCCGGTAAAGCCCCGAGAGCTGATCGGGAAATTCGTACGACACGGTGGCATCGCCGTTGCCGGCCGCCTTTTCCAAGTGACCGCCCCCGTGCGAATTGGCGCTGCCGCCGGACGACCAACCGCTGGTGGCCGTCGCTGCGCCGTCGTCAATCTCTTGACCCGTCGGATCGTTCACACAACGACCGGGCGAATAGGCCGGGTCGGTCGTGCAGGCGATCCGCACCGCGTCGGCCACCACCTGCTGGCTGCCGCCCAGCACGGGGTTGCCGGTCGTGCCCTGGGTGTCGGCCGAGACGGTGACGATCAAGTTCGCGTCGTTCACCGTGATCGGGTTGCCCCCGTTGAGCGGAAACCAGAACGTGAAGCTATTGTTGAGGATAATCCGCTCACCATCGGAATCGTTCTTCTGGTCGACGTACTCTTCGTGGACCAGTCGCTGCGGGTCGACTTCGCCTTCATAGACGCGGATTGGCGTGGCGCTGGAGTGGCTCGCCCCCCCCAGCCAGTGCAGCCAGATGTTGTGATCGCCCGGCTCGATGTCGAACGTAAACGCCGCCGAAGTGCCGGCTTCACCATTGCCGCTCGCTCGCCAGCGATCTTCTTCGTAACCGAACGATTGGTTCTGGCTAGGTACGTTGGTATTCCGCGTCTGGCGTGCCCAGTCGCCGTAGGGGATCTCAATGTTCCCCCAAGGAGTGGGAATAACCTGGATATACTCCTCCCACTCAAACTCGGCGTCGTCGTCGTCCAGGATCTCCGGTTCGCTATAGGCGCACTTGTTGGGATCGAGCGGATCGAAGACGGTGTTGTGATTCTGGTCCTGCTCGTCGTAGCCCGCGGGCGGATCTTGATCGTCCGGGGGAGGCTCCGTACCGCCACAGGTTTCCAAGTTGACGTGCCGCTCGCGATAGGGCCGCCAGTACCGCTTCCACAGCTCGCACTCGCGCGGGTCGATCGTCTCCGGCTCGTATTCCTTCACCGCGCCGCTGTGCAACAGCGCGTTCAGACGTCCCACGTGTCGGGCCGCAAACGCGTCGCCGCCCTCCGTCCACTCATCCTGCTCGGCCAACGTGTCGACGACCAGCTTGGCGACCGGTTTCTTGTAATCGAGCATCACGATGCGGCCGCCGTCTTCATCGTCGAAGCGGTAGGCCCGATGGTTCATGCCGTAGCTGACCGTCGCACCGACGACCGCATCTTCGGGACAGCGGAAGATGTCGTTCTTGTTGCCGACGTAGGACAACAGCGCGGTGGTCCAGGCGTCGGCCGTGACGGTATCGCCGTTGTCGACGGCCATCTTCAGGGCCAGGCCCAGTTCCTTGAGATGTCCGGCACACTGGGTCGTCTTCCGCGAGGAGAGTGCCTGGCCGACCGTCGGGATCAACAGCGCCAAGAGAATGATCACGATTGCAATCACGATCAGCAGTTCCACCAACGTGAAACCTTGGGGCGACCGCGACCTGCGATCACGAACTGCCAGCGGAGTATAAGACACCAGGGACATGGAACTGCCTGCTCCCGATCCTAAATTCTGAACAACGACGCCCCCGTCGCAGACGCTTCCGTTAGTGTAACCGATTCGGCCGGGATGCGAAATCCAGATGGTGTTCCGGAGGATCCGGTCGACCGCCGTCCCGGTCTCCGCGGCGTCGTGAGGAGACCCCGGGCTGTCGGGCAACCGGCACGGTCGAGCACGCCGAACAGCGACCGGTGTGACTCCGTGCCGTGCGCGTCGTTTCACGCCCGTACCGGCAGAGCCGCCTCTTTCCAAATCGACTTCGTGCCGTGAAGCAATTCACCAAAGCCGCCAGCTAATTCACCAAAATCGAACAGGCGTCGCGGCCGCCTCCCGGTACTTTCTCGTTTTGAAACGCGCGTTGGCAGGGGTTGTGACCCCGGTCGTTCAATCTTGCCCATTCTCGGTCTAGGCAAGTGCAGCAAAACGGGTCGCGCGCCGCAAAATGCTGTTCGAATCCGCCCATGCGACTTGCACCACCGGCACGTCTCACGTTCAATCGAGAGATGATGCTAAGGCTCGAGAATGTCTCCAAGACGTACGACGGCAAGCGGGTTGTTGACCCGTATACGACGCAATTTGCCCCCGGTCAGACCCATGTCCTGATCGGCCCCAGCGGTTGTGGCAAGTCGACGCTGCTGCGATTGATGCTGGGCCTGATTCCGCCCACGTCGGGTAATATCACCTTCGACGCCGTTCGCCTCACGCCCGAGAGTCGACTCGCCATCCGCCAGCGAGTCGGCTACGTGATTCAAGACGGCGGGCTCTTTCCCCACCTGACGGCGGCGGCCAACGTGCAGTTGATGGCCCGCTACTTGGGCTGGGACGCATCGCGACTGGCCGCCCGCACGGCCGAGCTCGCCGAGTTGACGCACTTTCCCCAGAGCGGACTCGATCGTTATCCCGCGCAGCTCTCGGGCGGGCAGCAGCAACGCGTAAGCCTGATGCGGGCCCTCATGCTCGACCCCGAGGTGCTCATGCTCGACGAGCCGCTGGGGGCCCTCGACCCGATGATTCGCGCCGAGCTGCAGGCCGATCTGAAGGCGATCTTCGCCCGCCTGGCCAAGACGGTCATCCTTGTCACCCACGACATGGGCGAGGCGGCCTTCCTTGCGGACGCGATCGTCCTGATGCGCGAAGGTCGCGTCGTCCAGCAGGGCTCGTTTCAGGAATTGCTCGAGACGCCTGCCGAGTCGTTCGTCACCGACTTCATCAACGCGCAGCGTTCGCCGCTGTCGGAAGGAGCGACCTGATGCTCCGCTACGGAATCGCCGCTACGCTGTTGTTGTGCGTCGCGTACGTGCCGCTTAGTTGCGAACAGGCCGATCTGCGCATCGGTTCCAAGAAGTTCACCGAATCGGTCATCCTCGGCGAGGTCGTCGCTCATTTGGCACGCGATGCGGGAGCCGAGCCGCTGCATTTTCGTGAGATTGGCGGGACCACGCTCGTCTACAAGGCCCTGGTGAGCGGAGATATCGACATCTATCCCGAATACACCGGGACGCTCCGTCGCGAGATCTTCGCCGACCGGAAGATCGACGACGACGAGGCCCTTGAGGAAGTGCTCCGCGAGGATGGCCTCGTGATGAGTCGCCCGCTCGGCTTCAACAACACCTATGCCCTTGGCATGAAACGGCAGCGCGCCGAGGCGCTGGGCATCGAGAAGATCTCCGATCTCGCGGCGCGACCCGATTTACGGCTCGGGTTCGGCCACGAATTTGTCGATCGCGACGACGGCTGGCCGAGTCTGCGCCAGGCGTACGATCTCGGCGACCGCGACGTGAAGGTCCTGGATCACGATCTTGCGTATCGAGAGCTGAGCAGCGGCGCCATCGACGTGATGGACGTCTACGCGACGGATGCCAAGATCCAAGTCCACGACATCGTCTTGCTCGAGGATGACCGTGAGTTCTTCACACGGTACGACGCCGTGCTCGTCCACCGTGCCGACTTGCCGACGCGCTTTCCCGAGGTCGCCACTGCACTCGACCGCCTCGACGGTGCCCTCGACGTCGACCAAATGACGCGGATGAACCTGGCCGCCGAACTCGATCAGGAAGACGGAACTCGACTCTCCGAATCGCAAATTGCCGCCGAGTTCCTCGAACAGCAGATGGCGATTCGCCCGCACGTCGAACCGGAAACCGTCTACACGCGACTTCGCAAACATACGATCGAACACGTCGATCTGGTGCGCAAGTCGCTCGTGCCTGCCATCCTGGTGGCGATTCCCCTGGGAATCGTCGCCGCGCGCTACCGCCTGACCGGGACGATCATTCTCGTGATCATAGGCATCGTGCAGACGGTGCCGGCGCTCGCGCTGCTGGTGATTCTCATGAAGCCGGTCAGCTTGCTGGGGATGTCGAGTCTCGGTACCGGATCGATGAATGCCGTCGTGGCTTTGTTCTTATACAGCTTGTTGCCGATCGTGCGGAACACGTTCGCCGGCTTGGACAACATCGCGCGCGGAGCTCACGAATCGGCCCAGGCGCTCGGCCTGCCTCCCTTGGCGCGACTACGTCTGGTCGAGTTGCCCCTCGCCGCGCCGACGATCCTGGCCGGCATCAAGACGGCGGCCGTCATGAACGTCGGTTTCGCCACGCTCGGGGCGCTCGTCGGGGCCGGCGGCTACGGGCTACCGATCCTCACCGGAATCCGCCTCAGCGACGACGCGCTCATCATGCAGGGGGCCTTCGCCGCGGCGGCACTGGCCCTGCTAGTTCAGTTTTCTTTCTGGCTCATCGAACGGATGGTTGTTTCTCCCGGCCTGCGCCTGCGGGCATCCTAACAGTCGCCAGGACCGAGCGTCGCCCGTGCCCTTGGCATTCTCGGACGCGAACCTATCATGGTGCCAAGGGGCGGCGGACGGACGACCACTCGCTGGGAGCCGAGAGACCCTAGACGCTCGACCCTGAACCCCAAAGCCAAGAGACCGCGGAGGAGACCGATGCCGAAGGCCGTTTGGCAAGACAAGACGCTCGCCGAGAGCGACACGACCGTCATCGTCGACGGGAACCACTACTTTCCGCCCGACTCGCTCGACCGCGAGTGTTTTCGAGAGAGCGATGTTCACACCGTCTGCGGATGGAAGGGAACGGCCAACTACTACGACGTCGTGGTCGACGGGGAAACCAACGCGCAAGCGGCCTGGTATTACCCGCAACCCAAACCCGAGGCCGCCAACATCAAAGACCATGTGGCATTCTGGAAGGGCGTCGAGGTGATCGCTTGACCTTTCACGCGGTAGCGCGCTCCGACGATGAAGCAGCTCATGCTTGGGTGATGTCATTCTCACCAGATCAAGTTCCCGTCGTTGATAAGACGTCGGCGCGAGGCGAATAACGCGGACGATCGTCAGTTTCCCGCAAAATCGGCTTCGACGCGCCCCCGGTAGGTGGACTCCTCAGCGGGCGGGTGGTTGGACACCGTCCCGCGATGCTCTAGGATCAGTATCTTTGCCACATCACGAGGCGGCACTCTTCCGCCAGCGGTAGCACGATCCAGACCGAAAGCGAGGCCTGTTGTGCCGGACGATTCGGCGTCTGTCGATCTACTCGACTACGGCCCCCCGACCGAGACCTTTCTGGAAGACGTGGTGATCGGCCTGAGCCGCGGCGCGAAGCGTCTGCCTTCCAAGTATTTCTACGACCATCGCGGTTCCAAGCTCTTCGAGCAGATTTGCCAGCTCGACGAGTACCCGGTCACGCGCAGCGAATTGGCGATCATGCGCCGCTTCGCCGACGAGATGGCCGCACAGATCGGCCCCGGCGTCATGCTGGTCGAGTACGGTAGCGGCAGCAGCGTCAAGACGCGGCTGTTGCTCGATCACCTGGAAGACCCGATCGCCTACGTGCCGGTCGACATTTCGCGGCGGCATCTGCAGCTCACGGCCGAACGACTCTCGGCAGCCTATCCCGACGTCCAAGTGTTGCCCGTCTGCGCCGACTTCACCAGCAAGTTTGACCTGCCGGTGGCGGATCCTGCCGAGACCCACAAGGCGGTTTACTTTCCCGGCTCGACGATCGGAAACTTTCAGGCCGAAGCGGCCGTCGAGTTTCTGCGGGGCGTCGCCCGCCTCTGTGGGCGTGGCGGCGGCCTCTTGATCGGAATTGACCTGAAGAAGGACGTCGCCGAAATGGAGGCCGCGTACAACGACCGCCAGGGCGTGACCGCGGAGTTCAACCGGAATCTGTTGCATCGCATCAATCGTGAACTCGACGGCGACTTCCAGCCCGAGCAGTTTCGTCACGAAGCGGTTTACAACGACGACTTCGATCGCATCGAGATGCACCTGGTCAGCGAGCAGGATCAAGAGGTGTCGGTCGGCGAGCATACCTTCGAGTTTTCCGAGGGGGAGTCGATTTGCACCGAGTACTCGCACAAGTACTCGATCCAGGAGTTCGCCGCCTTGGCCGCCAGCACCGGATTGACACTGCGTCGCCACTGGTGCGACGCGGACCGCAGCTTCGCGGTGCTTCACCTGGCGGTGATTGACGAGCAAACGACGGTTTAGAGAGCGAGCGACGAGCCGGCATCGCCGCAGTCACGCGGCCTGCTTGCCTGGCACACACGCTTTGCCGAATGTAGGAGAGGATCGTTCCATGACGCTCAGCCAGAAACAACAAGCGAGACGGCAAGGTCGGAGGCTGTTTGATCACCGGGAACGAGGATGGAGCGAAGCATTGCTCGATGAACATCCTCTACTCGCTGCAGCATCTCGGCTATGTGATTCCGCCGCAGGCCGACGCCGGCTGGCTCGGCGAGGCGGGGCCGGGACCCTCGTATCTGGACGAAGGTTCCGGGGGACCCGAGAACGACTTCACCAATCGAAACACCACCTTCCTGACCTGGAACCTGATGCACCTGGCCCGCATGATCAAGGACGCCGGCGGCATCCCGGCACACGGCAACCAACGCTCGCAGTGGGACGCCGGCTGCCGCTTCGATCATCCGGTGCCGGAGTATCGGTAAGGGATGTTCCCACGAGCGGCCTCCGCCGGATTGCCCGGCGACACCGGGTGTTCGGCTTGTGTTAGCATGGTGGATGGCATGACCCTGCCCGACCGGTATCGAGAAAGGATGCGATGAGCCAGGCCAAGTCTTTCGTCGTGGAAACGTCCCCGTCCGAGTTGCGCGAGCGATATCTCGCCACAAGGGCGTTCACCGCTCGACTCTGTGAGTCGCTCGAGGCCGAAGACTGCGTCATCCAGTCGATGCGGGACGTCAGCCCTACGCGTTGGCACCTGGCCCACACGACCTGGTTCTTCGAAGAGTTCGCGCTCGGCCGCTTTGCCGACGAGCGTCCTTTCCATCCGGCGTTTAAGTATCTCTTCAACTCGTACTACAACGCGGTCGGGGCGCAGTTTCCGCGTTCCGAGCGGGGCATGCTCTCGCGGCCCACGGTGGCCGAAGTTTGGGCCTACCGGGACGACGTCGATCGGCGACTCGCCGGTCGACTGGCCGAGAGCGACGACGCCCAGCTGGCCTACATTGTCGAACTCGGCATCCAGCACGAGCAGCAGCATCAAGAGCTGATCCTCACGGACATCAAGCATGTCCTCTCGCGGAACCCGTTGTTTCCGGTCTATCGCGAGGCGCCGGCCCGGGACGACGATTCGCCGGGCTCGATGCGCCCTCCCGCAGCCGAGTGGCTCGAACATGACGAAGCCATCTACGAGATTGGCCACACCGGCCCCGGCTTTGCCTACGACAACGAATCGCCGCGGCACCGGGTGCTGCTCGAGGACTTCATGATCGCCAGCCGGCCCGTCAATTGCGGCGAGTATCTGCAGTTCATGGCCGACGACGGCTATCGACGCGCGGAGCTGTGGCTCTCGGCCGGCTGGCAGACGGTGCAGCAGGAAGGCTGGCAGGCCCCGCTCTACTGGCACGAGCGCCCCGAAGGCTGGTCGCAGTTCACGCTCGCCGGACTTCGCCCGCTCGACCCCGCGGAGCCGGTCTGCCACGTGAGTTACTTCGAGGCCGACGCCTTCGCCCGCTGGGCCGGGGCCCGGCTGCCAACCGAAGCGGAGTGGGAGGTCGCCAGCGCTGCCGTGTCGAGCGAGCAAGGCAATTTTGCCGACACGCTGCTGGCCGCCGGCGCGGCGCTGCACCCGGCGGCGCCCCCCACGGAAGACGTCGGCGCTGTGCGGATGTTCGGCGACGTTTGGCAGTGGACGGCCAGTCCCTACACCGCCTATCCTGGTTACGCGCCGCCCGACGGCGCGCTCGGCGAATACAACGGGAAGTTTATGTGCAACCAGTTCGTCCTGCGGGGTGGCAGCTGTGCCACCTCGAGCAATCACATCCGAGCGACCTACCGCAATTTCTTTCCGCCGGAGGCCCGCTGGCAGTTTTGCGGATTTCGGCTCGCCCGCTAGCGATCCCCCGATGCCCGAAGCAGACCTGGCGATCCGAGAAGACCTGACGCCCTAAGAAAGCGTCAAGTCGCACGCCTCGGCGGGACAGTGATAGCGGTCGTCGAGCCGCAAGAAGGTCACGCCGTCGAGGTCGGCCACGTCCGTCACGCGATACTCGCCCGGCTCCAGGCCGACCTGCAAACCGGTTCCCAGTGCCCAGGCCGTGGTCCGTTCGCGGATTCGACAGTGCGATCCTGAGTTGTTCGTGCCTCGCTTCGACATACTCTCGTTCTCTTCTTGGCCGTCCTGCCTCGCCCGCGTCGTGTCGCGATCGGACAGCGGACTACCTCCCAATATTTTTCGACGTAGTTCCACATCCTCTGCAGTGATTTTTCGGAAGGTTGCTGCTTGTCGGCCGGGCTTGCGCGATCGTTCATGACGGTGATCTCGACGGGGACGGTGATCTCGACGGGGACGGTGATCTCGGCAGGGACGGTGATCTCGAAGGGAGTGATTGAAGGGGGCGAGCGTACTGAAGTTTAGGGGACGTGGGTCAAGCAGCCAGGCGGCCGTACCTACGCGACCCAACCCCGTTTCCATTAGACCAAACACGAGTGCGGCCCCTAGAATAGGGCGACCTCGCCAGGTCTGGGCGTGGCCGTTGTCGGCAGTTGCCGTGGGCTCAATAGTTCCGTGGGGTGCGAAGGAGACGCGATGAAAGCTGCCGATCTGTTCGTGAAGGCCCTCGAGCAGGAGGGGGTCGAGTACCTCTTCGGCATTCCCGGCGAGGAGAATCTCGACCTGCTCGATTCGCTGTCCCGCTCGGAGAGCATCCGGCTGATTCTCACCCGTCACGAACAGGCGGCCGGCTTCATGGCCGCCACCTACGGACGGCTGACGGGCAAGGCGGGCGTTTGCCTGGCGACGCTCGGTCCCGGCGCCACCAACTTCGTGACGGCGGCCGCCTATGCCCAACTCGGCGGGATGCCGATGCTGATGATCACGGGGCAGAAGCCGATCAAGTCGAGCAAGCAGGGTCATTTTCAGATTGTCGACGTCGTCGACATGATGCGCCCGCTCACCAAGTACACCCAGCAGATCGTTAGCGGCGAGAACATTCCTTCGCGAGTCCGCGAGGCCTTTCGTCGGGCCGAAGAGGAGCGTCCCGGCGCGACGCACTTGGAGCTGCCCGAAGACATTGCGACCGAGGAGTGCAGCGACGGCGTGTTTACGGCCAGCCTCGTGCGGCGTCCCACCGCGGAAGAGAAGTCGATTCGCCGCGCGGTCGAGTTGATCGAGTCGGCTCGGCATCCGCTGCTGGTCATCGGAGCGGGGGCCAATCGCAAGCTGACCTGCCGCATGTTGCGGCAGCTCGTCGACGAAACCGGCATTCCTTTCATCACCACGCAGATGGGCAAGGGCGTCGTCGACGAATATGACGAGCGGTTCCTCGGCAACGCGGCCCTGTCCGATCACGACTTCATCCACCGCGCAATCGAACATGCCGACGTGATCATTAACGTCGGGCACGACGTCGTGGAGAAGCCGCCCTTCTTCATGCGCCCCGGCGGGCATCAGGTGATCCACGTCAACTTCTCTTCGGCCGAGGTCGACCCGGTCTACTTTCCTCAGGTCGAAGTCGTCGGTGACATCGCCAACGGCATCTGGCAGATCAAGGAGCAGCTCAGCAAACAGGCCAGTTGGGACTTCTCCTACTTCCAAACCGTACGGGCCGCCGCCGAAGCGCACGTCGGCCAGGGCAGCGACGATGACCGCTTTCCGATGATCCCGCAGCGACTGGTGGCCGACGTCCGTGCGATCATGCCGCCCGACGGGATCATCGCGCTGGACAACGGCATCTACAAGATTTGGTTCGCCCGCAACTACAAAGCCCACCAACCCAACACGGTGCTGTTGGACAATGCCCTGGCGACGATGGGCGCGGGGCTTCCCTCGGCGATGGCGGCCGGGCTCGTCTTTCCCAAGCGGAAGGTGATGGCGATCTGCGGCGACGGCGGGTTTATGATGAACTCGCAGGAACTCGAAACGGCCGTGCGGTTGAATCTGCATGTCGTCGTGCTCGTGCTCCGCGACGATGCCTACGGCATGATCAAGTGGAAACAGGCCCACATGGGCTTCGACTCGTTCGGGCTCGACTACGGCAACCCCGATTTCGTCAAGTATGCCGAGAGCTACGGAGCCCGGGGCTATCGCATCGCGGCCACCGACGATCTGGCTCCCACGATGCGTGAATGTACCGAAACGCCCGGCGTCCACTTGATCGAGGTGCCGGTCGACTACTCGGACAACGACCGCATCTTGAACCACGAGATCAAGGAGCTTAGTGCGCGGGTGTGAAGTGGGGCCTCACGCTCGGGATCGCAGTGCTCCTGGGAGGGCGAGGCTCCTGCCGAGCCGGATCCTCTCGGCAACGCATCGTACGATCACCGCGTCCAGGCCAGCCACGTCTTGAACAAAGCGGCCACCCGCGGCGTCAGTCGTGTACGATTGTAGAGGTCGCCCGCCTTGCGAATCGCTTCGGCCTGCGTCGGGTAGGGATGAATCGAGTTGGCAATCTTGCCCAGCCCGATGCCGTTGGTCATGGCGATCGAGAGCGAACCGATCATGTCGC